>NZ_CP172909.1:247500-840000 GCF_050535975.1 Enterococcus sp. DIV1937 | reverse complement strand
TACGGCGTGGACTACCAGGGTATCTAATCCTGTTTGCTCCCCACGCTTTCGAGCCTCAGCGTCAGTTACAGACCAGAGAGCCGCCTTCGCCACTGGTGTTCCTCCATATATCTACGCATTTCACCGCTACACATGGAATTCCACTCTCCTCTTCTGCACTCAAGTCTCCCAGTTTCCAATGACCCTCCCCGGTTGAGCCGGGGGCTTTCACATCAGACTTAAGAAACCGCCTGCGCTCGCTTTACGCCCAATAAATCCGGACAACGCTTGCCACCTACGTATTACCGCGGCTGCTGGCACGTAGTTAGCCGTGGCTTTCTGGTTAGATACCGTCAGGGGACGTTCAGTTACTAACGTCCTTGTTCTTCTCTAACAACAGAGTTTTACGATCCGAAAACCTTCTTCACTCACGCGGCGTTGCTCGGTCAGACTTTCGTCCATTGCCGAAGATTCCCTACTGCTGCCTCCCGTAGGAGTCTGGGCCGTGTCTCAGTCCCAGTGTGGCCGATCACCCTCTCAGGTCGGCTATGCATCGTGGCCTTGGTGAGCCGTTACCTCACCAACTAGCTAATGCACCGCGGGTCCATCCATCAGCGACACCCGAAAGCGCCTTTCACTCTTATGCCATGCGGCATAAACTGTTATGCGGTATTAGCACCTGTTTCCAAGTGTTATCCCCCTCTGATGGGTAGGTTACCCACGTGTTACTCACCCGTCCGCCACTCCTCTTTCCAATCGAGTGCAAGCACTCGGGAGGAAAGAAGCGTTCGACTTGCATGTATTAGGCACGCCGCCAGCGTTCGTCCTGAGCCAGGATCAAACTCTCATAATAAAAGTTAGAACAACCTTGCGATTGTTAAGCTCAATTTGTTTGCTAGCATATTGCTTGCTTGTTAAAAATGTTTGTTGTCTTGAATTGAATCAAGACGCCCTACACATTTGGTTCGTCTATTCTTTGTTCAGTTTTCAAAGGTCTACGTTACCTCGCAGCAACTTTTATATCATAACAAACTTTCATTTGAATGTCAAGAACTTTTTTGAAAAAGTTTTTTTAAGTTGTTTCGCTCGGTCGTTGCCGTCTGTTGTGACAACTTCTATATCTTATCATTATCTCAGTTGTTTGTCAACAACTTTTTAAAACTTTTTTGTTATTTTATAACAAGTTTTTTTGATCAAACGATTGATTTAAAAGCAATCTCTTTAACGACTTTGTTATTCTAACATGTTATTTATCTTTTCGTCAAGAAAAATTTTTAACTTTTTAAAACTTTTTTCTTAACGAACTGTTTGTCAGAACAGATATTAATATACCAAGGATTTTTCTAAAACGCAACTATTATTTTGCAGAAAAATAACATTTTTTTCAATTTCGAACGATGAATATTTTCTGCAAAGAAAACATTCGTTTCTTTATCTTATAATCCCTTTTCTCTTACTGAAATGTTCGTTAATCATTCGTAAAAAAAGCAACGTACTTTATTGTACGTTGCTCTCTTCTTTTATTCCAGCGATTGGAATAAAAATTCTAAAGATCGTTCCTTGATGCAATACGCTTTCTGCATCAATACGTCCTTTATAGTTTTCGACTAATTGTTTTGCAATTGATAGTCCTAAGCCATTACCGCCTTTATTTCTTGCACGGGCTTTATCTACTCGATAGAATCGATCAAATATTTTCTCCAAGTCTTCTTCAGTGATTCCTTCACCAAAATCTTGCACAGCTATTTCAAATTCATTCATCGTTCGAGAAATGGAAATATGCACTTCTTTTCGATCTGTTGAATATTTAATCGCATTATCTAATAGAATAATTAGCAATTGTTCAAAGTGATTACGATAGATTTTCAGTTCAACTTCGGTTGGTAAATCGTCATCTAATGTGATATGAAACTCAGGATAAACCAATTGGAAGTTATTAAATACTTGGTAGACTACTTGTTTAGCATCTGTTCGTTCATTTGCATATTGGGTGTCCACTTGTTCAGCGCGTGAAAGGTCAAGCATTTCTTGGACCAAACTCTTCATACGACTAATTTCTTGTAAACTGGCCTTTAATGATTCATCTAAAATTTCAGGATCGTCTTTCCCCCAACGATTTAAAAGGTTTAAATGGCCTTCCATAATCGCAACGGGCGTTCTTAATTCATGGGAAACATCTTCAACAAACTGCTCTTGTTGTTCGATATAGCGTCTCATACGATCTAACATTTCATTAAAGATTTCCGAGATATCTGCTAACTCATCTCTCGTATTAATCTCCGGCATGTGGACATCTGATTGCGGGTCTTTGCGGATTGTATCCATCGTGTCTCTCAATACTTTTAATGGTTTTAAGAAATAAGAAGAGAGGATAAAGCCTAAGACACTACTTACAATCAGAGAAATCACTTCTAAAACTACAAGTGTTAATAATAAATGATTACGAATTTCATAAAAAGAAGAAAGTTCATAAAACGCTTGAATATAGCCAATCTTTTCTCGTGTTTCTTTTGAAAAAATAGGTTCCACGGAATAAAAACCGGTTTTATCAAAAACGGTTCGAACAACAGGTAATTGTCGATCCAATTGTAATAACTTATCATATTCATTTTGTGTTTTAAAAACTAGCTTTTGGTTTGTGTCATACACAGATAAATAAAGTTCTGGTTGTCCTAGTTCAGATATGAAACTGTCCATTTCCATAAACGAACCTTCTACTGCTGTATGCTTATTATAGTAGTTTTCATCTCTTTCACTCGGCGTTTTTAAATAGTCAAAAACGTCTGTTACCGTTAAATTTTCATTGGCATTAGCTAATCGATTTGTTACTTCTGCAATCGTTGCTTCGACATTTTCCTTTTCTTTGGCAACAATAAGACTGACAGAAGACTTATAGGTAATCACCGCAAAAATGGTAAAAACTACAAATATAAAGAAAGAACTTGCGAAAGCCCACTTTATAGTTAAAGATGGGCCTTCCAGTTCTTTTTTAATCGTTCTTTTCATTAATTAGTTCTCACGAACGCATAACGTAGCCAGTTCCACGGACAGTTTGGATGTAGCTTTCTTCTCCAGGTACGTCAATTTTATTTCGTAAGTAGCGGATATACACATCCACAACGTTTGTTTCTACTTCTGTTTCATAGCCCCAAACTTTATTTAGTAACACATCACGTGCCAAGACAACATTCACGTTTTCCATTAGCGTTAATAGTAATTCGTATTCGCGTTTTGTTAATTCAATCATTTCAGAATTACGACGAACGACACGATTTTCTTTTTCAATTGTTAAGTCACGATATGTAATCGTTGTTTGTTTTGCAACGTTTTTATCGCCCTCAATATCAATACGACGAAGTAACGCACGTAAACGAGCTAACAATTCTTCAATTGCAAATGGTTTAACAATATAATCATCCGCTCCATGGTCTAAGCCAGAAACACGGTCAATTACTGAATCACGTGCAGTCATCATAATAATTGGTGTATTTTTCACTTGGCGAACACGGCGACATACTTCTAATCCATTTAATTCTGGTAACATCAAATCAAGAAGGATAGCATCCCATTCGTTGTTAAGAGCGGCTTCCAATCCTGTACGACCATTGTAGTGTACTTCTGTCGTATACCCCTCATGTTTTAATTCAAGCTCAACGAATCTCGCTAAGTTCTTTTCATCTTCAATAATTAAAATGTTGCTCATTTGATTAATTGTCCTTTCTCTTTAAAAGCTATACTCAAGCTCAACCTTTTTATTCCTTACTACTTATTAGAGAATTACTACTCAATCTGTCTGGTTCTTTTTTAAGCCACAGTAAAACCATGAGCATGGTGAGCCACACTCATGGTCTCCAGCGTGTTTATTCTTCGTTGTACCAGCTGTAATGGTAGATTCCTTCTTTGTCTGTGCGTTCGTACGTATGAGCACCGAAGTAATCACGTTGTGCTTGAATTAAATTCGCTGGTAAGCGATCTGAACGATAAGAATCGTAATAAGCAATTGCAGATGAGAATGTTGGTACAGGAACACCTGCTTGAACAGCAATCGCAACAACTTCACGAACGGCTTGTTGATATTTTTTCGTAATTTCTACAAAGTATTCATCTAACAACAAGTTTTCAAGTGCTGGATTTTTTTCATATGCATCGGTAATTTTTTGTAAGAATTGTGCACGGATAATACAACCTGCTCGCCAGATTTTTGCAATTTCACCAAATGGTAAATCCCATCCGTATTCTTCAGAAGCTGCACGGAGTTGTGCAAACCCTTGCGCATAACTCATTAATTTACTAAAGTATAATGCTTCGCGAATTTTTTCAATCAATTCTTTTTTATCGCCTGCAAAGTTAAAGGCTGCAGGTTTTGATAAAATGCCACTTGCTTTTACGCGTTCTTCTTTGTAAGCCGAAATAAAACGTGCAAATACTGATTCTGTAATTAATGGTAATGGTACGCCAAGATCTAACGCACTTTGGCTTGTCCATTTACCTGTTCCTTTGTTGCCTGCTGCATCAAGAATAACATCAACGATTGGTTGGTCGGTTCCTTCATCATCTTTACGTGTCAAAATGTCAGCCGTGATCTCGATAAGGTAACTGTCTAATTCGCCTTCGTTCCATTCTTTGAAAATCTCTGCCATTTCATCAACAGATAAACCTAAGATTTGTTTCATTAAATCGTAGGATTCAGCAATTAATTGCATGTCCCCATATTCAATCCCATTATGAACCATTTTTACATAATGTCCAGCACCATTTGGGCCAATGTAAGTCACACATGGTTCACCGTCTTCTGCTTTAGCTGAAATTTTTTCAAGAATTGGCGCAACTAACTCATATGCTTCTTTTTGTCCGCCAGGCATGATAGATGGTCCTTTCAAGGCTCCTTCTTCTCCGCCAGAAACGCCAGTACCAATAAAGTTAATTCCTGAGTTTGCTAGTTCTTCATTACGTCGCATTGTGTCTTTGAAGAACGTATTACCGCCATCAATTAAGATGTCGCCTTTATCAAGGTGTGGTAACAATTCTTGGATTGTCGCATCTGTTGCAGGTCCAGCTTTAACCATCAACATAATTCGACGAGGTTTTTCAATTGCATTCACAAATTCCTCAATTGAGTATGTTGCTTGAAAGTTTTTGTCAGGATGTTCTTCAACCACTTCTGTTGTTTTTGATCCTGTACGGTTATACAGCGCAACTGTATAGCCTCTGCTTTCAATGTTTAAAGCAAGATTTTTCCCCATGACAGCCATGCCGACTACGCCAAATTGTTGTTTTGTCATTTTATGACCTCCTATATTATAATCAACGAAAATTCTATGAGCATTCTCTTATAATCCTCACTATTATAACGCACTATCTTTCATATGAAAACAATATAGTGCCAATAAATTTCCAATTTCTTCATATTTTCTTAAAAAAATACAAATCCCCTAGGCTCCATGGTTAGCCTAGGGGATTCAACATTTCAAAAAATGTTTTTATGCTTATGCTTCTTTAGACATTACGTCTTTTCCATCGTAGTGACCACATGCTGGACATACGTGATGGCTTTTTTTCATTTCACCACAGTTTGAGCATGCATTTAAGCCTTTGATTGTTAATTTGTAGTGTGTGCGACGTTTTGCTTTTTTCGCTTTAGAAGTTCTTCTAGCTGGTACTGCCATTGTTGTTCCACCTCCTTGTAAAGATGCGTGTATTTACATACACAATATATTCCAACCTAGCTGTTATCTTCCTCTTCAGCATTATCGCTGAGTAATTCTGATAGTTTAGCCAGACGAGGATCCACTGTTTGTTCTGCTGCTTTCTGCTTACTTTCCAAATATGCTTCTTCTGAAATCACTTCCCAGTCATTGCCACTTGGCATTTCTTGACTGTTTTGTTCTTCTTCTGTAAGCACTTGAATTGGAATGGACAATAGAATGTTGTCTTCGACAGATTCATCTAAATCAATTGTTGGCTTGTCCAATAAAATAATCTCTTCAGCTGCAAATCGTTCATCTCTTGTATCCATTTGTTCTTTTGTCATAAAGACTTCATCGACCGTGATTTGCATTGGCAAAGCCACAGGTTCTAAAGAACGGGATGAAGGAACGGTTACAGTTACCTGAATAGTGTAATGAAGTAAATATTCTGATTTATTGACTGCTAATAAGCCTTCTACTTTGATTGGACTTACATCCAACAAGGTATCATCTCGTTGAAGAAGCTCTTCTTTAAGATGCAATGTTTCTGAAAACACTAGCGGCTCTTCTTTGTATTTATTTAATTCTAACAAAGACCACTTCATAATTATCACTCCTAAGCAACAAAAGCTATTATACAGGGGTATGAAAGCTTTGTCAATGAAATTTTCTTGACAGCCCTTTCTTATTTCCTGTTTTTCTTTCGTTTTTTTTATAATTGTTTTTCTGTTGAAGATAACTTAGCGCTTATTTAATTAAATAACAAAATTTTTGTGTGAAATAACATAGATAATTTAAAAATAAGACATAATTTTACTATTTGCGCCCAACTCTTTATTTACTGAATACGTGTTTTCTGAACATTTCGTACTACTGTCTTCCTTGTAAAAAAAGCTGAGACAAACTGACGAATCGGTTTGTCCCAGCTTTGCGTCCGAGTACATATTGCTTAAAATCAAATGATTGAATTAATTAGACTTAGATAGCTGTTGTTGCTCCGCGGTAAACAATACCACGACGAGGATCAACAGTAATCACTTCGTCATTATTAATTAATGATGTTGCATCTGCAGCACCTACGATAACTGGAATATTTTGCGCAATCGCTACAACAGCTGCATGAGAAGTTAAACCACCTTCTTCAACAACTAATGCTGATGCTTTTTCAATTGCAGGCATGTATTCTTTATCTGTTGTTTTTGTAACTAAAATAGCTCCTTCAGTCGCTTTAGCAACTGCTTCTTCAGCAGTTCCTGCCACAACGGCTTTTGCAATAATTGCTTCTTCGCCGACACCTTGACCTTGAACTAATTTAGAACCGATCATTTGAATTTTCATTAAGTTTGTTGTGCCTTTTTCGCCAACTGGAACACCAGCAGTGATAATGATTAAATCACCTTCTGAAGCATAACCTTCTTCTTGTGATACTTTTGAAGCTAAATTAAACATTTCATCTGTGCTTGATGGTTTGTCAGCAACTGTTGCGTAAACACCCCATGATAATGATAAGCTACGTGCTTTTTGTTCTGAGAACGTAATTGCAACGATATGTGCTTTTGGACGGTATTTAGAGATCATACGTGCTGTGTGGCCTGATTCTGTTGCCGCAACGATTGTTTGGATACCCAAGTTACGTGCTGTATGGCCAACAGATTGTCCGATTGCTTCAGTCATATCTGTTTTGCTATATAATTTCAATGCGAATGAATCTTGGTTAACTAATGTTTCTTCTGTACGAACTGCAATACGAGCCATTGTTTGAACAGCTTCTAATGGGTAATCCCCTGCTGCAGTTTCGCCTGATAACATTACTGCATCTGTTCCATCGTAGATTGCGTTTGCTACGTCATTTGCTTCCGCACGTGTTGGACGTGGGTTACGTTGCATTGAATCTAACATTTGTGTTGCAGTGATAACTGGTTTACCTAAAGCATTACATTTTTTAATTAAAGCTTTTTGGACAACTGGAACATCTTCTGTTGGAATTTCAACACCCATGTCACCACGAGCAACCATTAAACCATCAGAAACTTTTAAGATTTCATCGATATTATCGATACCTTCTTGGTTTTCGATTTTAGGAATGATTTGGATGTGTGTTGCGTTTTCTTCTTCTAAAATTTTAGTGATTTCTAAAACGTCAGAAGCACGACGAACGAAGCTAGCTGCGATAAAGTCAATTCCTTGACCAATTCCGAAACGGATATCGTTAGCATCTTTTTCAGTGATCCCTGGTAAGTTTACAGAAACGCCTGGTACGTTAACGCCTTTTTTGTTTTTCAAGACGCCTTCGTTTTTAACAACTGTTACGATTTCGTTTGCATCACGGTCGATATCAGTTACTTCTAAATCGATTAAACCATCATCTAAAAGAATGTGTGAACCTACGTTTACATCATTGATTAATTCTGGATAAGTGATTGAGAATTTTTCATTTGTTCCTAAAACTTCTGTCATAGAAATACGTACTGAATCACCAATTTTCATTGTGATTGCGCCATTTTCCATGTCATTTGTGCGGATTTCAGGACCTTTTGTATCTAGTAAGATCGCTACGCGTTTCCCTGTAATTTTTACAGCTTCACGAATGTTTTTAATACGAGCACCATGCTCTTCGTAGTCACCATGTGAAAAGTTCAAACGGCAAACATTCATACCTGCATTAATTAAGTTTACTAGCATATCAACGGATTCACTAGCTGGTCCAATCGTACATACGATTTTCGTTTTTTTCATTACTAAAACGCTCCTATTCCAAATTTGTTTATACAAAGCTAATAAGATTAGCTAATATACAAGATTAAAAAGAAATTTCATGATTTAACTCATAAAGAGATAAATCTGGTTTGTGTTTATTGTTTTCTAACGTGTCAATAATATCAGCTGCAACTACTTGGTTATCTAACATACCGATACATAAACCGCCTTTGCCTTCTTTTAGAAGTTCAACAGCATATGACCCAAATTTACTTGCTAATACACGGTCACGAGCACTTGGCGAGCCCCCACGAACCACGTGTCCTAAAATTGATACACGCGTATGGAAATCACCGTATTCAGAAAGTTTATCAGCAAATTCATTTCCGCCCATTACGCCTTCTGCTAAAATGATTAAGCAATGTTTTTTCCCGCGGTCGCGGCCTTCTTGAATACGTTTGGCAACGTTTTTCATATCAAAATCATGTTCAGGAATAATGATTTCATCTGCTCCGCCTGCCACGCCTGACCACAATGCGATATCACCAGCGTTACGTCCCATTACTTCGATAACGAATGTACGAACATGAGAAGTCGCTGTATCACGAATTCGGTCAATTGATTCCAAAACAGTGTTAATCGCTGTATCAAAACCGATTGTGAAATCTGTTCCAGGAATATCATTATCAATCGTTCCAGGAATTCCAACAGCGGGGAAACCACGTTTTGTCAAAGCCATTGCGCCATGATAAGAACCGTCTCCACCAATAACAACTAAGCCTTCAATACCGAATTTTTTCAATTGTTCGATTCCTTTTAATTGCCCTTCTTCAGTAGCAAATTCAGGATAACGAGCAGAATACAAGAATGTTCCACCACGTTGAATCTTATCGCCAACGTCAGCAACATCTAAACGACGGATGTCGCCTGCGACTAAACCGGCAAATCCATAGTTAATACCGTAAACTTCGATTCCATCAAAAATACTTTTGCGTACGACTGCACGAATTGCAGCGTTCATTCCAGGGGCATCTCCCCCGCTGGTTAAAATACCAATGCGTTTCATTCGCTATTTCACCTCATATAATATACTTTCAACTGCCAAAAGAAACCTTTTCGCAAAAATTGATATACAAAAATATTACGTCATTCATTTTACCATTAAAGAACCAAAATGTCTTGAGTTAAGAAGAAAAAAATGAAAAAAGTTGAAAACAACTAGTATTTTTTACCGTAAATCATTTGAAAATGACGTTTTGCTCGCCTAAAACGTAAGCTAATTGTTGCTGACTAGCGCTTGTATGAGCGACCCAATTTTCTTCATTTAATACTATTTTCTTTCCTGTTTTTTCAAAATAGACAATCACTGGAATGTGTCCAGCATGACGACTGAGTACCTCTTTCATTTTCTGAAAAACGTCCGTTTGTTCGACATCTTTTGTAATTCTGATAAAACACGTTTCGTCACTAATTGATGTTTCTACTTGTTGCGCTTTTTCTATTCGTTGAACCAATATTTGCAATTCTTGATTGTACGTACTGCGTTCCACTTTTCCTTCCACATAATAAACTTGCCCTTTCTCGACACTCTGTCTTAACTGGCGAAAAACGGTTGGGAACAACGTTAGTGAAATACTTCCTGTTGTATCATCCCCATCAACAAAGGCCATTTGTTCTCCCTTTTTGGTCCGAATCGTCCGAATGTTTTTGACATAAATCAATAATTTCGTGGGCTGATTTTCAACAAGTTCATGAACAAGTTGCGTTTGCTTGGCTAAGCGTGTTTTTTTGAACTCTTCTGTCGGATGTCCTGATAAATAGACCCCTAAATATTGTTCTTCTTGTTCTAGTCGCTCTTCTAGCGGATAATCGGCAATTTCTTCTTCCTTTGGCTTCAATGTTTCTAACAAATCCATACTACCACCGCTGAGAAGAATACTTTGGATATTACTCTCTAAACCTACCGCTAATTGACGGCGATTAGGCGCAATTTCGTCAAATGCACCGATGGCAATCAATGGTTCGATATTTTCAACTTTCAACCACTTACGGTCAATTCGCAAAAGAAACTCATCGAACGTTTTGTACGGTCCATTTTCTCGGCGTTCATTTAAAATATTTTGAATGAAGTCTCGGCGGATTCCTTTTAAAGAACTAAAACCAAATAAAATTTGCTGTTGCTGATTTAGGTAAAAGCTGTAGTGACTTTGGTTAATTGACGGCTGCAAAATCGTCTGCTTGTTTTTTCTAGCTTCGCCAATATATTCTTTAATTTTTGTTGGATTATGACGAACAGAGTGCAACAATGCGACATAAAAAGCACTTGGATAATGAACCTTCAAGTAAGCCATTTGAAAACCAATAAAGGAATAGGCAAATGCATGCGAGCGGTTAAAGCCATAATTAGCAAAGCGCTCAATATAATCGTACACTTGGTTAGCTGTTTCTTGGGGATAGCCTTGTTGTAACGCACCATTAACAAAATGATTCCGTTCTTCATCTAGCACATCTTTTTTCTTTTTACTAATGGCCCGACGTAAAATGTCAGCTTGCCCTAAAGAGAAGCCTGCCATTTTCGCAGCAACTTGCATAATCTGCTCTTGGTAAACAATAATTCCGTACGTATTTTCTAAAATGGGGGCGAGACTAGGCTCTGGATAACTAATTTGTTCCAAGCCTTTTTTCCGGCGGATGAAAACATCAATATTTTGCATCGGACCAGGACGATACAAGGCATTGACAGCAGCAATATCTTCAATGCTAGTTGGTCCTAATTTTCTTAATACATTCCGAATTCCAGCAGATTCAAACTGGAAAACACCACTTGTTTCCCCTTTTCTAAATAAAGCCAGCGTTGTTTCGTCATCTAATGGAATCTGATTCAAACGAATGGTTTGATTATAGACGCGTTTAACAGCTGTGAGGGTATCATCAATGATGGATAAATTTCTTAAGCCCAAGAAATCCATTTTCAGAAGACCAATTTTTTCAACATCATTCATAGTAAATTGGGTCAATAAAATTTCATTTGATCCTAGTTGTAACGGAACCAAATTCAAAAGATTTTCATCACTAATTACCACACCTGCTGCGTGCGTAGAAACATGGCGAGGCAATCCTTCTAGCTGAACAGCTGTTTTATAGAGCAATTGATTATTTGGTGAAAAATTGACCAATTCTTGCATCCGTTTCGACTCTTGGTACGCTTCTTCTAACGTAATTTTCAGCTTGTTGGGGACAGCTGCCGACCAACGATTCGCTTCACTCTGGGACAACCCGAAAACACGTGCAACGTCCCGTAAAACCATTTTCGCAGCCATCGTACCAAACGTGGCAATTTGCGCCATGTGATAATGACCATATTTTTGACTGACATAAGCTAAAACTTCCTCCCGCCGATTATCAGGAATATCTAAATCAATATCGGGCATCGTGTAGCGTTCCGGATTCAAAAAACGTTCAAAGAGCAAATCATATTTGATTGGATCTACATCTGTAATTGATAGCACATAGGACACTAAAGAGCCTGCAGCTGAACCTCGGCCAGCGCCTGTAACAATTTGATTGTTATGACAGAAGTCCATCACATCCCAAACGATTAAAAAGTAATCATCAAAGCCCATATTGTGAATGATGGTTAACTCTTTTTCTAATCGTTTTTGGTAAACTTCATTTAGATGAGGCACTCTTTCTGGTAATTTTTCTAAACACAATGTGCGTAAATAAGAACCAGCCGTTTGATTATCAGGCACAGGAAAATGCGGTAATAATTTTTGATGTAAAGGAATGTCAACTCGGCAATTTTCAGCTAGCTGAATCGTATTCTGGACCACTTCTGCACCAGCTATTTGAAGCATTTGTTCCATCGTCGTCTCTGCTTCACGCAAGTAATTCAGACCTTCTATTTCCGGTGTTTGACTTGTAATATTCAATTGATTATTTTCTTTGATGCTCTCAAGAACAGTTACGGCAAAGCCTTCTTCCCTTGTTAAATGACGTACCTCTTGCAAAGCCACGCCAGGTAATTGTTCTCTTTGGTAAAAAGAAAAGAGCGCTGGATTACGTTGTTGATTCATTGAAAAAGAATGTTCAACAAATAACGACTGGGGATCAAAATATGAAGCAAGTTGTTGGAAAGCGTGAACCGCTTGTTGTTCATCTTCAAAAAATGTTTGGGCGACTTCTCCTTTGGCTGACAAAGTCACGGCAAATAAATCACTTAATAAGGATTGATGTTCCGCTAAGTAAAAGGGACCCTCTGTCGTCATTTTGCTGCTAGATAGTTGCATTAATTGCTGATACCCTTTTAAATTTTTAGCAAATAAAAGCAATTCGGAATGCCCTTCTTTTTCTGCTGGGGTATATTCTAATCTTAAACCGATAATTGGTTGAATTCCCGCTTCTTGGCATGCTTCATAAAATTCAACCGCCCCATGCAAGACATTGATATCGGTAATCGCTAATGTTTGATAACCTAACGCTTTCGCTTGTTTTACATAGGAACGAATCCTAACCGTACTAGATAAAAGCGAATAGGAAGTAACGGTATGTAATTGTGGAAATGACATTGGACAGCTCCTTTTTGAATCCTTGCTATTTTTTGCCTCTTCTCTTATTTTCCTATCGCGGATTCTTTACTTTTAAAGAAAATATGCTAAACTAAGAGCTAGAAAAGAGGTGCTCATATGCGTTATCTTGTTGTATTTTTCTGGACCTTCGCATTAGGCCAAGTCGTTGGATATATCGGCGGTGCATTATCTGGTGGTTCATACGACTTTAAAATGACAACGATTCTATCGTTGGCAACAGCCGTTATTATTTTATTAATTGCACACTTTGCAGTACCGAAAGAAACCAAACCTGTTAAATAAGAAAAAACCAGTTACTAAAGTTATTGTAACTGGTTTTTTTATCTTTTCAACTGTTTAGAGCTTTTTATTTAAAACTTTTCGGAAATTAAAGAAGGACAACCCAATGTTTCCTAAAACGAAACAAGCGGTTACCAGAAAAACAGAAGAATAGCCAAAACCATGGGCAACTGTCGACCCTACCATCGGTCCTAAAACTTGACCGAAATTACTACACATCTGATTGTAACTATAAACTCTACTTACGCCCTCTGTTGGCGTTATTTTACTAATTAACGTATTAATTGATGGCATTAAAGCACCTGTTGAAAAACCTAAAAGGAATCGTAAAACACCTAACTGAAAAGGTGTTTGCACAAACGCCATGGGAATGTAACAAATAAAAGAAAGAATTAATCCGCCTAATAAAACTTTTTGGTTCCCAATGCGGTCCCCAATTTTTCCCAAAGTTGGAGAAGAAATAATTGCTGAAACGCCGGCAATCGAAACAATCAAACCACTAACAAATAATACATTCTCTGTATCGCCACTTAAAGATCGAATATATAGCGTTAAGATTGGGCTGATACTTGTAATTCCTAATTGTAAAATTAACGTAGTCACAAACAAACCAATCAATACTGAAACATGATCCATCTTACTAAAAATTTCTTTAGTCGTTAATAAATCCTTTTTCTCAACTGGTTGAAAATCTTCTTTAACTAAAAAGATAGTCAACAACGTTGTAATGAATAAAATAACGCCGGTAATAATAAAGACATTTTCCATTCCAAACCACTGTGCCAACGCACCGCCAATCGATGGCGCAATTAACGTCCCAGCAATTGCACCTGTTGATAATGTCCCTAGAGCCCAGCCATTTTTCTCTTTTGGCGCCTGCGATGCAATCATCGCTGTTGCGTTAGGAATATAGCCAGATAAAATCCCGTTCATAAAACGCATAATCAACAGCCAGTATACATTAGGGACAAATGCTAACGCCCCCATTGTGATCGTCATTCCTGCTGCAGCGCGAATCATCATAATTTTCCGACCTTTTCGATCAGCTAAATTTCCCCAAATCGGTGCAACAATCGCAGCAGCAAACGCCGTGACAGAAATTGCCAATCCAGAAAACAACTCTACTTGACTCTTAGGCGTCCCTAATTGTTCAACGTATACTGGAATAAACGGCATAACTAAGCTAATACTCGCCCCTGTAAAAAAGCAACCAATCCATGCGACTAATAAATTCTGCTTCCATTTTATTTTCATACTTTTATCCACCTTATCACCTCTTCACCTACCACTATACTCTAAAAGAGTGAATCTCTCAAAAGAAAATTCTTTTAAAAAAAAGTCTGGCAGACCGGTCAAAACGACCAATCTGCCAGACTTCTTAACACTTGGGCTTAAGATAAATAGCTGAATAAACGCAACACCTTCAAAGCTAACCGCTGTTATCTCAGCCTCACTTCTATTCACTATAAAATAGCTAAGATTACAAAGTTTAAGATAAACAACGCATCAATGACCCAAATAATTGGTGAAACTTCTTTGGCTTTTCCTTTGACTACTTTTACCACTGCATAAAAGATGAACCCAGCAGCAATCCCATAAGAGATGCTATAACATAATCCCATGAAAATTGAAGCAAAAAATGCTGGAATCGCATCTTCTAAATCCGTCCAATTGATGTCTTTGAAAGAAGCTAACATCATAATTCCCACTAAAATTAACGCTGGAGCCGTAGCTTGTGCTGGCACAATAGCAATAAGTGGTGAAAAAAGACTACTTAGGGCAAATAGAATTGCTACCACTACCGATGTCAAACCTGTTCGACCACCCGCACCGATTCCTGCTGCACTTTCTACATAAGTTGTCGTATTCGATGTACCAAAAATCGCACCGATAGATGTTGCAATAGCATCTGCAAATAGAGCTTTGTCCATTTTAGTGCTGAAGCCCTTACTATCTTCTAAAGCTAATTCATCTTCTTTAGAGAAAATCCCTGTTCGACGTCCCGTACCGATAAATGTTCCAATTGTATCAAACGTATCTGATAAACTGAAGGCAATAATGGTCATTAAGACTTGAGGAATTTTTGAAGAATCACTAAACAATGACTGTAAGCCCTCAGCACCAAAAGCAGCGCCAAAAGTTGTACCTAATTCTTTAAATGAATTGCCCAACGAATTAGCATGCCAATCAACCGAAGCAGTGTCTACCACCCCCATTGGAATTGCGACTAACGTAGTAACCACAATGCCAATTAAAATAGCCCCACGAACATTCGTGACAACTAAAATCGTTGTTAAAACTAACCCAATTACCGCCAAAATAATGGCTGGATTATCAAAATTTCCTAAAGCGGGCACGATACTCGAACCATTCACAACACCATTTTGAGGTTCTGCTTGTACTGTGAAACTTAGTAAGCCAGCATTTTTCAACCCTACATAAGCGACAAAAATTCCAATCCCACCACCAATAGCATGTTGTAAACTCTCTGGAATTGCTTTAATAATCATTTTGCGAATTTTTGTCACTGTAATCAAAATGTTAATCAAACCACAAATAAAAACCATTGCTAATGCTTGTTGCCATGTATACCCCATCCCAAAAACGACCGTAAACGTAAAGAAAGCATTGAGTCCCATTCCCGGTGCTTGAGCGTAAGGTACATTAGCAAACAGCCCCATAATTAATGTACCGATGATTGAAGCAATAATGGTCGCTAAAAAAACAGCCTGAAAAGGCATCCCTGTTTCTGAAAGAATGGACGGATTAACAAATAAAATATAACTCATTGCAAAAAAAGTCGTGACCCCCGCCATTATTTCAGTCGACACCGTTGTCTTGTTTTCCTTTAATTTGAAAAACGTATTCATAATTGCACTTCTCTCCCTTAAAATCCATGTTTTCGAATAATTACTCTTTGATTATAAGAGAATCGCTATCTTTTTACAACAAAATATTAACTATTATATATATTTTTCTATATAATGTTCGTGTTTTGCGGATATAAAAAAAGAAAAAGCTTTACATTGCTTCTTCTTTTCCTAATAATTGGATTAACCCAAACAACAGCATCTGTAGAAACATCATTAATAAAATAAACATTAATTTTTGAAGGGACCAGTCAAAAAAGATAATTTTCACTGTTTCAATTGGACTCATAAAAAGATAGACACTGTGTAATCGATCAAAACGTCCAACATAAATCGCCAAAGCAGACAAGAAATGAAGGCTGGCTTGAAAGACTACAATTGTTCTATAGCCGCAATAACTTTGCAATTTCTGGCTAACAGTTGTTACTGTTTTCATCCCTAAAAGCCCATATATAACAATCCCGCTGGTTAAGCAAACAAACGCCCACCAATCACCAATTTGGTTTGCAAAAATCGTATTAAAGCCTCGATAAATAGATAGCGTTTCTAAATGAAAAAAATCCGTAAATAGGTACGGCGCATTAGGATAAAAAATTAACCAAGCAAAACCTATCAACCAATCCCTTTTACGTTTTTCTGCGTTTAAAAGATAACTAAGTTCAATTGGAATATAGGCTAACAACACGTTCAACGCCATAAAATGAAAATGCGTAGCAAATAACCACATATAGATACAATAGATTAAGGTGATCACTCGTAAATAATTTCTAGAATTTTTCAAGATGCTCTGCGCTCCTTTTTCAAACGGTTTATTTTAGTGTAGCATACTTCTTAAGCTTTTTTTTAAACCTTATAAATGAACATGCTTCTCCCCTTGATAATCTTCGGTTTTATGCTAGACTGAGTAAAAGGCATTTAGGAGGAATTTTTACTTGAAAAAATTAATTGCTATTGATTTAGACGGCACAACATTAAATGCACAGTCTTTAATCAGTCCAAAAACCGAACAAACACTAAAAAAAGCGATTGACAACGGTCATTACGTCAGTATTGCCACTGGACGTCCCTATAGAATGAGTCATCAATTTTACCAACAACTTGGCCTAACGACCCCTATGGTTAACTTTAACGGTGCTTTAGTCCACATTCCAGAGAAAAAATGGGACTTGGAAAGCGAAGCCAATATTGAGCGTGACCTAGTCTTTGACATTTTGGCACAGAAAAAAGAATTACAATTAGATTTTGTTGCTGCTGAAAACAAAGAAACATTTTATATCGATACGTTAGATGGGTTCGATCCGAAATTTTTTGCTTCCAAAGCAACCTTAGATAATTTACTTACTGCTAAAAATTTACGAACAAATCCTACCTCAATGATGGTTCGGACCACACCAAACCAAGCTGAAAAAGTTGCTGATACATTGACAAAACAATATGGTGATTATATTGATGTCCGCACTTGGGGCGGTCCAATGCCTATTTTAGAAATGGTCGCAAAAGGAATTCAAAAGGCCCATGGCGTTGATCAAGTGGCGAACTTTTTATCTGTCAAACCAGCTGATATCATTGCTTTTGGCGATGAACATAATGACGAAGAAATGTTAAGTTATGCTGGTTGGGGTGTTGCTATGAACAATGCCACGGATAAAATTAAATCCGTAGCCAACGATGTCACTGAAAAAACAAATGATCAAGATGGTTTAGCAGATTACTTAGAAAATTATTTAGATCTATAAAAGGCTAAAATAAAAGTATTTCTTTAAAAAGAACTCACTTTGGTTTAGCTGATAATCTTAAGATTACAAAAGTAGGGCATAAGTCGAAACGACTTATGCCCCACTTCCGTTTTTTTATTCCTTCAATGAATTTTGAAACGTGCTGATTTTTTCAGCCAATCTTTGATAAGTAGTAAAAGACGGATGCTGTAGCTCTTGTTCTTCGTTAACGGATAAAGTTTGTTGTGTCGTAATGGCCTTTGTTAGTGCATCTACAAAATGAATAAAAGAATTGTTGGTTTGTTTATTATATCCTGGTGAATAATATTTCGATTGACGATAAAAAGGCCGCAGAGCTGTTTCTGTGATTTTTTCCTGTTCATCTGAAAAGTATTCATCATAGCTGACATGTTTTATTTTCTGCTCTTCTGTTATCACTTGAAGTCGAGCGATTAGGCCATTGCCTAAATCTTCTGCGTAACCGATATACGTTTCTTTCGATGGCTCTTTTAGCCAAGTGTCCATCTCTGCTGCTAAAGGCATTAATCCTTCACGCGCAGAAGTTGATGAACCGCGTACCGTATAAAAATTACCTGTGACACGATTTTCGTCACGCATTTGTTTTTCTACATAAGTAATACCATTAACAACGGTGACTAACGTATCGTCTGTGCGTGTGTTGCTTGCTTGAAATTCAGGATAATCCGACAGGCGTTTGTTGACACCCGAATAGCGTGTATCATAATAAGGGTCACTAGCAAACTCTGTAAACTCAACATTCAGAATCCTTTGCGTTTCAGGTTCCGTAATAATCTCTACAATGCCGTAATTTCCGCCAGTAAATACACCTTCATTTTTATAATAGTTACCCGTCATTAATCCCAAAGGCGGTTGATTGGACCAAAACATTTTTTCCTTTTTTTCTTCTGGTGTATATTTTGCTGGTGGGGTTGTCCCAAATGTCGTTTGTGTGGCCCCTGTAACCACTTCGTAAGTGTATTCATGAGAATCAAAAGTCAATTGATTAGCAATCAGTTCGTCATTTTTAGCCGGCGCTTGTTTTTCCACCGCAGAAGTCGTTTGATTGGTGACGGTAACTTGCTTCACTTGCTTTGTCTCTTGCGGACCACTTGTTGTTTGTTTCGTTGGCTCTTGATCTGGCGCACAACCAACCAAAATAAATAATCCGATAAAAACCAACATTCCTTTAATATGTTTCATTCACTTCTCTCCTTTTTATAAACGCTTAATTTCCTCTTATCTTCAGTGTAGCAAACATTTATAAACCAAAACTGACGGAAAAATGAATAAATAATAAACAAAAACGCTAAGTCTCCTGCAGCTTAAGAGACTTAGCGTTTTTTTATTTAATTGCTTGGCGCTTTTGGCGCAACCACTCTTCTTTAATGTGTTCAGATAGGCGAATCATTCGTTTACCAACTTCACTATACTGGTTAGTAGCTAAATTGGCTAAAGAAATTCGAACTGACCATTTGTCACTCCCGAAAGCATCCGCTTTTAAAAGCATTAATTTTTCTTTTTCTGCTAAAGAGGTTAATACTTTTGTGATCGTCCACGATTTCGTTAAATAACTTGAAAATTCTGGGCCATAACGTTTTTCTGTCCAATCTCTAAAGTTAATTTCACAATAATATGCTGTATTTAAACTTGCTAAAGGCTCTTCAATGCCTAAGGTGCGGAACAAGAGCTTTTCACGCGTATGACAGATATCCATCACTTCGTCTTTATATGCTTGACCGTCTTTTAACAAAGCATACAAACTAAATAAAGCCATCATTGCTTGCTGAATAGAAGAAAGTCCCGCTGCATGGTTCAACGCAATATCGCGGCTGTCTGCGACTAAGCGGCTGATAAAGTTAATTTGGCTTGTGTCTGCATTCAATGTAGCATAACGTGCCTGTAATTCCATTTTTCGAGCCACTGGCAATTCTTTTAATAATTGGTCAAAGATGTTCTCTTGGCTGACCGCAATGGTCCCCACACGCCAACCGGTAGCGCCAAAGTATTTAGAATAAGAATAGATACAGGCTGTATTGTAAGGTAACTCCGTAAATAGTGAACGAAAAGCTGGCACAAAGGTTCCGTAAACGTCATCTGTTAAAATCATTAGCTTAGGGTTATCCACTGCAACGATTTGTTTGATTTGTTCAATGGTAGGTTTTCCCATAGCATTAGCAGTTGGATTGCTGGGATTTACGACAAAAACCGCTTTGATGGACGGGTCTTTTAGTTTATCAATTTCCTTGTTTGAGTATTGATACGTCGTTTTTCCATCAATGATCATTTGCTCTGCTTTGATTTTAACCACGTCAAAATCATAACGTGGTAGTTCTGGAATTTCTAGATAAGGAGCAAACGTTGGTAATAACAACGCAATACGATCACCTTTTTCTAGTAAATAATTATTTGCCAACGTATCAAACAAGTAACAAATCCCTGCTGTACCACCTTCAACGGCAAAAATATCAAACGGTTGTGCTTCGCTGGAAAATAATTCTTGATTTAAATATGCTTTAATCGGTTGTTCACACGCCTTCAAGCAACGAACAGGATTCGGATAATTATCCCCAATCACATAGTCTAACATGGCATCTAACCACATTTCCTTATCCATCCCAAAATAGTTATGCTCTGCTGTCCAAATTTCTTGTAAAAAGGTTGCCCCTTTGCTAGGATTTTCTGCTAAAAAGTTTAAGAAGCGTTGCGTTCTACCAAAACTTGGCTGAATCATACCAGCCGTTTGTTCGCTCCCCTCTCTTAACGTTTCTTTTGTAGCAAATTGACCTAATAAAAAAAAGGCTTCCCTTGGTGTTGGCGCCGTCCAATTAGGATTGCCTCGCCCTGCATTTAACAATGTTTCTAAATTATGATTTTCTTCATGTAATTTCTTCTCTAAAAATAGACTTAATTCAAACGGACTAAGGTTTTCTGTCAATTCATCACTTGTTATCATTTTATCCTCCTGAAGCACACACAGTCATTTAGTATTTAGTATGTAGTCTATACTACTCTTCTACCTCCAGATGTCAACCATTTAAGCGGAATATTCTGACAATTAATAAAAAAGAAACAATCCTTTATAAAAAATAAAGGATTGCTTCTTTTTTGATGATTAACCAAAGAACCGTTGCATCTCAATTTTTGCTGATTGAACAGAATCAGAAGCATGGATTAAATTTTTGGTGACAGACAACCCATAATCCGCTCGTAAGGTGCCACTTTCAGCATCTAACGGATTCGTTGCTCCAACTAATTTACGCACTTTTTTAACCACATTGTCCCCTACAACGACCATCACAACCACTGGGCCACTTGTCATATAGGCTAATAATTCAGGGAAAAATAGTTCATCTTTTAAATGCTCATAGTGTTCCTTCACTGTTTCTACTGTTAGTCGTTCGAATTTAAGGTGCAATAAGTCAATACCTTTATCTTCAAAACGTTGAATGATTTTGCCAACTAACTTCCGTTCAACGCCATCTGGCTTAATAATTACTAAACTTGTTTCCTTCATTTTTTCCATCCCTTTCAAAACTTCCTTTTGCCCTTTCCCAAGGGGTAGCTACAGAATAAAATGAAAGCGGATACTTTGTCAATGATAAATTTTCTTTTCCTTTTGATTAAATAAAAAATTAAAGATTATTCACAAGATTTGTGAATTGTTCTTTCAGTTCTGTATTGCTTGTTTCTTTTAAAAACAAATAAGGTTGCTCCTCTACTGGCTGTTCTTTACTCACATAGACTTTGGCTTCACCATTCACTAAAGTAAATAAATAGACATGCTTCTGGGCAACTTGTGTCGCACTGTCAGAGTATACTGCCACCAGACAATAACCCCCTTCGCTGCCTGTTTCTGACCAATTTAACCAAATGGGATTGTTCCCAATAGCTGGTTGTATTTTAGGTTCATAACTCAATAAATCATCAGGCACTTGAATCGTGTAAAAAGCTACAGAGTGACCTGGTTGGTACGCTTGATAGTTCTGATTGCGTTCTTGACCCCAGATTTCCATGTATTGTCCTAACTGTTTTGCTTTTTGCTGATTCCAAATCGTCCCTTCTTCTGTAACTAATTCAGTTAATTCTTGTGTTTGCGTTGTTTGCTCTAATTCCAACGCCGTGGTTTGACTAACTTCGGTTGCTGAAATTGCTCTTGTTTCTTCAGTATTTACATTGTTTGTTTGTACGGTTTGTACTTTCTGTGATTCCTCTTTCGATTTTTGCCAACCACAGCTAGATAAAACGCTTCCAACAACCGCTATCATAATAATCCCGTTTAGTTTCATTCCTTAAACTCCTGTTTTTATTTTTATTCTATCGAAATAAACCTAAAATCTCAATCCCTTTCTTTGGATAGTTGAAAACCATTTGGGAACTAGTAATTCTCCACAATTATAGTCCTCTAGTAATTGTTGGTATTGCTGTTCCATAGTCCTGATTTCTTTTTCACCAAAGCTCAGTGCCCAAACTAAAGAATAGAGTCCTGCGTGAAAAGTATAAAGCTTTTGAAACTGCCAAAATAAGGTAGGAACTTTCCCAGCAAAATAACCTTGTAATTGACCATAAGCAAACAATGGCGAAACATTTCTTGAAAAAAATTGTAACTTGTAAAATTCTTCATAAGGATCCCCAAAATCCCATCGATTAAAATCAATCACACCGACCTGCCTAGTTGGCAAGTAAATAAAATTTCCTACATGGAAATCTCCATGCTGATAAACTACAGGCCGTTGTTGCAATAACGGTAATTGTTTTTCTAAATATGAAATTATTGGCTGCTGGTACGGCATACAAAATTGAGATTCCTTATACTTATTTAGTTGGCTCTGCTTTTTTTCGTATAAATTTCGCGCAATCTCTCTTTGACTAATCCTTTCAGGCAACAAAAGCTTATGGATTTTGTTTAAATAGCGGCCTGCCTCTACGCCTAAGTTCAGTTGTCCTTTGGGAGAAAGAGCGGGTAAAACACCGCTTAAGTCTTCACCTTCTAGATACGTTAATAACATGTATCCTTGTTCACTTTCAGGAATAGGTGCACATAAAAAAGGTTTAGAACTGGGAAATCCTAACGCCGCTACTTTTTTGATAAATTGATATTCTTGTTGTTTGGCTAATAACTCTTCTTGTTGAAAAATTCGCAATAAAAAGGTTTCTTGATTTTTGGTAACTTTAAACTTTAAATCAGTTGACCAACCACGGTGAATAGCTTCAACTTTTTGCCATTGCTGAAACGCTGGAATCTTCTCAAACGCCCTCATTACTTTCGCCTCCATTTCCCTATTGGTTTTAGTATACCAAAGAAAAAAGGCTGGAGACAATTGGGGATAAATTGTCTCTAGCCTTCACTGGTTATCATTTTCTAGTTTTCCTTATATAAATCGTTCCACTCGTTACTAAGAAAGCTCCTCCTAAAACAATCCAGAAAGTACTAGGTACTTCTGCACCTGCTTTTGGTAATACTTTTTTGGGAAGCTGTTCTTGTTTCCCAATCATACTTTTATTAGAAAAAGCATGCGTACTTTCTGTTGATTTGGTTCCCTGATTTGCTGATGAATTCAGCGAATTATCTAAGGATGACTCACTAGTAGTTTTTCCAGCTTTGTCTGGATTTTGGTTTTGATCTTTTCCTTCGATTGGTCCTTCACTTGTTTTTGTTTCTTTGTCTTTATCTGGTTTGCCACTTGCATCTGAGTCTTTATCTTTTTCTGGTTCGCCACTTGCATCTGGCTCTTTGTCTTTTTCTGGTTCGCCACTTGCATCTGGTTCTTTGTCTTTATCTGGTTCGCCGCTTGCATTTGGCTCTTTGTCTTTGTCTGCTTCGCCACTTGCATCCGGCTCTTTGTCTTTATCTGGTTCGCCGCTTGCATTTGGGTCTTTGTCTTTGTCTGCTTCGCCACTTGCATCTGGTTCTTTATCCTTATCTGGTTCGCCACTTGCAGCTGGGTCTTTGCCTTTTTCTGGTTCGCCACTTGCATCTGGCTCTTTGTCTTTGTCTGGTTCTTCTACATGTGGTTGATTTATCTTGTGGTTATTTTCAAATAAAGCACCTAATTGTAGCAATGTTCGGTCTTCATTTAATGCACTATTAAATTGAATCCCCAAAGGCAGTCCTTCTTTTGAAACGTAAGTTGGTACACTTAATGCTGGATGTCCAAATAAATTTGCTTGTTGTGTAAACGGTGTATATGTGAACGCCGTCAGCCATTGGTCATAAATCAATTGTTTTTGTTCTGCTGGTGATAATTGGTCAATTTTTTCCATCTGTGCTGCATGTTCTGGTTTTAGTAACGGATTATCAATACTAGGTGCCGTGGCAGCCGTCGTTGGTGTTAATAAGATAGGATACTGTTGATAAAATTCGTCCATCGCTTGTGCTTGTAAAGCAATATCTGTCCAAGCCGCAGTTGTCTCTTCACTCGTTATATTTTTTCCTGTTTGAAAAAGCGCCCATGTTAACAGTTCTACATCATTTCGTTCAAGCGGTCTTTTTAATTTCTGCCGCGCCATAAAATCGGCAATTCCTGCTGAGCCAGCAGCTACAGTATAATAATTTTTCATTAGACGTTCCCCATCAACAGGGTGCTTCACTTCAACCAATGTGTACCCTTGGTCTTTTAAAAAAGCAACAGCTTCAGCGACCGCCTCTTTTGCTTCGGCACTTACAGTCGTTCCGGCAGGGGATTCTGTTGTATAAGCAATGGGTTGCGCTTGACTTAAATGTCCCGCAGGAAGATCTTTTTTGGTTAATAAGGTTTCAAATAATGCATTTGTATCCGCCACGGTTCGACTTAAACCAAAGTGAACAGTTTGACCTTTTGCACTATTAGAATTGCCAATGATTACTCCTCTAGAAGGTTTCAAACCTACGGTGCCTGTCCAAGAAGCAGGGATGCGGATAGAGCCACCAGCATCACTTCCAGAAGCAATGGGAACAAATGCCGCGGCGACACTAGCACCCGCTCCGCCTGAAGAACCACCTGAATAATGGTTAGGATTCCATGGATTGACGGAAACGCCATATAACTTTGAATCTGAAATATTCTTCCATCCTAATTCTGGATAATTCGTTTGACCAATGATTATGAATCCAGCATTTTGTAGTGCTTTGACAAAGGTCGATGTCCCACCAGCTACTTGATCTTGGAGAAAACCAAAACCGTTCGTGTTGCTTTCACCTTTCAAGGATTGTCCTAACCCTTTTAGTAAGAGCGGCACACCTAGAAATGGTTGACCTGTATCTTGTAAAGCTTTTGCTTCTGTCAAAGCCGCTTCTTCTCGTAAAGTAATGACCGCATTTAATGTAGGATTTTCACGTTTAGTGATGGCCAACGCAATTTTTACTAATTCTTCGCTCGTCACCTTTTTTTCTCTTACTAAAGTTGCTAACTCCAGTGCAGTTGCTTGTTTATAATCTGCTTCTGAAAAAACACTCTCTGCAGAAACAGCTTTTCCATCTGTATCACTATTTTGTATCTCATTTGTGGTTTCAGTGGTTACTGCAACCACATTTCGGCTACTGCTTTCGGCGATTGCCGAAGAGGATTCTTTTTCCTGCATCACCGTTTGGCTAGTAGTTTCAGATTCCAAGTTAGCTACAGTCTGACTGGTTTCTGTTGTTACTGATTCCGTCTCTGTTTGAACGGTTGTTTCTAGTATACTTTCTTGTGCCAACATTGGTACCCCTACCAGTGTTTGGCTAATTAATAAAATAATCCCTAACTTTTTGAACAAAATCGACTTCTTCATAAGTCACATCCTTTATCTATTAATACAGTTAAAAAATCTGTATTACTTATAGCATAAATGAAAGCGATTAAAAAGTAAAGTTCTCTTGAAAATTCCCATGTTCAACTTTTAGGCTAGGTTCTTTTTATATGCTAAAATAGAATAGAAACGGAGGTTTTTTAATGGAATGGATTGAAATTAAGCACGCAACACAAAATAATTTGAAGAATATCTCTGTCAATATCCCTAAAAAGCAACTAACTGTTGTTACTGGACTTTCGGGTTCAGGAAAGTCCTCCTTAGTATTTGACACATTAGCCGCTGAATCACGTCGTGAACTAAATGATACATTTAGTTCGTTTGTTCAAAATTACTTACCCAAATATGGTCGTCCAGAAGTTGAAAAAATCGAGAATCTTCCTGTTGCAATTGTCATTGACCAGAAAAAAGTAGCAGGTAATTCTCGTTCGACAGTGGGAACGTACACAGATATTTATACGTTTTTACGTTTGCTGTTTTCACGAGCAGGTTCTCCATTTGTTGGTTATTCAGATACTTTTTCGTTTAATCATCCGGATGGAAAATGTCCAACATGCGATGGCTTAGGAAAGATTACCGAAATCAATCTTCATCAGCTAGTTGATTATGACAAATCATTAAACGAAGGGCCTATCGATTTCCCCACATTTACAGTTGGCAACTGGCGGTGGAAGCGTTATGCCCATAGTGGTCTATTTGATTTGGATAAAAAAATCAAGGACTATTCTCCTGAAGAGTTAGCATTATTTTTATATGCTCCACAACAAAAACTAGCTAATCCACCCAAAGAGTGGCCTCATACAGCTTTGTATGAAGGAATCGTCCCGCGCATGCAACGTAGCATATTGCATACAGACGAAGGCAAACGTCATCAAAAATACCTTAATCACTTTGTTACCGTAAAAAGATGTCCTGATTGTTTAGGAAGTAGAGTCAATGAACGTGTTCGTAGCTGCAAAATTAATCAGAAAAGTATTGCTGATGCTGTTGACATGCCACTCACTGAATTACATTCTTTTATTCGTTCAATGGACCTATCCTTAATAAAAACTATTCAAGAAGAGCTACTTGTACGTCTAGAAGCATTAATTAATATCGGTCTCTCCTACCTCACATTAGGACGAGCAACTGAAACACTTTCTGGTGGTGAAGCACAGCGGATTAAAATTGCTAAGTATGTAAACAGCGCCTTAAATGATATTATGTATATTTTAGATGAACCAAGTGCTGGCTTACATCCAAAGGACATCGAACGGATCAGTCGTGCATTGCTCAATTTAAAAAATAAAGGAAACACCGTGGTTCTCGTGGAACATAATCCACAATTAATTAGAGAAGCTGATTTTATCATCGATATCGGACCTTTCGCAGGCGAAAATGGTGGCCATGTCCAGTTTTCAGGAACGTATGACGCATTTTTAGCCTCCAAAACCTTGACTAGTCAAGCGCTTCAAGAGCCGCTCCCTTTAAACGACCAACCAAGAAAAGCAAGGAAGTCTTTATCAATCGAACATGCGACACTGCATAATTTAAACAATCTATCTGTCGAAGTTCCGTTAGGAGTTTTGACTGTTATTTGTGGGGTCGCTGGTTCAGGTAAATCATCATTAGCGGAAGAAATTTATCAAAAAGCCCAGGCTGATAACCAAGAAATTATTCATCTTTCACAAAAAAGCATTACCGCAAATTTACGATCCACACCTATGACCTATCTTAATATTTTTGATAAGGTCCGCAAACTGTTTGCGGAAGAAAATCATGTTAGTCCAGCTTTATTTAGCTATAATTCCAAAGGCGCCTGTCCTACTTGCAAGGGGAAAGGCATAATTGTCTCCGATATGTCTTTTATGGAGGATGTTACTAGTATTTGCGAAACCTGTCACGGAACGCGTTACAAAGAAGAGGTGCTTCATTATCTGTATAACGGAAAAAATATCGTTGAAGTACTAGCTTTAAGCGTTAAAGATGGCTATGATTTTTTCAAAGACCAGCCTTTTGCTCTTTCATTAAAAAATTTACTGGAAGTTGGCTTAAGCTACCTTAAACTCAATCAATCGCTCTCAACATTATCTGGTGGCGAATTGCAAAGGGTAAAATTAGCAGACACACTTCACCAAAAAAAAGCTATCTATTTAATGGATGAACCTACAGATGGTTTACACTTAATTGATATCCAACAAAGTCTTCAACTTTTCAATCGAATGGTAGAAGAAGGAAACAGCTTGATTTTATTAGAACATCACATTGATGTGATTAAAAGTGCCGACTGGTTGATTGAACTAGGTCCCGAAGGTGGAGAAAATGGCGGACAGCTTCTTTTTACAGGAACCCCAGCAAATATGCTAAATTCCACTCATTCTATTACTAAAGGCTATCTGTAAAATAAAAAGTACAAACGGTGCAAGCAACAAGCACCGTTTGTACTTTTTCTATTTTAACCCAACTTCCATCTTCACAGGTTGGTGATCTGTATATTTAAATTGTTCGTCCTTTGTTTTCACGCTATGAACAGCCACATTATCAGAAACAATAAAACCATCAATTACATACACTTGAGATGTTTCATAAGAGCCAGTGTAAGGCTTATTAAGCACCCGCACAGTCGGTTGTTGATCATCATAAGCAAGTGAAAAATGTTTAGGTAAGTCTGCAGGATCAATTTCTCCTGGTGCCCAACCAGCTTCACCTAGGTTAGGATATCGATGACTGCCTTTGAAAACTTGATTAAAGTCACCTCCAGCAATTACATAGTTTCCTTTAGCGTATTCTTGGGATAATACGTCAGCTAACTTTTTGCTTTGAGCAATCTTCCCATCCCCATTGTCATAGGCTTCCAAATGTAAGTTAAAAACCACTAATTCTTTGTCTGTGCCTTTAATTGAAAAGCGCGTTTCTAGAAGCGCTCGTTTTAAGTTACTAATGCTAACGGGCCAACGAAAGGGATTGGGTAAAGCAATGCGTTTAGCCTCTGTTATTTTTTCATTTGATAATGTTAATAAACCACTTTCTACTCGTCCAATCGGCGGCCAAGGAATGGGCACATAATCTACCTTAAAATTATAAGCAAATGCGCTGTTCAGCTGTAGCTGTTTTTGTAATTCTTCCTCTTGATTGACTTCATAAGAACGTTGCGAGCGACGATCGACTTCTTGGAATAAGTAAATCATCGCTGGTAATTCTTTTAAGGTTCCTTCAATGCCTGTTAAATTCTGTTGGACCATTGCCTTATTAACTGGTTGGACAGTTTTGCCACCGTCCATAAAAAAATCTTCTGTTTGTCCTAGGCCGGCATAGCCTATGTTATACGTGACTAAAGAAATTGATTGCTGTTTTTCGATGGTTTGCTCTGAAAATTGTTTATTTATAGCAACTGGTTCAACCGCTCGTGGTCGAAACTCTCGGAAGGTTAAATATCCTATCAAAATTAAAGCTATGCTTAAAAGAAGGACCATCAAGCTACCGAGATATTTAAAAAACTTTTTCATTGATTCCGATGTTCCTTTCACATTATGTCAAACCAAAAGTAGTAATTATCTTCGTTGCTACTTCTTCTGGTGTCATGTTCGAATTATTTATTTTCGTTATTTTTACATTTGGAAATGTACTTTCTAGTTCACCTTCGTGGCTTACTAATCGATGTTCTTTAAAGGTATTGAGTAATTCTTTTCGAGAAAAGTCGACATCGCGTTTTGAAGGTTTTGCCTCTAGCCGCTCTGGATGAACATTCCGTTCTAGGCGGATTTCTGTTGAAGAGACGAGTTCGACGAAATAAACGGACTCATGTTTATTAAGAAAAATTTCTGATATTTCTTCTAAAAATTGAAAATCCTGTTCTTGATCAAAAGCAATCACCACTGTAAAAATAATATTTTTTGTTGTATTTGTGGCTGGATTTTCGACAAAGGCCTGAAAAAGTCCCTTTCTAACGGAATCAGACAATTGAAATGCACGTTCCGTATACCCAAGATAGTTTGCAAATAAGTCAATGGTTTGATGATTAAATAGTAATTTAGCATCTAACTGCTTTTCTAAAGCCTTGCCAACGGTCATTTTCCCGACAGCTTGGGCACCAATTAAAACGATTAAAGACATCAACTTTCCCTCCTCTAGTCTAATTTTTAGGTGGCTATCTTCTACTATATCACACTATATTACAACACCTTACAAAACTGTTCGGAAAATTTTCTGTTTTTTATTACAAAAAAAAGACAAAAGACTCTATAATGAGAGAGGACTCGATTGATTATAGATGAGATAGGTGACGGAGAATGGCAATAGAAAAATATTTTCAAACAATAGATGGCAGTCAAATTTTTTATCAAATTTTTGGCAAAGAAACAAATTACCCCCTTGTGTTACTTCATGGTAATGGCAATGATCATACTTTTTTTAATTATCAAATTTCTTATTTCTCCAAGGAGTATCAAGTTATTGCGGTGGATACCCGCGGACATGGACGTTCCACCAATACACAAAGTCAATTAACTTTTCCGCTTTTGGCAGAAGATTTAGCTGGTATTATTCAACAAGAACACTTAACAAAAATTAATTTATTGGGCTTTAGTGACGGAGCAAATATTGCCATGGTTTTTACCCATTTATATCCTGATTTCGTCAACAAACTCGTCTTAAATTCTGGAAATGTCACCATGTCTGGTCTGAAAAAATATGTAACGATTGCCACTTATTTTCAATATTGGTTTTGTCGTATTGGCGCTTTTTTTTCAAAAAAATTGCGCACACGGCTCCCTATCGTGGCTCTGTTATTTGAAGATACTGGACTGACAAAACAAGATTTAGAACACATCCCCTGTCCTACTCTTGTTATTACTGGCAGTCGAGATTTAATTGCGCTTTCCCATTCACGGGCGATTGCTGATGCCATTCCTGATGGTAAATTGGTCTTGGTAAATAAACAGGGTCATTTATTTGCCAAAAACTCACCAGATATTTTTAATAAAACAATCGAAAAATTCTTAAAGGAAATGAAGGTGTCTAAATGAAACAAATTATTCATTGGATCAAAACGCATACAGGATTACTAAAAACACTGTTTGTTATTGCGGTCTCAATTATTGTTGTTGCCCAACTTTTATCAATTGGTAAAACGATCTCATTTGAACAGTTAAAACAGATTTTTGATGAGATTCCGCTATGGAAATTGTTATTGATGATGGTTATCGGTTTAGTTTCCGTTACTCCGATGCTAAATTATGACTTAACATTAAATCGCATTTTAAACTTGAAAGTCTCAAAACGGGAACTCCTTGAATCTAGCTGGATTGTCAATACCATCAATAATATTGGTGGATTCGGTGGTTTGGTCAGCATGGGACTTCGTTCTGAATTTTATGGAAATAAAACAGAGGAAAAGAAAATTTTACCTGCGTTAACCCATATTTTACTTTTTGTGTTATCCGGTCTATCTATTTATAGTATTCTTTGCTTTTTCCTTGTTCAGTTTGATCCAAAGATGGCTTATTTACAGCAATATTGGATTTGGTTATTAGGTGGCGGTCTTTATTTCCCGTTACTTTATCTTATTTTACATTTCCAAAAAAATAGTTCCTTTGGTAACCTCGATGCAAAAAATCGCTTATCTTTAGTTGTTTCTTCGTTTTTAGAATGGACAGGTGTTTTAATTACCTTTATCAGTATTGGTTACTTATTAGATGTACCGATTCCTTTAATTGATATTGTTCCTTTATATGTAGCAGCTTCGATTATTGGGATTGCTTCGATGATTCCAGGGGCTTTAGGTAGTTTTGATGTCATGATGATTTTAGGACTAAGCAACTTAGGTGTTGATCGTGAAATTATTGTTTTGTGGTTATTGCTCTATCGTTTATTCTATTATATTATTCCTTTCTTAATTGGCTGTTTGTTCTTTACAAAACACTTAAGCCAAAAGTTGGATACTCATTATCGTCAATTGCTAAAACAAATTACTTTGGAAATTGCCCACAAGCTGGAAGTGGTTTTACTTTATTTTTCAGGAATTATGATGGTGCTCCTAGCCACTATTCCAGAAGCCTTCACTCAAGTGCATTGGTTAAGAGATATTAACCCCTTCCGTTCTCATATTATTATTCAAATTCCGAGTATTGTCTTAGGCTTTGCATTATTAATTATGGGACGTGGGATTGCTGATCGTGTTAAAAGAGCCTATTATCCAACGATTATTTTATTAATTGGTGCTATCTTGTATTCATTTGTTGTTGACTTTAGTATGTTTTCCATTTTCTATTTAGCTATTTTATTATTTATCGTTATTTTTTCAAAATCAGAATTGTACCGTGAACAACTGGTTTACTCTTGGGAGTGGATGACGATTGATGGCTTTATCTTTGGCTTGTTGACTTTGTTATACCTGGTAATTGGTGTTTATAATTTACCGAACTTCCCACACCATCGTCATCATTTTGTGGAATTTTTCTTGTTCCCTTCCGAACGGATCTGGTTGTCAGGATTTATCGCTATCCTCTTAGTTATGAGTTTTAACTTTCTATTTGTTCGCTACCTCCAAGGGAAAAAACACCAAGTGGGTGAGTTTCCAGAAGATAGTATCTTGCATAATATCTTAACAACTTATGGCGGGAATATTGACAGTGAACTTGTCTTTCTTCATGATAAACAGGTTTTCTTATATCCCAAAGAAGAACCGACTGTCTTTTTACAATTCAACACCATTAATAATAAATGCGTTGTGATGGGCAACCCTTCTGGGAACAAAGAAGATTTTCCTGCGGCGATTGATGCATTCCTTAAAGAAACAGATCGTTTCGGCTATGTACCCGTCTTTTACGAAACCAATGAGGACAGCGTGATGTTACTACACGAATATGGCTACGAATTTATCAAAATGGGCGAAGAAGCCTTAGTTAATCTAGAAACATTTACGATGTCTGGGAAAAAATTCAAAGGTACCCGCGCAGTGTTTAATAAAATTACCAAAGCCGGCTATTCATTTGACGTACTCCAACCTCCTTTTAGTACCGAACAAATGCACGAATTAAAAGCTATTTCGGATAGTTGGTTAGACAATCGAAAAGAAAAAGGCTTTTCACTAGGATTTTTCGATGAAGCGTATCTTCAAAGAAACCCAATTGCTGTTGTCCGAAATGCTGAAGGAGAAATGGTCTCTTTCGCTAATATTATTCCTAGTTACACAAATGAAGTTGGTACCATCGACTTGATGCGTCACCATAAAGAAAAAGCCCCTTCTGGAAGTATGGATTTCCTATTTATTCATTTATTTGAATATATGAAAACAGAAAATATTCATTATTTCAATTTAGGGATGGCTCCGTTAGCCAACGTTGGTCAATCAAGAAAAAGTTTTATTCAAGAACGGATTGCTGCGTTAATTTATGAATTTGGTTCAGAAATTTACTCCTTCCAAGGATTACGCGAATACAAGGAAAAATTTGCTAGCAAATGGCAACCCCGCTATACACTTTATTCTAAAAGTAGCTGGATTGTCTACGTGATGATTGCTTTACTCATTGTCGATCAAAAAAATATTGACTAACAAAAAGAATCCCAATTAAGTATAAAAAGCTTGGCAACTTCACTGAAATTTAGTGAGGTTGCCAAGCTTTTTAATTTCTTTCATCTAGTTTTTCTTTAATTAAAAAGGCTGTTTCTTCGACAGATTTTGCGGTTACATCAATCACTGGGATACCATACTTCGCAAAAATTTCTTCGGCATAAGCTAATTCTTGTTCAATCCGTTCAACATTGGTATAACTGGTCTCATTACCTAAACCTAAGGAAGCCAACCGACTGCTACGAATCTGTCCTAATGCTTCTGGCGAACAAACTAAACCAATCATTTTTTGTGGATCCATTTCTTCCAAAATTGGCGGCAATGGAACTTCTGGAATTAATGGTAAGTTAGAAACGCGGTAGCCTTGATTCGCTAAATACATACTGACTGGCGTCTTTGAGGTCCGCGAAACGCCTAACAACAATATATCAGAATCAAGAAACCCTTGAGGATTTTTGCCATCATCATATTTTACAGCAAATTCAATCGCTGAGATTTTATCAAAATAGGCACGATCTAGCTGGTGGCGTCGTCCAGGCTCTTCAATAGGATCTACTCCGGCTTTCGCTTGAATTAATTCAAAAAATGGCGCCATTAAATCTAAATATAACAACCCTGTTCGTTCACTAAATTCTTTCGCCGCTGTGATTAGTTGTTTACTGACTAATGTACTGACAACTAAGGCTTTATCTTTTAAGGCATCTTTTAAAATCTCCAATAATTCTTCTTCTGTTGTGACAAAAGAAAAATTGTATCGATTAAGAAAAGAAATATCTGGATATTGTGCGCTTGCTGCAGCTAACAATTTTTGTGATGTTTCTCCAAGTGAATCGGAAATAGTATAAACAATGATCTCTTTTTTCATAATTAAGCTCCCTTATCTATTTTGTGCGGCTTCTTTCGCTTGTTGCGTAATATAGGTTAAAATTTTCGTTTTCGTAATTTTTCCAATAACTTTTTTAGGATTTTCTTTTTCAACGACTGGCAAAGAATCCACTTCGTATTTTTGCAAAGTGTCAGCAGCTTCAAGAATAGTAAATTCTGGTGTGCAGGTTTTCACATGTGGCACTCTTGTCATACAAACAGCAACAGGTGTGCCATCAATATTTGTATTTAAAGAGGCCCGTAATAAATCTTTTCGTGACAAAACCCCTAATAATTCTTTTGCTTCATCCATGACATAAAGAGAACCGACATCATACATAAACAAGTTGGTAATCGCATCTCGAATTGAGGTGTCTTGGGCAACCATCAATGGTGGACTCATGATCTCCTGAACTTTTGTTTGAAAAACATCAAAAAAGAAAAAAGCCTCCATATTATCACTTTCGTAAGTATAACCAACTTTCGGACTTGCTTTTAAAATTCCTGAAAGTGTTAAAAAAGACAAATCAGAACGCAATGTCGCACGTGAAACGGCTAGTATGTCCGAAATGCGTTCACCACTAACTGGCTGATGCTCTTTTACAACAGCGATAATTTGCTCTTGTCGTTTACTTAATTTCATCATTTCCTCCTCAATTCCTCTTAAACAAATTGTGCATTCGCTTACAATTATACACATATTTATTGTTTTTTCAACATATTGACAAGAAACTTTTTCTATTGACAAACTTATTTCCGTCCATTATGATGTTTATTGAACATATAAGACACATATTAAACGGAGGTCACGCATGAAAAAGTTTATTTATTCTTTTAACGAAACACACAATGAAGGTAAAGAGACTCTTGGTGGTAAAGGGGCGAACTTGGCAGAAATGACACGCTTAGGTTTGCCGATTCCGCAAGGATTCACGATTACAACCCGTTGCTGTATGGACTATTTGGCAGATGCTACTTTCTTTGAAGAACACTTACAATCAGAAATTTTGAAAGCGGTTAAAAATCTAGAAACTGAAACAGGCAAATCTTTTACCGCGGACAATGAGATTCTCTTAGTTTCCGTTCGCAGCGGTGCTGCCTTCTCGATGCCTGGTATGATGGATACTATTTTAAATTTAGGTTTAAATGATCAACGTGTGAAAAAATTTGCGACCTTAACCTCTCCTGGTTTTGCTTTTGACTGTTATCGCCGACTTATTCAAATGTTTGGAGACGTCGTCTATCACATTCCCAAAGAATTATTTGACCAACAAAAAGAGCGCTTGGAACAAGAGCTAAACAAAAAAATTACCGCTTTTCAAGAAGCAGATCATTTCGCCTTGATTGTCCGCTACCAAGAAGTTTTTGAACAACATCAGGTGGTCTTCCCGCAAGACCCTGTCGCACAACTTTTTGAAGCAATCAAAGCTGTTTTTGATTCATGGAATAATCAACGTGCGGTGGTTTATCGGAACTTACATCATATTGCACATGATTTAGGTACAGCTGTCAACATTCAAGAAATGGTTTTCGGCAATCGTGGACTAGACAGTGGCACTGGCGTTGTTTTCACTAGAAATCCGGTCACAGGGGAAAATCAACTGTTTGGAGAGTTTCTTTTGAACGCGCAAGGAGAAGATGTAGTGGCTGGTATTCGGACGCCAGAACCCATTCGTCGTTTACGTTTAACTATGCCAAAAGTTTATCAAGATTTTCGCCATTACGCAGAACTTTTAGAATATCATTATCGTGACATGCAAGATATTGAATTTACCATTGAAAATGAAAAATTATATATTTTACAAACAAGAAACGGGAAACGAACCGCCGCAGCTACGGTTAAAATTGCTTTAGACTTAGCCAAAGAAAATCGCATTACTAAACAAGAAGCACTGTTGCGTGTGACACCTGATACGATTGATCAATTAATTCATCCCGTGTTTGATCAAGAGAAACGACAACACATGGAACGTTTAGCTATGGGACTTCCTGCTAGTCCTGGTGCAGCAAGTGGCCAAATTGTTTTTACAGCAGAAAAAGCCAAAGAACTGACCAATCTAGGAAAGAAAGTCATTCTTGTTCGTCAAGAAACTTCACCAGAAGATATTGAAGGCATGGTTGTAAGCGAAGCAATTGTGACCAGTCGTGGCGGAATGACTTCTCATGCCGCTGTGGTCGCACGAGGAATGGGAACTTGCTGTGTGACTGGTTGTGAAAGTTTAACCGTCAATGAAGAAACCAAACAACTACACTGCGGGCCACAGGTCATCTTAGAAGGAACAATCATTTCCGTCGATGGCTCAACGGGGGAAATTTATCTTGGCGAAATTCCTACAATTTCTGCTGATAATAACGATGACCTTCAAGAGCTCTTGTCTTGGGCAGATGCATATGCTGATTTAACTGTTCGTGCCAATGCAGAAACTACACAAGATTTAGAGACTGCTATCCGTTTTGGCGCAGCGGGGATTGGTTTAGCGCGAACAGAGCATATGTTTTTCGGTGAAGAGCGTGTCTTGGAAATGCGTCGCCTGATTTTAGCAGAGTCTGAAAAGGAAGCAACCTATGCGTTGGAGCAACTTCTTCATTTTCAACAGGAAGACTTTTATCAAATGCTGAAAGTAGTTCAAGACAAGCCCATGGTGGTCCGCTTGTTAGATCCGCCGATGCATGAGTTTTTGCCTCATGAAAAGAATGATATTCAATTATTGGCGAAGCAACTACAACGGTTCCCAGTGACCATCGCCAAACAAATTGAACGGTTACAAGAAACCAATCCAATGTTGGGCCATCGTGGTTGTCGCTTAGGTGTGACCCAACCACAAATATACAAAATGCAAGTTACAGCCTTATTTACTAGTGCCATTCGATTAGTCAAAGAAGGAATTACTGTTTATCCAGAAGTGATGATTCCTCTAATCGCCGAAAAAGAAGAACTTCTCTATCTCAAACGCATTTTAAAAGAAACGATTGACGGTCTCTTTGAAGAACATAAAATGACTCCTTTCCCTTACGAAATCGGGACAATGATTGAACTACCTAGAGCTTGTCTGATTGCGGATCAGTTAGCAGAAGAAGCAGACTTTTTCAGCTTTGGAACAAATGATTTAACACAAATGACCTATGGTTTTTCTCGTGATGATATCGGTAAATTCATTAATACGTATCGGGAAAAGAAAATCATTACCCAAGATCCGTTTCAATCACTAGATCAAACAGGTGTTGGTCAACTGATTCAATTAGCTGTAGAGAAAGCGCGTCGTACTAAACCAAACATGAGTATTGGCGTATGTGGAGAAGTCGGTGGTGATCCGCAATCCATCACGTTTTTCCAAACACTTGGCCTAAACTACATCTCTTGCTCACCTTATCGGGTACCTATTGCGAAACTCGCAGCTGCCCAAGCCAAAATTTTAACCGAACCGGCTGTGACTGAAGAGCAAATGGTCCTTCTTTAATTTAACGTGTGTAACAAATGATTCATCCTTACAAGATAAAAAGTGCTAGGAACATCAGTCGAAACGGCTGATATTCCTAGCACTAAATTTTAAGATCAATGATTGCACTCTAGTTATTTTCTTATAAACGCGGCATCTTTTGTCAAGGGGTCTGTTACATCTGATACATATCTTTCTACTTTCATATGCAAATCATATTTTTCTCTAAGTTCCATAATACGGGTCATCATTGGAGAAGCGTGGTGTTTGTCTAATGCTTCCTGATCTGTCCAACTATCAATCAGCAGAACTGTTTCTTCATCGTCCATTGGAAAAAAGTATTCATAGCGACTATTCCCTTTTTCTGCACGAATTGCCTCTACAATTCCGCTGGCAATCATTTCTTTGGCAAATTCTCTTGCACCTCCATTTGTCCCACTATAATAAATATTTATAGTAATCGCCATCTGTCTTCCCCCCCTAAATTTACTTGCCTTTTTACGTTCCCAACTAAGGTTATTCAGCATTTTACTGTGTTTTTCTGTGTTCGAAATCACTATAATATAGCAATTCTGTTTTGTAAAGAAAAATAGAATTCTAAAATTTTTGGCACATTTTTGGCACAAATAAAACAAAACACCTATCAAATAAACATTTGGAAGGTGTTTTTTACGTTCCCGACTGGAATTGAACCAGCGACCTACCGCTTAGGAGGCGGTTGCTCTATCCTACTGAGCTACGAGAACAATCTGTTTTAATTTTAGAAGTCTTCACTACATCTGTCAATAGACAAAAAGAAAGTATCCCGCATAAACAATTATGCGAGATACTTTCTTTCAGTGAAACACGTCGTTCTTTTATCTATTATTTTTTTTGCCGCCGATCAAGAATCATTTTTCCTAAATAATAAAGTCCTGTCGCAATAGCTATATATTGCCCAATTTTATTATTGCGTGCAACTTTTTCTTGTTTCGTTTTCGCCATTGTCCCCATCACCTTTCTAAAATAATTCTTTTTACATTTTTATTATAGTAGGTTCTGTCATTTTTTGCGAATAAACACACTTTTAAAAATAATCTTCTAAAATTGGCATGCCTTTGACTAAACGTTGGCCTAAACGTTGAACTGTCGTTGCATCTCCTTGCAAGCGTTCATAAAAAGATAACGTTTCTGCTGAACGATAGCCCAAGAATAGTTGCGTCCACGTTTGGATATCTGCTTTCAAAGCAGCAGTCCCTTCTTTTTCCACAGCACCTTTAGTCACTGTTGCTTTTCCTTGTTCGTCAATTGTGATTGTCCAAATGCCTTCATTCCATGGCCCATAGGAATCTTCAATCTCTAAAGAATACGTTTCTTTTTCTCCTGATTGAAATGGATACTTTTCCAGAAATGTTTGTAACTCAACGATTCGTGCCATCATGTAAGGTAAAATTTTTACAGAAGCTGCTGGCGTTGGCATTAAATCATTTAAATCTTTTCCAGCAAAACCATTAATCCAATGGAACGATTGAACGGAACCACTATGTGAGCCAATAAACCCAGCTAAAGCTTTAAAAGCTGTATTAGTTAAATAGTTCCATTCTACGATTTCAAAGGTGCCAGCAGCTATCCGATAAATCACATAGCCTTCCGCTTTCCCTTCTGACGAATAATAAATCGCTTGATTATTTGGTTTACTTGCACGATTCAGCGTATAATCCAGCCACCAAGTTTCACGGATCACACCACCAGAGTGCGCTCTTTGATTTTCAAGGTATACGTCTTTAATGACCTCTTTACCGTCAGCCCAAGAAACTCGTTTAATGGTACCCGGAACTCGTTTAACACGTGGCCAATCTTCCGTTTTAATTGTATACTCTGCTTGTTCAAATGTTTGTTCATAGCCATATTGACGATAAAATGGATATGAAAACGGTGCTAAGTAAGAAAGGGCAACCTTTTGTTTCGCTAAATCAGCCAACATTTCTTTCATAATAGCAGAGATGCCGCCTTCACCACGATATTCTGGATAAGAAGCCACATAGCCAATTCCAGCCATGGGATAGCGGACACCATGGAAATTCACTTGAAAAGGTGTCGCCATCACTTGACTTGTTAATTGCTCATCAATTAGGAAGCCATAGCTTTGCGTATGTGACAACAATTTTTCAAAACGTTCTTGGCGTTCCGCCGTGGGTTCCTGATTAAAAGCATAGATAACAAGATCAAACATCTCTTTCATTTCTTCTTTGCCCATTTTTTTGACTCTTTTAGTTGTCATTTTCTTTCCTCCTCGCACATTGTATCAATTCATTTTATCACAGAAACGATTCTCTTTCTAAAAGCCGTTATTTGCTGTCATTTCTTTGAACCAACGACCGCTTTTCTTAATGGTCCGTTTCGCATCATCATCTAAATCCACAGCGATGAAGCCATAACGATTTTTATAGGCATTGAGCCAAGACCAGTTATCCATACACGTCCACATATGATATCCTTGAACATTACTACCTTCTTGAATCGCTTGGTGCACCCATTTCAAGTGATCTTGCACGAATTCAATCCGATAATCATCTTCAATGATTCCTTGTTCATTGACAAAGCGTTCTTCTCCTTCTACGCCCATGCCATTTTCTGAAATGTAGCAGCGAATGTTGCCATAATTTTCTTTTAAATTCATTAATGTATCATAAATACCTTTTTCGTAGATTTCCCAGCCACGGTAAGGATTCATTTTTTTGCCAGGCATATCGTAGACATCATAAAAATCTTCTGGAAGTAAGCCTTCTGGTCGTGTTTCAACAGGTGTTTCTTTTGCTTTGGCACGACGTGGTTGATAGTAGTTTACTCCTAATAAGTCCACAGTATTTTCAGCAATTATTGCTAAATCTTCTGGCGTTGTTTCTGGCAACAAGTCATTTGCTTTCGCCCAAGCAACCATATCTTCTGGAAAATGACCTTTAACAGCCGGGTCTAAAAACGAACGGTTAAAGAAACCATCGACAAATTTAGCCGCATTTACATCGGCTTCGTTGTGCTCATCACGAGGATAAGTCGGCGTTAAGTTTAAAATAATGCCAATTTCACCTGATAAGTTCATAGAATGATAGACGGCAATCGCTTTGGCACTAGCTAAAGCTTCATGATAGAGTACTTGAATCCCTTCTTTTAGATTCACTTTATCAGGATAATGCCAGCCATAGAGATAACCACCTTCAACTGGTACAATTGGTTCATTGTGCGTAAACCATTTTTTCACGCGATCGCCAAACAATTCAAAACAGGTTTTGGCAAAGTCAACATACAAATCAACCACTTCACGGCTTTCCCAACCGCCTTTTTCTTGAAGTACCATCGGCATATCAAAATGATACAAGTTCATAAAGGGCTCAATCCCGTGTTCTAATAAATCATCAATCACTTGATTATAAAAATCAACTGCTGTTTGATTGACTTTTCCTGTTGTAGGATCTGGAATTAAACGGCTCCATTGAATGGATGTTCGAAAAGAGTTATGTCCCGTTTCTTTCATTAACTGAATATCTTCTTGGTATTTTTTATAAAATTGTGAGGTCTTATCTGGACCGACTTGTTGAAAGAATTTTTCTGGCGCTTCTTGATACCAAAAATCCCAAATGTTTTGACCTTTACCATCACCTTCAAAAACGCCTTCTGTTTGAGGACCGCTGGCTGCAGAACCCCACCAAAAATTTTCTGGAAATTGATATTTCATGTTATTTGCTCCTTTACGATTTAATCATTAAAAAAAGGATTGAACCCTCCGTAAGAGTCCGGACGATTCAATCCTTCGATTTTTTACTCAGCTGCTTCTGCGGCTGCTTCTTGTTTCAAGTATTGATCTGTTGCTACTTTTACGAAAGGCATGTAGATCAAAATAGAAATCAATAAGTTAACAGCTGCTAAAACTCCGCCGGCGATACTCTTCGTTGCTAAAAATCCGCCAATAATTGGTGGTGTTACCCAAGGTGGCATAAAGGTTGCAGCTGGTACTAAACCAGTTGCTGTCGCCACATACGCAACAGTTACAAGAACCATTGGGACTAAAATGAATGGGATAAACATGATTGGGTTTAAAACAATTGGTAAACCGAACATGACTGGTTCATTAATATTAAATAGTCCTGGTGCTAAACTTAAGTTTGTAATGACTTTGTATGGTTTGTTACGACGACCAACGATAAAGATAGCAATTAACAGACCTAATGTTGCCCCTGTTCCACCTAAGTTTACAAATGAATCAAAGAAAGGTTTGTTTACAATATAAGGAATTGCTTTACCTGCTTCTAAAGCTTTAATGTTCGCATCAATCGCTGGTACGTTGATTGTTTGCATTAATGGGTCAACCATGTTGGCACCATGTAAACCAAAGAACCATAAGAATGGTGTAATGAAAGCTAACAATAATGCTGATGGGTAGCTGTTTGCAAGTCCCATAAATGGTTGTTGAACTGCTTCATAGAATGAAATAACGATATTGTCAATTCCTAAAGCAAATAGAATTGATGTAATTAAACTAAATAAACTGATTGTAATCATTGCTGGTAATAATGCCGCAAATGATTTTGCTACTGCTGGTGGTACACCATCAGGCATTTTGATAACTAATTTAGGATTGCCAGATAAACGTTGGAATAGTTCTCCTGAAATAAGTGCAATAATCAAAGCAATAAATAATCCAGTTGCGCCCATGCCTTCTAAGCCGCCAACTGCGAAGAATGAAGCTACAGAAACTGTACCGGCTGCAATGCCGTCTTTTCCATAAGATTTAACTAAATTGTGTGCTACTAAAAAGGCTACTAAAACGGCAAAGATTGCGAATGTACCGTTCCAAATGTTACCACCAAAGCTTTTCCAAATTGGTGCATCGTTATACATCATTGGGAAAATTTTGTTTAAAAAGTCCTCATATCCTGGAATTGGAATATTATTAATTAATACCGCCAAAGCCCCTAAAATCATTAATGGCATCGTTACGACAAACGCGTCACGAATTGCTACCAAGTGCCGTTGCGCTGCGATAACTGACGCTTTCGGCATAAAGTGTTTCTCCATCCATTGAACAAATCCGTCCATTGTTATTCCTCCTAATTAACGCTTTCTCAAGCGCGTTTTTCTTATAAGACGCATTGACAACGAGATTACTCGTTATCAATACGGCGATAAAGATCGATAATTTCTTTTGCTAAATCTGTAAATGCAATCGCAGTCATTAAATGATCTTGACTGTGCACTGTTAACAATGTTACTTGCATGTTATTGCCTTTTGCTTCTTCTGTTAACATTCCTGTTTGCGAATGATGTGCATGTACAAGTGATTCTTCTGCATCTGCAATTTTTTTGTCTGCTAATTCAAAATCCCCCGATTTTGCTGCGGCAATCGCTTCCATTGCATCGCTTTTAGCATTTCCGCCATACATGATTAAACCCATGATTGCTTCTAAGTTCTGTTGTCCGTCCATTACCTCTACCCCATTTTCTGCTCTAGTTTGATGATCCCATTAATGAAATTGCTTGATCTAAAACTTTTTCGCCATTCATCATGCCATAGTCCGCCATGTTAATGACATCTAAAGGAATCCCTTTTGGTTGTAATTTTTGTTCAAATTGCCCTTTCATGAAACGAACTTGTGGACCTAAAAGTAAAACATTCACCTCTTTATTTTCCAAGTTTGTATCTGCTTCAGAAGCCGATACTGCAAAGATGTCTGCTTCCATGCCACGATCTTCTGCTGCTTTTTGCATTTTTGTTACTAATAAACTTGTGCTCATTCCTGCGGAACAAACTAACATAATTGTTTTTTTTGCCATTTTCCTTCATCTCCTAAATTCTCTTTGTTTTGCTTTACACCTTTATATAAGCAAGAAGCGTGCCAAGTTTTAACACATTGAAAACCTTGATATGACAACATTTTCCAACATAGAAAGCGTGTACACACTAAAAATAAAACGATTACACACAGCTTTTTTGTGTGCGTTTCCAAAATAATAGGGCAACAAAAGAAAGTGAGCGATAAGTCGAAACGACTCATCGCTCACTTTCTAAAGCTGAAGAGAATCAACTGGACAAAAGCCACTTTTTCCCTTTAAGCAGTTTCCATCATTTTAAGCATTTTATAAAACTGTTTCTTTTTAAAATAACTTAAAAAGATACCTAATACTGCATCATTCAGTTTTTGTAACGCCCCATAAGAAACCATTGTTTCTGTATAACGCAGTTCACAGCTTTTTTCATCAATTGGCTGGAGCTCATACCGCACCGAGAAATCATTTTTAGTTGTGGATGTTCGAAATTGATAGGTCTTATTTTCTATAGCTTCTTCAATAACTATTTTCGCGCGACTATTTTTACTATATTCTTTGATGTATTCAAACTTACGCAACTGCTTTCTTGTAAGAGTTTTGCCTGTTTGCTTACGGATATCAAAAATAACAGAATTCATTAATTGCGTGTAAAATTCATCTGCTGAAATAGTTAATGTTTTCGTAATTTCCATTACCGTTTCACCTCATCCTTTGTCGCCTCTTCTTCAGCAACTTTTTTTCCTTTAAAAAACAGGTAACCACCAAGTCCAATGAAAAAAATCCCCGTTGTCAGACTTAATAAATCATAGTTTAAGGAGCTGGGATTCAACGAATACAAAACAATCAAGAAGCCAATACTACATAAAAATAATCCATTTCTAATCATTTTCATCCATCCTATCTTTTTAGACTACCGTTGCTTGGAAGTATAAAACGCTACCCCAAGGTTGTTCCTTAATCAGCTGTTTTGCAACTTGTGCAGCAGTTTCAGGGTCTCCTTCAACTTCAAAAAATAACTTAATACCATTTTTTTCTTTAAAAGTAAATGTTTCATTTTCCCCTTGATATGCCTCTAATAAAGTAATAATTTCCTCTTGCTTCATTGCACTTGCAATCGAAATCATGCCGCTCGCTCCTTTCTATACAAGTAATTGCTGTTTTTATTGCTTATTGCTCACTTTCGCCTAATGCAGGATCCATTTTGTTAGCAGCGATAACAAACGGTGTCCAAATCAAGAAAGTGACTACCATACATACCAATGCTACGATTGGTGCGCGCCAGTCGGCACCTGTCGCTAAGAAAGATAATAGCAACGGCGGTGTCACCCATGCGACTTGTTGAGAAACTGGGGCGACTAGCCCAAGATACGTTGCAACCCAGCCAATTGTAGTAGCAACTAATGGCGCAATTACAAATGGAATAAACATAATTGGATTCAGAACAACTGGTAAACCAAACATAATCGGTTCATTGATATTAAAGATCCCAGGTCCTAATGATAATTTACCAACTGTTAAATAATCTGCTCGTTTGGAGAATAACAAGATTGCAATAATTAGGACAATTGTACCGCCTGAACCACCAAACCAAGCAAAAGCATCAAACGAACCACGGACCCACATGTAGGCTTTACCGTCGTCAATAGCGGCTAAAACCGCAGCTGTTCCTGTTTTTCCTTCATAACCTTTTTGGAAAATATCAATATTGATTAATTGTGCTTGTCCCCAAATTCCTTCAAGAACTGGTGCCAAAACGTTTGGCCCATGAATACCAAAGAACCAGAAAATTTGAACAAAAACCGTTACGATTAACACAGCGCCTAGTCCTTGTGATAACCCAAGGAACGGTTCCGCGATATATTTTTGAATTAAGTCAATTAATAATTGACCGCCTGAAAGTTTTGACACCGTAAAGTTAATAATTGCTACGACATACAATGCGATTGTTGCTGGTAAAATTGCCGCAAACGCTTTTGAAACTGCTGGCGGAACAGAATCAGGCATTTTTATTGTTAAATCCGCTTGCATTAATTTACAAAAAATAATGGTTGATAAAGCGCCCATAATCATCACCGTAAAGAAAGCGTTACCATTTAAATGGTTGAGATTTAACCAACCCCATGGATTGACAGTCAATTGATTATTAGCAATTGACGCACCAATTTCTGCCCCATTAATTGCGTTGGCAATCTTTTCTGGCACTTTCACAGCTAATTCAGCTGTGTTATTTGGTGCAAAAGCAACACCTGAAATTAAGGTAGCTAAACTGACAATCCCACCAGCTAGCTCATTCACATTGTATGCTTTCGCTAAGTTATAGCCCCAAGAAAAAGCGAAAATCAAACCAGCGATAGCCAATGTACCATTCCAAACAAAACCATTAATCCCAATGATGACATTCAATACTGCAAAAATACCTTTGTCTGCTTCCAAACTTGCCGCATAAGTTGAGACAAACTCTTGGGGAAGATCTCGAATAATTGCGTTAATCATTACGGCGACTGATCCAGCCATTGTCGCAGGTAATGTACCAATAAAAGCATCCCTTAGTGCCACCAGATGTTTCTGTGCACCAATTTTTGCGGCAGTTGGTAAGATATATTTTTCCATCCATGCCATTAATCCGTTCATTTTTATTCCTCCTGTATCCATTTATATTTATTAAAAAGGCAGCAGCCTCATTAAACGAATGAATCGAGCGTACAAAATAAAACCTTTGGTAACATGCACTATCCTTATTTGCTATTCACTTTTCCTAAACGTTTTAATTCCTTATCCCATTAATGAGATTGCTTGATCTAAAACTTTTTCGCCATTCATCATGCCATAATCTGCCATGTTAATTACATCTAAAGGAATCCCTTTTGGTTGTAATTTTTGTTCAAATTGCCCTTTCATGAAACGAACTTGTGGACCTAAAAGTAAAACATTCACCTCTTTATTTTCCAAGTTTGTATCTGCTTCAGAAGCCGATACTGCAAAGATGTCTGCTTCCATGCCACGATCTTCTGCTGCTTTTTGCATTTTTGTTACTAATAAACTTGTGCTCATTCCTGCGGAACAAACTAACATAATTGTTTTTTTTGCCATTTTTTCTTCATCTCCTTAAAAGTTATGACGTTATACACTTTATTTATAGCAATAATTGTGCCAAGTTTTTTCCTCATTAAAATACTGATATAACAGCTTTTGTCATCGAAAAAAGCGTGCACACACTAAAAGAAAACGCTTACACACATGAAATTGTGTGTAACTTACAAAAAGAAAACATCAAGAAAAAAGAGAGCGTTTTCTCATTTCTTGATGTTTTTTTATTTATTATTGTTTACTTTTAATTTCATTTTCTAAAAACATTTGGGTAACATGCGCAACTTCCGCTTCTGGAATCGTCACACGATACGCCCGTTCAATTAACATAAAATTCGTGCGTACGACATCGATTTCTAAACGATGTGTTTTAACATATTCCGCTAAGTTTGGAAAAGTTCTTGCTTCTTCTCCTTTAATTAAAGCATCTACCAGAAAAGCCAAATGAATCATGATTCCGGCATCCACCCCTGGTTCAACAATAATATGCATGTCTGTTTGTATTTGATGAACTGTTTTTTGTAACATGAGAATTAATTTTTGTAAGGAGTCCACAGAAGTAATGACGCCACTTAGTGAATGAACAATTGTATCAATCGCCACTTCATCACTAGCAATCCGTTTCAGTACATTTAATTTTTCATCATCAAAAATATCATAGACGGAAAAGAAAGGAATATTTTGATATTCAACATCCACAGTTCCCGCAATGGCCTTAATTTCATATTCTTCCATCAAGTTGTCGATATGTTTTTTAAATGTTTCTCGTTCAATAAATTGCATTTGAATCAGTTCCACTTTTGTTTCATCAATAACTGGTAAGATTCGTTGGTATAGTTTTGCGGCAACCCCTTCTCCAGTAAAGCACGTCACGATTACTGCTTTTTTTACGTTTTGACGTTTTTGCAGACTAGAACGAAATTGTTCTCTCACAACGCTTTCAAAAGAAAGTTGAATATTTTGGTAAATGTCCTCTAAACTTCGTCCCACGCTTGCCATTCGAATAGCTTCTAAGACAATCATTGTGCTCGTCATTGTAATCGCCTTTGTTCGGATACCTGTTTCTTCAAACAACATATTTCCAAACGAATTTAATGAACCCATATCCGTCAGTAATAAAATCCCATTATTTAACGATTCTTTTTGCGTAATTACTTGGTTTCGTAATTGTTCATACATTGTTTGAACTTCCATCGTTAACGGCATATTCATCGCTGTTCCGATTGACGTTCCTAAAAGTTCTTGGGCGGTTTTCAACATACTTGAGGCAGTAGAATCCCCATGCATTAAGACGAACACACCAACATTATTTTCTGGAGTTCTTTCTTCTTTACCGACATTAATAGATAAAAACATACTAATAAAGCCAATTTCATCGAAAGGAATCTCTATGTTGTTCTCTTCTTCAATAATAGAAGATAAATCTAAGGCTACTTGAAATTCTTTTTTCATATTTTTACGGACATTATTTAAATCAGGATGGACAATCACGTGACCTTCTTTGACACGTTCAATCGTACTTTGTAAATGAAGCGCAAAGGCAAAGCGCGCAGTTTCGTTGTACGTGTGTTCCAAACGCTCTTCTGCGATATCATAAAGACGATTCGTTAAGTCCCAAATAGCTTCTGGTAATAACTCCTTATGTAAAGAATGTTGGGTTAATTCTTCGACATAATTTTTAAAATACGCATTCATATCTTTGGAAATCAATTCTTCTAAATCAACATTTTCTAAGTCAGCTTCGGACAAGTCAGCGACTTTTTCTTCGATTTCATTGTAAACTTGCATGTCTCTAGCTGGATCTTGTGACCAAACAATTTTGTTGGTGCCTGGCTGGAAAGATAAATAATTACTTTTACTATCGACAAATTGATCCAAGCGCTCAGGTACTTCTTTAATTTTTAATAATCCTTTTTGGACAGGTAACGACAAATCCCGTTTACGGATAACCAAATGTTCTAAATTGTGCGTCCGATAATAAAGGAATGACTTAGCACAAACTAATTTTAAGTCCCGCTTCACCTGACCAATATTTCCTTCTGCATCGTATAACATGAACGCCAAAACTGCTTCGCGTTCGATATCAATTTGTTGGCCCAAACGTGTTGCCTCTTGCTGAATAAATAACGAAATGATGGCATAACGCTCATCTAGCGTCCGTGCATCTAAAGATGGTAATGTAATCGACATCGGAATCCGCCGATTAAAAGTGGTTAAAAAGTTTTCTGAGGATTCCGTTGTCGCACCAATAATTTGAACAGAGGCTTCATAGGTTTGACCACTTTCTCCTAATGGACGGTACACGCCTTTATCAATAAACGTAAAGAGCATTTCTTGACCTTCTGGCGGTAAACGATGAATTTCATCTAAAAAGAGAATCCCGCCATCTGCTTTTGCCATTAAGCCTGGACTATCTTCATTCGCACCAGTATAGGCGCCTTTTTTTACGCCAAAGATATGACCAAATAATAATTGTGGGTTTTGTGCATAATCAGCACAATTAAAAGAGACAAAAGGGGCATCTTCATCTAAGGTTTTTGAATCAATGGCAAAACGGTACATACATTCAGCAAAAAGAGATTTCCCTGTTCCTGTTTTCCCAAAAATAATCGTATGCAAACCTCTTGGTGGATATAAAATAGCCGCCTTAGCCTGCTGAATACTCACTTTTAAAGAATCATTGGCACCTACTAATGTGTCAAAACTAACAGAGGTGGACTCATCTACATGGACTTGTTCTCCTTCATTGATTGTTGGCACTGAATAGATAACAGGACGTCCAGTACTTCTAGTAATTTTCTTTTCTTTGAATAATTCATTTAAATAACGGCTGGCATTACTGCGATCAATCATTAACTGTTCTGCTACCGCTCCTGCCGTTAAGCCAGTTTCATTTTTTTGAAGTAACGCTAAGATTTCTTCCTTCCGAGATTTCATGGAATCCTCCTCGATACAACGTTCTGCTTGAAGCTCGTAAAGCGTTATTTCTTCGCTTTACGAGCTCCTTTGTTTTTCGTGTTTTTCTTTTTGTTTTTCTTCTTTTTGCGTGTTTCTTGTGGTTCTTTGACAACAGAATTTACTGTTTCTGGTTTTCTTTCTTTCGTACTCTTTTTTTCTGAATACGTATCTTTGACTACGTTCTTTTTTTCTAGTTCATCTTTGGCTTTTGGCTGTTCATGAAGTGCACCATCATATAAAAAGATTTCCTGATAAGGAATGGCCAATTGTTTCATCAAACGTTGATAATCCCTTTTGGTGCCATCGTTGATAAACGTAATCACTGCCCCTTGTGCACCCATCCGGCCAACGCGACCAGAACGATGAATATAGCTCTCTTCGGTTAAAGGAACATCTACGTTTACGACGTAAGGGACCCCAGTGAAATCTAAGCCCCGTGCCGCAATATCCGTGGTTAATAACAACTTCACTCGTTCTGCTTTAAATTGATCGATCGCCAATTTACGCAACTGTTTACTTTGATCTGAAGCCAGACCAATAGCCGGAACATTCTCATAAACTAATTTTTCTTCTGCTGCACCTAAATCAGCAACTTGATTGAAAAAGACCATGCTTCTGAATGCTTCTGTATGGGCCAAACGACGTAAGTAATCAGCTTTTTTTCTTGGTGCTAACCGAATAAAGTAGTGGGCGACTTGGCCTGCTGAAGTATCTTCTTCCGTCACATCAATCACCTGTAATTTTTGGCTTAAAGATTGCGCTTGATTCACGACACGATCAGCAGTCGCTGAATAAAAAACAAGTTGGTATTCGGTTGGTGTGTGTGTCAAAATTTGCTTGGTTAAACTTAGCTCTTCCTCTTGGAAAAGTTGATCAACTTCATCCATTACAATTGTTTTTACCAACTGAGCTTTGACTTTTTTATTCTTCATTAACTCTAAAATCCGACCTGGTGTTCCGATTAACACTTCAGGACGTTTTTTTAACTTGTCAATCTGGCGTGAAACATTTGCCCCGCCGATTAACGTTTGAACCGTTAATTGAAGTGGCTTAGCCCAAGTCCGAGCAACTTCAGCAATTTGCATAGCTAATTCTTGAGACGGAGCAATAATCAACAATTGATTTCCCTGTCCTTTTTCAACAGTTAATAGTAAAGGCAGCATGTAAGCAAGTGTTTTTCCAGTTCCTGTCGGCGAAATTCCTAAAACATTTTCTCCTTCGCGAAGGGGCGTAAAACTTTTTTCTTGAATTGTTGATGGTTCGTTAAAGCCAGAAGCTTGCCACTGTTCTTGCCAAGCCTCTGGAAGTTGTTCTAAAAATCTCATATTGTTCCTTTCCTATCGCTTAATTCTTATTTATCAGCATCAAAAATAATGCCGGCACTATGACGTAAATCAGTGACTACTTTATTGACATTTCGAGCAAGCTCAACCCATTCTTCATACTTGGTGCCCCAATACTTATCTGTTGGGTTATTTAAAACTGCTGCAAAATCACGGGCTTCTTCAATCATTGGATTATCGGCTACTTGAATATCTAAGACATCACGTTCTTCATGTGCGCGATCATGGTACTCAGCCGAAGAAATAGCATTGACACTATCTAAAATCAAGGTCCCGTTTTCAAAGTAAATTTCGGATGGCGCAAAAGAATCACTAATTTTCCCAGTGTTTAACGTCACGTCAAACTGATCATATCGTAAAATAATTGTTCCTAAGCCATCGACACCTGTCGCAATTTTACTAGCAAAATAATGGCTTTCGTTTGGTACGCCAAACCAGCCCAAGGCTGCATAAACTAAATAAACGCCTAAATCTGCTAAGGCCCCCCCAGAAAAATGAGGAGAAAAAATATTTGGCTCTTTGCCTTCTAATACTTGATTATAGCGAGAAGAATATTTCATATACGTAAAATTCGCACCTAAAATTTGGTTTTTTAATGGCAATAATTCAGCAATTTTTTGGAAACTTTGCTCATGAATATTACGGGCCGCTTCAAAGAAATACACACGATTTTTATTCGCTAATTCAATAATTTCTGCCATCTCATCAGGTGTTGAAAAAGCTGGTTTTTCAACAATTACATTTTTTTTCGCTAAAATTGCTTGTTTCGCTTGTTCAAAATGTAATGAATTTGGTGAGGCAATATAAACCGTATCCATATGTGCAATACCAAAAAACGTCTCTAAATCAATTGCATATTCCACATCCCCATAGCGAGAACCAAATTCTTGTGCCGTTGCTAGTTTCCGAGAATAAACAGCCGTTAAATCATACGCACCCGTTTCTAAAGCTGCTGCAACAAATTGATGACTAATCCAATTGGTACCAATTACGCCTAAATGTATCATAATCAAAAACCTCCATTTTTTGTTTATTTACTCTCTTTATAATAGTAATCTCTCGTACAAAAGTCACGTAATTACCCTGCCTTAAAGCGCTAGGAGTTCTTCAAGTTATTTATTAGGATCATCAAATGCCTGTAATAAATCAAAGGTTACCTGTGACTTAAGTTCAATCGTTGCTGGTGTTACGTGGCAATTGTAAGCAAGGACTTGCACACCTTGATCAATTGCAGCACCCAGATTTTCAGCAAAGGCGGGTTGCATCTCTTGGTGAATCGTTGCTTGCTTAATTTCTTCAAATTGGACCACAAACAAAACGTAACAGCGGTAACCCGCTTTAGTTGCAGCCATTAGTTCAGTGACATGCTTCAAGCCACGAAGTGTTGGCGCGTCAGGAAAAGCACCGATGCCTTTATTTTCTAAAGTCATGCCTTTCACTTCGACAAAAGCTTGTTCGTCCGCATCCGTTTCCACTAGAAAATCAAATTTTGAATGTGCAAATCGTTGCTCACGTTTAACAGTTTGGATCGTACCAACTAAACCAGGAAGCACAATTTGACCATTTTTTAACGCTTCATTGACTAATGTATTCGGTACTTGGCTATCAATATTAATCCAAAAAGAACCTTTTTTTACTGCAATCAAATCGTAATCTGTTTTTCTTTTAGGCGATGGTTGATAACTAAGCGCCACAACAGCACCTGGTAAAAAAACTTCTTTCCCTCTGCCAGTATTTTTGACATGTGTGATTACTTCTTCATTCGTTTCCATTAAACGACAGTGTGCAATAAACCGATTGGGTCGTTCGATAAAATAAGCAAGTTGGACATTCGGGTACTTCATACACAGACTTCCTTTCTTACACACTATACCATAAAAAAACAAGGAAAAGTATAGACCAAAACCAACAATTTTACTATCTTGTGTCAATCATTAAATATTTGTCAATTCTCAGCGATTTAGTCGAATATTTTAGACAAGTTCTATATAATAAAGGTAACGAAGACGAATAAATGAAAATGAAGGTTAGGAGGAATTTCTTTGAAAAAACATTGGACTTTCTTAGTTGGCGCATCTTTACTTACTGGATTAGCAGGCTCTATCCTCTGGAAAAAAAATAAACAGCTCCCTTCCCCACAGGAGCTTCAACACAACTATACTGGGCATTGGTGGTTTGTGGACGTGAAGAAAGCCACGCAACACACCTTAGAAATCACCTCATCTTTCAATGTTTTCATTGATGGCAAACAAACGCATGCCTTGCTTGTTGAATTAACCCCTAAACGCTTAGTTATCTTAGACAAGTTAGGTTACCATTTAATCATTCAATGTGAAAATGGTGTCCCTGCGACGCTTTACGATGAAGCCGACGACGAAACCTACACACTAGAACGGGCTATCTACAATTAATAAATCACCCACGACACATAAAATGAAGTATGTGCGGTGGGTGATTTATTTTTTTACATCCCTTGCAAAAGCATTCAGAAAGTTTTCTTACAACTTGAATATTATTAAATAGTCAAATGCGCCTTTTTCTGATAAACTTAGGATGATGTTTTTTTGAAAGGATGAGCCCCTATGACACCAAATCGCGAAGACTATTTAAAATTAATTTTTGAATTAGGTGGCGACGAAGTTAAAGTGAATAATAAACAAATTGTTTCTGGACTCGATGTTTCGGCAGCTTCGGTTAGTGAGATGATTTCAAAGTTAGTAAAAGAAGATTTGGTTGAGCATTCTCCTTATCAAGGGGTACAATTAACTGAAAAAGGCTTAAAAAAAGCGAGTACGTTAATTCGCAAACACCGAATCTGGGAAGTCTTTTTAGTAGAGCACTTAAATTACACTTGGAATGATGTGCACGAAGAGGCAGAAGTTTTAGAACATGTTACTTCACAGACGCTTGTGAACCGTTTAGCGGATTATTTAAATCATCCAGAATTTTGTCCACACGGTGGTGTTATTCCCGAAGATAATCAACCCATTCATGAGGAGAAACGCCAAACGTTAACAGACTACCCTGTTGGCACAAAAATTCGGATTGCACGTGTCTTAGACGAAAAAGAATTACTGGATTATTTAGTTTCCATTGATTTAAATATTCAAGAAGAATATACGATTAAAGAAATTGCTGCATATGAAGGACCGATCACCATTTATAATGAAAATAAAGAATTATCCGTCAGCTTTAAAGCAGCAAACACAATTTTTGTTGAGCCGTTGATTAGAGAAAGTGAGGAAAACTAATGAATGAAAAAGTAGCATTATTTACTATTTTCGGGGGGACAGGTGATCTTGCCAAACGCAAATTGTATCCTTCCCTGTTCCGCTTATATAAAAAAGGATTATTAGCTGAGCGTTTTGCGGTGATTGGTACCGCACGTCGGGAATGGACAGACGAATACTATCGTGAAATCGTTCGTGAAACCATTCAAGACTTAAATCCCACGGCCGAAGAGGCAACTGAATTTTCTAGTCATTTCTATTACCAATCACATAATGTGAATGATACGGAACATTATAATACCTTAAAAGAATTATCTGATCGCCTAAATGAACAATACCACTTAGAAGGCAATCATGTTTACTATTTAGCTATGGCCCCTCAATTCTTTGGAACCATTGTTAATCACTTGAAATCACAACATATTATTTCGGAAGAAGGCTTTGATCGTCTAATTATCGAAAAGCCATTTGGTTCTGATTATGAATCTGCCTACGAATTAAATGAAGAAATTCGTGCTGCATTTCCTGAACAAGATATTTTCCGAATTGACCATTACTTAGGCAAAGAAATGATCCAAAATATTTCAGCCATTCGTTTTGCCAATAATATTTTTGAATCACAATGGAACAATCGTTACATTGATAATGTCCAAATCACCTTCGCTGAAAGCTTAGGTGTCGAGGATCGTGGCGGCTATTATGACCACAGTGGCGCACTAAAAGATATGGTTCAAAATCATATTTTACAAGTCGTTGCATTGCTTTCTATGGAGCCTCCTGTTGCTTTTTCTGAAAAAGAAATTCGGACTGAAAAAGTAAAAGCTTTACGTGCCATCCGCCTTTATTCTGAAGAAGAAGCCCTTCAAAATTTCGTGCGTGGCCAATACGGCGAAGGTCAGCTAGCTGATCAAACATTTGCAGCCTATCGTGATGAACCGAATGTGGCAGAAACTTCATCTACTGAAACTTTTGTTGCTGGTAAATTTTTAATTGATAATTTCCGTTGGTCTGGCGTCCCTTTCTATGTTCGCACAGGTAAACGATTAACTGAAAAAGGCACACGCATTAACATCGTCTTTAAACAAGTACCTATTAATGTCTTCAAAGATGATACGTGTGAAGAATGCGATAAAACCGATTTACCACCGAATGTTTTAACTATCTATATCCAACCAACTGAAGGATTTTCATTAACCTTAAATGGAAAAGAAATCGGTCAAGGGTTCAATACAACTCCAGTGAAACTTGATTTCCGTCAAAGTGCTGAAATGACTGAAAATAGTCCAGAAGCATACGAAAAACTTCTATTAGACTGCCTAAATGGCGATAGTACAAACTTCTCTCATTGGGACGAAGTTGCCCAATCTTGGCGCATTGTTGACATTATTCGACATGCTTGGGATAAAACAGACGTTTCTTTCCCTAATTATGCCGCTGGCACAATGGGCCCGCAAGCTGCCTTCGACTTATTAGAAAAAGATGGCTTTACTTGGGAATGGCAACCAGATAACTGGTACCGTGACCGCGGTCAACTTGATCAATAAATAAGCCAAAAAAGATCCGCTAGTTAACAACTAGCGGATCTTTTTTCTTGTTTATTCGAATCCTTCAGCAACCGCTTCTGGATAATTTTCTTCAACAATGTGTGCACAACGGCCACAAAGTGTTGGTAATTTTTCATCTGAGCCGACATCTTGACGAACGGAACGACAACGGTCACACGTTTCGCCTTCTGCTTTTTCAACTAAAATAGCCATGTCTTCAAATTGAACAGCTTCACTAGGTGCTACTTCTTTTGATACTTCAAAGTCGGAAACAATTAGTAATTGAGCAATATCTGCATCAACAGCTGTCATTAATTGACGAATTTGTTCATTTGGATAAACGGTCACTTTGGCTTCTAACGATTTACCGATTAATTTAGAATGACGAGCTTCTTCCAACGCTTTTAAGACATTGTCACGGAAATCCATAAAGGCTGCCCATGTATCCATCAATTCTTCTTCATTAGTAAACGTTTCGTAACCTGGGAATTCAGCTAATTGCACATACTCTTCTTCTTCTTGTAAGAAACTCCAAATTTCTTCCGCTGTATGTGGAATAATTGGTGTCAATAGTTTTGTTAATGAAACCAATGTTTGATAGAAAACAGTCTGCATACAACGACGTTGATAATCGTTTTCAGCTTCAATATAAACGACATCTTTCGCAAAGTCTAAATAGAAAGAAGATAGATCCACAGTTAAGAAGTTCATAACTGTCCGATAAATATGCATGAAATTATATTTTTCATAACCATTTTCACGGATTTCTTGAATGACTTGATTTAAACGAACCGTCATGTATTTATCTACAGAACGTAAATCAGCATAAGCTACAGTATGCTCAGCTGGATTAAAATCACTCGTATTCGCTAACAAGAAACGCATAGTATTACGGATTTTCCGGTACACTTCAGATACTTGGTTTAAGATATCCATTGAGACACGCACATCGGCTTCCGCGTCAACACTACTTACCCACAAGCGTAAGATATCTGCCCCCATTTGATTGATAACTTTTTCAGGTAAGATAGTATTGCCTAACGATTTACTCATCTTACGGCCTTCGCCATCGAGAACCATCCCTTGAGAAATGATTGATTTATAAGGCGCTACCCCATTGATAGCAACACTTGTTGTAATACTTGAGTTAAACCAACCACGATATTGGTCAGAACCTTCTAAATACATATCTGCTGGGAAAGTTAACTCTTCTCTTTCTCGTAAAACTCCTTCATGTGAAGAACCTGAGTCAAACCAAACGTCCATGATATCTGTTTCTTTGGTAAACTCGCCATTTGGTGAACCTGGATGTGTAAAGCCTGCTGGTAGTAACTCTTTTGCTTCACGCATAAACCAGATATTTGATCCATGTTCTGCAAATAAATTCGCTACATGTTCAATTGTTTCTGGCGTAATGATGGCTTCCCCATTTTCAGCATAGAAGATCGGTAATGGTACACCCCACGCTCTTTGGCGAGAAATTACCCAATCACCACGGTCACGAATCATATTATACAAACGTGTTTTTCCCCAAGGAATTAGCCAGTCAACTTTCTCAACTTCATCTAAAATATCTTGACGGAATTTAGAGATTGAAGCAAACCATTGTGGCGTTGCACGGTAGATAACTGGTTTTTTGGTACGCCAATCATGTGGATAACTATGCGTAAAGAAATCTAATTTTAATAACGCGCCTTTTTCTTCTAATAACTCAGTAATCATTGGATTCGCTTTGTCATAGAAAATTCCTTCAAAACCAGGTGCTTCATCTGTAAAGACCCCACGGCTGTCAACAGGAGAAATAACAGGTAAATCATATTTACGGCTGACAATATAATCATCTTCCCCATGTCCTGGTGCGGTATGAACTAAGCCAGTCCCGGCATCTAGCGTCACGTGGTCGCCTAGCATAACAAGTGATGTTCGATCATAGAATGGATGTTGAGCTGTCATACGATCTAATTTTTCACCAGAAAATTCTCGCAAGACTTCTACTTCTTCCCAACCAACCGCTTCTTTAACTGTTGCTAATAAATCTTTAGCAATTACAAATTTACGACCGTCTGCCTTCACTTCAACATACGTAAAATCAGGATTAACTGAAATACCTAAGTTGGCTGGTAATGTCCAAGGGGTTGTCGTCCAGATGACGAAGGCTGTCTCGTTATCTAAAAGACCTTTACCATCGGCCACATTAAAAGCTACGTAAATAGAAGGTGATTTTACATCTTTGTATTCAATTTCTGCTTCTGCTAAAGAAGATTCACTTGAAGGAGACCAATAAATTGGTTTTAAGCCTTTATAAATATAGCCTTTTTCTGCCATCTTACCAAAAACACGAATTTCTGCTGCTTCATACTCTGGATCTAACGTAATGTATGGATGTTCCCAATCGCCTGACACACCTAAACGTTTAAAATCGTTACGTTGTTTATCGACTTGTGATAAGGCATACTCTTTACATTTTTCGCGATACTCAGCGACAGTCATTTCTTTACGTTTAACCCCTTTATTGGTTAACACTTGCTCAATTGGTAAACCATGGGTATCCCAACCAGGCACATAAGGAGAACGGAAACCAGACATTGATTTTGAACGAATAATAATATCTTTACTGATTTTATTCAAAGAATGTCCTAAATGAATATTTCCGTTTGCATACGGAGGGCCATCATGTAAAACAAAGGTTGGTTTTCCTTCGTTTAATTTTTGACGTTGTTCATATAAGCCTTTTTCTTCCCAGTCTTTTTGCCATTCTGCTTCACGGTTTGGCAAGTTCCCACGCATTGGAAAAGCTGTTTTTCCTAATTGCAATGTTTCTTTCATTTTCATATGCATTTGCCTCGCTTTCATTTTATCGATTTAATTGTGTTAGTTCATACTAAAGATGAACGATAGCTGATAAAAGTAGATAAAAAAAGAGTACTCCATCCCAAGGGACGAAGTACTCGTGTTACCACCCAAATTCAAAGTAGAGTTGCCCCTACTTTCTCTGAAATTGATAACGGTAATTATCCGGCAGTTCCTACTCAAGTGTTCAGAACTGCATCTAGGATAGAGGATCTGTTTAATGCCAGTGTCTGTCAAACTTTCACTATCATTGACTCGCTGCTAAGAATAAACATTAAACGTTCTGTTCTATCTATTTTGATTCTTCTTCAATTGTTTCTTCAGTGACTTCAATTACAGGCTTTTTTTCTACTACAGCATCTGTGTTCTCTTCAGAGTTTACAACAGTTTCATTTTCGTTGTCAAGGTCTTGTTCATCAAGAATTTCCTTAACTGCTGTATGTTTGTCTCCGACATAACTAGAAAAAGGCTTTAAAATCTCTTCCCACTCTTCACTCTTCACTTGCTCTAATTGAGTTTCAAGCATTAAGCTTAAGCGTTGATGGAAGACACGTGTTTTCTTCTTCAAGTCTTCTGTTTCCCCAGCTAATTGGCGAGCACGTTCAATTGCTTCTGCTAAGATTTGTGTTGATTTCGCTTCAGCATCTGCAATCATTGCATTTGATTTACGTTCAGCTTCTACCAAGGTTTCTTTGGCTTGGTTATCTGCCGAAGTGATAATCATTTCTGATTCTTTGTTGGCACTTGATTTCACTTTATCAGCGGTATCTTGTGCAACAATAATTGATTGGTTCAATGCATCTTTCAATTCATTGAAGTATTGTAATTTTTCTTCTGCGTGTTTTAATGATTTCTCAAGTTCACGATTTTTTTGTAATGCATCTTCATAATCACGTGTGACTTGATCTAAAAAGTCATCTACATCGTCTTGGTTATAGCCTCTCATTTTTGTTGAGAAGTCTTTGTTTTGAATATCTAATGGAGTTAATGCCATATTCCTTCACCTCTTTGGATTATTTTTGTAAAACCCCTTATGAACACATTCTCATACTAATCCTGAAATAGCAAATATCTTACTTTTTTTATTATACACAACTTCGTCTGAATGAACAGCCAAAATGGTTTTCTTAAACAAAAGTTCGAGATTATTTTCTCAATACCCCTAAGAGGACACGAAATTTTTCTTTCTTTGTTTTTCCTTCTAATTCTTGAATCTGAAGGCGCCCAAATCCCCGTATCGAAACAATATCTAATAAGTCTAAAGCAAAATCTGGTCGTGTCGTTTCTGTCCAATTGACTTTTACTTTACCAGATTCGATCAATTGTTTTGATCGCTGCCTTGAAATATTAAATACGGCGGAAATCACACTATCCAGCCGCAAAGAGCTCATAGTCGTTCGCTCTTCCTGCCAACCATCCTTCGGTATCAAAATTTGTGTATAATCCCGCTCTTCTAAACGAACAGTAATTTTACCAATTTTGTCGACTTGGTTAACAACGAAGCCAGCTACTTCTTGTGCTATAAAAACCTGCCACTTATCACCATCGGAAATAATATCTCCAAAGGCTTCCCTACGAACCCCAACATTCATCAAGGTGCCTAAAATTTTCCCATGAGATAATGTCGCAAATTTAGATGGATAAATAATTTCAAATAATACAACACCAAAATCTGTCTCTTCTGGTATGTAATACGCTGGATAAATCAAGCAGCGTTTTCGTTCTGCTTGCTCATAACCACCATAAAAAGTAAACGATAAATCACTGTTTTGTCGAATCAACGTTTCCAAAATATACGCCTGTCTAGGATCAAGAAAGTCTGTCAAATAAGGCGCGTATTGCATCTCCACTTGCTCTAGCCAATCCCCGACAGTGTCAATAAAAGGATGTTCATCTTTGCGGAAATGTTGATACACATTTGCGTTCATAGATAAATCATCCTTTCTAAAAGTTATTAATAAACAATAGCTCGTAAAATGACTGCTAAGCCACCCGCTGCTAGGTTAAGGACAATAATCCCTACCATTACGTTAAATCCAACCATTCCAATCCTTAAATTCAAACGGTCAAACAAACTTAAGTATGGTTCACAAATTCTAGAGAGCAAACGCCCGAAAGCAGAATCATATGCTCCTGGAAACCATGAAAGTAGCGCGTAAATCACTAGTAATCCTGAATAGATTTGAACGCCTTTGTATAATAGAGTAATCAGTGTTGCGATAATAACACCTCCCTAAGGCTTAGAAATCAAAGAATTGTTTGTTGGCTAAAGATTGTGCTGTCGCACTATCAATTTCCATATTCGCTGGTGTGCATAAGAAGATTTCATTGCCAACGCGCTGAATATCTCCGTCTAAAGCATACACAGTACCAGTTAAGAAATCAACGATGCGTCGTGCTTGGTCTTCTTCTACTAATGTAAAATTAACTAGCACAGCTTCTTCAGCAAATAAATGTTTCGCAATGCTCATTGCTTCTGAATACACACGTGGTTCAATAATAGTAATTTTATGTGTTTTTGCATTGGCGGTGCTTTCTTGTGCTCGTCTTGTATTCGTAGTCGCTGATTGATTAGAACTACGCATAGAAACCACTTTTTTCTCTGTGTAAGCAGCTTGTTGTGTGTCTCTTTCTTGATGCGCTTCAGCAGAACGATAGCGTGCAGAAGGTTTTTCAACTACAGGCTCACTTTGTTGTGTATAAGCTGGCTGATTGTAACTTTCCTGTTGTTGAACAGGGCGTTGTGGTTTAGGCCGAGCTGCACGACGCGGTGGTTCATTAACTGCTTTGCGCTCTTCATATTCTTCGTAGTTATCATAATAATCATCTTCTTCGCCAGATAAGCCAAAAAAGCTCGATAACGCATCCTTGTTAAAAATTGACATAAATTCCTCTCCTTTACGCATCTCTGAATAACGCTGTTCCGATTCGTATAAAAGTTGCACCTTCTTCAACTGCGATTGGGAAATCGTTACTCATTCCCATGCTAAGTTCTGTACAAGGAGCAAAAGATAAATGTTTCTCATTTACGGTCATTTGCAGCTCTTTTAATTCTCTGAATGTTGCATGTAATACTTCTTCACTTGCCCCAAAAGGTGCCATAGTCATTAGACCGACGATTTGAATTTTGTCCAAATCAGCAAGTTCTTGAATGAAAGGTAAGACGTCTTCTTTACGAAAGCCGTGCTTGCTTTCTTCCCCAGTTATATTCACTTCAACAAAACAACGAATAACTTTCGTTGCTCTTTTTTGAATTTCTTTGGCTAGACTCAGACTATCTAATGCATGAAAATAATCTATCTCATTAATAATTAATTTTACCTTCCTACGTTGTAAATTACCAATTAAATGCCACTGAATATCATTAAATTTTTCCAATCCAGCTTTCTTTTCTAGTAACTTATCTACTCGGTTTTCAGCTAAATTCTGGACACCAAGCTGAACAAGCTCTGCTGCTTCCTCAATTCCTACTGATTTAGTGACGCCAATCATTGTCACATCAGCAACAGAGCGCTGTGAGCTTTTGCATGCTAGCTGAAGTTGATTATTAATATTTGTTAAGTTTTCAGCTATCATTTCTAATCGATGCTCCTTATCGTTTTCTGCGGAAAAATGGTGGCGTACTTAATTCGTCATCATTGTGATTTGGTTCTTCACGGTGGAATGTGTCAAATTCTTTTTTGTCTACTTGTTCTAATGAAGATTCATCAACTTTTGGACGTGTATTTTGTTCTCTGCGAATATCCCAATCGCCAAAAGCACTTGCTTCTTCTTGTGATTTTGGTTGATCCATTTCCACAGATTGAGTTGTTTGTTGCATTGGTTGAACCGCTTGTCTTGTTTGACGGTGCGGTTTTCTATCCTTTTTTGATTCATCAATACCTGTAGCGATTACTGTTACACGAATTTCGTCGCCTAAATCTTCGTTGATTGATGTACCTAGGATGATGTTCACATCACCTGAAGCAGCATTTGTCACGATATCTGAAGCATCTTGCGCTTCAAACAAGGTCATATCTAAGCCACCAGTAATGTTTAATAAGACTTGTTCCGCACCATCGATTGATGTTTCTAACAATGGTGAAGAAATAGCTTTTTTCGTTGCTTCAATTACGCGTTCTTCGCCGCTCGCTACACCAATTCCCATTAAAGCTGTTCCTTGGTTTTCCATCACTGTTTTCACGTCAGCAAAGTCCAAGTTTACGTAACCTGGTGCAGTGATTAAATCTGAAATCCCTTGAACACCTTGACGTAATACATTATCAGCTTCTCTAAATGCTTCAAGCATTGGCGTTTTCTTGTCAACGACTTCTAATAAGCGGTTGTTTGAGATAATTAATAGTGTATCAACGTTTTCTTTTAATAAGGCAATTCCTTCAGCAGCAAAACGACCACGTTTTGGACCTTCAAAACTAAATGGACGAGTTACTACACCAACTGTTAAAGCGCCTAATTCTTTAGCGATTTTTGCAACTACTGGCGCAGCACCTGTACCAGTTCCGCCACCCATACCAGCAGTAATGAAAATCATATCCGCGCCTTGTAATGATTCTGAAATCACTTGTTCACTTTCTTCTGCAGCTTTTTGGCCAACTTCAGGTTGTGAACCGGCACCTAAACCACGAGTGTATTTAGGGCCTAATTGAATCACTGTTTCTGCTTTTGAATGTTTTAATGCTTGAACGTCTGTATTGGCTGTGATAAATTCCACGCCTTTAACGTTTTCTTCGATCATACGGTTTACAGCGTTTCCGCCGCCGCCACCTACACCGATAACTTTAATGACTGCACCGTTGTTAATGTTATTGTCTAATGAAAATTCCATGATATCGTATCCTCCTGTTTGTGTGATTAGTCGAAAATGTTCGAGAAGAAGTCTTTGATTTTGCCTGTCACTTTTTCACCAGACTCACGTTCGTTGAATTCTTCGTATTCTTCTTGAGGCTGTTCAGCATATGTGTCATAGCGAACTTCTTGTTGGACAGCGACTGATTGTGCTGGTTTCGATTTTTCACCAGGGATTGCATATTTGGCAATGTGATAAATATCGTTTAGTTGCGCTGAATATTCCACAATGCTAATGACATTAGCAAAGACTGGGTTACGTAAGCCCATGTGATTTGGTACGTATAGTTTTACGTTGGCTTCAAAAATTTCTTGCGCCAAATCGACAATACCTGGCATACTAGCGGCGCCACCAGTTAACACAACGCCTCCAGGTAATTCAAACGCATCAATTTCATCCAGAACTTCTTTTGATTTTCTCAAAATTTGTTCCACACGCGCTTCAATAATTTCTGAAAGGTAACGTTCGTCCACTCTTACAGGCTCTGACTTACCGATAACATCAACAGGAAACTCTTCGTTTGCTGAAGTTCTTTCTGGATAAGCATCCCCATAATTAATTTTTAAGGCTTCGGCGTTGTTAAAAGAAGTATTCAATACGATTGAGATATCTTTCGTGATGAACTCGCCGCCTTCTTGGTTAACATGAGTAAATTTCAATTGTTTGTCGTGGATAACAGATGTCGTTGTTTGACCGCCACCCATATCAATGACAATTGTTCCAAAGTCTTTTTCGCCATCTGTTAAAATTGTTTCTGTTAAAGCAAGCGGTGTAATCACTAATTCGTTAATTCCTAAGCCAGCTTTTTCAACACATTTACGGATGTTATGGATGATTGTTTTTGGTCCAGTATAGACAACGCCAAACATCTCCATGCGAACGCCAAGCATTCCACGTGGGTCTTTGATGCCTTCAAAGCCGTCGACGGTAAAGTCTTGCGGTAAGATTGCAACAATTTGACGTTCAGGAGGAGTTGAACGAACCAAAGCTGCAGATGCGACGTTGCGCACATCCTCATCTGTAATTTCTTTTGATTCACTGCTAACAGCTATCATTCCTTGACAGCTTTCTACTTCTAATAAATTCGCTGGTAATCCAACATTTACGCTTTTAATTTGAATGCCGGCTTTTTCTTCGGCTTGTCGAACGGCCCGTTGGATTGCTTGAACTGTTTGATCAATATCGACGACAATCCCTCGATTCAAACCGTCTGATTTTGCATTTCCAACGCCGATGATGTTCATTTGACCTTCAATATATTCAGCGACAACTACTTTGACAGAAGTTGTACCAATATCGAGGCCTACATACATTCCTGTTTTTGCCATGAACGGAATTCCTCCTCCTATTAATTCCAATATCTAAGCGGACAAAGGCGTCCGTTTAACTATCTCTTTTTTAGTATTATTCACTTCTTCCAATTTTACCATAAAAATGGGGGTTTTAGAAAGCAGATTATACGAATTTGTTCGTTAATTTTTGAAACATTTTTGTAAAAAACTTATTCTGCTTGTTGCACTTCTTGATTTTCTCCATTTGTCGGCGTACCGTTATTCGCTTCATCCGTTGCTACGCCTGCATTTGGGTCCTCAACTTCTTGATTTTCAACCGCTGAATCTTCGGAAACTTCACTGCCCGTTTCTTCACTTTCTTTTTCATACGGATAAGAAAAAATGCCGACTTCCATATCAACGATTCCAGGTTTGTCCATTTGCTCGGCTACTTGTGAATAATAAGCCATTTTTTCACTTAAATCAGAAATATTAACAATCACTCGATTTCCATCATTCATATAGACATTAATCAAGTCTTTATTGGTTTTGGATGGTGCATATTTAATTTCTGAAATTCCTTGTTTAATTTCTTGAGGTAATTTGTTGTAAGAGGCCATTAATTCAGGGATTAATTTATCCTCTTTGAAATTCTCAAAAATTGGTTTGCCACTTTCAGCAGCTTTGGTGGTTTCCGCCAAAGTTTTACCATTCTCTAAAATCGGATGATAGCCGCCTTTAGTCGCAGCAAGAGCGACAATTTGATACTCTTGAATATCAATTTTAAATGAATTAATACCATTTAACTTAATGTTCGCCTTTTTTATAATTGGAAACTTTTTCTGAATATTTGCAGAAAAATAATTTCTATTTGAATACTGCTCCCATAAGCCACTGCCCGTTTCAAGTTTTGACTGCTGAATAATCGCTTGACTCTCCACACTTTTGTTGCCTGAAACTGTTACTTCACTCAATCGACTAAGAGGCGAAACAAAATACAATGCCACTAAAATGGCTGTCCCTAAACAAGTTAAAATAAAGGCTAAACGCCTGTATAAGCGCTTGTTCCGTGTTTTCTTAACGTTCGGTAAACGATCTGCAAAATGCTCCTCTTCTTCCACTGTTTCTTGTGGAAGATGTTGTTGAGGCTCTTCTTGACTTTGTTCTTGTAAAGTGATGGTGACTTCTGCTTGTTCGTTTTCACCTTTTAAAGCAGCTTCTTCCGCTTGCTTCTTCAAATATTCTTGGTTTTGTTTTTGCCAAGGTGTCAGTTCAGGTTGAGACTCTTCCGATTTTTTTGGAGGTAATGGTTTTCTTTTTTTGAATATATCGTTCTCGTTACTAATCTTCCACACCTCCTATCTCAGACTAACGTTTTCACAACTTGATACAAACGATCACTTGCATCTGGGATGCCTTCCCCTTTGGACGCCGTTGCCATCTGTTGTCTTTTTTCATTGTTTAATAAAATATCATCAATTGCCGCAACTAAACGAGCGCCGGTCAATTCTGCATCTGGAATCATTTCAACAGCACCAACTTTTACTAAGCTTTGCGCGTTTTTCGTTTGATGATCATTCGTGACGTAAGGACTCGGAATTAAAATTGCTGGTAATCCTAATGCGGTGAACTCCGCAATTGAGGTTGCTCCTGCACGTCCCACCATTAAATCGGTATTAGCCATCACTTCAACCATTTTATCAATATACGGTTGCACACTTATGTTTGTCAATTTCTTTTCAGAAAGCTTTAGACTTTCTTGAAGTTCCTGATAATATCTTTCTCCTGAAGCGTATAAAACTTGATACTCTCTCTCTTCAAACAAAGGAAAGGCCTGTTCAAACGCTTGATTGATTTTCAAGGCGCCACGACTTCCGCCAAATAAAACCACCGTTTTCTTTGCTGGATCCAAGCCAAACTCTGATAAAATAGCTGACTTTTTCACCGTTACGACTTCTTGTCCCCGCGGGTTCCCTGTTAAAATTGTTTTTTCTTTCGGGAAAAAACTAGCGACATCTGGAAAACAAATCGCAATTTTATCCACATAACGACTTAAAAATTTATTTGTCATTCCGGGGATACTATTTTGTTCATGAATAATTGTCGGTATTTTTAATTGGTGGGCCGCATAAACTACTGCACCAGAAACATAACCGCCTGTACCAATGACCACATCTGGTTGAAATTCACGAATAATTTTTTTTGCTTTATTAATGCTTGTTAAAAATAAATAAATTGTTTTAAAATTTTGAGGACTTAGCGAACGCTTGAATCCTTGAATTTTAATCGTTTTAAATGGAATTTTCGCCTTTGGCACAATTTGACTTTCTAAACCATTTTCTGTTCCCACATACAAGAATTCTGTTGCAGGTGCTTCTTTTTTGACGTGTTCGACGAAGGATAACGCAGGATAGATATGCCCACCTGTGCCACCACCAGTTACTAGTATCTTCATTTTCTCACATTTCACTTTCTTTTAATTGTTGAACAGCTTGCATAAAGGCTTCCCCGCGTACTTCAAAATTCGGGTATTGGTCCCAACTTGCGCAAGCAGGTGATAGTAAAATAGTATCATCTTTTTCCGAATAATCAAAGGCAATGGTAACCGCCGTTTGAACATTTTCAGCAAATAAAATTGTTTCAATGTTCGCTTTTTTAGCAGCTTCCGCCAATTTTTCTTTAGTTTCTCCAAATAAAACAATTGCTTTGAGTCCCAGCAGAGCAGGAACCAATTCATCAAATGAGTTACCGCGATCCAAGCCACCCGCAAGTAAAAGTAGCTTTTGGTTGTCAAACCCACTTAACGCCATCTCTGTAGCTAAAATATTGGTTGCTTTTGAATCGTTATAAAAACGTCTTTGCTGAACTTCGCCAACAAATTGCGTTCGATGGGGAACGCCCGAAAAGTTTTTCAAAGTTTGTCTAATCTGAACATTCGATACATTTTTTAATTTAGCTACACAAATCGCTGCGAGTGCATTTTCAATATTGTGACTGCCAGGAATACCTAACTCATCGGCGGGCATAATATATTCTTCATTAAAATATAATTTCCCATCTAAAAGATAAGCCCCTTCTACTGCTTCTTTCGTTGAAAAAGGCAATACGTTGGCAGCTGTGGTTTTGGCTAACGTTTGAAGCTCTACTTGATTCCAATTTAAAATCAAGGTGTCCTCTGCGGTCATGTTTTTTTGAATGGCCCATTTTGCAGCAACATATTCTTTCCGCGAACCATGATAATCCAAGTGTGCCTCAAAAATATTTGTAATTACTGCAATTTGTGGGTGAAACGTCTCAATTCCCATTAACTGAAAACTAGAAAGTTCCATCACAAGATCATCCTTGGCTGTTGCTTCTTGAGCCACCGTACTCGCTGGAAAACCAATATTTCCCGCCAAACGTGCCTCACCAGCCGTTCTGTCAGCGTTTAGCAATAAACCAATCATCGTGGTCGTGGTTGTTTTGCCATTGGTGCCCGTAATGCCGACAATTGGACATTCGGCAATTTGACCTGCTAATTCCACCTCAGTTATGATAGGAATTTTCCGAGTTAGTGCTTCTGCCACAAGTGGATTTGTATAAGGAATACCAGGATTTTTAACGATTAGTTCAAATTCTTCATCCAACAATTCAATTGGATGCCCCCCTGTAACAACACGAATACCCAAGGTTAATAAATCTTGGGCGTCAGGGTTTTGATCAAATTGTTTTGCGTCATTAACGGTAACGAGCGCACCTAACTCATGTAAGAGTTTCGCTGCGCTGACACCACTTTTAGCTAGTCCTAAAACCAACACTTTTTTGTTTTGATAGGTTGTTATTTTTTTCATTGTCAATTTCCCCTTTGATAGATTAGAAAAGAATCCATAATGTGATTCCTGAACAGATTAAACCGACAGACCAAAAGACAAAATCAATTTTCCATTCAGACCAACCACACATTTCAAAATGGTGATGAATTGGTGACATTTTAAAAATCCGTCGACCAAATAATTTAAATGAAGCAACTTGTAAAATAACACTTGCTGTTTCACAAACGTAGACAAGTCCAATTAAAAGTAGCGTCCATTCTTGATGCAAAATAATTGAAATTGCTGCTAACAATCCACCTAATGCTAATGAACCAACATCACCCATGAAGATTTTTGCTGGTTTTCTATTATAAGGGAAAAAGCCAATCAGCCCACCAATCACACTTAGGCAGATAATCACAACATCAAATTGTTGTTGTTTCCAGGCAATAATTGCATAAGTACCAAATGAAATTGTTCCTAAACCAGCAACCAAACCATCAATTCCATCTGTCAAGTTCACGGCATTAGAAAAACCGACTAACCAAAAAATAATAAACACGCCATAAAAAATACCTAACGGAACTTCTGCTACTCCAAACAAATCTAAGGTGTCTGAAAAGCCTTCACTTCGATAAACAAAGTAGAAAACCAACCCACCAAAAATTTGACCAATTAATTTTTGACGAGAATTCAAGCCCATATTCCGTTTTTTAAAGACTTTAATGAAATCATCCAAATAACCTAGCAAACCGTATAATACTAAAATAAATAGAATAATTAGTAGAGACGGCGTAAATTGGTGGAAAAACAACCCCATTGCTAATGAAGTAATCAAGCTGGCTACAAGGAAAACGACTCCCCCCATTGTAGGGGTACCTGTTTTCACGCTATGCCAAGTCGGGCCATCTTCACGAGTAACCTGCCCTTGTTTTTTCATTTGAAAATAGCCAATGAATAGTGGCATTACGCTCACTGTAATGGCAAAACTCACCACTATGGGAATAAAAATCTGTGTCCACTCCATGTTATCTCTCCTAATTATTCTACGTTATTATTCTGTGCCTTCTAAAGTCACGGTTAATTTTTTCTCCGTAATTTCAGTTTCAGCAGCGATACTTTGTTTCGTCACATAGCCTTCACCTTTAAACTCGACAGTCAAACCTAATAGATCACCAAACTTGGTAACATCGCTCTTCGACCAGCCGGTTAAATCAGGCATATAGTTCGTTCCATTTGTAATCAAAATCAATTTCTGATTAGGCATTAATGTTTGACCAGACGGTGTTGATTGTTTCTTGATTTTTTCACCATCACCGATAATCACAGGATCCACCCCGTTCACTTTGGCATTGGCCAACGCTTCCGCTGGTGTCATGTTTTTATAATCAGCAACTGTGACTTTATCAGAAGCTACTTTCGTTGTTTCCGGATCTGTCTCTTTAATGTCTAACGCTAATTTCATTAATGGGTTTGCAATTGCCGCCATTGCTTCTGAAGGCGAACCTGATTTTGCTTGTCTAAGTGTAATATACAAAACATATTCAGGATTATCCGCTGGGACCATTTCCACTACAGAAGACAAGACTTGACTTGCTCCATCAACGTACCCTTTACCATCTGAAATCTGGGCAGTTCCTGTTTTGGCAGCAACATGATAGCCTGGTACTTTATAAATATCATACGCAATCCCGTAAGTCGGGTCTTCAACAGTATCAATCATGTACGTACGAATCTGTTGAGCTGTTTGCGCTTTGATTGGGGTTCCTACGATTTGTGGTTCCGTAATCGTTTCTTTTCCTGTATTTTTGTCAACAATTTTGCTGATGTAATGAGGTTGCAACATTGAACCGTCATTTGCAATAGCTGAGAAACCTTTCATCATTTGGAAATTAGTAACCGTAATTGCTTGACCAAATGCCGACATTGCTCTATCTACAAAGTTTGTTCCTGGCAATTTACCAGCAGATTCACCACTTAAACCTGAATGCGTGCTCGTACCAAAACCAAATTTTTTCAAATACTCCATCCATTTTTCATCACCCATTTTTTGTTCTAGTTTTACCATACCAATATTACTAGACCAAGAAATGGCTTGACGATAATTCAAATATTCTTTGCCGTTCAACCGAGTGTAGTCATGGTCATTCACAGTTACATCCCCAACCTGAATTCCACCAACACGATTGAATAATTCATTAGGATTAAACTGTCCTTGTTCCATAGAAGCAGCTGTTGTAAATAATTTGATTGTTGAGCCTGGTTCATAAGGACTTTCAACTAATAGGTTCTGCCACGTGCCATTATCGTCTAACCCTTGTTTCGTTTCAGGATTAAATGTTGGCCGTTGAGACATGGCAACAATTTCGCCTGTTTTTGCTTCCATTAACATGGCAGTCATAGAAACTGGTTCATATTTTTCATTAACTTGCGTCATTAAATCTTCTAAGGTATTTTGCAAGCGACTATCTAGCGTCGTGTAAATATCTTGACCATCCACTGCTTTTTTCTCTTCCGCCACAGTTCCTGGTAAGGCATTGCCATAAATATCTTTTTCAAAATACACACGGCCATCGGTTCCACTTAAAATATCATTATAGGTCTGTTCTAGTCCCATTGCGCCTACTAAGCCTTCTTTATCATCATCTGGATTGGCTGCTTTTGTATAGCCAATAAAGTGAGAAGCAAACTGACCATTGGGATATAATCTGGCTGGATGTTCATTGAAATAAACACCTGAAATTTTTTTCTTTTTCAAATCTGCTTCAATTTTTTGGCGTGTTTCCAAGGTGATGTTTTGACCACCCGTACCAAATTCCACTTGATATTGTGTTGACCCATCTTCATGGATCCCATTATTCAAGTATTTCAATGCTGTTTTTTTGTCTAGTTTGGTATATTTCGCTAAAATTTCAGCAATATCATCGAAGTCTTTTTTCTCCGCATATAGCTTTTCATTATTTTGTCCCGTATATTTTTTTGATAATACGACATATAACGAATAGGAAGTAGCATCTTCTGCGATTGGATTACCATATCGATCTAAAATTGATCCTCGCTTAGCTTTTACCACTTGGCTTCCTTCATATAGAGAAGCTGTTTTTTCCTTTAGTGATACACCGGCTACTTTGCCTGTTGCCACAATGTATGTCGTTCTAAAGGCAAATAAAAAGAACAATCCAATACTCGTAGCGAATAAAATGATGCCTACTTTTTTACGATTGTTCATCGGATTTAAGTTTTTCTTTTTCATGAATTGTTTAAATTTATGTCTTTTACTCATTATTTAACAGTCCTAACATTGTCGCCGTTATTTTCTAGTCCTTGTTTTTTAGCGACATCTTTGATTCGATCTGATTTAGAAAGTTCGCTTCTTTCTTGTTCCAATTTCAAAGCGTTATCTTCCTTTTCTTTAATGACTGCTTGTGTTTCTGTAATATCGTTCATGGTTTGGACAATTGTCGTTCTTACTTGAATTGTCGCAATTGCAATACCAATCGTTGCACAAACTAATACAACACCGATTAATTTTTCTAGTAAAGAGACATTTTTTAGTTTCTTTTTGGGTAATAGAGTGGGGACAGGTAGTGTTTCCTCTTGCATTTTTCTGTCTTGCTCTGTTGCCACAGTTGGCTGATCCATTTCTGGTGCTTCATAATGGAAATCATTTACTTTCTTCAATTCAGCCATGTGTCTACCCCTCTCTCTATCTAGATTTTATTTTTTCGGCAATGCGTAACTTCGCACTTCGTGAACGATTATTCTCAGATAACTCACTGTCACTTGGTAAAATTGGTTTTCTGGTAATTACTTTTAATTCTGGTTGAAATTCTTCTGGTACCACTGGAATGCCTGGTGGCAAATCTTGTACCGTACTGTATTCTTTAAACATTGTTTTAACGATACGATCTTCTAACGAATGGAACGTAATCACACTGATTCTGCCATTTTTCGCTAGCAAATCAATTGCTTGTTCTAGCGACTCTTCAACTGCCCCTAATTCATCATTAACGGCAATGCGAATTGCCTGGAAAATTCGTTTTGCAGGATGTCCACCTTTGCGTCTTGCTGGAGCTGGAATCGCCGTCTTAATAATCTCAACGAGTTCACCTGTTGTTTCAATTGGTTGCTTTTCGCGAACACGTTCAATTTCTCGAGCAATCTGTTTCGAAAATTTCTCTTCCCCATAACGAAAGAAAATTTTTACTAACTCACTATAGCTATACGTATTCACCACTTCGCGAGCCGTCAAGGGTGCGTCTTGATCCATGCGCATATCTAAGGGTGCGTCTTGATGATAGCTAAAACCACGTTCTGCTTCATCTAATTGTGGTGAAGAAACACCTAGATCGTATAGAATCCCATCAACATGGAACACCCCGTGTTCTGCCAATTCTTCTTTAATATTTCTAAAATTTGATTTGATGAAGGTCACTTGACCTTTGTCTACATATTTCTGCAAACGAGTCTTAGCATGTGCCAACGCTTTTTGGTCTTGATCAAAGGCATATAAATGACCGTGCTCATTCAATTGTGTCAGTAAGTATTCACTATGTCCGGCACCACCGAGTGTGCAATCTACGTATACGCCATCCGGCTTCACTTGTAATCCATCCACTGTTTCTTTTAAAAGAACGGTGTAATGGCGAAATTCTTCAGTCATCATTTGCCTCATTCCTAAAATCCAAAATCAATCATTGTTTCTGCTAATTCATCAAAGTTTTCTTCAGCTTCATCAGAGAATGCATGCCAACGTTCGTCACTCCAAATTTCAATTCGGTTAGAGACGCCGATAACAACACAGCCTTTTTCTAAACTGGCATGTGTTCGTAAATTCGCCGGAATATTGATACGACCTTGCTTATCAATCTCACATTCTGTTGCAGCGGAATAAAAGAATCGTACAAAGGTACGTGCATCTTTCTTAGCTAAGGGCATTTCTTGAAGTTTTGCTTCAAGTTGTGACCATTCATTTAAAGGATAACCAAATAAACAGCCATCCATCCCTCTCGTTACCACAAATTTTTCACCAAGTTCCTCACGAAACTTTGATGGAACGATTAGGCGGCCTTTGGCATCGATATTATGTTGGTATTCACCCATAAGCATAGCCAATACACCCGCTTTTCCACTTGATAGAACAAGTCTACCACATCCCACCACTTTCTACCACTATAAATCTAAAAACTTCTATTTTTTAACTGTTATTTAAAATTTCTGTAATATTTACAGGGTTTTATGTAACAAGCATCACCCAACAAAAAATGTTATTATAACAAGGTTTTTACTATGTTTTTTATAAAATAACCCCACAAATAACAAAAAAACCCCACGGAGTGGGGAGTTGTGGGGGACATTTTCCCACAGCGTATTTCCCCTATTGTCTCCACGCTTTATTACAGTAGATAATGACTGATATTTAGCAAGATAAGCAACACATACAACACAAACGTTAGTAAAAACGTCAACCGCCAAAACATCTTGAAATATCGTCTATATAAAATCTCTCCATAATAATAAGCTTGAAACAGGGCAACAGCGACTCCTAATAACAAAATAGAAATCACAAAATACGGCATAATCGATTCATCGTAACTATCTTTGGATAACTCATGGATCCCTATGAATAAAAACGGAATGGCCAAATCCGGTGCTTTTATTTTCCAACGTTCCGTTAGGGAAAAAGTGGACACGAGAAAATTGCACGCAAAGAGCACAATTACCGGAAAAATATACCAAAATAACATTATTGCCGAAAACGACACCATTCTCTCAACAAATCCTTTCATTCCACCTGCTATAACTATACTTCATCAACGTTACACAGATGTTTCATTTCGTTTAAATATATGTGCTAAAAGCCCTTTTTGCTTGCTTTTTCATATAAAAAACGGATTACTTATCAAACCATTTTCAAAACGAGGCCTCACCTATCGCGGCCACTTATTTTTGAATGTTTTTTATAAGCTTTTCTTCTCGTATTGTGTCATACTTCTATTATAATGGATTTAGAACAAAAAATGTTGATTCGGGGTGAATCTTTTGATTAATTATTTATTATTGAAAAATGACTATTTTGAACCTTGTTCACCAGACGATGAAGCCCTAAGTTGGATTTCGGTAGAATCTCCTACAGAAGAAGAAATCGAGCGTCTCGTCAATCAATACCACTTACCAACAGATTATCTTACCGGCGTTTTAGATGATGAAGAAAATGCTCGAGTGGAAGGCTTCCGCCACGAAAAATTACAAACGCCTACGTTACTTTTATTTCGTTATCCCAAAGCTAGTATCAGTCCTAGTGGCTATCTGCAAGTAGAAACGGTGCCGATTGCTTTAATCGCAACCGTCGATAACAAACTAATTACTGTTAGCAATGGGCCTAACGACATCGTTCATGGGATCCAAAAAGAGGCGTTCACCCATCAAGATCTTTCTATTGAGAAGGCCTTAATTTTAGCCCTTTCATGGAAGATGGCCCTTTCCTTCAATAAAAACTTACAAGCACTTATCCAACAAACCAACAAACTTGAAGGAGAGCTCCAAGTAGCCACAGAAAATAGTCAATTGTATCAGATTATGGACATTCAAAAAAGTCTAGTTTATTTCGAAGCAGCTTTAACGGATAATTTAAAAGTATTAAAACGTTTATATAGCGCTGAAATTTTTAATCATCCAGAAAAACATTTGCCATTTTTAAGGGATATTTTGATTGAACTAGAACAAGGACTGAATACGACTAAAATACAACTAAAATTAGTTGATAACATTAGTAATACTTTTTCAGCAATCGTCTCAAATAACTTAAATAATGTCATGAAAATTTTAACATCCTTAACAATTGTCCTAACCATCCCGACCATCATCGGGGGAATCTACGGCATGAATGTGAAACTCCCTTTTGCAGAGCATGAATATTCTTTTTGGATTATTTTTGCTATCACTACCTTAATCTGCGTAATTAGTATTCGAATTTTAAAGAAAAAGAATCTCTTATAACTTTAGGTTGCTGTTTTCAGGAAAAGGTTGTACACTATTAGCAGAAATTAAAAAGGACGTGTCATTTATGAACGACAAAGAACAAAGTCGCTTTTCAAAAATCACGAAAGTCGTGGTTTGGCTAATGCTGATCGCAATTGTAGGTTCAACTGTTTTAACAGCGATTCTTAGTCTTTAAACTGGAGAACTTTTTCACACATTAAAAGTAAAAAAACAGCCCCTTCTATCAATTGAAGGGGCTGTTTTTTTACTTGCTCAAATAGAGCGGCTATTTTTTCGCCATCGCCAACAGCTCTTGTGCATGTTCAATGGTTAATTTCGTAATTTCACTTCCTGCGAGCATACGCGCAATTTCGTTTACTCGCTCTTTTTCAGATAAAATTCGGACGCTTGTTTCTGTCCTCCCCGCCACAATTTCTTTTTCAATAAAATAATGTTCATCGGCAACGGCCGCCACTTGTGGCAAGTGCGTGATACACAACACCTGCGAATTTTCTGAAATTTGATAAATTTTATCGGCAATCGCCTGTGCTACACGGCCACTGACTCCTGTATCCACTTCATCAAAAACAATACTAGTGATCCCTTGCGTTTGAGAAAAGATTGTTTTCATAGCTAGCATCACTCGCGAAAGTTCTCCGCCAGAAGCCACCCGAACTAACGGTTTTAATGGTTCCCCCGGGTTAGTAGTAATATAAAATTCTACTCCGTCTAAGCCATTTTCTTGTAAATGCTCAAGTTCTGTAAAGCGGACTTCAAATTCCGTTCGCTCCAAATATAGTTCTTTTAATTCGGTTAAAATTTGTTGTTCAAGCTCTTTGGCTAGGCGCTTTCGTTCTTTTCGTAAAGTCAACGCTTGTTGATGAGCCGCCTGTTGTTTCTCTGCAAGCAACGCTTCTAAGTCACCTGTACCACCTTCCAAAAAATCAGCCTCTGCTAACTCTTTGGTGATTTCTTCATAGTAAGATAAAATCGTTTCGATCGAATCACCATATTTACGTTTCATTTGACGGATTAATTCCAAACGATTTTCTACTTCATTCAAGCGGCCTTCATCTAGTTCTAAGCCATCAATCAACCTGGAAAGATCTCCACTAGCTTCTTGTAGTAAGTAGTAGGCATTTTGAACAGTATCTGACAATGTTTTATATTCTGAATCAAGGGATTCAATCGAAGCGAGTTCATTCATACTTGTTCCGATTTTATCCAAACTACTATCGTCTTCACCATTTAGCGCGGCATAACTAATCGTCAGTGCATCAGCAATCTTTTGAAAATTGTTCAGTTTATTGCGTTCTTCTAACAATTGTTCTTCTTCGCCAGCGACTAACTGTGCACTAGCAATTTCATCACTTTGAAAATGAAGCATGTCCATTCTTTGGGCAAATTCTTTTTCATTTTTTTGTCGCTTTCTGACTTTGGCTTCGAGTGCGCGATACTCTTGATATGCCCGTGTATATTTTTCTTTGACTGCTAAAAGTTTTTTCCCACCAAATTCATCTAACATATCAATATGGCGTTCACTTTGCATCAATTCTTGATGTTCATTTTGGCCATGAATATCTACTAAATATTCCCCAATTCTTTTTAAATTAGTAATGTTGACAATTCGTCCGTTGACACGGCAAACATTTTTACCAGAAGCGGAAATATCTCGTTGAATCACTAAAGAATCTTCTTCTGTTTCAATACCTAATTCTTCTAATAATTGCTTTAATTCTTGACTTTTCGGCATTGAAAAAAGTCCTTCTAAGGTGCATTTATTTGCTCCTTGACGAATATAATCACTGGAGCCGCGTCCGCCTGTGAGTAATCCCATTGCATCAATAATGATGGATTTCCCCGCACCCGTTTCTCCCGTTAAAACGGTCATACCCATTTGAAACTCTAATTGTAACGAAGAGATAATCGCAAAATTTTTCACGGAAAGTTCTTGTAACATCTTGTTCACCTCATTCTTTATAGATAGCTTAACAGCTCTTTATGAAGTTTTTCTGCTGCTTCCTCAGTTCGCGCAATCATGAGAACACTATCATCATCGTTGATGACGGCAAAAAGTTTCTCTTGGTAATTCTTTTCGATTAAACTACCACACGCCGCCGCATTGCCAGGAATGGTTCGTAATACGACATATTTTTCCATTTGTTCTGCAGCTACAAAGGCATCTTTTAAAAGCTTTGCAAGTTTAGCACTCGTATTAGCTTGTGTTTCTAATGGAAGGCTATACCGATAACCCCCTTCTGCAGATGGAACTTTGATCAGTTTCATATCTTTAATGTCGCGAGAAATTGTTGCTTGTGTTACAGCTACGCCCTTTTCTTGTAAGTAGTTGACAAAATCTTCTTGCTTTTGAATATTTTTTTCAGTCAATAAACGTGTAATTAAACGGTGTCTATCTTGCTTTCTCATGGCGCCGCTCTCCTTTTCAGTTTACTCTTGCCCTCATCATAGCTTATTTTTATGCATTTTAAAAGATGAATTACTAGATTTATACAAAAAAGAAGCTTTCACCTATAGGCGTCCACTTCTTTCTTCTAACTTTTCTCATCATTCCGCTAATTTTTGATGCGCATGCGCGACAACTTCTTCAATGGATTCTGGCGCTTGATAGGATCCTTCCCCTTCAACAGAAACTAAATGTGCCAAAAATTCAATGTTTCCTTCGCCACCAGTGATTGGTGAAAAATCTAAGTTTTTCACATCATAACCGTTATTCATGGCAAAGCGTGTAATTTCCTCCACAACCATTTGATGGGTTTCTGGATCACGCACGATTCCTTTTTTCCCAACAAACTCTTTGCCAGCTTCGAATTGTGGCTTAATTAACGCCACCACACTACCGCCTTTTTTCAAAATATCATGAAGAGGTGGCAAAATTAAGCGTAATGAAATAAAGGAAACATCAATCGTTGCAATATCCGGCACCCCTTCAGTGAAATCTTCAGGTTTACTATAGCGAAAATTGGTACGTTCCATTACCACCACGCGTTCATCTTGCCGAATTTTCCATGCTAGTTGGTTATAGCCAACATCTAAAGCGTAACTCAAACGAGCCCCATTTTGTAAAGCAACATCGGTAAAACCACCTGTGGAGGAACCAATATCTAACATTGTTTTGCCTTGAACGTTGATTGCAAAAACATTTAGTGCCTTCTCTAGTTTTAAGCCCCCACGAGAAACATAAGGCATTACTTGGCCCTTAGTATGTAAGGGTGTCTCCACAGAAATTTTTTCCCCTGGTTTATCTAAACGTTCATTTTTATCATTGTAAACCAAACCAGCCATCACACTACGTTTGGCTTTTTCTCGTGTTTCAAATAGTCCTTGATTAAACGCCAAGACATCGACGCGTTCTTTTTTCATAAGTGCCTTCTTTCTATCTCAATTGTAACTGAGTTAACAAGTTTGCTAAATGTTCTTCTGAAAAGTTGGGAACATTTGCTTTGATTTTTTCTAAAACAGCGCTACCTTCTGCTAATTGATGTGTTAGCGCATCTTTCGCGCCAGCAATCCCTAGAAGAGCTGGATACGTACTTTTATTCAACGCTTCATCTCGGCCTACTTTTTTACCTAAATCTGCTTCTGTACTTGTGGCATCTAATAAGTCATCACGAATTTGAAAAGCCAAGCCATAGTGATGCGCAAACTGTGTCAGTAAACCAATGACTTCTTCTGTTTGATTGGCTAATACGCCCCCAGCAATTAAGGCGAATTCAATTAGCGCTCCGGTTTTCTTTTCATGAACAGCCGCTAACTCTTCTAAAGTCAAGCTGACTTTTTCTCCTTCAATATCACCCATTTGGCCGGCAACCATGCCTTGATTCCCCGCTGCCTTTGCCAGTTTTTGCATCAGTAAAACTTTTTCACTTAAGCCTAATTGGCTCAAAGAAAGTAACTGAAACGCGCCTGTTAATAAGCCGTCCCCTGCTAAAATGGCAGTCGCTTCACCAAACACTTTATGATTGGTTGGTTTGCCACGACGTAAATCATCATCGTCCATTGCTGGTAAATCATCATGAATTAATGAATACGTATGAATCATCTCTAAAGAGGCAGCCACTTGATAGTCTTGTGTTTCCATCTCTTTTTGAAAAGCGGCCACTGTTGTTAACACTAATAATGGGCGTAATCGTTTGCCACCTGCGTGTATTGAGTAGAGCATTGCTTCTTTCAAACGCTCATTTTCAGTATATTCTGCGATAAAATCGACCATGACTTTTTCAACCAACGGTAAATGCTGTTGACTAAAATTCGTCATTACGCTTCCTCGCTCTCTTCAAAAACAATTTCTTCATTGTTTTCTGTCATCATTTTCGTTAAAGTTTTTTCCGCTTTTTCCAATGTATCTTGACATTGTTTACTTAATGCCATGCCCTCTTGAAAGGCAGCTAAGGCTTCTTCCAAAGGAACATCTCCTCGTTCTAAGCGCTGAACGATTTCTTCTAAGGCATTTAATGATTCTTCAAACGTTTTTTCTTTTGCTGGCATGTTAAAACTCCTCTTTTTTCGCTGTTATTGTTTCGACGTTTGCTTGAACTGCACCGTCAGCATAATGAATCGTTAATTGATCTGCTGGCTGTAACTCGGTAACAGTTTTAACGACACGGTCCTCTTTTGTAGTATAACTATATCCTCGACCCATAATTTTGAGTGGGCTGAGTAAGTCTAGTTGTTGAACAGCAGACGTGAATTGCTTTTGTTTGTTTAGGAACAATTGTGTCATTTGTGTTTGCAAGTTTCGTTGTAAAAATGCCAATTGTTGCTGACTTTCTCTTAATTGTCCCTTTGGTGTCTGTTGTTGCAATTGAGCGGTAATTCCTTGGGCTTGACGTTGTTTTTGGTGATGAATTGTTGTCATTGCTTGGAAAAGACGTTGCGTCATTCGATCTAATTTAATCGTTTGACCTTCATAAAGCCGCTCAGGTTGCTTAAACACATAAGAGTTTTGTAGTCGTTGGAAACGTTCTGTTCGTTGTTGCAAGAGATATAAAAAGCTTTGTTCTAAACGACTACGCCGTTCACTAATTCTTAATAGTTCTTCATTTAAAACTGGTACCGCTAGTTCCGCTGCTGCCGTTGGGGTTGCTGCACGAACATCTGCTACCATATCGGCAATTGTCACATCTGTTTCGTGACCAACCGATGAAATAATCGGTGTGGTGGCAGCATGAATGGCCCGAGCCACTTTTTCTTCATTAAATGGCCATAAATCCTCGATTGAACCACCGCCACGGCCGATGATCATCGTATCAAAATCGCCTTGCGCATCGGCTCGCTGAATGTTCCGCACAATGTCATCCGCCGCCTGCTCGCCTTGAACCAAGGTTGGAAAAAGGACCAGTTGTGCAATCGGATACCGTCTTTTGACTGTCGTAATGATATCCCGAATAACAGCACCACTAGGACTTGTAACCACAGCGATTCGTTTGGGATAACGAGGCAACTGTTGTTTAGGCCCTTCAAAAAGTCCTTCTTTTCCTAGTTTTTCTCTTAATTCTGCCAATGCTTGATAAAGTGCACCTACACCATCTGGTTCCATATGTTCAATATAAATTTGATAGGAGCCGCTGTTTTCATAAAGCGAAATACGCCCCACCACCATGACTTTCATGCCTTCTTTTGGTTGAAACTTCAATTTTTGAAAGGCTGATTTAAACATAATTGCAGAAATCTTCGCATGATCATCTTTTAAACTGAAGTACTGATGCGCGTTCGCTCGGAAGCGAAAGTTCGAAATTTCACCTGTTAAATAGACACGTCCTAAGTAAGGGTCTGCATCAAATTTACGTTTTAAATACTTCGTTAAGGCTGTTACTGTTAAATACTGTTGCGTCATTTTTTCACCTTACTTTTGTTTTTTTGCTGCCTCGACTGTTTGATACATTAACATGGTAATCGTCATTGGGCCAACACCTTTGGGAACTGGTGTGATATAGCTTGCAATTTCAGAAACTTCATCGAATGCTACATCACCAATCAGTTTTCCTTCTTGATTGCGATTCATACCCACATCAATCACTACCGCACCTGGTTTCACGAACTCTTTGGTGACAAAATGCCCGCGTCCAATTGCTACAACTAAAATATCCGCTTCTTTTGCAACTTCTGCTAAATGTTCAGTTTTAGAATGGGCAATCGTCACGGTCGCATTTTTCATTAACAATAATTGTGCCATTGGCTTGCCAACAATATTACTTCGACCAATAACCACCGCACGTTTACCTGTTAAATCAATATCATAAGCTTCAAACATCTTCATAATTCCATACGGCGTGCAAGGAATCATTTCAGGTTTGCCTACAAACAAACGGCCTAAATTCATTGGATGGAACCCATCTACATCTTTTTTGGGATCAATCGCTAATAAAATCTTTTCTTCATCAATATGTTTTGGCAAAGGTAGTTGTACAAGAATGCCATGAAAGCGTGAATCTTGATTATATTTGTCAATCTCAGCCAATAATTCTTCTTCTGAAATAGTTTCTGGTAGTTTTTCGACCTTTGACAGAATGCCAATTTTGGCTGCTGCACGTTCTTTATTTCTCACATACGTTTGGCTGGCAGGATTTTCCCCAACTAATAAAACAACTAATCCTGGTTGGATGCCTTGTTGTGTCATCTTTTCTACATCTTTTTGAATCTCTGCTTGCATTTGATCTGCTAATTCACGACCGTTAATTACTGTACTCATTCCTTCGCTCCCTCTATTGTTTCTTTACTTCTTTAATAGTATTTATTTTAGCATATAACCCAGTATCTTAACACCAGTTAGATAGTAAAAAAAGATTCAGAGCTTACGCCTCTGAATCAATTTCTTTCATTACATTTGATAACACACCATTAACAAATTTACGTGAACGGTCGTCGCTGTATTTTTTACTTAACTCAACGGCTTCATTTAATGCCACAATGTTTGGCACATCTGAAACGTATAGCATTTCAAAAATAGCTAAACGTAAAATAACAATATCTATTTTTGCTAAGCGTTGCATAGACCAGTTATTACCTAAATGGTTCGTAATCACTTCGTCTAGTTCTGCTTTGCGGCTACACACACCGCCGACAAGTAAATCTAAATACGTAGGGACTAGGTCTTCGCCATCTTCACTGACGATTTCCCGATTATCATAAGCCAATGCATAATCAATGGCATCTTGTTTGGTTAAATCAGCATTAAAATCTAAAGGAAAAAGGGCTTGGAGCGCTTTTTCACGAATCTCGTGACGGGTTAATTCTGTTTTACTCATTCTCTTCTCCATCTTCATCTTCTGGGAATAATTCATTTAAGTCTGGTTGAGGGATTTTTTCAGGTACTACCGCTACAACATGAATATTCACTTCAACTAAATCAATATCTGTCATAAATAAGACTTGTTGTTTCACACGGTCTTGCATTTCTAATGCAACTTTTGGTACAGAAACACCGTAGTTCAAGTAACAATAGATATCGACTTTTAAGCCTTCTTCTTCTGTTCGTAAATATACACCTTTGCCGTGTGCTGCACGGCCTAATAATTCATTCACATTATTGGCAAACGTGCCGCGCATCCCATAAACGCCCTCTACTTTTGAAGCAGCGATTCCGATAATTACTTCAATGACTTCAGGAGCGATCACGATTTCTCCTAAAGAATCGTTTGCATTGATTACAAGATTTTTTTCTTCTGACATTTGGTTGTCCTCCTTATCTATTACGCACAAAATCGTTAAATAAACGATTTATTTGATGAATCACTAAGTCTCTTAAGGATTCTCTTTTAAGCAACGGATGATTCTTAAAAATTAAAACAACACTGGTTTCTTCAGTTAGTTGTGAAAGAACGTCCAAATTTTGCTTATCAATACTCGTTCTTAGTTTATCATTAATTAGCCTATTTCGCTACCAGAAAAGCTAAGTTCTAACTAAAAGAACAGATAATTTCTTGTCATAAATTTCTAATTCAAGCCTTTAGACGTAAAAATAAGAAAGACCAAGTAATTTTGGCTTTCTTATTTTTACGTCTTTATTCTTCAGGATAACGTTCCATTAGTTTCGTCCGATGCTTTTGCATAATCATTTCTAAAGAGATGTCATATTTATCGGCTAAAATAAATAAATTATCCAACACATCGCCTAACTCTTCCGTTAAGTTTTCCAGATTCTCTTCATCCGCCAAAACTGTTTCATCCGGTCGATCGCGGCCAATTTCAATTGTCCGAATGGCTCGACACACTTCGCCGACTTCTTCTGTTAAAAAGTTGGAACGAATAAACGGGTCATATTGATACCAGTTACGTTTTTTATAAAACGCGCTAATAAACCGCTGATACTCTTGGATATCCATGTTCTCCCAACCTTTATAAAATGATTAATTCTTTTGGCGCATGTGTTAATACACGATTACCTTCAGCAGTAATTAATAAATCGTCCTCAATACGCACGCCACCAATTCCTGGCAAATAAATTCCAGGTTCGTCCGTAATCACATTCCCTGGTACAAACTGTTTATCTGCTCGGAATGAAACATTTGGTCCTTCATGAATTTCTAACCCAATGCCATGACCAGTGCTGTGACCAAACGCATCGCCATAGCCATAGGAAGCAATATGATCCCGTGCAATCGCATCTAATTGAATGCCCGTCAACCCAGGTTTAGCTTCTGCTAACACTTTTAATTGTGCTTCTAAAACAATATCATAAATTTCTTTTAGTTTTGGCTGAATACTACCAATAGCGAATGTCCGTGTCATATCAGAAACATAGCCTTCATAATAACAGCCGAAATCCAAAGTGATTAAATCACCTTTTTCGATGACTTTATGGCTAGCAACGCCATGTGGCATCGCTGAACGTAGACCGCTGGCCACAATTGTCTCAAAAGAAACACCACTGGCTCCTTTTGACCGCATGAAGAAATCTAATTGATTAGCCACTTCAATCTCTGTCATTCCAGGTTTAATCATCTCTAAGACAAAGGCAAATCCTTGATCCGCGATGGCACACGCTTTTTCAATAATCGCTACTTCTTCTTCATCTTTCACTTCTCTTAATTCTTCAATCAAACCCATTACAGGAACTAATTCACATGGTAAAATTTCTTCCAATAAGCTATAATCAGCGAAACTAACTTGCGTTTCTTCAAAAGCTAAATTATCTAATTGCAAACGTTCAGCTAAATCTGCTACTTCGTCAAAAATATGTCCTGTGTTTTTAACGATAGTAAAACCAGTTGCTTGTTCCGCAGCTTGTTCCGTATAACGAAAATCCGTTACAAAAAAAGCTTTATCTAATGTAATCATTGCCAAGCCTGTTGTCCCAGTAAAATTGGTTAAATAACGTAAATTATACGGACTTGTCACTAAAAATCCTTGTAAATTATTTTCTTTCATTAACTCCCGTAGCTTTTCGACTCTTGCCATCATTGGTTCGACCTTCTTTCTTTTTTCTCATTTTTCATTATAGCAAATTTACTTCAGAAAAGCATGAATCACCAAAAAACTTCATCGAGAAAGTTTACTGAAAATTTTACCTTTCCTTATTTTTTGCTTAACACTTTTGTAGTAAACTACTTTAGCGACTTCAAGGAGGAAATTATGAACGTTTATTTATTTCTGGCACTATTTTTCATTACTATCGGCATTTTAAGCTATAGTTTTTTTATTGAACCTAAATGCTTAGTCATACACAAAAATCAAATTAAAGTAACAGAATCAGGGAAAACCTTACGGATTGTTCAACTCTCTGATATTCATTTAAAAAAGAATTATTCTGTGAAGGCCTTAAAACAGATTGTTGAAAAAACAAATACATTACAACCAGACATAGTCGTTTTTACAGGAGACTTATTTGATGATTATGCCCGTTTCGGTATCGAAATTCAGGATGAAGTGAGTCAACTTTTCCGTAAAATTAACGCCCCATATGGCAAATTCGCTATTTATGGCAACCACGAGTATAGCGGGTTAGATACCAATTTTTACGAAACAATCTTAGAAGCTGCCGACTTTACCGTACTAAAAAACACGGGCAAATTACTGCCTGTCTCACACCGCATCTCCTTGTACGTCGCTGGTTTAGAAGATTCGTTATATGGACAAACCGACTTAGCTGCAGCTTTAGTCAACCGCCCTACTGGAACGCCCACTCTGCTACTAACCCATGAGCCAGATGTCGCAGACTCAGCAGTCAACAAAAACATTGACCTCATTTTAGCAGGACATAGTCACGGCGGACAGATTCGCTTGCCTTTTTTCACTTACAAAAATCAGCTTGCTAAAAAATATACACATGGGCTTTATCATTTAGAAGATGAAACGCCGCTAATTGTTCACCCAGGAATCGGAACCACTAAAATCAGCGCACGCTTTGGTGTCTTACCAACAATTGAACTGATTGAGTTAACTATTTAACTATGCATTAAAAAGACCGCCCCACGTTAGAGAAAAATTCTCACGTTGGACGGTCTTTGATTATGTTCGATTAATGATGAAAATCTTGCTCGTGATCTTCTTCTACTTTCGCTTTTCCTAGCGTATAAAATTTGCTGCCATTTAACCCGAGAATAAATAGCACAACCACTAGTAAAAGAATTGATAAAGATAACAATAAAGTCTGCAAGCCATCGCCATGTGCAACCATTAATTGACGTAAAATTGCGGTTAAACAAATTAAAATCAAATAACGAATCGGAATATGGTGTCCTTCTTGAATATAGCGAAGAATCATCATAATAAACTCAAATAACATAAAGAATGAAATAATTTCTTGCATGATAACTGAAAAATTATCCGGCGTCATTGGCTTCATGAGATATGTAGCGAGGTCAACTAAATAACTAGCCATAAATACTAATAAGAAAACTCCTAAAATCCCTAATACAATATCCAAAATCAAATTCACGTACTTCTTTACTACACTAAAATTCTTCTGCATAATACCCTTCTTTCTTTTGACTCAATTATTTTATAACATGCTTGTTATTACATTAAATATATCATCAATTAACCTTGTCAGACAAGCAGTTAAACCCAATGTGAGATTTTTTTTATTTTGAGATGTTTCTTTATTTTCCGGCTAACCCTTTATGCAAGACAAAAAAAGCTGAATCCGCAGATTCAGCTTTTTAATCATATTAGTTAGCTACTGGATAAACTGATACTTGTTTTTTGTCGCGGCCTTTACGTTCGAAACGTACCACACCGTCAACTTTTGCAAATAACGTATCGTCGCCACCGATTCCAACGTTCACACCTGGATAAATTTTAGTTCCGCGTTGACGGTATAAAATTGAACCACCTGTAACTGTTTGGCCATCAGCACTTTTAGCGCCTAATCGTTTAGATTCAGAGTCACGGCCGTTTGATGTAGAACCGCCACCTTTTTTATGGGCAAATAATTGTAAATTCATAGTCAATAACATAGTCTGCACCTCCTATTTCTCAGTGATTGTTTTTATTTGAATAAATTCAGTATTTTCGTTCTCTATTGATTGTAAACCTAATAAAAGATTTTCTAATAGAATTTGGGCAATATTTTTTTGTTCCTGATTGACAGTTGTTAACATCTCGACATAAAGGTAGCCACCTTCTACATCGTCAACTTCGACAATCGGTTCAAAACCTGCTAAGGCATCAATCCCATTGACTGTGCTAATTGCTAAGGCAGAAACTGCCGCGCAAACCACATCGCTGCCATAAGGACCTGCTTCAGCATGCCCGGTTAATTCGAATGAAACGATTCGGCCGGAGCCTGTTCGTTTAAAAGAACCTTTAATCATTGATAGGCCTTCTTTCCTGTCAACAAGAGAGATTAAGCGTTGATTGCTTCGATCATAACTTTTGTATACGGTTGACGGTGACCTTGTTTACGGTGAGAGTGTTTTTTAGGTTTGTATTGGAAAGTCACGACTTTCTTTTGTTTGCCGTGTTTTTCAACAGTTCCTTCAACAGTTGCGCCTGCAACAGTTGGCGCACCAACTTTTGTAGATTCGCCACCTACTAAGATAACTTCGTCAAAAACAACTTTCTCGCCAGCCTCAACGTTTAATTTTTCAACGTAGATTGCTTGACCTACTTCAACTTTCACTTGTTTACCACCAGTTTTGATAATTGCGTACATGCTATACAGCACCTCCTTCTTCTAGACTTAGACTCGCCATCCCAAGTGATGATTGCTCATGCTTAAAAACTTGTTCTGTGCGGTTGTAGCTGTGGAGACCACAATTACAACACTAACTATAATAACAGAACCAGAAACCCTCGTCAATATAAACTCTCTATTTTCTTCACTTTCTCTCTCCAAAAAAACTTCTTCTGTTATTTAAATTTCCGATTGACTTTCTAACACTACTTCCATTATAATTAGCTTTGTTGTGTTACAACTATTGTCATAGTAGCTCAGCAGGATAGAGCATCCGCCTTCTAAGCGGACGGTCGGGGGTTCGAATCCCTCCTGTGACGTAACGATAACAAAAGCGCCTCTTAGAAACCTTGGTTTCTAAGAGGCGCTTTTGTTATCCCAAGTTCATCCTAACCTAGTTTAACTTTCTACCAACTTGAAGTACCTCCACCTCCGCCAAAACTCCCACCTCCGAAACTGTCACCGGAGCCATCATCAGAAGAACCCTCGTTGCTTGTAACCCACCAATCATGACGATTCGCATACATACTGGTCTTTTTTAGTTGCCTGTCAGAACGTGAACTTGCTAGAAATTTAGCAATAGACACATTTCCATAAGCAAAACGCATATCATAGTATTCAGGATACGTAGTCTTAATAAATCTTATCGGGTAGAAGGATTTTGAAGCTTTTTTGTTGGTAATCTTTTTTTCTCTAATTTTTTTCCGCAATAATTTTTTTTCAATTTTATATTGCTGGTTGTCTAAATCGTTTGCTAATTGTTTTAATGATTTTGATTTTTCTGAACTTACTTGCTGGATATCTTTTAAAAACCTACGGATCATAGAATCCAGGTGCAATCTATTTTGTAAGCCAACACCTATTGATTTTATATAACCAAATAAGAAAAAGACCGGAATCAAAAAATAGACCAGACTAACCATGGGTACTAAAGAGTCTTCGTCTTCTAAAAATGTCAGAATCTCTGTGATTAGTGTGAAAACTGTCGAAGGAAACGACTGCTCTGATAAACTAACTTGAACATAAATAATCAGAGTCACCGATACCAAAAAAGGATGTTTTAATAAAATCGAAAGAGGAAACAAAATAATTTTTAGATAAGCAGGTATTAAGTTATCATTAATTCCACTAATCCGACACGCAGGCAATTTCGTTTCTGGAACTTTTTCCCAATACACTTCACCTATCCAAAAACGCGGTAAATAGATCCATGGTTGATTCACCTTCCAAAAACAAGCACACATAGAAGAGCTTCTTAAATCTTTCCACTGTGCAACATAATTATAAATAAATTTCTTTGGTGTCACCTCGCCAAATGCAAAATCCATATCATAGTATGCGGGAATTATTATCTCTTTTTTCGAATTTTCAGGATATAAAATATTTTTCTCCAAACGCGCCTTGGCAGCTTTAAATTCAACTGATTGTTCTCCTAAAACAATTGCCTTAGAGGAAATACCGCCATTATAAAACATAGCTACATCTTCCTTATAGCGATTTGCCATGTCAACTAGAGCCAAGCGGGCACTAAGTTCTTTCCCCGCATTACGTAATTCCCATAAAAAATACAACATAACAATAATAAAAACTATAATTAGCCAAGGCTTTAACGACCTTCCTATTCCTAATAAATATAACCAAATTTTCTGCAAAAAACTAACCTTAGGTAGCGAGGTCGTTTTGGACATAGTATCAGTAGTAAGTAGTTCCTTAATCCGAGTGGTGACAATATGTATTCCTGCATTAAAATCCTTTAATTTATAAAAATCTTTCACGGTACTATCTGTTATTTCATCGGTTAAACTATCTGGGATTATCTCTTCAAGCCCATAGCCTACTTCAAGTCTTGCTTGCCTGTCTTTGACAGCTACTAAGTAAATCACTCCATTATTATAAAGTTTATTTCCGATACCTAATTTATTACCTATTTGATTGGTAAAGCTTTCAATCGTTTCGTTTTCAGGAACTTGCTCAACTGTGATAACCATTAGTTGTGGTTTCGTTTCCGTCTTACTAAGTTCTTGATTAATTTTTTGTACATTATTAATGACTTCTTCGTTCAAAATTTGTGCATTATCTGAAACAAAAAGATGATTTTGATTAATTTTTACTACGACATCGTCTGTTGGAGCTGAATAAGTCCTTTCAAATCGTTTTAAGAAACTCATTCCCAAATAGATCCCTATTAAAAGAACAGCTAGATAAACTAAATTCTTCATTACAATACTTTTTACTTTTATTTTTCGATACTCCCCCACGCTCATTTGTAATTCTATCCCTACTTTATTTTTCCCATACACTGATTTTTTCTCCCTTCCACTCCTACCGAATGTTCTAGCTCTGATTTTCCACAGAGCTAAATAAATTTTTTTGTATTAAAAATTTATTTTCTTAATAGTTAGTATACCGAATATAGACGTTCAAATCTCTATCTTTTTAACTAATTTCTGTTAACACGCATAAAAAGAACGTAACGCTTAGTTGATAAGCGTTACGTTCTTTTCAGATAACTAGTTAAACACACACAAGAATATTGATTTTTACAGCTCGTTTTCTAAAATCTCAATCCGCTCATCAAAACTCAACTCTTGATAGATTTGGTGGAGCATCCACATGTACCCATACGGATCAATAAACAATGAATTTTTGAGCGCTCCTTCCATCATTTCAGTAATAGGCTGTACTTCTTGACAACCGTTTTCCATTGCCAGTTGATGTGTCTCTTCAATATTTTCTACTGTTATATTAAACCAGATAGTATTGGGATGTTCTTGGGTTGGTGATTTTAAACCATATTCTTCATTGGCATCTAACATGTGAAACCTCGTGCCATAAAGTTGAAAAACCGCTTCATTCATTCCGATAGGGTATTCGGTTGCTTCCACTACCTCTATTTCAAACACCTTTTTATATAAGGCAAGCGCCTTAAGGCTATCACTAACAATAAAATCGATTTCTGTCCCTTTAATCATTTGTTTTTCCTCCTTCAAAGCTACTAACTGTTGATTAATTTTTTTAATCTTTTGCTCCTCCATTTGAATTAAATGTCGCGATTGATCTCGTTTTCTTAACAAAATAGTTTCCAAAAAAGAAGCATCCTTAAGTTTTCTCAAAGTTTCTGCCATCTCTTCAACTTTAAACCCTGAATCTCTTAACAGTAAAATTTGTTTCAATAAAGGAATTTGATGTGCGCTATAATAGCGATATCCTGTTTTTTTATCAATTTCATTTGGAACAAAAATTCCTGCTTTTTCATAATGACGCAGCATCCGTGGGGAAATATCCATTAACTTGGCAAATTGCCCAATTTGATACATAGAGTCTCCTTTTCATTCAATTGATATTCTTATCATAAACCTTGACACCATGTGAAAGTCAATGAAAAAGTTTCTATACCATATATTCTATATATTTACACTAGCTATAACCGTAAATTAAACAAACTTATCATTATGGAGCTAAGATATTTGAAGTCTTCTTTTAAGCATTAATTTCTACTTCACCACTTATTATATTTTAATATCATTTTATATTTATGTTTTTTATATGAATTAAAAAATATAAACTAAAAATATATAAATTAATAAATATGTTTTTTAGAAAAACGGTTTAATCTCTATTTTAAAAGCAAATTCACCTTTACATATCAAAAAAAATTTGCTAACATTTAAATACCGCTTATGTGTAATAATTATAAAGGAGATATTATTATGAAAGAATTGGAAATGAAAGAATTGGTTGAAAAATCTGAAAAATTAGCAAAAATCAATGACTTATGGTATTTTGTGAAATCCAAAGGTGGCGCTTGGATTGCTGGTTCAGGAAAATAAATCCAGTGAGTGCATTAACAAAATAAAACTGAACAGCTTTCTAAGTGAAAGCTGTTCAGTTTTATTAGATATTAATGAAAGAAGGTGTGAATCTTTTGTATGAAAGTGTTGTTGTGAATTTAGGTGCAAGATGTAATGCTTCTTGCGAGCATTGCTGTTTCTCTTGTTCACCTACAAAAAAAGAAGCATTAGATAAAAACGAAGTGATCAACTTAGTAGAGAATTTTTCAAACAATCCAAAAATAAAAACTATCTCTTTTACTGGTGGAGAAATATTTTTAAATTATCCCTTTTTATATAGCCTATTAAAAATAGTTAATTCCTCTGGAAAAATCAGTACTTTAATTTCTAACGGTTTTTGGGGAAGAGAAATTGAAACAGTAAAAAAATATTTTTTAGATATGAATAGAATGGGAGTTACGAACCTTTCAATAAGCCATGATGATTTTCACTCAAAATTTATTAAAACTGACTACATAAGAAATATTTTAATAGAAAGTAGAAAATATCCCGATATTCAAATCACTGTAAATATAGCTGTTAGTAAAAATAGTACAGGAGATAAAATAATCCACGATTTAGGAGAAGCTATTTTAGGAATACCTGTGACTAAATTCCCTTTAATTCCTGTAGGAGAAGCCAAAAATATAAATGATGATGAATTTCAAAATATTTATTCACTAAGTCATCCTAATCAACTAAAATGTCCAGGTTTTGAACCAGTCTATCATTTTAATGGTAATGTTTACCCTTGCTGTTCACCTGCTATTTTTGATACTGCACTAATTTTGAACGATGAATTATATCAGGATTTTGATAAAACAATAACAAAAATGAACTCAAATTTGTTATTATATATCATGAGAAGAGAAGGTTTCAGTTGGTTCATCAATATAGTTTCAAATAATAATGAATTTTCTCATATAAAAATTAATAAAGAATTTTCATCTATCTGTAGTATTTGTCGTCAATTGTTTAAAACAGAAAATAACATTAAATTACTTACGCCATATATGAGGAAATATTATGAGCAAATGTTATAAATATACAGATGAAAAATATGAGGTTTTTGTTGAAAATTCCGTATTTATTAAAGATAAAGAAAAGAATGTATATTTAAAAAGCGAATTGAAAAATTTACCAAAAAGTATACAAGAATCACTAAACGAATATACTCCTAAGGTGACTGTAATCAAGTTCGCATCAATCATCACGTTCTTTATTTTTCTTCTTTTTATAAATGTGATTCTTTTAAACCATTCTGATACAAAAATACAATCAATATCTGCTAATCTACACCTTGCCTATATCTTCCTATTTTTCTATCTTTCTTTGAATATTTTTATACATGAATTAGGGCATATAAAATCTTTAAACTACATTGGAAAAAAACATCAAAAAATTGGATTTAAGATGAATTATTATATTTTTCCAGCAATCTATGTTGAAATGAATGAAATTTATCTTATTTCAAAAAATGAAAAAATAATAGTTCATTTAGCTGGATTAATTACAAATTATCTAACCATTAACTTTATTCAGGTCATCAATCTCTTATTTTTGAAAAATAAAATACTCGACAGTTCATTCATTTTTTTTCATATGCGTTGTTATGGAATCTAGTTCCTGTGTTAAACTCTGATGGTTATAAAGTTTTAATCACGTTATTCAGTGTAGATGAATTAGAAAATAAAAGAAAAAATCACTTGATTGTAAAGCTAATACAAGCAATTAGTTTGTTATTGGTCATTGAAACAGTCATTAGTTGGTTTGTGTGAGGTGACTAAGTTGTTAGAACTAAATGATTACACATTGAAAATAAATAATAAATTACTTTTAGAACATACAAAAGTTTCATTTAGAAAAGGGGTGATTAATCATATCTTAGGGAAAAACGGTGTAGGGAAATCACAATTTGCTAAGGATTTATTGTTAAACCGGAGTGGTTTAATCCCTTCTGAAATAAGTAAAAATGTTACGATTATTTCAAGCTTTTCTAATGTCCCTAATGATTTAAAAGTCTGCGAATTATTTATTCTTCTAGAGAAAAGATTTGGTTTAGATTCAGTCGCACACTTGGCTCATTCTTTGCACGCTACAAATATTTCTAAAACTTCCTTAATTGGACAATTAAGTGATGGACAAAAACAAAAACTAAAATTACTTTCTTTTTTTCTGGAAGATAAATCAATTATTGTATTAGATGAAATTACCAACGCCTTAGATAAACAGACAATTAATGAAATCTATCTATTTCTACTTGCATATATAAAAAATCATCCTAAAAAAATTATTCTAAACATCACACACAATTTATCAGATTTAAAAAATTTAAAAGGCAACTATTACTTAATTGAAGATTTCAAAATGATTCGTTTTACTAATCAAACTGAAGTTATTCAGAAGTATATTGAGGGGTGAAATTTTGGAATTAAAAAAAACGATTTCCAACAAAATAATGATTATTTTAATTGCAATTATCGTTGCAATCTTTGCAATGGGATGGATTCTACCTATTGGCATCGATAAAGTAACTAGGTTAAGTTACCGAGAATACTTATTTAGTACATATACTGTATTTACACAATTTGGCTTTCTAATGTTTTCGTTTCTAGTATCTTTCTTTATTAATAAAGAGTACTCAGGAAAAACAATTTTATTTTATCGTATGATGAATACCAATAGCCTTACTTTTTATATAAAAAAAGTTTTGACACTTACGGTAGAGACCCTAGGCAGTATTCTAGTTCTGTTATTTATCGTTTCCTTTATTTTTATGGATTTTTCTGTAATTCTGCAAATGTTTTTTTTATTATCGATGATTTCAATTCAGTATATTTTAATTGTTGCGTTGATCAGTTTTTTATCTGCTAACGTTCTTTTATCTATCGGTTTTAGCATACTCTATTGGATTACAACAGTACTTTTTGTTGCAATTGGTGGATTTTTACGTTTTTTTGCAATATTTGATGCTTCAAACGAATTATATCTAAACGTCCAGAATTTTTTAGAAGGCTCAGAAAACTCAATTAGTTTTGACCACAATTTATTAATTATCTTGTATATTATAGTTCTAACAGTCATCGCGCTGGCTATTGCAAGGGTAAATAATAAACGTTGGCTAAGACTAGGAGTATAAACGACACCCACTTCGCAGATAGGATTCATCTACTTATTCGAGACAATAGATTAAATCAAATAAAATACAACTAGTTGAAACTAAAAAAGCATCAATTTTGATACGCCCCAAACTGATATTTTTCTAAACTTTGGGGCGTGTAATCAAAATACAAGCTTCTTAGTGTGGCACTGGATATTTCAACGCATTTTTCTTCAACTTTTCTTCGATAATTTCGTCCAAATCAAACCCTAAATTATCAGCCATCATGTAGGAGTAAATGAGAACATCAGCCAATTCTTCTTTGATTCGTTCTTCTTGTTTGATGCCTTCTTCTGCTGTTTTCCATTGAAAAAGTTCTAACAATTCTGCTGCTTCTAAACAAATTGAGAGCGCCAAATCTTTTTCATTATGGTGGGGGCGCCAATTTCTTTCATCACGAAATTGATTAATTTTTGCCATTGTATCCATCTGTTCCCCTGCTTTCTTATTCATTTGATGGCAACTGAAACCCATCGAACGTTTCACCATCATAGTATTTTAATAACTGTTCTGTAGACAATAATGAGGAGGTTATTTCTTCCTCTTCAACAACTGCTTGATTCTCTTCTCTATACAACAAATAAGCCTGTAAAAGCTGTTGGTAGAGTTTTTTTCGTGAAGAGGCTTCCGCTGAAAGAAACGTTAATTCTTTTAAGTGTCCGCGATAGACAGGCAAATCATCAACGAATTCGATTGGTAATTCTACTACAGTTAACTGAAATTCTTCAAAGACTTCTTCGTACATCTGCCATTCCCTCTTTCTGTCGATATTGTTTTGGGGTCATGCCCATTTCTTCTTTAAAACGTTTATAAAAAAAAGCTTTGTCTTGATAGCCGATTCGTTCAACAATTGTTTGAATCGATAAATCTGTTTGCTTCAAGTAGTTTTTCGCCAATTGGATTCGGTAGGCTAAGACAATTTCCGTAAACGTTTTGTTTGTTTTTTCTTTTAAAAAATTCGATAAGTAATTCGGATGAAAATGAAATTTAGCGGCGACTTCTGCTAAAGTGACATGCGCAATCTGTTGCTCAATATACGCTAAAATCACCTCAACACGTTGATGATTCGACAAATAATTATCTTGCATCTTTAAAGCTTCTCTAGGCAGTTGACCTAGTTCCACCACTAGCAAAACAAAGGCCGCTTTGGTCACTTTATTATTAAAATAGGCCATTTTCACAATTTGTTTCAGCAATAATAGCGAATAGACATGAACATCCGAATTTGGCTGGCTGGCAAAAACGAAATATCGAGGAATGTTTTCAAATTCACTGCTAGCAATTTCTGTAAAAAAACGATACATGACTGGTTCTTCCGCCAGCTGATTTAAGAGCGTATCAAGAAAATAGTGCTTTTTAAAATAAAATATAATCATAGACATTCCTTGCCCCTGATAGCTAACAGAGGTGGCCTCATTGACAATCATGACTTGGCCAGCCGAAACCGAACACCTTTGTTGATCCAAATAAGCATTGCCATCTTGCTCTAAACAATAGAGCATCCGAATAAATCCTTTCGGAACGTCAATTGTTTCCGAAGATGCCAGCATAAAGCCCGCAATTTCTCGATGCGGATTTTCCTTAAATTGCGCTACTTCATTCTCAAGAGCATTGGTAGTGGTTAAATAACAATCTAAGGTCTCTAAAAACTGATAAAATGCTGCATATTGCTCTTCTTTGCTTGCCAATTAATCACCTCATAATCCAACACTTTTTACTTTACTCCCTCTATTTTTTTCTTTGGCGTTTCCTTCTATACTAGATACATGGTAACACGAAAAAAGAGATTCAACAGTTTTTAGGAGGAATTTTTTATGAAAATTAGTTTTATCGGTGCTGGAAATATGGCATCCGCTATTGCCAAAGGTGCGCTAAAAAAGCAATTTATTGCCGCAGAAAACCTTTATTTTTATGATATTCAAGTCGAAAAAACCGCCGCTTTCGCACAAGAAATTGGTGCACACGCGGTTGCTTCACCACAAGAAGCCATTGCAGTAGCTGACTTAGTTATTTTAGCGGTGAAACCGCAATTCGTTCAAGCAGCTTTACTTGAAGCAAAAGAAGCAATTTTAGACAAGCAACCGTTAATTGTTTCCATTGCAGCAGGTACGACTATTGCAGAATTGTATCAACTGTTTGAGACTACCCAACCGCTCCGTCTCGTTCGTGTGATGCCCAATATGAATGCATTGATTGGCGCAGGTGCAGCAGCTGTTTGTGGCAACGCTTTTGCATCCCCTGAAGACATCCAGACTGTTTTATCGTTGTTTCGAGCAGTTGGCCAAGCCTGGGAATTAGAGGAACAGTATTTTTCGATTTTTACTGCTATTGCAGGTAGCACTCCTGCGTATGCTTTCTTATTTATTGATTCGATTGCCCGAGCAGCCGTTAAAAATGGTATGAACAAAGAGTTGGCCTTAGAAATTGCCACACAAGCTGTACTAGGCAGCGCTCAAACTTTGGCAAATAGCACAGAGAATCCTTGGACTTTAATCGACCAAGTCAGTTCTCCTGGTGGAACCACGGTTGCTGGGATTGTCGAATTAGAAAACAATGCGTTTATTTCAACAGTCATCAAAGGGATTGAGGCCACCATCCTTCGGGATCAAGAATTAGCCAAACAAGACTGATAAGAATAATTACATGAGCGAATAAATAAGAAAAAGCGCTGAAAATTCAGCGCTTTTTCTTATTTTAGTTGAATGAGTAAGCCAAAATGATCACTGACTATCGGTGTTTTCCTACCATCAAAAATTACTTCATATTTTCGTACGTGCCACTGTTTTGGAACAAATGCGTAGTCAATCCGCAAGGCTGCTTCATTTTCTTCCCAGCCATCTATTTTTTTCTCTACTGTCGCTTCACCGCTTGTCTCTTCCGCTACAACAAATGCATCTTGAATCGGCAAGTAACTATTTTCCACTAATTGATAGCCAGTTGTACCAGCTGGGTTGTTTAAATCGCCTAAAATGACTAACGGTTGTTGCCCCATCGCTAAGTATTTCTCTAATTGTAGCCATTCATAGGCAAAACCTGTACAGGGTGTTTCCCACCAAGAAAAGTGACCAGAGACAACAGTAAGCGTACCTTTTGAACTCTCTGTCTCCGCTACTAAGATTTTTCTTGTTCGATAATTCGTTGGTTCTTGGCTTTCTGAAATAAGGAGAGCTTCACTAGTCAACGGACATTTCGAAAGTAGTGCGTTCCCTTCTTCATAAATAGCATAACCAATGTGGCTCATTTCCCAACTCCAATAATAGTGTTGGCCTTTTTCAGCTAGATATTGAACGATTAGATATGCAAAATTATCTTCATGGATTGGCGTTTGGGTCGCTATGGGACAAAAAGTAGTTAACTGTTCTAACGGCACTTTCTTGGAAGCGACTTTCTGATTCACTTCTTGTAAGGCAATTATTTCACTTTCAGAAGATAAAATCACCTTGGCAATCTCCTCTAATTTTTTTAATGGTTCTTCTTCTAACCAGCTATGAGTATTGATTGTTAAAAGATTCATCTTTTCCCCTTCTCTTACATGTTATTAGGTCGGGCACAATTATTGATTGTGCCCGACCTAATCATTTAAATTTCAATCTGTCCGATCACAGTTCCCGCAGTGGTGGTTCCTAGTTGGTTAATAACTACTTGTTCCACTTTGTCGCTGTTTGTAAAGGCGACAATAATCGTTGTTTCTTTGCCAGCTTGTTCAATCACATCCAAGTTCATTTTAGCTAGTTTCGTCCCAGCTTTCAATGATTGTCCTTCTTTAACAAAAGATTCAAAAGCAGGAGTTGCCATTTCAACTGTATCAATCCCCATATGGACAAGTACTTCGATGCCTTCTTCTGTTTGTAGCCCAATCGCATGTTTGCTTGGGAAAACACTTAGGACTTTCCCCGAAATTGGTGCCACCACCTCTCCTTCTAGAGGCTTAACTGCAAATCCATCCCCCATCATTTTTTGTGAAAAGACAGGATCATTGACTTGCGCCATTGGAATAACTTCCCCTGTTGCTACAGCCACGAAATCTTTTTTCTTACCTAAGAAATTCGTCGTTGGCGTTCCTGCTGTACTTTCTGCTATAACCGGTTCTGGAATGTCAACGCCGGAAGCTAATAAATCTTCAATATCGGATTTTAAAACATCGGCTTTTGGTCCATAAACGGCTTGAACGCCATTATCTTTCACAATCAAGCCCATTGCACCTGCCCGTTTCCACGCCTCTTCCGAACCAACTTTTTCTCGATCCTTTACACTGACACGTAAGCGTGTCATACACGCATCAACTTCTTTGATATTTTGTTTACCACCAAGTAAGTAGACAATTTGCGCGATTTGCTGATCGACGACACCTGAATCAGCCGCGCCAGATGCGATTTCTTCGCCGTTATCATTGTCGTAGTTTCCATTTCTTCCAGGTGTTGCGTAATTAAATTTTTTAATTAAGAAATTCGCTAAGAAATAAGTGACAACACCAAAAATGATGACCATTAAAACAAAATTGATTAAATCGCCACCTAAACCAGCTTTTATTGCTAGCGGTGTTCTTGTTAACAATTCAATATTTCCAAACGAATGCACACGCAATGGTAAAATATCAGCCATTGCAAAAGCAGCACCTTGGATCACCGCATAAATTACATAAAGCGGCACTGCAGCAAACATAAACATGAATTCTAACGGCTCTGTCACACCAGTTAAGAAAACAGCTAAAGCAGCAGAAAAATACATTGATTTATATTTAGCTTTTTTATCTGCATCGACATTACGATACATCGCCAAAGCCATCCCCATTAAAATCCCTGAAGAACCAATCATTTGGCCTACTTTGAATCGAGCTGGTGTCCAATTTTCTAAGACAAACTGATACTTGCTCATATCACCAGCGCCTTTAAGATTCACTAAGTCTGTTGCCCAAGCCAACCATAAAGGATCTTGACCAAAGACTTGGGTTCCAGCTTGTGCGCCAGATAAAATTTCATACGTTCCACCTAATTGTGTATAGTTGATTGGAATCGTCAACATATGATGTAACCCAAAAGGTAATAATAAACGTTCCAACGTTCCATATAAGAATGGCGCTAAAATAGGTGCACTATCTTGAGATTGCGCAATCCATAACCCAAAATTATTAATTCCCGCTTGAATATTTGGCCAAATAAGTGCTAATGCAATTGAGACAATTGTTGACCATAAAATAACGACAAATGGGACAAACCGTTTACCATTAAAAAATGATAGCGCATCTGGTAATTTCCGATAATTGTAATACTTGTTGTAAGCCATCGCACCGACAAAACCAGCAATAATCCCTACAAAAACACCCATATTTAATGCCGGGGCTTCTAAGACACTTGTAAAGAATCCCTTCACCATAATCTTGGTGCCAAATAAGGTATGCGTGAAAGCTTGTTCATCTGCCAACATTTCATTTGTTACACCAAAAATGGCTCCAGTAATACGGTTGATTAAAACAAAAGAAATCCCCGCTGCAAATGCTCCACCTGCACGATCTTTGGCCCAACTGCCACCTATTGCTAACGCAAATAGTAAATGTAAGTTGCCAATAATTGCCCAACCGATACTCTCTAGAACTCCGCCTGTTGTTACTAACAAGCCTAAATTAGGATCGATTAAAGGAAGCGATTTCCCAATACTAATCATTAAACCCGCTGCGGGCATTACTGCCACAACGACCATTAAAGCTTTCCCGAATTTTTGCCAAAACTCAAAACTAAACATTTTTTTCATTCCTGCCACTCCTTACGCAATCGGTTTCGTTATGTTGCCATTATATACTCCTGTTTCCTTTTTGTAAATGCTTTAATTTCAAAAATATTGTGGAAAACAACTCCCTACTACTTAATCCTTTTTTATTTTGTCTTTTAATAAAGCAAATAAAGCTCCTTCTAACCTACCTTTGTTTCAGCTTTTATTCATAAGATTACACTTTTTAAGCATTGACTATTGACTAATGCAATCGGTTGCGTTTATGATAGACCTATCAATAAAATCACTGAGGGGGATTCTCATGAAACAAATCAAACGTTTATTCCAAATTGATCCTTGGAAAATCCGTACTACACACTTAGATAAAGAAAATTTACGTTTACAAGAATCATTAACGAGCATTGGCAATGGCTATATGGGGATGCGGGGAAATTTTGAAGAACACTATTCTGGCGACCACCATCAAGGAACCTATTTAGCAGGTGTTTGGTATCCAGACAAAACACGTGTTGGTTGGTGGAAAAATGGTTATCCTGAATATTTTGGTAAAGTGATTAACGCAATTAATTTCATCGCAATGGACTTACAAATTGATGGACAAACAATTGATTTAGCCACTACACCTTACGAAGATTTTTCTTTAGAATTAGACATGCAAAATGGGGTCCTTTCTCGGCAATTCACCATCCAAACACCGAAGAACAAAGTGCGCTTCTCTTTTGAACGTTTTTTAAGCTTAGAAAAAAAAGAAGCGGCTTACATCCACTTAACAATTGAAATGCTGGAAGGTACAGGCACAATCACTCTTCACTCAAAATTGGATGGCGATGTTCAAAATGAAGACAGCAATTATGAAGAACATTTTTGGGAAGAAAGAGCTATTGAAACACAAGAAACACTTGGCTTTGTTACAACTAAGACCATTCCTAACAACTTTGAAATAGAGCGTTTTACAGTGACTGCAGGCATGCGCCATTTCATCGATGGAGCCTCTGTTGTGCCTACATATACACAACAGCCCTTGGCTTTAACCGCAGAATTGACGGTGTCTTTAAACGAAGGCGAAACGACCGCTATCACAAAAGAAGTGCTTGTCGTTACCAGTCGTGATGTGCCAGAAACGCAACAAATCACACGAGTAAACAAATTATTTGCAGAAATGACTACCTTGTACCCTGAAGCAAAAGCTGGGCAAGCTGCCGCTTGGGCAAAACGTTGGCAATTAGCTGATGTTGTTATTGAAGGAGATGACGAAGCCCAACAAGGCATTCGTTTTAATCTGTTCCAACTTTTCTCAACCTACTATGGCGAAGACGATCGTTTAAATATCGGACCAAAAGGCTTTACTGGCGAAAAATATGGTGGTGCCACATATTGGGATACTGAAGCATATGCTGTCCCACTTTACTTGGCGTTGGCTAAGCCCGAAGTTACTAAAAATCTACTGAAATATCGCCACAATCAATTGCCTCAAGCCATTCATAATGCCCAACAACAAGGGTTAAAGGGTGCGCTTTACCCAATGGTTACTTTTACTGGTGTGGAATGTCACAACGAATGGGAAATCACTTTTGAAGAGATTCACAGAAATGGTGCGATTGCTTATGCGATTTATAATTATGTCAACTATACAGGAGACGAAGACTATCTAAAAGATGCTGGTCTAGAAGTACTTGTGGCAATCGCTCGTTTTTGGGCAGATCGGGTCCACTTCTCCCAACGTCATAAACAATATATGATTCATGGCGTAACGGGGCCAAATGAATATGAAAATAATATCAACAATAACTGGTATACCAATACCATCGCTGCGTGGGTTCTACGTTACACCCGTGAGTCTTATTTAAAATTCCAAGAAGAAACAATGCTCAAAATTGCAGACGACGAATTAGCTAAATGGGCAGACATTGTAGAAAATATGTACTTCCCAGTGGATAATGAATTAGGCATTTTTGTACAACATGACACTTTCTTAGATAAAGATTTAATGCCTGTTTCTGATTTACCACTTAGCGAGCTGCCTTTAAATCAACATTGGTCATGGGATAAAATTTTGCGGTCTTGTTTCATTAAACAAGCCGATGTTCTTCAAGGAATTTATTTCTTCAATGACGCCTTTTCTTTAGAAGAAAAACGCCGGAACTTTAACTTTTACGAACCAATGACTGTCCATGAATCTTCTCTTTCACCAAGCATTCATGCTGTGTTAGCTGCTGAATTAGGCATGGAAGAAAAAGCAGTGGAAATGTATCAACGAACAGCGCGCCTTGACTTAGATAATTACAATAATGATACAGAAGATGGCTTACACATTACCTCAATGACTGGTAGTTGGCTAGCGATTGTTCAAGGTTTTGCCCAAATGAAAACGGACCATCAACAACTAAAATTTGCACCCTTTTTACCAGCGACATGGACAGCCTACTCATTCCACATTAATTACCGGAATCGTTTACTATTTGTTGAAGTTGCAGCAGACCAAGTGGCCTTCACTTTACTCGACGGCCCTGCAATTCCATTAACTGTTTACGATCAAAAATACACATTAAAAGATCGATTAGTTTTACCGATCAGAAAGGAAGAAGTTCATGTTTAAAGGCGTTTTGTTTGATTTAGATGGCGTTATTACTGATACAGCAGAATTTCATTACCACGCTTGGAAAAAATTAGGGAACGAAATTGGAATTTCCATTGACCGTGTTTTCAACGAACAATTGAAAGGTGTAAGCCGTGAAGATTCTCTGCAGTTACTGTTAAAATACGGAAAAAAAGAAGGCACGTTTTCTTCTGAAGAATTTGCCCAGTTAGCGCAACGGAAAAACGATTATTACTTGGAAATGATCCAAGCGATTACGCCTGAAGATGTCTACCCAGGAATTCTTTCTTTATTAACGGAATTACGTGAAGCCAATATTAAAATCGCCTTGGCTTCTGCAAGTAAAAATGGGCCTTTCCTTTTAGAAAAAATGCAATTGACGCCCCTTTTTGATGCCATTGCTAATCCAGCAGACGTTCAGGCAGGCAAACCCGCTCCAGATATTTTCATTTTAGCTGCGAAAGAAATTGATTTGACACCAGCAGAATGTCTTGGCATTGAAGATGCCAAAGCTGGGATTCAAGCGATTCTTGCTAGTGGAGCGCAACCTGTTGGCGTTGGCCGCAAAGAAGAGTTAGGCGAAGGGTTGCCCATCGTGCCAGAGACGAGCGCTTTAACGTTTGATTACTTAAAAAAAGTGTGGCTTGATCATGAAGGATAATCGTATCACCGTAACCGATATTCCAAACACAAACTTAAAGAAAATTACTTTGAAGAACGACTTTTTAGAAGTCGTTCTTCTCAATTATGGCGCGCGCCTCCATCAACTTTTGATGCCAAACAAAAATAATCATTGGGAAAATATCCTTTTATCGTATGATTCGTATCAAGATGTATTAAAGGATCAAAGCTTTTTTGGCGCCACTGTTGGACCAGTTGCTGGACGTATTCGTAATGGCCATTGGCAAAATGGAATATTAGAACAAAATAGCGACGGTCATCATATCCATGGTGGCTCAAAGGGGTGGTCTTTTCAATATTGGACAGTCGAGCCCTTTGAAAAAAAGGATATCATTGGCGTTGCTTTTCATTTAACCGACACCATTTCTGGCTATCCTGGACCAATTGAGGCCACCATCACTTATCAGCTAGAGGATAATCATTTACGAATGATCAGTACTGGACGGAGTAAACAGGAAACACTTTTTAATCCTACGAACCACGCCTACTTTAATTTATCTGGCGATGGAAAGTTAGACATTCTGTCACATTTGCTATCTTTGAACTGTCAAGGTATGTTAGAATTAGACGATAATAAGCTGCCTACTGGACGGATTTTACCAGCTTCTGAACTATCCATACGTTTTAATGAACTGACACCTATCGAAACAATCCTCCAACGCTATCCAACCGGGTTAGATGATGTTTTCCCCTTAGTTGGCTCTGACTTAAGACAGCCACAATTATGCTTACAAGAACCTACTTCTGGAAGAAAAATGACGATAGCAACAACGAACCAAAGTATGGTATTATTTTCTACGACTGGTTTTGAGGCTCCATTTTCTATTAATGGACAAGCGATGCATTCAAACTATGGCTTAGCAATTGAACCACAAGAGTATCCAGACATTGTTCATCATCCTCAGTGGGGCTCTATTTTATTACCAGCTAATAAAAAGCAAACCTACCAAACGGTTTATCAATTTAACCTTCTATAATCACTAAGAAAGGCGTGGCAAAAATGGCAATTACAGTAAAAGATGTCGCTAAGAAAGCGGGGGTTGCAACCTCAACCGTTTCGCGTGTCATTAACGATCATCCAAGTATTTCTGAATCGACAAAAAAGAAAGTGCGAAAAGTCATGGATGACTTAGGCTATGTGCCAAATATGACGGCACGGAATTTGGGTAAACGAATTTCAAGTGCCATTGGCGTAATTTTACCTCCTTTAGATTCGAAAGAACGGTTAGGGAATCCATTTTATTTAGAAATTATGGAAGCCATCAACGAGGAAGCCCGTCTTTATGATATGACTACTGCTATTGCAACTGCCAAAAGTTTTGATGTACTATTGGAAAACGTTAAAAGAATGCATCTTCAAAAACAAGTGGACGGTTTTATTCTTGTGTATTCAGATAGTAAGGACCCCGTCATTGATTACTTATACGAAAACAACATTCCCTTTACTTTAATTGGTCAACCTTATCAACATGAAACGGAAATAGTTTACGTGGATAATGATAATCAATTATTAGGGAAACAAGCGACGGAATTTTTAATTGAAAACGGCCATAAAAATATTTTATTTGTGACCAATACAACGCATGAAAGTTTGTACTTTGAACGTTACTTTGGTTATCAAAAAGCAATGATGATGCAAGGATTAACTGTTTTACCAAGCGTTGCGTTAGAAAAACCTGAAGATTACATGGCTTTCGATGATATTCTTCATCAAAATAATGCCACGGCGTTGGTGGTGATTGATGATATCTTTGCTTTGCGGACGATGCAACTTGCGCAAATCTATGGTTATCAAGTTCCTGAAACGTTATCCATTATTAGTTTTAACAACTCAATCTTTTCAACATTGACACATCCTTATCTAACAAGTATTGACATCGACACGTCAGAATTAGGGCGAATGGCGATGAAAAAATTATATGAATTAATCCATGAAGAATTGACGAATGGTGTCCGTCTCGTTATTCCTCACAAATTAATTAAGCGTGAAACAGTTATTCCTATTCATTAAAAAAGAAGCGTAAGCAGTTTAACACTGCTTACGCTTCTTTCTATGTGTACGCTCTTATTCGTATGTATTACTTTTATAAAATAACTTTTTGCGAAATTTTTTTCCAAAACGTTTCTTCTTTTGCATCAAATTGAGCTGGTTCCCCGTCAGACAATTTTTCATTTAATAATGATAATTTTTCTTGATGTTTTGCATACTCATCTTTTTTTATTAGCTCTAAACGATACGCACGATCCAAGATCGACTCTCGATAGTTAACATTCATCTTCGTTGCCTTCGCCATTTCTTACATTCCTTCCCAAAATAAATTTTCATTTTTTCGTTAAATTCTTCTATAATTATAACAAAAATATCAGAAAAATAAATATGAAACAAACGATAATTGCGAAAATTTTGTTTTTTCATGCAATTATCGTTCGATTATTTAAGAAATTAAAATTATTAACCAATAATTAATCAATCAGCAAACGCATTAAATGAACATCTAAAAATTCACCTTGGTCTGTTTTGGCGCCCCGAGGCATAATTGCCTCTGTTTCAAAACCTAATTTTTTATAGACATGAATCGCTCGTTGATTACGATCCTGTACCGTTAATTCCAAGCGACGAATAACATGACTTTCATGCGCCCAGCGAATAAGTTCTTCCATCAAGATACTGCCCAGTCCATAGCCCCAGTACTGTTTTAAAATACTAATGCCAATTTCACCAATATGCTCCATCCGCTTTTTAGAAGAAGCAGACACAGATGCGGTCCCAATGATCGCTTCTCCCGCTAATGCCACCAATAAAACATTATTTGGCGATTCATAGAGTGTTGCTAGATTTTCAGCCAATTCTGCTGTCGACATAGCCATTCCTCGCTCATCCATTACCAAATAGGGCGTTTCACTCCCAATTTTTGACATCACAGATAGTAATTGATCCGCATCAGTAGGCACTGCTTCTCGAATAGAAAATGTTTGTTCAGTCATATTCGCGAGCCTCCCACGTTTTCAGAATCTCTGCTATTCTTTCTTCTGCCAATGGACCAGTTCCGCGGAATTCAAGAACTCTCTTGTCCACTTCTTGAGAATCTTTATTTAAAATAATTTCTAAATAATCTTCTGGCAATTCTTCTTCAATCAAGCTGCCCCATTCTACAACGGATAGCCCATCTCCTTCAAAATACTCATCTAACCCTAACTCATCCGCACCCTCTTCAACACGATAGACATCCATATGGTATAACGGAAGTCGTCCTTGTGGATATTCGCGGATAATCGTATAGGTGGGACTTTTAATCATTTGGGAAATGCCTAATCCTAAAGCAATCCCTTTCGTCATTGTCGTCTTACCGGCCCCTAAATCACCAGTCAGGACAATTACATCACCAGCTTGTGCCTTTTGTCCAATGATTTGAGCAATTGCTTCTGTTTCCAATGGATTGTTCAGGACAATGTTCATTTTTTTGCCTCCCATCTGCAAGAATCTATGTATGAAAGTATACCGAAAATTCAATAAGTTGACTAGTGGCAGCTTCAAAAAAATAAAGTTGAGGCCCAAGTGTCCTGGGAACCTCAACTTCTACTTTGCTTATTTATCATGCTTCAACATAGTTAATTAGTCGTTCATTAATGTTTGAGCAGCTGTAATGATTGATAATTTATAAACATCTTCTTCGTTTGCACCACGTGATAAATCAGAAACTGGTTTGTTCAATCCTTGTAAGATTGGGCCAATTGCTTCAAAGTTACCTAAACGTTGAGCAATTTTGTAGCCAATATTTCCTGATTGTAAATCTGGGAATACAAAGACTGTTGCTTCTCCAGCCACTTTTGAGTTGGGCGCTTTTAATTGTGCGACAGAAGATACGTAAGAAGCATCAAATTGTAATTCACCATCAATCGCATATTCAGGTGCTAATTCTTGCGCAATTTTTGTAGCTTCAGCAACTTTTGTTACTTCTGGTGCTTTTGCAGAACCTTTTGTTGAAAAACTTAACAATGAAACTTTTGGTTCAATGTCAAATAATTCAGCTGTTTTGGCACTATCAACAGCAATTTCAGCTAATTCTTGTGCAGTTGGGTTCACGTTAATCGCGCAGTCTGAGAATAAATATCTTTCTTGGTCACGACCACGAATCATTAAGAAGGCACCACTTGTACGGCTTACGCCTGGTTTTGTTTTAATGATTTGTAACGCAGGACGAACTGTATCACCTGTTGAGTGGATAGCACCACTAACCATACCATCAGCAATACCCATGTAAGTTAACATAGTACCGAAATAGTTGACATCTTTTAAGATTTTTTCAGCATCTTCTTTAGTAGCTTTTCCATTACGGCGTTCAACAAATGCTTCGACCATTTCATCCCATTTTTCATAATCATTTGGGTTGATAATAATAAAGTTTGATGTGTTGATTCCACGAGCCATAGCAGCATTTGCAATATCTGTTGGATCACCAATTAAGATTGGTTCTACTAATTCATCAGATTTTAAGCGGGCAGCAGCACCTAAGATTCTAGGATCTGTTGCTTCAGGGAAAACAATTTTGATATTACGGCGTACGACTTTAAATTTTAAGCTATCGAATAATTCCACGATAAACCCTCCAGTTTTATATTTACAAAATCCATCATACACTATTCTCAAAGAAAATAACAGTTTTTTCTAGCTGTATTAGTCAAAAAAACCAATAATCCGATAAACTTTTCACAAACTAACTCTTCTACACTATAACAGCTTGCGCTGTTACATTACACTGTTTCAGGAAGTTGCCAATCAATCGGCGTTTCCCCTAAACGTTCTAGAGCGGCATTCGCTTGAGAAAACGGACGTGAGCCAAAAAAACCACGATGCGCTGACAATGGACTTGGATGTGGCGATTTGATAATCACATGCCGAGTCGTATCAATCATTTTAATTTTTTCTTGAGCTGGACGTCCCCATAAAATGAAAACAACGGGTTTTTCACGCTCATTCAACTTTTCGATAATGACATCTGTCAGTTGCTCCCACCCTTTACCTCGATGGGAATAGGCTTGACCTGCCCGAACGGTCAACACAGTATTTAATAACAACACGCCTTGTTTGGCCCAGCTTTCTAAAAAGCCATGGTTGACGGGTTGGTACCCTAAATCAGCTTGTAATTCTTTGTAAATATTCACAAGAGATGGCGGCACTTTCACACCTGGCTGGACAGAGAAACTTAATCCGTGTGCTTGATTGGGTCCATGATATGGGTCTTGTCCCAAAATTACTACTTTTACTTCTTCAAAAGGGGTTAGTTCTAACGCTGAAAATAAATGATACATATCTGGATAAATCGTTTGTGTCTGATATTCTTTTTTCAAAAATTCCCGCAATTCTTGATAATATGGTTTTTCAAATTCAGCAGATAAAACGGTTTGCCAACTATTGTGAATAATTTCTTTCATAATGCTCACTCCTTCGCTCTCTAAGCATAACGAATTTCTCCAAACCTGACAAGAAATTTCTGGGTACTTTCTCTTGGAAAAACGTGGTAAACTATAGGTAAGCTTTAAATAGATAATGAGGTGTAGAGAATCGATGATTAAATTAATTGCTTCAGATATGGATGGAACACTTTTAGATGCAAAAATGAGCATCACAAATGATAACGCTTCAGCAATTCGCGAAGCGGAACGTTTAGGAATCGAATTTATGGTTGCTACTGGCCGCGCATATACCGAAGCGAAACCCGCGTTAGAAGAAGCTGGAATTGACTGTGCCATGATTACTTTAAACGGCGCCCAAGTGTTCGACAAAGATGGACACTCACTTTTCACGGCTGGGATCGAAAAAGAAACAGTAACAGAAGTACTAACTATTTTGAGTCAACACAATGTTTACTATGAAATCTCTACAAATAAAGGTATTTTTTCTGAACATCAAGAAAAAAGAATTGAAAACTTTGCCGCTCATATTGCAGAATCCATGCCCCATTTAACTTATAAAGTGGCGATCGCCATGGCTTCAGCACACCTATCTTTATTGCATATTACCTATGTTGATCGTTTAGACGACATTTTAAAAGATGATTCGATTGAAGTCCTTAAAATTATTGGCTTCAGTATGGATGGGCCGAAAGTATTAGGTCCTGCTGGGATGGAAGTAGAAGAACTAGATGATTTGGTTGTTACCTCTTCTGCGCTTAATAATATTGAAATTAACCACCGCCTAGCACAAAAAGGGATTGCGGTTGCGCGCGTCGCTAAAGAACGTGGGATTCCCGCTGAACAAGTCATGACTATTGGTGATAATTTAAATGACGTCAGCATGATTCAATGGGCTGGGGTAAGTTTTGCAATGGGCAATGCCGAACTGGAATTAAAAGAATACGCTAAATATGAAACAGCCACTAATTTAGAAAATGGTGTTGGCGAAGCCATCCTGCGTGCAATAAGAGAAGATTTGTAATAAGCACTACCAGTTACAGCACTCATTTATATATAGAAAGGAGATCGTGTCGTGTCTGAATTTTTTATTCAAGAACAACAGTTAGGAAAAGTTACGCGAACCATCGTGAAAGACCAAGCAGGCCGTTCACTTTTTCTATTGGTGGGGCGCTGGGGCACACGAGGAGATGCGCTTTCTTTATATGCAATGAACGGAGAAATTTTAGCCAGTATTAAACAAGTTTCTTGGACTTTTGGTACACGATTTGAGTTATATCAGCGTTTTGAAAAAGTGGGTACTCTACGAAAACTGTTCAATTTGAATGCTGATTTCTATTATGTTCAAGGCCTTCACTGGGCAGTTGTTGGGGATATCAAAGCGCACCAATATTCAATTTATCAAGTCCATAAAAAAATCATGTCAATGGATAAAACCATGCTTTGTACAGGCGACTATTTTGTTTTAACTGTTGCCAATGATGAGGACGCACCGTTGTGCATCTGTATAGCAGCTGTCCTTGACTACTGGTTATATAATAAGAAAAAACAAAAAACTTCCGATGATTTTGGATTAGATTTTGATCCTTTAACGGATTAATGAAAAAAGAGTGGCGCAAACAATCATATGGGCGGTTAGCCTTTATGGTTGTTTGCACCACTCTTTTCAAAATAATCGATTGTAACTCGATTCCCAAGGAAAACTTCGTCCCTTATTGTTTTAAGCAGAAGTGTTTAACTCCCAGAAATAAGAAGGAATTGCTTCTGTTCCCGTCATTTATCAATTTTTCCCAGGCTCAATAACTCCAAATAATTAACATTTTAAGAATTATGAATCTTTACACGCTTTTTTAAGACCTGGTTGTGTATAAAAAGTTTTTAATACATTTGAAAATTCTTTAATATCAATAGCTTAAGCAATACCCCAATAGACAACTTGTACCTCAAGACATACCAAAAAATACATGTGAATTAGATTGAGTCTATCATAATAATAAAGCTATTCTAACTCTCATTTTCGTTCAAATATACAACCTGTGTTTGAAAAACAAAACCTAATTTCTCATACATTATTTTAGCAGTTATGTTGCTATCTTCGACAGCTATTTGAAAACGTTTATTATTCTCTTTTATCATTTGATTAATGATTTCTTTAACAAGATAAGAACCGATTCCTTGTCTTTGATACTTCTTAAGAACTGCTAGCCCATACAGATAGTTATTTTCTGAACTATAGTCTACTATACAAATAGAGACTATTGTATTGCCTATTAATAGTGCATAAAGCGAGCTATTATCACTCGCAATAGCTTCATCAACATATTTTTTGCTCACCTCTAAAGATGTCGAAAATATTTCTGACACGAACTCTACAATCTGCAAACTACACTCTTTAGTAGCTTCTTTAACTAAGTATTTTTCTTGAATCAATTGAGTAAAAGGATATCTATCTCGAATAAACCAAGTCTCAGTTTCATCTTTAATATTGAGATTCCGTTTACTGATAAAATCCGGATTATTTTCTAAAAAAATAGCTTCCGTTTGAAACCTTGTTGTATTAAGTTTGTATTTTTCAGTTTCTTTTAAAAATCGTTGATATATATCAGTCGCATATCCTCGTCTTCTATATTCTGGGTGTATAAATATGCTGACCTCCACATCTTTTGTATCTGCGTATACATATAGTAATCCAATAATCTTTTCTTCTTCATATCCGAGAAAAAACGAAGGCATCCTTTTATCAAAGTTTAGTGTATTTAATAGGTATGGCTCTTTGTGTGTACCATCAAACATTTGACACTCTTTAATAAGCTGCTTTACTAAATGTATCTGAACCTCATTCAATGAAGATAGTTGGGTAATTTTCATTTTTTCTCCTTTATATCTAAAAAATATCCAATACTTAATTAGATATTTTTTTATTTATTGTTTTTAAAAATAGAATATAAAATATACTAGTAAACATTACCAAAACAATTCCTACAGAAGCAAAAACAACAGATATATTATATTTAGCAAATAATGCTGAAATAATAGAGGTTTCTACAAACATTATACCTGCAGTTAAAGTATTTATCCCCGAAATCAAAGTTGTCCTAATTTTATCACTAGATAATTCTTGAACCACTGTGTTTAAAGAAGTATCTATAAACTCAAAGCTAAAATTTATTAACAGAAAAGATATGATCACTAACAATGTTTCTGATGATGAAAAAAGAAAGAAAGCGGCCGCTAAAACGATCAAAAACACTCCTGTCGAGACATTTTGTCCTATTTTAATTGATATTTTCTCAATCGAAAGTGAGGAAACTGCAGAACAAACAAGCGCTAAAGAAATCAAAATTGATGTATTAAAAGTATTAATATTTTTATCTAATAATACTAGTTGACTAAAATTTAAAAGCACTGATATAGTACTTTGAAAAATCGAGATAGTTATTAATAAATATTTCATGTGCTTCTGACTTGTAATACTTTTTAAGCTAATAAGCAACCTTATGAATGATACTTTCTCTCTTTTTTTTAAATCAAATTTTCTATAACCTAACTTTATACCCATTAAAATAACGATTGATATTAATTGAGTAATGATTCCAATTAAAAATATACTTGTCCACGAAATTGTGCTCAAATATCCTCCAATAAAAGAACTTACTGTAAGTCCAACAATAGAAATAGCCATATATTTACCTATTTTCTTTTGATAGCTCTGTTCGGGTTTGTATTGATAAATCAGAGTTTGATCACTACCAGATATTAATGCTAGACCTATGCCATAGAACATAAAACCTAATGTAATAAAAGCTATATTTATATTCAACATCATAAAAAATAAATATAGGCAAATTAGAAAGTGCCCTACATACATAATTTTTTTTGCACCAAATTTATCCGTCAACAGCCCCGAGGGTAATTCTGATAAGAACATGGTTAAGGTCAATAATGTTTGTAAAAAACCTATTTCTACTATTGAATAATGATTATATTTTAAATAATTTATCCAAACAGAACGTTCAAAAAATAATGTTGCCCAAAATCCGTATATGTAAATATTATTTTTACACTTCATATTCACTGACAATAATTCCTCCAATTACGCTTTATATCTTGTATGAAATTTTCTAAATCCACATTTAAAAAATTTGAAATAATCTTTTCATCACTATGTTGTGAGCCAATTTCAGAAACAGCCGTGAGCTGATTAAATGATCCTGGTTTTTTTTTTATATATTTAGCTAAAAAATATGTCACAACATAATTACTTTCGTAAAACGGATTAAATACATGAGCTTGTTTTACCCAATTCACATTATTTTTTTTATTTGAATAAAAACCGTCACATGCTTCATAAATTGATTTTGAAACTCTCTCATAAATTTTAGACAACGTTATAGAATCAATTGATTCTGAATGATGAATAGAAAAACTTTTTCTTTCAAATTCTGTATTTATAATTGTTTTAATGACATTATCTTTAAATCTAATTAATTCTCTTTCTCGAACAACACTCCTTATTGATACATTATCTGAATAATTCTGTAACAAATACTCCTTTACCTCATTTTCCATAATTTGAGAGTATAGTTCAGTTAAGAATATACTATGTTGCACATTCAGAAAATTTACATTGCGAGATTGATAGTTTAAAATAGCTCCCATGCTTTCATGAGCCAATGCAAATAACCCATTCAAATCATCTGTCCAATTCAAAAGAATATAAGGATGTACTTCATATACATTAATAGAAAAGCCTCCAGGTCTTTTCCCAGGCTTTGAATCCCAATCAATCCAACTTTCAGTGATAATTTTTTTAAATATAGATGACCAACTATTATTAAAACTGTCGAAAATCGCTCCAACTATTCATGTTTTATATTTCTAAAACAAAAATATAATACAAATCATTTATAAAAATATACATAAATAATATATCGAATTTTCAGATAATTGTCAATACTTATTTTTTTATAAAAACACATAAAGAATTTCATCTTAAAACTAGCATAAGCAAAAAATTATTCTTCATAAAAAAGAAAGTAGCTATGATAATATATTACTATCAGAACTATTTTTTATTTGTTTTTAAAATAAATAAAAAATAGTTACAGAGTAACACCCCTACTCTATACTAGACAACATCAAGAAACCTTTTTCTTTTCTTGTATCTGTGCAGTGTAAAGAAACAATTAAACGTTTATTCATAAAAGGAAAAGTTTATTATATGAAATAAAAAATTAGTGATTTAATTTCAAATGACTACGAGTAAGTTGCTTTTAGCTCACTCGCAGTTGTAACGTATTCAAAAACATACTAAGCTTGGAGTGTCTAAATAATCATATCAAAGTGTTAAAGCGGAATGCCTATGGTTTTCGTAACTTTTATAATTTCAAATTGTGTATTCTCGTCCAACAAAGACAAGCCCTACATACCAAATAAAAAAATCCAGAGGATTATCTCCTTTGGACTCGACATGATTCTACAATTTCTCTTTACCTTCGTTATTTTTACACTTCTTTTTGCATATGATTGTATAAGTGACCACTAATAGTCATTGTTGTGACATCTTTAAAGCCTTTGCTTGCGTATAACTTTCTCGCCCCTGGATTGTCAAAATCAACATTTAGACCCAAGGCTTGCTTCCCGCTAGCTTTGGCTACTTCAGGTAAAGCATCTAATAACTTAGAACCAATTCCCATTCCACGGAAACGTTCATCCACAGAGATCGTGTCTAAATACCATTCATTAGGCAAAGTTTCTTCTTCAATAAATAGCCGAACATCTTCTGCTAAGCCATGTTTTTTAAAGACTTCTCTTAAAGGTTCATCAATAATCTTTTCATCTTCCGCAGGATAGCCGACAGCAATCCCTGCAACTTCACCTGCATGTTCATAAACTAAAATTCGTTGATAGCCATAGCGATAGGTTGGATACGCCGTTGCCTCTGCTAACAGGTCAATCATTTGTTCTTCTGAGACTTCTTCTAAAATTGGTAACTCCATATCTTTTAAAATAACTAAGACCAGCCGAGCAATCGCTTGACCGTCTTCTTTTGTTGCCGAGCGAATCATTGTAATTCTCCTTTACATTTAACTAAAAAAGAACTGGCTACTATCATTACTGACTTAGCCAATTCCTTTTATCTTGTCTTTAGTATAACAAATTTATTATTGAATTTCTACTGTAACCTGACGTCGTCCCCAAGCAGTACATTGCTCTACTGAATCAAAATGAACATCAACAATATTTCCTTGAATAGCGCCACCTGTATCTCCAGCAATAGCAAAGCCATAACCAGAGACTTTCACTAATGACCCCAGAGGAATTACGCTTGGATCAACTGCAACTACATTGCTTTGTTTACTTAAGTCAATACCAGTAGCACTTAGATTACTTGCACCTGGCTCACGCCAAGAATAAGCGGTTGATTCCATCTGAAGCACACGACCAGAGCCAGTTCCTGGTGTTGATGATTCGCCTGTCGATGATTCTGTCGTTGATGACGATTCGGATGAACTAGCTGAACTTGAAGATTCAGTGCTACTGCTTTCCGTACTTGTAGAAGAGCTTGATGCTTGACTGCTTGACTCTTCAGCAGCTTCGGCTTCTAGTTTAGCCGCCGCATCTGCTTGCGCTTGTTTGTCGGCAGCTGCTTGTTTCTTCGCTGCTTCTGCTTTGGCAGTTTCTGCCGCACGTTTTTTCTGTGCCTCAGCTGCTGCTTTTTCGCTGACTAAGCGTTGTTGCTCTTTCTGTTTGTCTGTCGAAATTTGAGCCAATAATTCTTCATTATCCGCCATTTTTTCTTTTAACTCAGAGACTTTATTATTCATTGAAGAAGCTTCAACTTGTAATTTCTCTTCATTTTGTTTTAAAGTTGTTTGCGTATTTTCAACTTTTTCTTGTAATGCAGCTAACTTTTCTTTTTCGCTAGTTAAGCTTTCAATCTTTTCCCGTTCAAAGTTTTGTAAAACGGTCATGGCGTAGGCCCGATTAAAGAAATCTGATAAATTTTCTGCATCTAATAAGGCTTGCCAAGTACGTTGGTCGCCATTTAATTGAATATCCTTCATACGATCGCCAACAGCTTCTTTACGACGAGAAATATTTTTTTCTGTTTTTTCTATTTCCTCTTTCGAAGTTTTCAACGTATCTTCCGCTTTTGAAATTTGCGTTTTTAAACGTTCGATTTCCGCATATTTAGCATTTACATCGTCTAAGGCTGAATTGATTTCTTTACTAATTAACTCCCCAGATTGTTTCGCTTGCGCTTCTTTTTCTTGCAACGAATCAAGTGATTCTGCTGCCGCAGCGACTGGAAGTCCAAAATTGATAAGCATCATTGTTGTTAAAAATGGTATCAACTTTTTAACCTTCACTAAATCCAACACCTTTCCTAACTTATCTAAAACACCTACTCATTATACTAGTCAGGAGGGCTTGTTTTATTTCAATCATGTTACAATTTATTACAATTTAAATGCAACTCTTTTTTTATCCTGCGTTTATTCATTAGTCCATTTCTATCTCAATTCTTTAAGAATTTCTTAAGACGGCTTAAAAACTAGCTTTTGACGATTTTTCTTTTTTTCATCCCATTAGACCATTGATTGAAATATTTTGTAATATTTTTTGTTAATTATTGGCCCTTTTTCTTCAAATCTTCTAAGAGATGCCGAACTTCTTTGGAATTTTTAATGTTTTTTAAAGTTAGTTTTGGGTAATTGTTAATAAAACGACGTTGTTGGAAATTTAACCGATTTTGGAAATGCTCTTTTTTGGTTCGTTCTTTTAACTTCTGCCAATCAGCTGTAGCGATTTCCATTTTTGTGTTCAACCGTTGCTTAAATTCTTGTTGGTTCGTTTCCAACGTTTGGCCCATCTCGGTAATAAGTTTTTTGAAACCTTGCATGTTCAGCAACGTATAAATTAAGTCAAGCCCCATTACAATCACTATGCAAAGTGCTAAGTAGTTGCCAAAGGTTGCTTGTAAAAAGCTGACAACTTTGGCGATTTCTGGTTGAATAACTTTGACAATCAAGACACACCCCAATCCCCAAAAAAGAGAAACCGGTAAAGCCACGCGACCGTTTAAATTAAAAGGTACATCATGATAATCCCACCAAGAGGCATGGAACAATTTTTCCAAGCCATAACTAGTGACATATTCTAAAATCGTCACTAAAACAGCCGATCCGACATATAATACCAAGAGATTGTTCTCAAAGGGTTCCACAAAATAGAGAACGCTTAAGACCCCAAATCCATAAATAGGACAATAAGGCCCTACCAAAAATCCTCGATAAACAAATTTTTTGGCTTTTAATGAACAATACACCGTTTCCCATAACCAGCCGATAAAGGAATAAATAAAAAATAACAAAATAACCTGACTCATTTTTTCCACGTTTCTGTCACACTCCACTTCTTTGCGCTTTTCTTCTATTTTAACAGAAGTTGAGAAAATGTAGCGAACAACTTTCTTTCATTGAAAGATTAGGCTACAATGAGAGCAGCAAAGGGAGGAATCTTATGTTTGGTTTATTGAAATACGCAAAAAATTATCGAAAACAAATTATCCTCGGTCCAGTCTTCAAATTTTTAGAAGCTTGTTTCGAGTTAGTCTTGCCCTTATTCATGGCTCACTTAGTCGATGTCGGTATTCGTCAAAACGACCGACAGACTGTCATAGAAATGGCCCTCTGGATGCTTGTTATGTCGTTAGTTGGTTTATTTTTTGTCATGATTTGTCAATATTATGCTTCAGTCGCTTCGCAAGGTTTTGGGACGGAGCTAAGAAATCAATTAATGAAGAAAATTAATCAGCTTTCACACAAAGAATTGAATAGTTTTGGTACAGATACCCTCATCACCCGGATCACAAACGATATCAACCAGCTTCAATTGGCTTTAGCGATGTTTATTCGGTTGGTCATTCGGACACCTTTTTTAAGTATCGGTTCTGTGGTCATGGCTTTTTACATTGACGTGCAGATGGGCTTTCTTTTCCTATTACTTTTACCAATTTTTAGCCTTATTCTCTTTATTATCATTAAAGTGACTGTGCCTTTATATCAAAAAGTCCAAGAATATTTGGATCGGTTAAACCGTCAAATTAGTCAAAATTTAAGCGGTGTCCGTGTGATCCGTGCGTTTGCTAGAAAGGAAACAGAGCAACGACATGTTGATAAAGCTTCAGATGATTTAGGCGATATTTACATTCGTGTATCGAATGTCTCTGCTTTATTAACGCCTTTAACCACTTTGATTATGAATGTTGGAATTTTATTTTTACTTTATTTTAGTGGCTTAAAAGTTTCTTTCGGTTCCCTGCAACAAGGGGAAGTTTTAGCATTGATCAATTATATGAATCAAATGATGCTCGCTTTAATTGTTGCTTCTAATCTCGTGGTAATTTTTACGCGAGCTGCCGCTTCCGCAAACCGTGTCAATGAGGTTTTAACTGTAGAAAGCCAGTTAACAGATACACCAGAATCAGCAAAAACATCTCCACAATTTGGTGATATTACCTTTGACCATGTAGATTTTCGCTATGAACCAGAGGCCGGTTTGGCTTTGGAAAATATCAATTTTACGATTCCTAAAGGCTCAATTCTCGGCATCACAGGACCTACCGGCAGCGGGAAAAGTACCTTAACCCAACTCATTCCCAGATTTTATGATGTGAGTGCAGGAAACCTTTTTATTAATGGTATAAATGTGCGCGATTGGCCGCTCTTTACTTTACGCCAACAAGTGGCAAGTGTCCCACAAACTGCCGTCTTATTTACAGGGACTATTCGAGAAAACTTACAATGGGGAAAACCAAATGCAACTGATGAAGACTGTTGGGAAGCATTAGCTATCGCCCAATGTAAAGAATTTGTTGAACAATTAGACCAAGGGTTAGACACGCCTGTTAACGAAGGCGGAAAAAACTTTTCTGGTGGACAAAGACAACGGTTGACCATTGCCCGTGCCTTGATTAGGAAACCACATTTACTTATTTTAGATGATTCCTTGAGTGCACTTGACTATCAAACAGATTTGAATCTGCGTCGTGCTTTACAAAAAGAACGAGCAGAGACAACCGTTATTTTAATTTCACAACGCGTGAGTTCGATTGCTACGGCGAATCAAATTTTAGTCCTAGATAGTGGAAAAGTCGCTGGCCTTGGCACCCACGAAGAATTACTTACTTCTTCTAAAGAGTATCAAGAAATCGTTGCGTCACAGGAGGAGGATACCCATGCAAACTAAAAAAATTCATTTTGGCGCCTTCTCACGTTTTAAGCCGTATTTACTACACTATCCAAAAGAAATTATCGGCGCCTTAATCCTAGGAATTCTCAGTGGTTTTTCGACTGTCCTCATGACTTATTATATAGGTAAATCCGTTGATACAATGGTTGGTAAAGGACAAGTCAATGCTGCGCAACTCATCAAAATTTTAGGTTTATTAGCAGGAATTTTACTCGTAACCGTTCTAAGTCAATGGCTGATTCAACGTCTCGGTAATCGCGTGTCTTATTTATCGACCACACAGCTGAGAAAAGATGCCTTTGCCCATTTAAATCAATTACCGTTAAGTTATTATGACCAAACGTCACACGGAAATATCGTCAGTCGCTTTACCAACGATATTGACAATATTTCAATGGCTTGCTCGGCTGTCTTCAACCAATTATTTTCTGGCATGGCCACCGTCGTTGTTGCTTTGCTCTTTATGATTCGGCTAAGTCCCCTGCTCACATTAGTGGTTCTTATCAGTACGCCGATTATTTTTATTGTAAACTGGCTTGTTGCAAAAGCTTCACAAAAAAACTTTGCTGCACAACAAACGATTGTTGGTGAAATTTCCGGTTTCGTTTCAGAAATGGTTGGCAACCAAAAAATTGTTAAAGCCTTTCAACAAGAACAAGCTACGCAAGAAACATTTGAAGCATTGAATCAAACGTTGTATGAAAAAGGACAGAAGGCTCAGTTTTCTTCTTCCTTAACCAACCCACTTTCTCGATTTATCGACCATTTATCTTACTTATCGATTGGATTAGTCGGTGGCTTGTTAGTTTTAAGTGGCAATCCTTTAGTCACAGTTGGTGTTATTTCCAGTTTCACCATTTACTCTAGTCAGTTTTCTAAACCTTTTATTGAACTCTCAGGAATCACCAACCAAATCCAAGCAGCCTTAGCTGGATTGGAACGTACCTTTGATATGATGGATCAACCAGTTGAACGTCCTGATGCCCCGAACGCAATTGTTTTGAAAGAAGCGCGAGGCCGTGTTGAATTTAAAGACGTTGATTTTTCTTACACGCCGACGCGACCTTTAATCGAAAACTTTAATTTAATTGCTGAACCAGGAGAAACAATTGCCATTGTTGGGCGAACTGGTGCGGGTAAATCAACATTAGTGAATTTGTTAATGCGCTTTTACGAGGTCGACCATGGTCAAATTACGGTTGATACTCACGACATTACTCAAATTACTCGGGACAGCTTACGAAAAAGTTTTGGTATGGTTCTCCAAGATACTTGGCTATTCGATAGCTCCATTCGGGAAAATTTAACGTACGGAAATCCTGAAGCCTCTGACGAAGAAATTATAGAAGCCATGAAAAAAGCCCATATTTTTGATTTCGTCATGCGTTTACCTCAAGGACTAGATACCGAGATTGGTTCCCAAGGCGTTAAAATTTCTGAAGGACAACGACAATTAATGACCATTGCACGCACGATGATTAGTAATCCGCCGATGCTTATTTTAGATGAAGCGACCAGTTCAGTTGATACATTGACCGAGCAAAAAATTCAGGATGCTTTTTTACAAATGATGACTGGCCGGACCAGTTTTGTTATTGCCCATCGCTTAGCAACAGTCAAAAGTGCTGAAAAAATTCTAGTTATGGACAATGGTCAAGTAGTTGAAATTGGCACCCATGACGAATTATTGCAAAAAGAACAGGGTTATTATCGTGACCTTTACGAAGCACAGTTTAATCAAAAAGCACAATAAAAAAGAGTCACTTTTCTGGGATGATGAAAAGTGACTCTTTTAATTTTAAATTTATTGATCTAATTCAGATAATGGCTTTCCAAATAAACGTTTAAAGGGAATTTTATTGCCTAAATAATAAGTGGCAATTACTTGAATAGGAAAGAAAATAACTGTTTTAATTAAGCGTGGCACCCACCAAGCAAAATTTGCTAGATTGACGCCATACATTAAACTTAACCACAAAGGAGTTAAAATGATATTAATTAAAACGGTGACCAACAATGTCGCCAAAATCACTCGTTGCCATGTCATTTCTTTCTTATAATAGAAATAACCATAAATAGCACCAGCCAAAAAGGCATTTAAAGTAAACCCAGGAAAATAGCCTGCCTTTGGAAAAAGCAACATTCCTACCACATCAGCCACCGCCGTGCCGATTCCAGCCCAAAAAGGTCCGAAAATCATCCCAATCAATGATTCTGGGATAAACGTGAAACTGATTTTTAAAAACGTTGTTTCATACGCAAAAAAGCGTGAAAAGACAACGACCACCGCAATGAGTACGCCCATTAACGCAATGGATTTTGTGCCAAATTTTTTCTTTGTCATTTTTAGCATCTCCTCTAAGAGCTGCTACATGACGAACCATGCAGCGAATGCGAAAACAAAACCGCGAACATTAAAAAGCTGAACGTGTTGTTCTGATGATAAGCAAAGTAAGAACCTTTGCTTTCTAGCAACACACTGTTTATGTTCTTCGTCCAAAAGGCAACATCCCATCCTTTTAGCACTTAACGCTTTGTCTCCTACTCTGTTATTTTATTTGGACAAAAGTCCTCATAAAATATACCACAAAATAGTCAAAATAACCATTAAGGTTCTCTAAAAAGCTAACGGTCGACGATCCCCTTCATGGATAACCTCACGGAAGTCCGCAAACCCCGCCTCGACACCTCTCAAAAGAATTTCAGCACTGCCGATATTGGTCGCTAAAGGAATTTCATAGACATCACTTAGACGAATCAAAGCCGTCACGTCTGGTTCATGCGGTTGCGCGGAAAGAGGATCTCTTAAAAAAATAACTAAATCAATGTTGTCTTCCGATATCATTGCGCCAATCTGTTGATCCCCACCTAATGGCCCCGATTTAAAGCAATGCACGGGTAAGCCAGTTGCTTCCATCACTTTCATGCCTGTCGTTCCCGTTGCATACAATTCATGTTTTTCTAAAATATGTTTATAAGCGGTTGCTAGTTTGATCATTAATGTTTTTTTACGATCATGAGCGATTAAAGCGATTTTCATGTTATCCAACTCCTGTCTTTGTTATATTATAACAAAAGTTTATCGATAAATCCGCTGAGAGTGTTTGCCCTTTGTCACCTTGACGAAAAAGTCTTCTTTTTCTTGTGCAACTCTCCCTTGCCGAAAGATAGCGTTTTCATTTAAACTATGAGTAACAAATCAAAAAGAAAAGAGTGACGTATCAAATGGTGGAAATGGCGCTTAGAAATGTGTATAAAAAATATGACAATGCAGAACATTATTCTGTTACAGATTTTAACTTAGAAATTACAGACCGTGAATTTATCGTCTTTGTCGGACCTTCTGGTTGCGGTAAATCAACAACATTGCGCATGATTGCTGGCTTAGAAGATATTACTGAAGGTGAATTATCAATTGGGGACAAAGTCATGAATGACGTTGCACCGAAAGATCGTGATATTGCCATGGTTTTCCAAAACTATGCGCTTTATCCGCATATGACTGTTTTTGATAACATGGCTTTTGGTTTAAAACTAAGAAAATATGATAAAGCTGAAATTAAAAAACGGGTGGAAAATGCTGCGGATATTCTTGGCTTAACAGAGTACTTACAACGTAAACCTGCGGCGCTTTCTGGTGGACAACGCCAACGTGTTGCACTTGGCCGGGCAATTGTCCGTGATGCCAAAGTCTTTTTAATGGATGAACCTTTATCAAACTTGGATGCAAAATTACGTGTAGCCATGCGTGCTGAAATCGCTAAACTACACCAACGTTTAGAAACTACGACAATTTATGTGACACATGACCAAACCGAAGCGATGACCATGGCTGACCGAATCGTAATTATGAAAGATGGCTTTATTCAACAAATTGGTTCACCAAAAGAAGTTTACAATACACCTAAAAATATGTTCGTAGCTGGGTTCATCGGCTCACCTGCCATGAATTTCTTCAAAGTTACCTTAAACAATGGGGTTATTTCTAACCAACATGGCTTAAAACTAGCAATTCCTGAAGGAAGAAACAAAGAGCTTGTTGAACATGGTTATGAAGGCAAAGAATTAATTTTCGGTATTCGTCCAGAAGATATTCATAGCGAACAAGTGGCTTTAACAGCAATGAAAGATGCGGTGATTAAATCTGAAGTCGTTGTTTCTGAATTATTAGGGGCTGAATCCATGCTTTATACAAAAATTGGTGATACAGAGTTTATCTCAAAAGTAGATGCTCGTGACTTCCACCATCCTGGTGAAATGATTGACTTAGCTTTTGATATTAACAAAGGACATTTCTTCGACCCTCAAACAGAAGAAGTCATTAAATAAAAATTCTCGAGGCATCCGTCACAATGACGGATGCCTCGATTGCTTCTCTCTATGCTAATTTAACCTTCTTCTTTATCACTTTGGGTTGTTTCGCTTCTGTAAAAGTTGGAATATCTACATGTTTACTTAAGGTACTTGCTAAAAAGTAGGCAATACTGAAATCCACCAAACTATGAATTAATCCACCAACGCCCATCAAAAGAAAAATAGAATACATGAAGCCGGCTGTATAATAGGTTCCTGGCAAGTTGCCCATTGTGTAAAATACAGAAACAACCACTAGCTCGGCAGCGGAATGAATCACTCCAATTCCCACGTTAAACAACTGTAATTTCCCATTTAATAAAGTGAATTTCCCCTCTTTATTGATTAAAATTTCTGGATGCTTTTGTAAAATCACTGCGCCAATGACTGCAAAAATCAAATGAGATAAGGCCCGCAAAGCAATAATCGGTGTTGCGGATAAGAAAAAACCAAAACCTGTTCCTAGACTAACCGCAATTGCCACCACTGGAGAAATAAACATGGCAATAAAAACTGGGACGTGACTTGCTAACGTAAAACTGGCTGGACCAATGGTAATTCTTGGCATAACCATTGGAATGATAATCCCCATTGCAATTAAAAGTGCTGAAATTGTTAAACGTTTTACTGAGTTTGTTTTCATTAAAACTGCCTCCTAAAGGTGTCATGACACCTTTTGTTTTTCTCAAGTGTAGCTGAACAGCCGCAATGTGTCAAGACACATAAAAGAACTTTCTGTTATTTCTCATAAATAACAGAAAGTTCTTTTTTATACTGGTTTATTTTTTTCTAAAGCATTACTTAAACGAGCGAATTCTTCTAAAGACAATGTTTCACCACGTCTAGAAGGATCAATTTCTGCTTCAGCTAGGCTCTCTTTTAGCCAAGCCACCGTTTGTTCATCTTTCCCATAAAAATGCGTTAAGTTATTCCACAATGTTTTACGTCTTAATTGGAAACTGGCTTTGGTTAATTTGAAAAATTCTTTTTCATTGGTCACTGTCACTGCTGGTGTAGCACGGCGTGTCAATTTAATAATCGCCGAGTCAACATTGGGCTGCGGCACAAAAACTGTTTTTGGCACAATAAAGGCGACACTTGCTTCCATAAAATATTGGACAGCAATTGATAATGAACCATAAGCTTTCGTTCCTGGTTTAGCAGCAATTCGATCAGCGACCTCTTTTTGCATCATCACAACCATTTCAGCTACATCTAAAGAAGATTCTAAAAAATGCATCATAATTGGCGTAGTAATATAGTAAGGTAGGTTAGCCACCACTTTAATCGGATACTTCTCTTGAAAAACTTGGTTGGTTGTCTCGACCAAATCAGCTTTTAAAACATCTTGATGCACCACTGTTACATTATCATAGCGACTTAAGGTATCTGCTAAGACAGGAATCAAGCGATCATCAATCTCAAAAGCCACAACTTGTGCCGCGTTCATCGCTAATTGCTCTGTTAATGCACCAATTCCAGGCCCGACTTCGACAACATTTGTCTGCTGATTAATTCCCGCTGTTTCTACAATTTTTCTTAAAATATTAGGCTCTGTCAAAAAATTTTGACCTAAACTCTTTTTAAATGAAAATCCATGCTTTTTTAGTATTTCTTTGGTTCTGGATGGTGTGGCAATTTCTTTATAGTCCGTCACGCTTGTTCCTCCATGTAGTTATTCTTCGTTTGCAAGTTCTTTTAAAATACGTGTCATGCTTTCTTTCAATTCTGCTTCTGTAATCCGAAACATGCTTAACCGTTTGACTAACTGTTTGCTATTTGTATAGCCAATTCTTAGGTCATCTCCTAATAATTCACGGTATTTTTTGGCATTTGCTCCCGCTATTAAACCATATTCAACTAGTGTTTGTCTAGGAATTTCTTGATAGTCTTCACCAGCTTGAACAGGTGTTACGACTTTTTTTAAGGCTTCAATAATTGCTTCATCACTAGCATGTTCAACCCCTAGGCTACCACCATTTTTTTTAGGCACTGCAACTTTTCTTGATAAAAAAGCATGCTTTGCATCAGGAACGACTTCCATTATTGTTTTACGAATTTTTTCGCCCGAATAGTCTGGATCTGTAAAAATAATCACGCCTCTCGTTTCTTGTGCGTGTTCAATTTGTGTCAAAATTTCATCATTGATAGCAGAACCAATCGTTTCAATCGTATCCGCTTCAACTACCTCTTGAATGCGGCGTGTGTCGTCTTTCCCTTCAACGACAATGATTTCTGCAACTTTCATTTTTTCTTTCATTTATCTATCCGAAACAAGCGATGAGCGTTGACTCTCGTTTGTTCTGCCACTTCTTCAAAGGTTAGTTGTCGTAATTCAGCAATTTTTTCCACTACGTATCGTGTATAGCCTGGTTCATTCCGTTTACCACGATAAGGAACAGGGGCTAAATAGGGTGCATCTGTTTCCACCAACATTCGTTCAAGTGGTACCGCCATCGCCGCTTCTTGAACATCCAACGCCTTTTTAAACGTTACGACGCCACTAAAAGAAATATGCAAACCTAAATCTAAAAATTTCTTCATCCACTCGGCATCGCCACTGAAACTATGCATGATTCCACCAATATCTGAAATTTTTTCATCTTTTAAAATTCGATAGGTATCTTCTAATGCCTCTCTCGTATGCACACTAAACGGTAAATTCATTTCCCGAGCAATCGCAATTTGACGGCGAAAGACTTTTTCTTGCACCTCTTTAGGATCCTCCATCCAGTAATAATCAAGACCGATTTCACCTAATGCGACAATTTTTGGCAACGTTAATTGTTCTTGTAATCGTCGTTCAACCTCTGGCGTATAGCTACCCGCTTCTGTTGGATGCCAACCAATGATACTATAAATATTGGCATATTCCTGACTAAGTAAAAGAGATTTTTCAATCGTTGGTTCATCAAAACCGACCACGGCCATCTCTGTAACACCCAATTCTTGGGCATGTGCAATCGTTTCTGGAATATCATCATTAAATTGTTCTGCATTCAAATGTGTATGTGTATCAAAAATCATTATGATTGCCTCCTTTATCTCCTCTCTACTTTATCATATTTCTTGAAAAATCTGAATGACTAGGCGACAAGATTCGCCATTTCCTCATAAACAGCGCTTGCATTTATGCTAAAAGTAACGTATACTATTCAGTCATGTTATTAAAAGGAGGAATCTCCATGACCGATGAAAAAATTTATGAACAACAGCATTTAACAACGGTTTATCATGAGCTGCAAGCGGCTAAAAAAGTTTACGAAGAGCAATTGGCGAACACAATGAAAGATGGCAAACATATGCTAGAGGAATTTGGTCGCGATTCTAAGCTGAATTTTGATAGTTATGCCGATAATCTAGAAACGTTTGCCATGTTGGAAATGAAGAACCGTGAAATTGATCAGTGGAACTTAAAAAATGAAGCAACGGCTAAAAATTTAGACAAAGTGAAACGCCTATTACAAGTTCCTTATTTTGGCAAAATTGGCGTGACTTTTGAAGACAGCCCTGAAGAGCCAGAAAACTTTTATATTGGCGTAAACGATTTTACTTCTTTAGAAGAAGAAACGCGCATTCACGATTGGCGCTCACCGATTGCTTCGTTATTTTATGACAATGTTTTAGGAAAAACAGCCTACATGGCACATCAACAAACCATTCCTGTACAACTTGATTTGAAAAGACAGTTAATTATTGAAAAAGATCAATTAATCAACTATTTTGACACAACCATTGCGATTCAAGATGATGTGTTATTGCATTCTTTAGAAGAAGATGCTTCTCCTTATATGAAGGACATTACGACAACCATTCAACAAGAACAAAATCAAATAATTCGTGACGAAACGCAGCCACTCCTACTAGTCAACGGGATTGCTGGTAGTGGGAAAACGTCTGCGATTATGCAACGGATTGCTTATTTACTTTATCAACATCGAGCAGAAATTACAGCGGATAATATTTTATTACTTTCACCAAATTCAACATTTATTGATTATATTTCTCAAGTTTTACCGAATTTAGGCGAACGAAATCCCTTGAATTTGACTCTTTTACAATTTTTGCGCTTCACTACCAAAGAAGCATGGCCAATGGAAGAAGAAACGGACTATTTCGAACGCATTACTCGCTCTGAGGCAACGGAGCAAGAGCACGTTATTCGTTCAAAAGAATTTGCAACGTTTCTTTTAAGCAATCCTGAAAAAGCGGTTGTGCAGCCACATTTTTTCCGTCCTTTAACTTTTAAAAAGCAGACCTTATTTACTTCAGAAACAATTTTTAAACTTTATCAAGAAACACCAGCTGACTTGAGTATTCGCCAACGAATTTCAGCCACAAAAGAAAAATTAACCAGTCTTTGGACACGGTACTTATTAAAACAAGCCCATTCTAAAAAAATGTTGGATCAATTCCAAGATTTAACAGAAGCTGAACAAGTTCGTTATTTTGGCACAGTGATTACCGAAGATAATGAAAAACATCTGGCTGATTTTGCTTTAAAACGTTTGAAGAAAAAATATCGCTCCATCACTGCCGCTATCAAAAATGATGCTTGGCTAGATCAATGGGCCTTTTTTGAAACGTTTTATTCTTTATTCACTGAAAAATCGTATCAAAAAGAGACAGCTGTTTTCACAGCCGATGAAATTGTGGCCCTTATTTTGGTGAAACATGCATTTATTGAAAATCTCGCCAACCAGCAAATGGCTTTTATCCTAGTCGATGAAGTCCAAGATTATACAGAAGCCCAATTATTATTACTGCTGACACTTTTCCCTAAAGCTAGTTTTACTTTAGCTGGTGATGAAAATCAAGCCATTTTTAATACAGCCATTGAATTTTCTGAAGCTCATGATTTATTGGTTAACGAAACCAGCCGTTCTGTTGGAACGTATCAATTATTAAACAGTTACCGTTCAAGTAAAGAAATTACACGACTCTTCCAAACATTAGGCACTCAACCAGAGCAATTAACCATTGTGCCCATCCGGCATGATGGAGAAAAGCCGACATTTATTCCTTGTGACTCTGCGTCTGACTATCTTAAAGCAATCGTCACTTCCATTGCAACTTTTGATCCGAAAGAAAGCACCGCCATTATTACTAAAACATTTGCAGAAAAAGAACAATTAACAAAAGAACTTAGTGCTTCTCTTTCATTGGAAGAACATCCGTCACTGCAAGTTTTATCAATTGATATGGCAAAAGGTCTAGAATTTGATAATGTAATTCTTCATAACCCAAATGTTAATCGTTATTCCGACAATAAACGAGATAAAAAAATCCTGTATACTGCTATTTCTCGTGGAATGAAACGGGTCGTTTTACCTTATACCGGCACACTTTCTAAATGGTTTACACCTTACTTGGCAGCCCAGTAACTGAGACTTAAGGCGGATTTTATTTTTAGAAAAACCACTTATAATAGACGAGTAGGCACTGCTTTTTAATTAGCAGACCTACTCGTTTGTTGTCTCTTAAGTTGAGAGGAGCGTGAGAAGGTGAAACAATCACCTGATTTAGAAAATTTTTTAAAAACCTCTATCCAAAAAAATGTAACTATTGAGCGAAAACAACAAAACCAAACCATTTGGCACTGGCTACTGCTTATTTTATTTGGCTTGCTAACCTTTGGCTCACTGACACAGCAGTTACTCCTAATTGGCTTGTTTACACTTATTGCCGCTATTGTTAAAGGTCCCTTAATGCTCGTCTGGGGAACCATCTATTCGGCGTTAGTGGCTTTGTTTCCACCTTTTGCTTTAGTCCTATCTTTACTTTTTTTTATAATTAATTTAGGCACTGTTATGAAAAGTTGGCGTATTACTTTAACAAGTGCTTACTTTTATCTAATTCCTTTAGGTTTTAGTCTCTTGAAAACGACCGACTGGGTATCAACGCCTTATTTCCTGACAGGCTTGGCTTTGTTAAGTATTTTAGGGCTGCATTTTATATTAGAGTGGCTCTATAAAAATAATAGCTTAGGCCGTTTACTCACGTGGCAAATTATTAGTGTCCCTTTTTCACTCTTACTGATCATTTTACCAAGTCGCCTAACGAAAGGCCGTTTTGGTAAAAAACGAATACCTAAAAAAGTGAAACTCTAAAATAGAAAAGCCTAGGAAAAATCGCAAATGATTTTTTCTAGGCTTTTCTTCGATTCTTTTAATTTAAAAATTCGTTGATTTTCGATTTTAGGACGTCGATAAAACTGGAGAAAGAGAGTTCATTTGTTTGTGAATATGTCCAATGAGCCAATAACAGAAAAACTAAAATAACCAGTATCGCAACCACTAAAAAGGTTCTAATTCTTGCCCTTCTTTTTCTACGTTGAACTGTTAGCCGTGCTTGTTCCCTTACTCTCATAGCTTCTAAATAATACGGACGCCATCTAGGATCATTTTTTCGTTGCTCATAAATTTATGATAAGCCCTCAAACTTCCCCCACATCAAATCACTTTTCTTCTAGTATACAAAAAAGTAGTAAAGATAAAAGGTTACAATTCACCTTTTATCTTTACCACTTATGCTTTTATGCGATTCCTGCACCATTTGGCATTTCTTTTGGTGCTTCAACAATTTGAAGTTTCCCTTCTGGTGATTCAGCTGAAAGAATCATTCCTTGGCTAATTTGACCACGCATTTTTCTTGGTTTTAAGTTAGCCACAATGACTACTTTTTTGCCAATTAGCGCAGCTGGATCTGGATAAAATTCAGCAATACCTGAAAGAATTTGACGATGGTTTTCATCTCCAGCATCTAAACGAAATTGCAATAATTTATCTGCTCCTTTGACTTTTTTACAGTCAATAACTTCGGCAACTTTTAATTCCACTTTATCGAAATCATCGTACTTAATTTGTTTTTCTTTCGTTGAAACCAACGTTGTTTCTTCTGGATTCCATTTAATATCCTCTTCTGTAGCACTTTCGCTTTGGGACATTTTCTTTTGAATATACGTTACTTCTGTTTCAATTTCTAAACGTGGGAAAATAGGTGTTCCTTTACTTGTTACTGTTACATCTGTTGGAAACTCACCAAAATGAATATTTTCCATGTTCATTGTTTCTGGATCTAAGCCTAATTGTTCGAAAATTTTCCCTGGTGTTTCTGTCATGACTGGTTGCAATAAGATTGCCACAATTCGTAAGCTTTCCGCTAAATGGATCATGACACTTTCTAATTCATTGCGTTTCTCTTCTTCTTTAGCCAATACCCAAGGCGCTGTTTCATCAATATATTTATTTGCACGAGAAACTAGCGTCCAGATTTCTGCAATGGCCGTATTAAATTCCATTTTTTCCATTGCTTCATGATATTTTCCAATAACATTCGCCGCAGTTGTCGATAGTTCACTATCAAATGGGGTAACTTTTGAAGCATAGGCTGGTACTTTGCCATCACAATATTTATTAATCATCGCAATTGTTCGATTCAACAAGTTTCCTAAGTCATTAGCTAAATCATAATTTAAGCGAGAAACGAAATCTTCTGGTGTAAAGACGCCATCACTACCAAATGGAATTGCTCGTAATAAATAATAACGTAACGCATCTAGACCGTAGCGTTCTACTAACATTTCAGGGTAAACAACATTTCCTTTAGATTTAGACATTTTTCCGTCTTTCATCAATAACCAACCATGTCCAAAGACTTTTTTCGGTAATGGTAAATCCAAGGCCATTAACATAATTGGCCAATAAATCGTATGGAAACGCACGATTTCTTTCCCAACCATTTGCACGTTCGCAGGCCAATATTTTTGGAATAATGAATCATCTTCTGAGCCATAACCTAGTGCTGTAATATAGTTTGATAACGCATCAATCCATACGTAAACCACATGTTTTGGATCATTTTTTAATGGAATTCCCCAAGAGAAAGTCGTTCTTGAAACGGCTAAATCTTCCAATCCTGGTTTGATGAAGTTATTTAGCATCTCATTTTTACGAGATTCTGGTTGAATAAATTCTGGATGTTCTTCGTAATATTCTACCAAGCGATCCGCATATTTACTCATGCGGAAGAAGTAGGATTCTTCTTTAACTAATTCGACTTCGTGACCACTTGGTGCTTTCCCACCAATGACATTGCCTTCATCGTCACGATATACTTCAGCTAATTGTGTTTCAGTGAAAAATTCTTCATCAGAAACTGAATACCAACCTTCATATTCTCCAAGGTAGATATCTCCTTGTTCTACTAAACGATCAAAAATTTGTTGCACGGCTGCCATGTGATAATCATCCGTTGTCCGAATAAATTTATCATAGCTGATATCTAATGTTTTCCATAATTTTTGAACATCTGCTGCCATTTTATCAACGTACTCTTTTGGTGTCACATTCAACTCAGCAGCTTTTTTTTCAATTTTTTGGCCATGTTCATCCACACCTGTTAAATAAAATACATCAAAACCCATTAAACGCTTGTAACGGGCCATTGCATCGCAGGCGATTGTTGTATATGAATTCCCAATATGTAACTTCCCACTTGGGTAATAAATTGGGGTGGTAATATAAAATGTTTCTTTCTGTGACATACAGAAAAAACCTCCTTTAGTCATTTTCCTAAACCCTCAGGATTTACTCCTAAACAGTATACCATAATTAGACATTATTAAACTATATTTCTTGTCGGTTTTCTCTTGAAAATGAAGAAAATGCCAGAAAGAAAAGAGAGAAACACCTGTCTATTTGACAAGTATTCCTCTCTTTTTTCGTTCATTTTTATTCTTTTGTCTCGAAACGAACGATACTATGGTGTCGTCCATAAAAGAAATAAATAGCCAAACCAATCACTACGGCTACGCCAAATACTTGCCAAGTAGCTAAAGATAATTGGAACATCAAAGCCGCGCAAACCACGATTGAAATTAATGGTAGAACCGGCACAAGCGGCACTTTAAATTCACCTGCTTGCGGTTCTCCTTTCATTGTCCGTAATTTGATAATTCCTAAAGCGAGAAACATCAGATAAAAGAGTGTCACGATATTTGTAAGTTCAGCCAGCATCTCCATTGGAACAATCCCAGCAAAAACCATTGCTAAAAATCCAGCTACATAGGTTGCATTCTTAGGTGTGTGCCGCTTCTCATCGATTTTGCTCATAAACTGCGGCAATAATCCATCTTTACTAATCGCATAAATCACACGGGCTAAACTGTACATCATCGCAATCGTCACTGTTAATAAGGTTAAAATAGCACCAACTGAAATGATTGTCGCAATTGCGCCATGATTAATGAAGCGCATCGCAAAAGCCACCGGATCCTTGACCCCTAAATCCGTAAATGGAACAATTCCAGTTAAAACTAACGTAACAACAATATATAACAATGTTGAAATAACAATGGAACCAATAATCCCTTTTGGAATATCTTTTTTCGGATTCTTCACTTCCTCCGCGGCCATGCTGACCGCATCAAACCCTAGAAAGGCAAAGAAAACTAAAGCAGCACCACTGAAAACGCCTGAAAAACCATAAGGAATAAATGGTTGCCAGTTCGTTGGTTTTACATAAAAGATCCCAACGAGAACAAATAATAAAATAATCCCAAACTTCACGAAAACCATTAAGTTATTTAAACGTAACGCTGTTTTCGCTTCTAAGGATACCCAAAAAGTTACAGCTACAACGACCAACATGGCAATCAAATCAATATATGTACCATTTGTTGGATTATAAGCGCCACTTAACGCTTGCGGCAAAGAAAAACCTAAGCTATCCAAAAAGCCATGGACATAGCCTGACCAACCTGAAGCAACGGATGAAACCGCCAAGAAAAACTCACAAATAATCATCCAACCAGTCATCCAAGCCACAATTTCTCCAAAGACCACATACATGTAGGCATACGGCCCACCAATGACCGGAATACGTGATGCAAATTCTGCATAGCATAAACCAGATAAAATAATCGCGGCTGCTGCTACCAGAAATGATAAGACGAGCCCTGGACCTGCATAGCGTTCCGCTGCGACACCTGTCACAACAAAAATCCCTGTTCCTACTACAGCCCCAATTCCTAGAAAAATTAAGTCCATCGTCTTAAGATTTTTTTTCATCCCACCACTGTCATTGACAGGCACAGTGATTTCTTTTTTTCTGAAAATAGACATGTGTTTACCCCCGTAAAAAAAATAAGCGTAAATAAACTATTTACGCTTTCATATACCCTAAAAGAATACCACCTAGAATAACAAAAATGCAACCAAAAATAACATAAAACATTTCTTTTTTTGATTTTCTTTCGCCTAAAAGGAAGATGCCCCCAAGAGTCGAAATAATAATCCCCATTTGTGATAAAGAGAAGCTAATAGCTAAGCCAATTTCACGCATGGTTAATAACATACAAATATTTCCTAAGCCCCAAAGCAGACCCGTCGTCATATTCATCCAAACAAAACGATCAACTTTGACTTTTTTGAAGGCAAAGAAACTAGCCCCCACTAACATACCAATACTTTGTGGCAAAATAATTCCCCACGGATCTAAACCAGTGGCATTAATAATGATGGTATAGACGCCATACCCAACTGTTGAGAAAATCAAGGCCCGAATCCCTTTATTAAAATCTAACATACTGTTTGAGGTTTTCGGTTGACTGTCATCATCTTGTCGAGCTGTTAAATACACCCCAAAAACTAAAAAGGCCAAAGCGATAAAGCCCACAACAAAGTCTTTTGTTTTTGTCCATTCATGGAAAAAAACAGCCCCTGCAACGGTATTAACAACTAACTGCATCCCAGTTGAAATTGGTAAGCCAACTGAAACGCCCATATATTTCATGCTATGAAATTGTTGATTCTGTCCCAAACTCCAGAATAAACCAGATATAAATCCAACAATTAATGTGGCTGTCGTCAACGTAGGCTGGATGACAAAAAAGACAACAATTGAAAATAGTAATGCGCCGATTGTCATACCTAACGTTTGTTGATTGGCGCTTCCACCAATTTTACCGCTGACTAAACCAATACTGCCCCACGCAATCATGGGCACTAAAGCGATAAGTAAACTCATAATATTCTCCTAACAAATTTATTTCATTTCATTCTAACAATAAAAACGTTTTCTAAACAACTAAGAAGAGTAAGAGAAGTTAGCAAGAAAGTTTTAATAAATAAAAAAAGGCCTATCACCTCTTTAGTTTGCTGATAGACCTACTTTTTATTTCACTTCATTATAATAACTGAGGGAAGGGAAAAACAATGTCATCGTCGTACCTTGCCCTTCTGTCGATTCGACTGTTAAATCATGACCTAACTTTTTCGCTAAGCTATGGGCCAAATACAGGCCAAGACCAGTCGAATGCTGTTCACTTTTCCGCCCGTTTTCACCAGTAAATCCTTTATCGAAAATGCGTCGTTGATCTTGCATCGGAATGCCAATCCCAGAATCTTTTAAAGATAAATAAATACCTTGTTTATTTTTGGAAATTAGAACCGTAATCGTGCCGCCTTCTGGCGTATACTTGACTGCATTACTTAATAATTGGCGGAAAATAAAAATGACCCATTTTCGGTCGGTTAAAACCGCTTCATCTTCCCCTTCAATTGAGAATTGCAATCTTTTTTGGATAAAATAATTTGCTTGCGTACGAACAACAGATTGCACAATTTCTTTTAAAGAATATTCTTGGAGTAAATAATCTCGAGAAAAGCTGTCCAGTCTAGCATAATATAGGACTTGCTCGACATATTCATCAATTTTACCTAACTCATTTTCCAATAGATAATATTTTTTCTCAGGAATATCATCTTCGACAGATTGTACCAGTAACGTGATAGCCGCTAGGGGGACTTTGATTTCATGAACCCAAGAGTCAATGTAATCTTTTTGGTCCTGTTGGTTGTTAATTGCTTGCTGCATGGTTTGTTGGTGCTCTTGCAATAAACCGTTAATATACGTTTGGACAAGTAGTTCTTCTTCTTTTTCTGCTGTATTCAAATATTCTTGTAAAGAAGGCGGCTCTTTTTCCGTTGCCAACGAAAGCCACCACTTACGTTTTAAATAATAATCAATTGTTAAAAATAGCGATAAAAAAACACTTTGCAGTAAAAAGATATAGCCAACCACTGTCCAATCTAAGCGGACATTAGGAGCCAACCATAAAATAAAACAAGTTAAGAACAGAAAAAATAACCAACCAATTAGTAATAACCAGCGATCTTTTAAATACTTTAGAATGGTCATTGTCTACTCCTATCTAGGGCACCATATAACCGACGCCCACTTTGGTTTCAATATAGCCAGCAATGCCTGCTTGCTCAATTTTTTTTCGTAAACGATTGATATTTACCGTCAACGTATTGTCATCCACAAAACGTTCATCGTCCCATAAAGCGCGCAATAGTTTTTCACGTGTTAAAATTTTTCCGTGTTTTTTCATTAAAAGATACAGTAATCGGTATTCATTTTTACTTAAATCGATCATTTCGCCTTTGATTTCCATTCGTCCATTGTCCACATTTAAAGTAATGCCATTATGTGAAAGCACTTCACTATCCGTATCGGAATAGTTATAAGAGCGGCGCAACAAAGCATTGATTTTAGCAATTAAAACATCTATCTGGAACGGTTTTGTAACAAAATCATCCGCGCCCATGTTCATCGCCATAATCATATCCATATTGGTACTACGACTCGAAATAAAAATAATTGGTACTTTAGAAACTTCACGAATTTTTTGACACCAATAGTACCCATCGTACACAGGTAAATTAATATCCATCAAAACTAATTGGGGATTCTCCTCTTGAAAATCATCCAATACATCATTAAAATCGGTTGTTCCAATCGTTTCAAATTGCCATTTTTGTAATTCCTCGCTAATTAATTCTCGAATGGTTGTTTCATCTTCGACAATCATGATTTTAGCCATGCAATCCCACCTCTTTTATTTCTAAATTTTCATCTTTCTTATCCTAACAAACTTCATTCTTTTTGGATATAGGACTTTATGATGATTTTTACACTATTTCAAAAATAGGCGCTAATAATTCCCATTCTGATAACATGATGAATTTGCCAACGAAAGCAAAAATACCATCTAATAATAACACAGACATATTAATTCCTAATACAATAGAAGCTTTTTCGACAATTGGCATGGACTTTTTATTTTTCAAAATAAGATATAAAACAAAGTTCGTTCCATAAGTAAAAACTGTTAACAACACAATTAACTCAATCATTTTACCACTTCCTATTTTGGACTTTTCATTTTTCCTTCAATAATTTACTACTCTTAATTATAGCATAATCTTATAAAAAAATCGGCAGAGTCCTAACCCTTAAGGTAAACAACAAAATAGAAGTAGCCTCTTTGGAACTCGCAAGAATCGAGCCTTTTTTAAGAGTTGAAGGTCTTGATCCTTAAAAGACAAGCCCTTCAACTCTAGTATGTTCCATGTATTGGAATTGATACCAACGTAACGAAGTGTAGTCGATCAGACAACCTCAGTTTTTCTAATGATTATATTTGTCATACACTTCTTTTAACTGGTTTAAATCTATTTTTTTCATTTGGTACAATTTTTTGGTCACTTCATTTGCTCTAGCTGGATTTGAGTCAGATAAATAACGTTTCAGTTCAGGATTGCCTGTTTGCCAACTGACCCCAAATTGATCTTCCATCCAGCCACACGGCCATTCTTTCCCTTTAGCAGTCACTTGTTGCCATAGCCGATCTATTTCCTCCTGATTTTCACAATCAATATAAATGGAGAAGGCCATGGTAAAATCAAAGTCATGTTTATCTCGTGCATCCATTACTCGAAACGGTTGCTCCTGTAATGTGAAAAGCGCTTGCGCAATGTTCCCATCTTCATATTCAACTTTTTCAATTATTTCGCCTGGACCGAAAATCGCCAACCATTCTGATAGAGCTTTGGCTGCTTCGCCATATTTTTCATTAGCAAACATAAAGGTTGGTACAATTGTTTGTTCTTTTCCTGAAAAAGACACTTGCCAAGAGACACCAAATTTGTCCACTACCCAACCATATAAAGGACTAACAGGATATTCCCCAAAAGGCATCAATATCTGTCCATCTGTTGTTAAATTTTTCCACAACGTTTCTATTTGTGATAATGTTTTACATTCAACAAAAAATGAACTAGCTGGCGTAAAGGAAAATTCTGGTCCGCCATTTAAACCAATGATTGTTTGGTTCGCCAAGGTAAATTCAATGGTCATTAATGATGTTCCTTGAGGTTGATGCTCCTCATTAACGTAGTTCGTTTTACTTAGAATCGCACCTTTTTCAAAGATTGTTGTATAGAAGTTAGCAGCTTCTTCCGCTTGTGTGTCAAACCATAAACATGGTGAAAATTTAGGCATTGTGGTTCCCTCCTTCGTTTTCTTTAGTGTAGTCAAAGATTGATAAATAAACAAAGAGAACGTTTTAGTATTTATTCATTTCCGTCTGATAGAATCGATAAATTGCTTGTTTTACTTCTTGAAGCAAGGAGGATTTTAAATGTCCTCGTGTCAAAAAATAAAAGGAACGCCAATACTTTTCACCTAACGTTTGGAAGGGGATTTTTTCAGTAATTGCCTTTTTTGAAAGTAACGATTGCCCCATGCCCAATTCCAACATTTTAACAATCATTTCATTATTTTTAACCGTCATGAGTGTTGGGCTTTGATTACTTTCTTCTAAATACTGTTGGGTATAATGAAAGACCCCAGAATCCTTTTCACGTACCAACCAATTCTGATTGGCAGGGTCCCCAGCTAAAACCAATTGATCCTGAATAATTTCTTCACGAGAGGCGCCTTTCGTAATTAATGGTTTTTCGATAAAGCCAAAATCAACTTGATGTTTCTCAACTTTTTCCACTACTTCTTCTGAATTGTTCATTTCTAAAACAAAATTGATCGTTGCATACTGTGTCTGTAAATGCTGCATCAGTTGCGGCAAATAATAAACTGCAAAAGTATTAGACGCAGCAATTCGGCAAGTTTCTTTAGGTAATCTCGCCTGATGAAGAGCTGTTAATGTTTCTTGCCAATCATCAGCTAAATTTAGCAAACGATTATACAAGACTTCCGCTTGCCTAGTAGGGACTACATCTTGTCGACCATTTCTTAAAAACAATGAACAGCCTAATTCTTCTTCTAATTGTTTGATTTGATTAGAAACGGCTGGTTGTGAGATATATAGGCAGGTAGCTGCTTTGGAAAAGTTCATTTGCTCATACACAATTTGAAAAGTCTTTAATAATTTAAACATAGGCATCCTTTCGATAACTTTCTATTATAAATATTATTTTAACTATTTATTTCTCAAATGTAAAAAATTTCGTTATACTGGAAGTAATGAACAAGAAAGAGAGATTTTTTCAATGAAAAATTCAGAAAATGATTATATCCAATCTTTATTCCAAATTCTTCCCGGCTTGCTAACAGCTTTCCTTGTCGCCTGCCTTAGCAAGTTCCTTTCCATCTGGTTACCTAGCTTAGGCGCCGCAACGATAGCTATTTTACTAGGAATCTTTTTGGGAAATACCTTTGTTCGCGGTGCCAATTTAAATCGCGGAACCAAAGTAGCCGAAAGTAAATTACTAGAATTTTCTGTTGTTTTATTGGGAACCACTGTGACCTTTCAAACGATTGCCCAAATTGGCTTACAAGGTGTCGCATTTATTCTCATTCAAATGTCGCTGACCATTATTTTTGCCTATTTGATCGGTAAAAAACTGGCTTTTTCTGATAATATGTCTTTATTGATGGCTGGTGGTAATGCCGTTTGTGGATCCTCTGCTATTGCTTCGATTGCTCCAGCAATTCAAGCAGATGAGGAAGAAAAAGGCCAAATCATTACTTTAGTAAACTTATTAGGAACCGTTTTAATGTTGACCTTACCCATTTTAAGTGGGATTCTCTATGGTACCAATTTGTTGGCTCGTAGCGCACTAATCGGAGGAACTTTACAATCAGTTGGTCAGGTTGTCGCCAGTGCCAATATGGTCAATGAGAACGCAGTTCAACTAGCGATGCTCTTTAAAATTATGCGGATTGTCCTACTCGTAGCAGTTGTCTATTTATTTGGACGTTTCAAGCAAAGTAAGACGGCAGAATCAGAAGCTGAGTTGGTAGAAGTCACCAAAAAAAGCAGCGCCCTACCTTGGTATGTAGTTGGCTTTTTCATTGCCTGTGTCTTTAATAGTTTGATTCATTTCCCCGTCGTGATCAGTGAGACTGCTCATTTCTTTAGTTCTTGGTTTGAAATTACTGCCTTGGCAGCAATCGGGTTACGACTCGATTTTAAAAAGTTTTTCCAAGAAGGCAAACGTTTCTTAATCTATGGTTTATCAGTAGGAACTGTTCAAGTCGTCCTAGCCATTTTGTTGTTGGCACTGCTACAGTTCTAATAAAAAAGTTTGACGTTAACACGTCAAACTTTTTTATTTCAGCTTATTCATGCTATTATGAATAAGGTTTTATTAACTTAAAGGAGTTTTTCGATGTTATTTAGTATTAAAAAAAGCGAATGGTTAGGTAATGAACGAAATGATCTATTTGCGGGTCTCGTTTCTTCTGTCGCCATTTTACCAGAAGTAATCGGGTTTGCGATTATTGCTGGTGTTCACCCGCTTTCTGCAGTGTTTGCTTCAGCTGTTACTTTACTTGTGATTACTTTTACGGGCGGCCGTCCGGCAATGGTTTCGGCGTCTGCTGGCTCAATGGCCTTAGTCCTTGCAGGCTTAATTCAAGCACATGGTTTGTCATACATGCTTGCTGCGACTATTTTAACAGGCTTTCTACAATTTATTTTAGGTTATTTAGGTATCCATAAATTAATGCGCTTTATTCCCAAGACAGTGATGTACGGATTCGTCAATGCGTTAGCCATTTTAATTTTCATGGCGCAAGTACAACAATTGCCTCATCAAACACTGTGGTCCTACGGCATGATTATCTGTAGTATCTTACTTATTTATCTATTACCTAAGTTTATTACAATTGTGCCTCCTGCTTTAATTGTTATTTTATTCATGACTATCCTGTCCTATTTTTTAAAAGGTCATTTGCAAACGGTAGGTGATCTTGGTGAAATGAGTCAGTTTCATCCAGCGATCCGTTGGCCTAATGTACCCGTCAACTTAGAAACGTTGCGGATTATTTTACCTAGCTCTGTTGCCTTAGCAATGGTCGGGTTAATTGAATCTTTATTGACGATCCCCATTGTGGACAAAATGACAGCGAGCCAAAGTGATAGCCAACGAGAAGTTAAAGCACAAGGATTCGCTAATATAATTACCGGCTTTTTTGGTGGCCAAGCTGGCTGTGCGATGATTGGCCAAGCGGTCATTAATGTTAAATCTGGAGGACGAAAACGGCTTTCTACTTTGATTTCAGGTATTACCCTCCTTCTATTCATTTTTGTTTTTAAATCCGTGATGGTAGCCATTCCTACAGCTGCATTGATTGGGATCATGATGACAGTGGCAGTCGACACCTTTGATTGGGAAAGTTTGCAGCTTTTCCGAACTTTTGAAATTACTGAAATTGTTATTTTACTCGTGACAGTGGGTGTGATCGTCTATACGCATAATTTAGCGATTGGAATTATTCTAGGTGTTCTTTTAAGTGGTCTTCTTTATCATTTTTTCAAAAAAGAACCAAAAAAAAGTTGCTAGCTTTAGCAACTTTTTTTATTTTTCCCAATGTTTCTTCAACGCTTCTTTTTCTATTTTCTTAATGAACGCATCTTTGCCATCCATATATTTATCAATGCTATCGGGGTGTGCTTGGGCCAATTGCTTTTTTAATGTACCATAGGTTGTAGCAATTGCCGGATTTTCTCGTAAATAATTTCGAAAAGCAAGATGGCGCAAAATTTCTTGCGTATTGTCAAACTGATAAATATGCACATGATGTGTTCTTTTTATCGGGCCTTTTCGTAAATAACGACGTCCTGATAGCCCAAATTCCCCCATATATTCATAACCGATTCTTTCAAATTCCCCTTGTAACAGGTCTACTTTTTCAATTTCTTCAACAATGACCAAAAAATCAATAATTGGTTTGGCTGCTAAATTAGGCACAGATGTGCTACCGATATGTTCAACTTTAAGACAATTTTCCTTTAGAATCTGTTTCAACGCTTGGGCTTCTTCTTCAAACTGTTCCACCCAGGCTGGTTGGTATTCTGTAACGATTACTCGCATGGTTTCTCCCTTCTTTTCTATATCCGTTTCATATGTAAAATAGGAAACGGATTTCCTTGAGGATCTTCCTTTGATTCACCAATTACTTGAAATCCTTGAGATTGATAGAACTTCACTGCCCCTTCATTTTGTTTATTAGCATCAACAAAGACAATTGATTCTTGCTCTATTAACTTTTTGATAATTTCTCCACCATAGCCTTTACGAAAATAGACTGGGTCAATAAATAACATTTCCAACGTTTGTTGATTTGTTCCACTAAAGCCCACACATTTCTGTTCTTCATTTAACCACATACTTAATTGAACTTGTTGAAAATAATCAGGTAAAACCACTTCGATTTTATCAATATCTGCCTGACTCAAAAACAAATGGGTAGCTTCTACTGAAGAACGCCATAGAGAAATTAATTGAGGATAATCGGTTTTTTTTACTTCTTTTTGGTTCAGCATTTTTAATTCCTCCCTATCTAATAAACAAAGTATACCACATTTTGTCTCTCTCAATTCCATAAAAAATAGTCAAATCAACCGTGTTTTTTCTGTCGATTTGACTGTCTCTCTCTATTAACTCTGATGGCTAAACAAGTAAACTAATCAAAGCCACGATAGCTAAGCCGCCTTGTGTTAAAATGATTTTTTTATCACTAGTTAAGCTACCGTACGCCGCCACTAAAATAATATAAATCAATAAAAATTTTGTCATCTCCATCGTTGCTTGCGCAAAATAGACACTATAAATAAGTCCTGCACCGATTAGTCCATTATAGATTCCTTGATTTTTAAACAATGTAGTGACTGATTTTCTTTGTAACTCTTGCCTATCCATTTTAAAAACACGGCTTGTTGTCTCAGATGTTGGTACAATCGTTTCTAAATACATAATGTAGAAAAATTCTACAGCCACCAAGGTTACTAAAATTGTTGAAATTAATGTCATCTGCTCCCTCCTCCCATTCCTTTGAACGAAGTAATTTTATGTAATTTTTGCTATGATGTAAATAGATATGCCTAGCCTTAACGAAAGGAAGAAACCTATGACTTTTCAAGAAACTATTAGCGCCTATATCCAAGAACGTTATCAGATAACGCCCGATTTTCCTTTTGAAAAACACCCAGACTATCTCGTCTTTCGTCATCCTAGAAATGCAAAATGGTTTGCTTTAATTATGCCACTGGATGCACAACTGCTCGGCGCTACCGAGAATAAGCAGCTCACTATTTTAACCGTTAAACTTGCGCCTGAATTGATTGCCTTATTAAAGAACCAACCTGGCTATTTTCCTGCCTATCATATGAATAAAGAGCATTGGTTAAGTCTTTCTGAAGAAATTCCGCTCTCACAAGTTTTTTCATTTATAGATGAAAGTTACCAACGGAGTTATTAAAAAAAACACCCTACTCAAGGAGTAGGGTGTGAAAGATTGTTTAAGCTTATTTGCTTAAAGCGTCTTTTGCTTGTTCAGCTAACGCTGTAAATGCTGCTGCATCGTTAACGGCTAAGTCAGCTAACATTTTGCGGTTGATATCAATCTCTGCCAATTTCAAACCGTGCATTAATTTAGAATAGCTTAAGCCATTCATGCGAGCTGCCGCGTTGATACGTGCAATCCATAATTTACGGAAGTCACGTTTCTTTTGACGACGGTCTCTGAATGCATAGTAATAAGAGTTCATTACTTGTTCTTTTGCTGATTTAAATAAAGTATGTTTTGATCCGTAGTAGCCTTTCGCTAACTTAAGGACTTTTTTACGACGTTTACGGGTTACTGTTCCACCTTTAACACGTGCCATGTTGAATTCCTCCTAATATCTTGTTTCTCTTGACGGTAATCTAAAAGTCACCGAGTTGTTTTATTTCATTCTTGCTAATTGTTGGCGGATACGTTTGTAATCGCCTTTTGCAACCATGCTTGCTTTACGCAATTGACGGCGTTGTTTTTTAGTTTTACCGTGGAAACGGTGAGATGTAAAGGCACGGCCACGTTTTAAGCCGCCTCCACCAGTACGTTTTACACGTTTTGCTAATCCGCGGTGTGTTTTTTGTTTTGGCATGACTAATTTTCCTCCTCAAAATCTTTGCTTCAAGTGAAAGACTCTAACAGTCACAACTGTCGAATATCCTTCTTGTAGAAATTACCAAAAGTCCGAATGCTCGGTCTCTTCGTTTACTTGTCGTTTTTCGGTGCCAGCGTTAGAAACATGCTGCGTCCGTCCATTTTCGCTTTTTGTTCCACTGTGGCGATGTCCGCAGTTTCTTCAGCTAAGCGATCAAGAACTTTCTGACCAATCTCTTTATGGGTAATGGCACGGCCTTTGAAACGGATAGAAGCTTTCACTTTGTCTCCTTTTTCTAAGAACTTACGCGCATTACGAAGTTTTGTATTGAAGTCATTTACGTCAATTGTTGGACTTAAACGAACTTCTTTGACGTTGATCACTTTTTGTTTCTTGCGAGCTTCACGCTCTTTCTTTTGTTGTTCGAAACGGAATTTTCCATAATCCATAATTCGCGCAACTGGTGGTTTCGCTCCTGGCGCTACAAGTACTAAATCCAAGTTTGCAGATTCAGCGATTTGTAATGCTTCTGCTTTGGTTTTTACACCTAATTGTTCACCATCTTGTCCGATCAAACGTAACTCGCGTGCACGAATGCCGTCGTTAACCATCATATCCTTTGCTATGGTCATTCACCTCCAAAATTTTTAAGAGAAAATCCTAACGGAAGTCTGCTTTGTTTGCTAAATGCAATAAAAAAACAGGTTCCTATCCAGAACCCGCCAACAGTCTGCCTTACTTAAAAAAATAAGGAATACTTTATCTAGCCCAGCGATATACTCAACTAAGGCGAGAAGCGGGTGCTTCTGCTTTCATTTCTCAACTTCACTAGTTTACCTTAGTTTATCCTAGTTGTCAATATATTTCCTCAAAAAAAAACGAATCTAGCACTAGATTCGTTTGAACTCGTATTTTAATCATTAATAATTAGTGGACTGTCCCAATGTGACTTCCTAGAAACAAATGGTTCAACACATGGTGTACATTTTCTATCCCCTAGGCGATCCCTGTAGTCCCTACAGTTCTTCTATTTATAAGGTTTCTCGTTTAGACAAGCCACGTTCTAAGATTTTTTGGCTTCTAAGATACTCTGAATTTTCTGTACTTTCAGAAAAAGACAACTCTGTTTCTATCTCCTCTGACTCAATACAAATGAGTTCTTTGCCATACCATTGTGCTTTATACAACAGTTTAGCTAAAAATAAAGACCAAGCCAGTTCAGAACGATCATGTTTTGGCGGCTGTTCATTACTGTGATGGGCTTTTTCAATACAAATAACATCGTAACTTGAAACCAATTCCGTTGTAATTTTGTTTAAAATATCCGTTCGTTGGTTGGCTATTTTTTCGCGAATTTTTGCGACTTTTATTTTTTGTTTTTGATAATTTTTTGCTTGCGAAAGATCGACACCTTTTTCTAAAGCAATCATTTTACGCTTGTTTAATTTTCGTTCTTCTTGACGTAGTTTTTGCTTTAAATGCTTTGAACAATAGCTTTTTTCGAAGCTTTCACCATTCGAAAGCAGCGCAAATTTTTCCCTACTGCTACAAATTCCCACCATTTTTTGTTGCTTTGTTTTCGTTTCAATCGGCGCTTCACATAAAATGGAAACATAATAATTGTGACTCGCACTCATAGAAATAGTTACAGATTTTATCTCCCCCAGCGGTTGGCGGTGTACCTTCATTTTAATTAAAGATTTCAATTTAGGTACCTTCAAATAACGATTATCCAAAATTTTGACCGTGCCATGTTGATTGTTCGTAGTGTAGGAATGCACCGTTTCTTTCTTTTTCTTTTTTGGAAAGCCCATCCCTTTTTCCCGATAAAAATTTTTAAAGGCTCGATCCAAATAAACTTGTGCATTTGCCAAGGCTAAACTATCAACTTCTCTGAGGACAGGGTATTGTTTCTTATATTTAGCTGGCGTTGGCATTTTAAACGTTTGTTGAGGATTTTTTCGCATCTCTTTGTAGATATCAATCCGGTCTTGTAACATTAAATTATACACCAAGCGAACACAAGAAAATGTTTTTTGAATAAACTCTTCTTGTTTTGAGGTTGGATAAAGTCTGTATTTATAAGCTTTCAGAGCCTTCATCTCATAACCACCCTACCAAGATAGTTAGAAAAGAAGCTGGTTATAAACCAGCTTTTCTTTTCTTCTCTTCAATTTTTTCACGGTACATTGCAACTTCGTCTTCAGCACAATAAACATAGTGTCCATTGAGAATTTCACGGAGCTCACGATCTTTTCCATCTGCCGCTGCAGGCTGGTAAACGATCCGTTTACGTGTGCGTTCATAGTCTGGATCTGGTAATGGAATCGCAGAAAGTAAACTTTCTGTATAAGGATGAACGCCGAAATTATAGACATCATCACTTGTGCCCATTTCCAATAATTTCCCACTGTGCATTACGCCAATTCGGTCACTAATATGTTTTACCATCGATAAGTCATGTGCGATAAACAAGTAAGTTAAGCCTTGTTCTTTTTGTAAATCTTGTAATAAGTTTACTACTTGGGCTTGAATCGACACATCCAAAGCCGAAATCGGCTCATCACAGATAATGAAACGTGGATTAACCGCTAAAGCACGAGCAATCCCAATCCGTTGACGTTGCCCACCAGAAAACTCATGAGGATAACGCGTACTGTGACTTGGATTTAATCCCACCGTTTTTAAAAGTTCGTTGACTTTTTCTTCCCGCTCTTTTGGTGTTTTAGCTAATCCATTGACATCGATTCCTTCAGCAATAATATCATTGACTTTCATTCTTGGATTCAATGAAGCATATGGATCTTGGAAGATCATTTGAACATCGCGACGGAATGCTTGCATGTCCGCTTTTGATTTAATTTTGCTAATGTCTTTTCCATCGAAAAGAATTTCACCAGCAGTTGGATCATATAAACGAATGACACTGCGACCAGTTGTTGATTTTCCACTTCCTGATTCGCCAACTAATCCAAAGGTTTCGCCTTCAAAAATATGAAAACTAATGTCATCAATGGCTTTTACTTCGTCTTTACGACCAACATTGAAATACTGTTTCAAACCAGTGACTTCTAATAGGACTTTTTTCTCTTCTGCCATTAATTACTACCTCCTGGATTTTTTTGACGCTCTGCATAAATTGCCCAACGACGAACAATCTCTGCTGGAGGCGTAACTTTTGGTGCTTGTGGTGCTAATAACCACGTTGCTGCTTTGTGGGTTGGTGATACTTCAAAATAAGGTGGTTCTTTTTCTGTATCAATTTTTAAAGCAAACTCATTCCGTGGATAGAAGGCATCTCCAGTTGGTGGATCTAATAAATCTGGAGGTGAACCTGGAATCGCATAAAGTTTGTCTTCTGTTCCTTCCATCGTTGGCATTGACCCTAAAAGTCCCCAAGTATATGGATGTTGTGGATTATAGAAAATTTCTTCTGCTGTTCCCACTTCAACCAGACGTCCACCGTACATGACAGCGACACGGTCAGCCACGTTTGCTACTACCCCTAAATCATGGGTAATGAAAATAATCGAAGTGCTAATTTTTTCTTGTAAATCTTTTAATAACTCTAAAATTTGTGCTTGGATGGTTACATCCAACGCTGTAGTTGGTTCATCTGCAATTAGAACTTCTGGATAACAAATTAAAGCAATTGCAATGACAATCCGTTGACGTTGTCCACCAGAAAATTGGTGCGGATAATTTTTCAAACGTTTTTCAGCATTAGGAATGCCGACTAATTTTAGTAATTCTAATGCTTGCGCTAAGCCTTCTTTTTTTGAGACTTTATTATGTTTGATTAATGATTCCGCCACTTGTTTGCCAATTGGCATCGTTGGGTCTAATGAAGTCATCGGATCTTGGAAAATCATTGCGATTTCTTTACCACGAATGGCTTGCATTTGTTTTTCTGTTTTATGAACAATATCTTGCCCTTTAAACAAAATTTCCCCGTTATCAATATTGGCATTACTGCTCAACAAACGCATAATACTGCGGGTTGTAACAGATTTACCACTCCCTGATTCACCTACGATGGCTAACGTTTCACCTTTATAAAGATCAAAACTCACACCACGAATGGCGTTGACTTTACCTGCAAACGTATCAAAGGAGATTCTTAAGTCTTTAACTTCTAATACTTTTTCCATAGTCATTCACCACTCTTACTCTTTCATCTTAGGATCAAATGCGTCACGTAAACCATCAGCTAACAAGTTGAAACAAATCATGATAACTGAAAGTGTTGCCGCTGGAATCCACATTAAATATGGAAGGAAACGGAAAGTTTTGTATCCTTCGTTTAACAAGGTTCCTAAAGATGCGGTTGGTGGACGTAAGCCTAACCCAATAAAACTTAGGAACGCTTCAAAGAAAATTGCCGATGGGATACTGAACATCATTTGGACAATAATAACACTTGAGATATTCGGTAAAATATGTTTAATAGCAATTTTCCAACGAGATTCGCCCAATGTTTCTGCTGCCATGACAAACTCTTGGTCTTTTAGTTTCATGGTCTGGGCTCGCACAATCCTGGCCATTGATATCCAGTTTGTAATAACCATGGCCAAAACAATCGAAACAATCCCTGGATCAAAGACTGTTAGCATCAAGATCATAACAACTAAGTTAGGAATACCAGAAAGAACTTCTAAAATACGTTGCATTACTGTATCGACACGACCGCCGACTAATCCGGAAATCAGTCCATACGTTACCCCAATCGTAATATCTAGAATCGCCGCGATAAACGCAATTAATAAGGAAATACGTGTTCCCATAAATAAACGACTTAGGACATCACGACCTAAACCATCTGTTCCTAGATAAAAGTTTACGTTATCTGGAACGTTTGCTTGTGCATATTTATCAACTAATTGACCAGCAACTGTTGTTTTACCATTTAAACCATTCACGCTTTCCAAGCCAGGAATTCGTGGTGGTAAGTTAATGTAAGAAACATTTTGTTTCGTTGGGTTATGTGGTGAAACCCAAATGGTAATAATAGAGATAAAGATAATAACTGCTAAGAAACTCATTGAGATAACTGCAGCTTTATTCTTTTTCAAACGACGCCATGAGTCTTGTAAGAAACTTAAAGACGGTGTGGCAATACGCTCTCTTTCTTTTAGAGTTGAAGTGTTTAGAGGCTGAAACTCATCTGCCGGAATATCTTTAATCGCTTGTGGTAGATTATTTTTATTGACTGTTTCCATTAGCCTTTTGCACCTCCTGATACGCGAATTCTTGGATCAATTAAACCATAAAGTAAATCAACAATCAGAATTACAACAACTAACATTGTTGAATACAAAATAGTTACTGCCATAATTGTTGGATAGTCGTTTGTCATAATTGATTTTACAAACTGTTCCCCAATTCCAGGGATGGCAAAAATATTTTCTACTACTAAAGAACCTGTCATTAAACCAACGGCTAAAGGTCCTAATAAGGTAATCAATGGAATTAAACTGTTTCTTAACCCGTGGCGGAATGCAACTTGCCAGCGACTCAAGCCTTTTGCTTTGGCTAATTCGACATAATCACTATGCAAGACCTCTACCATCTCGGTTCGAATAAACCTAGCCGAATCGGCCATTGGACTCATTGCCAAGGCAATAGTTGGCAAGATTGTGTATGCAAAACCATTCCACATAGCAATTGGTAAGATTCTTAATTTCATTGCAAAAATGTATTGTAATAATACCGCGAAAACAAAGTTTGGAATAGAACGACCTAAAATGGCTAACAATGTTGCCAACGTATCTACCCAAGTATTTTGACGCATCGCTGCGATAATCCCCAATAAAATACCGACTAACGTACCAAAGATAATCGCTTGTCCACCCAGTTGAAGGGATGGTCCAATTCGACCAGCTAATAACTTAGCAACAGGTTGGTTTTTAAATTGGAATGAAATACCAAAGTCTCCCGTTACCAGGTTCTTTAAGTAAATTCCGTATTGAACAATCACTGGTTTATCTAAGCCAGATTGTTTATTCAACATAGCGATTGTTTCTGGACTAAGTTTTTCTTGGTTGGTATAAGGCGTACCTGGTAATAATTGCATTAAGAAAAACGTAATCGTTGCGATTAACCACAAAGTGATAATCATGAAAAAGATCCGTTTAAGAAAATATTTTCCAAAACTATTCAATAATGACACCTCCGAGATTTTTTTGACTTCCTCAGTTATTTTCGTTAAAGTAATGACTAGATAGACCACAATAATAGATAGGGTGAACACATGAAAACTTTTAAATGGCCAATTATTACAGCCGTTATTTCCAGTATCGGCATTTTTCTTTACTTATTAATAAGTAAAGAACCTATCACTACCTCCTCATTATCAGATACCTTCTTTATCGTTTCGCTTTTCTTTTTAATTATCGGCATTGCTTTATGGATTATGTCCTCTGGCTTTTTCGATAACTTTCAGCGCTCAATGAAAAACGCGTTTCGTTTTAAAAAGAAAAATGAACCGAAAGAGTTTATCCCGCTTTCAGTCATTGGCGATGCACATCGCTCTTTCTGGCTAAAAACTGGGGGCATCTTACTGATTCTGTCTTTAGGCTTTCTACTATTTTACTTGGTCTAAGACAAGATAGCAAGAGGACCGTTGCCTTTTATTCCATGGCAAAGGTCCTTTTTTGTTTGCTATCGATCTTTTGTCAGGTTATTCTGAAATGTATGCCCATTTGTAGTCATACGTTGCGCCAGCAGGATGAACTGCGACATCTTTGACTTTTTCAGCACGTAAATGCGCTTCTGATTTTTGGAATAATGGTACCACACCCATGTCTCCCATAATCGTTTTCTCTGCATTTAACATATCATCCCAACGTTTTTCAGGATCTGTCGCATCTGCACTACTTGCAGCTTTCACGAACTTGTCAAACTCTGGATTGTTATAACGTCCACGGTTATATGAGTTATCTGAAGCAAATAAGTCTAAGAAACTACTTGGATCAGCATAGTCAGCACTCCAACCACCGATTACTGCATCAAAGTCGCCTTTGTTTGAACGATCTAAACGAACGGAGAATGGAACCGGACTAACCGTTACCTTCACACCATCTAAAGCATCTTGAATTGACCCTTGAACAAATTCAACTGTTTTCTTAGAAGAATCTGCATCTGAAGAAAGAATATCCATTGTTAAGGTTGAAATCCCCAATTCTTTTTTCGCTTTTTCCCAGTATTCTTTAGCTTTTTTCGTATCATATTCAATTTGACTACCTGCTTCTTTAGCAAAGTCTTTGCCGCCACTTGGGTCTTTTGCCATATCTGCTGGTACTAAACCGTTTGGCTCGATAGAACCATCCCCTAAGATTGATTCAACTAACGCTTTACGGTCGATTGAGTAAGAAATTGCTTTACGTAAGTTCGCATTTCTAAATGGTGATTTTTCATCACGTTGATTTAGTTCCATATATTGTGTTGATGCTTCTTTTTGACTAACAAAAGCTGGGTCATTGGCCATTTGTTGAGCTAATTCACCAGAAAGAACGACATCGTCTGTTTGTCCATCTTGGAACAAGTTCAACGCGGTTGGTGATTCTTTCACAACATTCACATCTACTGAGTCCAGTTTCACTGTGTCTTTATCCCAATATTGATCGTTTTTCTTGAATGACCATTTTGTATCTGTACCAGGACCATCAAAGCCGTCTAAGACGAATGGCCCATTGTAGACAGCACTTTCGCTGTTTGATGCATAATTTTTACCATATTTTTCCACAATATCTTGACGTTGCGGGAAGAATGATGGGAAAGCTAATAAGTAATCAAAGTATGGTGTTGCTTTTTCTAAGGTGATTTCTAATTCTGTATCACTGACTGCTTTAATTCCTAATTCTGATTTATCTTTTTCCCCTTTAGCAATGGCATCACCATTTTTTACAGAGGCATACAGATAAGCATATTCAGAAGCTGTCGCTGGATCAACTGTTCGTTGCCATCCGTAAACATAGTCATTAGCAGTCACTGGTTTACCGTCTGACCATTTTGCATCTTTATTTAATTTAATTTTGTATGTTAGTCCATCTTCAGAAACTTCTGCTTTTTCCGCTGCACCTGCAGGTTGGACTTTGTTATCTTTGTCTAAACGATAAATTCCTTCATATACATTATTTAATGCAATAAAACTAATTCTGTCTGTTGCTAGTGATAAATCAGCTGTTGGCATTTCTTGTTGTTCTGTGACACGTAAAACTTGTTCGCCACTTGCCTTACCGCCACCAGACGCGCTTGAGCTATCTGACGTTCCGCCGCCTCCACAAGCCGCTAAAGTTGTTACGCTAAATAATGTAATCACACCGAATGTTAATGACTTTTTCAATTTCATAGTGTTGCCTCCTAAAATAATACAATCTGTATTTTCTGAAAAATCAGAATTTAATAATTATTTATTGCTATGGAATATATCTTACATTTTTCATATTAAAATTGCAAGTCAAAATGTTAACTTTTTTTAATTTTTCTTCTCTTCCTATCAGAAACCCCTCTTTTTCTTCCTGTCTTTTATTGCAATTCTTTTGTCAGTTTTCTAAACATTATGGTAAATTAGGAAGTAAAGGAGTGACAAAATATGAAAAATTCTACGTTTTTAAAGGATTTGTTTGCTATTGATAAAGCAAATGACGAATTATTTCGGTTAGTTGGTGTCGCAATTTGTATGGCAATTCCATTATTAATTGGTTATTTTTCCAATAATTTACTCATTGGGACCTTTGGCTCGATGGGCATTTATACGTTTATTTATTATCAGCCGCTTCCTTTGCCCCAATTATTGCGCAGACTGAATATTGTTGGCTTTTTTATTGTTCTGGGCAACAGCTTAGGAATGCTAAGTCACCATGTACCTTGGTTGATTCCCATTACAATTGCCATCGTCGCTTTTCTTGCACGCTTACTTTTTAGATTGTATGGCATTGAGAAGCCTGGTGCTTTGTTAGTTATCATGTCAACCGCAATGGGAACAAGCAACAATTTTCCTTTACATAAGATTCCCATCATGGCCAGTTTTGTTCTTTTAGGAGTAGTGACCGGCATTATCATGGGCATTGTGCTTCATTTCATCGACAAGCGCCCCTACGTTTTTCAAAAACGGATGTCTCTTCAAGAACGACTTTATATTGATCCCGCTTCTTTATTAGATGCTTTGCATTATGCGGCCATTTTATTTTTAGCGGCTTATTTAAGTCAATCGCTTCATTTAATCAACGCCTATTGGATGACGTTTACTTGCGCAGCCATTTTACAAGGGGAAAATTTACATTCTGTGATGCAGCGAAATGTTCAACGGATTCTAGGTACGAGTCTTGGTTTGTTGCTTTCTGCAATTTTATTAATGATTCCCTTTACACCTTTACAAACAATCGGTATCATTAGTATTCTGTATGCAGCTTTTGAAGGATTCATTAACAGAAACTATGCGATTGCCAGCTTTTTTATTACCCCGATGTCCTTATTATTATCAAATCTTGCACGACAGCAAGTCATTAGTAATCTTTTAAACTATCGATTAGTCGGGATTGTGTTAGGTAGTTTACTTGGTTTTGCCGGCGCTTATGTTTTCACAACTGCGCTACGTTTCTATAATCGGGCCTACTCAATTGATGAAACCTTTGAAAATCAACAAGAAGAAAGAGGCGTTTTATGAAAATAACTTATCCCTTGCCACCAAATCTGCCAGAACAACTTCCTCTATTAACGAACTGTCAATTAGAAGATGAGGCAATCTTAGAAAATCATTTGTATCAGCAGATTGATTTACCGAATCAAGAAATTCGTAACTTAGTATTTCGGGATGCTGTTTTCGATCATCTTTCATTAGCAAATGGCCAGTTTGCTTCTTTTGATTGTAGTAATGTGCGTTTTGAAGCTTGCGATTTTTCTAACGTCGAATGGCTGTCTGGCAGTTTTCATCGAGTGACTTTCCTTCGTTGCAATTTGACAGGAACGAATTTTGCAGATAGCTATTTAAAAGATTGTCTATTTGAAGATTGCAAAGCCGATTATGCTTCTTTTCGTTTTGCAAATTTTAATCTTGTTCACTTTAATCAGACACGTTTAGTCGAAAGTGAATTTTTCGAGGTCACCTGGAAGAAACTCCTGCTAGAAGCTTGCGATTTAACCGAAAGTAATTGGCTAAATACTTCTTTAAAAGGATTGGATTTTTCCCAAAACACCTTTGAACGCTTGACTTTCTCACCAAACTATTTATCAGGTCTTAAAGTCACCCCTGAACAAGCCATTTATTTGGCAAGTGCCCTTGGTTTGGTGATTACCTAAGAAAATTTTAAAAAAATAGCCGAATAACTGGTTCTGTCGGTTCTTTCTTATTAAATTGTTATTAATTTTTTGGAAAAACCAACGGAACCATTTTACTTGTGCCTTATTTTTAGGTAAACTATCTTAGGTTAAGCAATCTCTTTTTTTGGAACAAGAGAAACTTTTGGAATCATTTCCTATAAATCATGAAGAGATTATGACAAACGTTCTTCTAATCCAAGAACGTCTTTTGTCCTATACTCGATTCTACTCAAAAGGAATGTCAGTGAATGAATATAAAAAAACAAGGCCTCGGTCAAGCGACGGGAAAAATCATTTTAATGGGGGAACACGCCGTTGTTTACGGCGAACCAGCAATCGCCTTTCCTTTTCAAGCGACAGAAATCACAGCCGTCTTTACCCCAGCAAAAACTATGCAGATTGATTGTGCATATTTTACAGGATTGCTTGAAGACGTGCCCCAAGAGCTAGCAAATATCAAGGAAGTTGTTCAGCAAACCTTACATTTTTTAAAGGAAGATACGTTTAAAGGCACTTTGACCTTAACAAGTACGATTCCCGCTGAACGAGGAATGGGCTCAAGCGCAGCAACCGCTGTGGCCATCGTTCGAAGCCTTTTTGATTATTTTGATTACGCTTATACATATCAAGAATTGTTTGAGCTTGTTTCCTTAAGTGAGAAAATTGCTCATGGCAATCCTAGTGGTATCGATGCCGCAGCAACAAGCGGCGCTGATCCCTTATTTTTTACTAGAGGATTTCCGCCCACACATTTCTCGATGAATTTATCTAATGCCTACTTAGTAGTAGCTGATACGGGAATTAAAGGTCAAACACGTGAAGCAGTGAAAGACATTGCGCAGCTAGCTCAAAATAATCCCACAGCAATCGCTGAAACAATGAAACAATTAGGTTCTTTTACTAAAGAAGCAAAGCAGGCGATTTTACAAGATGATAAACAAAAATTAGGTCAGCTAATGACGTTAGCGCAAGAGCAACTCCAGCAATTAACCGTCAGCAACGATATGCTGGATCGACTAGTGGCTCTCTCTCTAGAACATGGCGCTCTAGGAGCAAAATTAACCGGCGGCGGTCGCGGTGGCTGTATGATTGCCTTAACAGATAATAAAAAGACCGCACAAACCATTGCACAGACTTTAGAAGAAAATGGAGCTGTTGCTACATGGATTCAATCATTAGAGGTGAAAAAGTAATGCTTTCAGGAAAAGCACGAGCGCATACAAATATTGCTCTGATTAAATATTGGGGAAAAGCCAATGAAGAATACATTTTACCAATGAATAGTAGTTTATCATTAACATTAGATGCCTTTTACACAGAAACAACTGTGACATTTGATGCCCATTATTCAGAAGATGTATTTATTTTAGATGGTATCTTGCAAAACGAAAAACAAACAAAAAAAGTCAAAGAATTTTTGAACCTTGTTCGTCAACAAGCCGATTGTACTTGGTTTGCAAAAGTGGAAAGTCAAAATTTTGTGCCTACTGCAGCTGGTTTGGCTTCTTCAGCGAGTGGTCTAGCTGCTTTAGCAGGGGCCTGTAACGTAGCCTTAGGATTAAATCTTTCAGCAAAAGACTTATCACGTTTAGCGCGACGTGGTTCAGGTTCTGCTTGTCGCAGCATTTTTGGTGGTTTTGCTCAATGGAACAAAGGCCACTCTGATGAAACGTCGTTTGCTGAAAATATTCCAGCCAATAATTGGGAAAACGAATTGGCCATGCTCTTTATCTTAATTAATGATGGCGAAAAAGATGTTTCCAGCCGTGATGGAATGAAACGAACAGTAGAAACTTCTAGCTTTTATCAAGGTTGGTTGGACAATGTGGAAAAAGATTTATCCCAAGTTCATGAAGCAATTAAAACAAAAGACTTCCCTCGTTTAGGAGAAATCATTGAAGCCAATGGGTTAAGGATGCATGGAACAACCTTAGGTGCTGTCCCTCCATTTACTTACTGGTCCCCAGGCAGTTTACAAGCGATGGCTTTAGTTCGCCAAGCACGGGCCAAAGGAATTCCTTGTTACTTTACAATGGATGCAGGTCCGAATGTCAAGGTCTTAGTCGAAAAGAAAAACTTAGAAGCATTAAAAACATTTTTAAGTGAACATTTTTCAAAAGAGCAGTTAGTCCCAGCTTTTGCTGGTCCCGGAATTGAATTGTTTGAAACGAAAGGAATGGATAAATAAGCATGATTGAAGTTACTACGCCAGGAAAGTTATTTATTGCAGGAGAATATGCCGTTGTTGAACCTGGCCACCCTGCCATTATCGTTGCTGTGGATCAATTCGTAACTGTAACTGTCGAAGAAACAACAGATGAAGGCAGTATTCAATCTGCACAATACAGCTCTTTACCTATTCGTTGGACACGCCGAAATGGTGAGCTTGTATTAGATATTCGCGAAAATCCTTTTCATTATGTTTTAGCGGCGATTCATCTAACTGAAAAATATGCGCAAGAGCAAAACAAAGAATTGTCATTTTATCATTTAAAAGTGACGAGTGAATTAGATAGTTCAAATGGACGAAAATATGGTCTTGGTTCAAGCGGTGCGGTAACCGTTGGAACTGTCAAAGCCTTGAATATTTTTTATGACTTAGGTTTGGAAAATGAGGAAATTTTCAAATTATCAGCATTAGCTCACTTAGCCGTTCAAGGAAATGGTTCTTGCGGAGATATCGCCGCCAGCTGTTACGGGGGCTGGATTGCCTTTTCAACCTTCGATCATGATTGGGTCAATCAAAAAGTAGCCACTGAAACATTAACTGATTTGTTAGCAATGGACTGGCCTGAATTAATGATTTTTCCGTTAAAAGTACCGAAACAACTACGTTTACTAATTGGTTGGACAGGTAGTCCTGCGTCCACTTCAGACTTAGTTGATCGAGTTCATCAATCAAAAGAAGAAAAACAAGCGGCTTATGAGCAGTTCTTAATGAAAAGTCGGCTTTGTGTCGAAACAATGATTAATGGCTTTAACACAGGAAAAATTTCTGTTATTCAAAAACAAATTACTAAAAATCGCCAATTACTCGCCGAATTATCTTCACTGACTGGTGTGGTAATCGAAACAGAAGCCTTGAAAAATCTTTGTGATTTGGCTGAATCTTATACAGGAGCTGCGAAATCTTCTGGCGCTGGCGGGGGCGATTGTGGGATTGTAATTTTCCGCCAAAAATCTGGGATTTTACCATTAATGACTGCTTGGGAAAAAGACGGAATTACCCCACTGCCACTTCACGTCTATACCTATGGTCAAAAGGAGTGTAAGGAGAAGCATGAATCGAAAAGATGAACATCTATCATTAGCTAAAGCGTTCCACAAAGAAAAAAGTAATGACTTTGATCGTGTGCGTTTTGTTCACCAATCGTTTGCTGAATCCGCTGTTAACGAAGTGGATATTTCCACTTCGTTTCTTTCTTTTCAGCTTCCCCAACCTTTTTATGTCAATGCAATGACAGGTGGTAGTCAGCGTGCAAAAGAAATTAATCAGCAATTAGGCATTATTGCCAAAGAAACTGGCCTTTTAGTTGCGACAGGATCTGTCTCGGCAGCGTTAAAAGATGCTAGTTTAGCGGATACGTATCAAATTATGCGAAAAGAAAACCCAGATGGACTCATTTTTGCCAATATTGGTGCAGGCTTGGGTGTGGAAGAAGCAAAGCGAGCGCTTGATTTATTTCAAGCGAATGCCTTACAAATCCATGTAAATGTGCCCCAAGAATTGGTCATGCCTGAAGGAGATCGTGATTTCACTAATTGGCTAACCAAGATTGAAGCTATCGTACAGGCCGTAGAAGTGCCTGTCATTGTCAAAGAGGTTGGCTTTGGCATGAGCCAAGAAACCTTAGAAAAACTTACCTCTATCGGCGTTCAAGCAGCGGATGTGAGCGGCCAAGGCGGAACGAGTTTTACACAAATTGAAAATGCCCGGCGGAAGAAACGAGAACTTTCTTTCTTAGATGATTGGGGGCAATCAACGGTCATCTCTCTTCTGGAATCACAAAATTGGCAAAAGAAACTAACTATTCTCGGCTCTGGCGGTGTGCGTAACTCTCTTGATATTGTCAAAGGACTCGCTTTAGGTGCCAAAAGCATGGGAGTTGCTGGGACTATCTTAGCTTCCCTTATGAGTAAAAATGGTTTAGAAAATACCCTAGCCCTTGTACAGCAATGGCAAGAAGAAGTGAAAATGCTTTATACTCTTTTAGGAAAAAAGACGACAGAAGAATTGACGAGTACCGCACTTATCCTCGATCCAGTTTTAGTTAATTGGTGTCATAACCGTGGTATCGACAGCACTGTTTTCGCAAAACGTTAAAGAGACCAGAACATTAATGTTCTGGTCTCTTTATTTGAGTTCTTTTATCCTACATAAGCATCTAAGATAATTTGTTTTAGTTCACTAATTAATGGTTCTTTCGGATTTGCAGTTGTACATTGGTCTTCATATGCAAGTTCTGCCATACGATCAACTGTTGTGTCTAATGTTTCTTGTGAGACACCTTGGGCTTTCAAGTTCATGTCAATTCCGACTGATTTACCTAAGTCTGCTACTGCTGTTGCTAAAGCTTCTACTAATTCTGCGGTAGTATTTCCTTTTAAGCCTAAGAATTTTGCAATGTCTGCATAATCAGTATCGGCGCGGAAGTAATCATATTTAGGGAACATTGCGTGTTTTGATGGATCTTTCGCATTGTAACGAATAATATGTGGTAATAAAATCGCATTTGTACGACCATGTGGAATGCCATATTCCCCACCAATTTTATGAGCAATAGAGTGACAAATACCTAAGAATGCATTGGCAAATGCCATCCCTGCCATGGTTGATGCATTATGCATTTTTTCACGAGATTCCATATCTGGACGTTTCACTGAATTTTCTAAATGATCGAAAACTAACTTGATTGCTTGTAAACTTAAACCACGTGTGTAATCTGAAGCCATCACGGAAACATAAGATTCAATAGCATGTGTTAAAACATCCATACCTGTATCTGCAGTGACTGAAGCTGGCACAGACATTACGAACTGTGGATCAACAATCGCTACATCTGGTGTTAACGCATAGTCTGCTAACGGATATTTCACGTGTGTTTCACTATCAGTAATAACGGCAAATGGTGTAACTTCTGAACCAGTTCCTGAAGTAGTTGGGATACAAACAAATTGTGTTTTTTCTGGTTTGGCAATTTTATATGTCCGTTTGCGGATATCTAAGAATTTTTGTTTTGCACCAAAGAACTCTGTATCTGGGTGTTCATAGAACATCCACATGCCTTTCGCCGCGTCCATTGCAGAACCGCCACCCAAGGCAATCACTGTATCTGGTTGGAAATCAACCATCATTTTGGTACCTGCATAAACAGTATTTGTTGATGGGTTTGGTTCAACATCAGAAAATACTTCGATTTTCACATCATTTTTACGTTTTTGTAGCTCTTTACGTACGATATCTGCATAGCCAAATTGAACCATACCTGGGTCACAAACTAACATGACACGTTCAACATTTTCCATTTTTTGTAGATATTGTAAAGAATTTTTTTCAAAGAAAATTTTTGGAGGTAATTTAAACCATTGCATATTATTTCTCCGTTTCGCTACCGTTTTAATATTAATTAAGTTAATGGATGATACGTTTTTAGAAACAGAGTTTTTCCCGTATGAACCACAACCAAGTGTTAAAGATGGAATCATTTCGTTATAAATGTTACCGATACCGCCTTCTGCTGATGGAGTATTCACTAAAATACGACAAGCTTTCATACGTAAACCAAAAGCAACTTGTAACTCTTCATCTTCTGTATGAATTACTGCTGTATGTCCTAAACCACCTAAGTTTAACATCGCTTCACATAGTTCAAAAGCATGCTCTGCATTGTTTGATTTCATCATTGCTAAAACTGGCGATAATTTTTCTCTTGATAATGGATATTCTGGACCTGCACCTTCTAATTCAGCGACTAAAATTTTTGTGCCTTTTGGTACGCTAATTCCTGCTAATTCAGCAATTTTTTCTGCAGAGTTACCGACAATCGCTGGATTTACTGCGTATTTGCCTTCATTCATCACTGCATCTTCTAGTTTTTGTAATTCATTCGGTTTCACGAAGTAAACATTGTGTGCTTCAAACTCAGCTTTGACAGAAGCATAAATTTCTTTATCCACAATGACCGCTTGCTCAGAAGCACAAATCATTCCATTATCAAATGATTTTGAAACAATTAAATCATTAACCGCACGTTTTACTTTAGCCGTTTTTTCAATATAAGCTGGTACGTTCCCAGGACCAACGCCTAGTGCTGGTTTACCTGTTGAGTACGCAGATTTTACCATGCCTGCGCCACCAGTTGCTAGAACAATGGCAATCCCTGGATGATTCATCAAAGCAGATGTTGCATCAATCGATGGTTGTTCAATCCATTGAATACAATTTTCTGGTGCACCTGCTGCAATCGCCGCATCCCGTACAATACGTGCCGCTTCTGCCGAACATTTTTGTGCGCTAGGATGGAAAGCAAAAACAATTGGATTTCTTGTTTTTAAGGCAATTAGTGATTTAAAAATAGTTGTTGACGTTGGGTTTGTTGTTGGTGTGACCCCACATACCACGCCAACTGGCTCAGCAATTTCCATTAAACCGGTTTGTTCGTCTTTGTTAATTACACCCACTGTTTTATCATGTTTAATATTATTCCAAATGTATTCAGATGCATACATATTTTTGATTGCTTTATCTTCATAGATTCCACGGCCAGTTTCTTCGACAGCCATTTTTGCTAAAGGCATATGTTGGTCTAACGCCGCCATCGCCATTTGATGGACAATGTGATCTACTTGTTCTTGTGTAAAATCTTCCATTGCTTTTAAAGCGACATTCGCTTTTGTTGCTAATTCATCAATCATTGATGAAACATCAACTGTTTCTGTCTTTTCTTTTTTTACTGTTTTAACCATGTTCATCCTCCTAAGAGTTTCATTTTAAAAAAACTTTGTTAACTATTTCACATTCACATCATACAACATAAAACGAATCTTGTAAATAGTTTTTGTGATATTTTTCACAACTATTTATAATTTTTTTATCTCAAAAAAAAAGACCTATTCTTTTTTCTAGAATAAGTCTTCAATATCATGCCAGTCCCTTAAAGGATTTTTTGATGTCTGTGCCAATAATTGTTGATAGTCAAAAAATTCATTCGGCTTAACCTTCTGAATGTCTTTGCGACAGTCTTTGACAGATAAATGGGTTTGTTTTTTCCAACGATAGGTGAGTAAATAAGTCAATAAATCTTCTTCGTTGATGGAAGAATAACCTAGTTCACGAAAATTTTGGCACTTCTTTTTAATACTTTTATTGAGCATTTTTTGTTGTAACCAACTTAATTTTTCCTTTGTCATGGGCTCTTCTCCTTCCAACCAAGCGAAAGATTGCTCACTTTTTAACTATCTTCCAACACTATAAAAAGGAACCTTTTTTGTAAACTTAATAGTTAAAAAGGACTTAGGACGTAAGTCCAAATGACCTACCTTCCTAGTCCTACATTTTAAGATAAACGACACGAGCGGAATAGGAATTATCTCTTCTTATTGGCTTTCTCGTGTGACTACTGGTCACAGTTTCGCCTTTGAAAAGCCTGTTCCGCTCTCTCTAACCATTAAATGAATTAGTTGATTCGTTTAGTCTTTCTTTTCTTTTGAAGGATCTGATGTTTCAGGAACTTCAGTTACTTCTTCTGTGACTGTCTCTTCAACTTCTGTGACTGGTACACTAGTTACTGCTGAATCATTTGTAACGGCAGTTCCAGGTGTTACAGTTCGAATTGCTGCACGGTCAAATTCTAAGACAATACCTTCGCAATCGATTAAAACTGTTTTTTCATTGATTTCACTTAAAACACCATGTAAACCACCAATTGTGACAACACTATCGCCAGTTTTCATTGCGTTTAGTTGTTTTTGACGTTCTTGCTGTTGTTTCTTTTGAGAACGTGTCATGAAAAACATCATTCCTCCTAAAAGGACTAATGTAAAAATCATTGTAAATCCGCCACCCATTTGTTTCACCTCACTCTGCATTATTCACACTACTAACTGTATCAAAAAAATGCTTGAAGAACTAGTTTTTTCCTCTAATTTTTAGAAACTTTTTGCATTCGCTTTATTAAAGCCATATTCTTCAAAAAACGCTTGTCGGAATTCTAATAAATTGTCGTCCATAATTGCTTGACGGACATTTTTCATTAAGTCTAACAAGAAGTATAAATTATGATACGATGTTAAACGGATTCCGAATGTTTCATCACATTTAATCAAATGACGAATATAGGCCCGCGTATAATTACGACAAACATAACAATCACATTTCTCATCAAGCGGACGAAAATCTCTTGCATATTGGGCATTTTTAACAACCAAGCGACCTTGTGAAGTCATACAAGTACCATTGCGCGCAATACGTGTTGGTAACACACAATCAAACATGTCAATCCCACGAATCACTCCATCAATTAATGAATCAGGGGCACCCACACCCATTAAGTAACGTGGTTTATTTTCAGGAATTAACGGTGTCGTAAAGTCTAAGACTCGGTTCATTTCTTCCTTAGACTCACCAACAGATAAGCCACCAATCGAATAGCCAGGAAAATCCATACTCACTAAATCTTTGGCACTTTGACGACGTAAATCTTCAAATCCCGCACCTTGAACAATACCGAATAATCCCTGTCTATCAGGATTCGCATGGGCTTTTAAGCCACGCTCAGCCCAACGAGAAGTCCGTTCAATCGAGCGTTTGACATACTCATAGCTTTCATCAAATGGTGGACATTCATCAAAGCTCATCATAATATCTGATCCTAATTTATTTTGAATATTGATCGCTTTTTCTGGAGAAAGGAACATTTTTGAACCATTTAAATGATTTCTAAAATGCACACCTTCTTCTTCGATTTTCCGCATATCACTTAATGAGAAGACTTGGAAGCCACCTGAATCAGTTAAAATAGGTTGATCCCAGTTCATAAATTTGTGTAAACCGCCTGCTTCTTCGACTAAATCTTCACCTGGGCGTAACCATAAATGGTAAGTATTACTTAAAATAACACCGGCACCCATTTCTTTTAATTCTTCTGGTGACATTGTTTTAACTGTCGCAAGTGTACCTACCGGCATAAACATTGGTGTTGGAAATGTGCCGTGAGGAGTAATTAATTCACCTAAACGCGCACCTGTGTGTTTATCTTTTTTGATTAAACGATAACGAATGGCTGGTTCCGTCATTCATTTCCCTACTTTCTACTATAATTTGTCCTCCCATCATCATACTTTTTTTTTATTGAATTTGCAAGGATTTCTCAAGGTTTCTTTTTTCAAAAAAGGATCCTTAAAAAACAGCAACTAGTTCAAATAATTCAAATGAGCTAGTTGCTGTTTGGCACTTATTTTGTCGCTGTATATTTTTCTAAATCTTGCATCGCTGTTTTCACAATTTCAGGGGTAATTTTTTGTTTCATATAATGAATCGTTTCGCCTTCTATACAAGCACGTTCTGCTACTTCTTGATACTCGGCTTCAGTTAAGTCCATCTCCATTTCTTTTAAAGAAATAGGCAAACCTAGTTGGTGATAGAAAGGAATCAATTCAGCGATTTCTTGCCATTTCTCTTCAATGGCTAATTGAACAAACACACCATACGCCACTTTGTTTCCATGCAATTGTCGATGGCTAGCTGGCAGCAAAGTTAGTGCATCATGAATGGAATGGGCACCTGCTGTCCGACCATAATCATCGCCAAAGCCACCCACCATTCCACCAATAATTAAATTCGTTTCGATGACATCAATAAACGATTGATTTAATTGTTGCTCTTCCATCGCTTTTAAAGCATTGATACTTTCATTTAACAAAATATCGCGGCATTTTTCCGCGGCAAAATGAGAAACTTGAATAGGTAACACTTGGACGTCTAACTGCGAAATAATCGCATCTGCTTCGTACCATTTAGCTAATGTATCCCCAATACCTGCCACCATTAAGGACCGAGGCGAATGCAATAACACTCTTGGTTCTACCAACACCAAAGCGTTTGCTTGCGGAAAAACGTCATACCGTTCCATTGCTCCATCTTCTCGATACATTACACTCAATGGCGTGCACGGTGCACAAGTAGCTGCTAAAGTGGGCAAAATAATTACCGGTAACGCCATTTTGTGTGCTAAGGCTTTGCCCAAGTCGGCCACTTTTCCTCCACCAACAGCGACGATGGCCTCTAAATGATTGTCCAGCACTTGCGCTTCTAACTCTTGTACACGTTGATCTGTACAAACACCTCCATAGTTTTCAAAAACAGCTGTTACTTTTTGAAACGTCGGAAAATACGGTTTTGCCGCTTGCCATGACTCAGTCCCGTGTAAAATGAATACACGATGAATATTTCTGCATAATAGTTGTCCTTCTAATAATTCCCACGAACCAATTTCGCAAAGATACTCTTGTGGTGTCCCTCTCACAATTAATGATTGTTCCATCTTGAAAATCCCCTTCATTTTTGACTTTTGAAAATTTTTTTGAAAAAGTTGTATTTTTTCAACTCTACTACTTTTCCTTTTACATATTCTATGATATGATAAACCACATCATAACACAATAAATTTTTATACATTTATTCGCTTTTTTTGAATATTTATAAAAATAATACAAAAAGGAGTTTACGCAAATGACCAAATGTAAAAAATGGCTACAGACGATTTTACCAATTTTATTCTTGTTGCTCTCATTATTACCTATTAAAGAAACTTTTGCAGCCGAAACCGATCCAGTCTATGACAAAATCATCCAAAAGGGAGAACTAGTTGTCGGCTTATCCGCAGACTATGCCCCTTATGAATTTCATGCAAAAGTAGATGGTGAAGATAAAATTGTCGGTTTTGATATTTCTATTGCTCAAAAAATTGCCGACGATTTAGGCGTTAAATTAAAAATCGAAGAACTAGGCTTTGATGCTCTGTTAGGGGCCTTAAAAACTGGCAAGATTGACATGGTCATCTCTGGCATGTCGCCAACGCCTGAACGATTAAAAGAAGTGGCTTTTTCTCAACCATATATGAACGTTCAACAAAGAGTCATTGTTCGGAAAGAAGACAAAGATAAATTTCATTCCACTAAAGATTTCGAAGGCGTTCGTGCAGGTGCCCAAAAGCAAACGACACAAGAAGAATTAATTAAAACCGAATTAACCGGTGCTGTCCCTACTTCTCTTCAAAAAATTCCAGATTTAATTATGAATCTAAAAAATAATAAATTAGATGCAGTCGTTATGGAAGAACCGGTTGGCGAAGCCTATGTTTCTCAAAATGAGGATTTAGCTTTTGCTGATGTTACCTTTGAAAAAGGCTCAAAAGATACTGCCGTTGCTTTTCCTAAAGATGCGCCTGTTTTGACGGAGAAAGTAAATGCCTCTATTAAACAAATTAATGATCAAAAATTAATGGACGGTTATAAAAAAGAAGCCAATCAATTAATGTTCCAAAAAGATCAAAGCTTTTTACAAAAGTATGGAAAGTTCTACCTTAACGGTGCGGGCTATACCATTTTCCTAGCTTTCATTGGTGTTTTGTTTGGTGCCATTTTAGGGGCATTACTTGCCTTAATGAAGTTAGCCAATTCCAAAATTTTACGTGGCATTGCCATTGCTTATATTGAATATGTTCGTGGCACTCCTTTGCTTGTTCAAATTTTTATTGTCTATTTCGGGACAGGCGTTCTTGGTTTAGACTTATCAAAAGTAGCAGCTGGTTGTATTGCCCTTTCTTTAAACAGTGGTGCATATGTAGCAGAAATTATTCGTGCTGGTATTCAGGCAGTTAATAAAGGACAACTGGAAGCTGCTCGTTCTTTGGGAATGAATCAAAACCAAGCAATGCGATACATCATTTTCCCACAAGCTATTAAAAATATTTTACCAGCGTTAGGCAATGAATTTGTTACAGTAATTAAAGAATCTTCCGTTGTTTCAGTCATTGGTGTTTCAGAACTAATTTTCCAAGCTGGCAACGTTCAAGGAGCAAGTTTTAAACCCTTCTTACCTTACTTAATTGTATCGTTAATTTATTTCGTCCTAACCTTTACTATCTCGCGTCTATTAGGTGTTGCTGAAAGGAGAATGAGTACTAGTGATTAACATTAAAAACTTACAGAAAACATTCGGAAAAAATGAAGTACTTAAAGGAATTGACTTAGAAATTGAAGCTGGTGAAGTTGTCGTAATTATTGGCCCTTCTGGTAGTGGTAAAAGTACTTTTTTACGCTGCTTGAACTTATTAGAAACACCAACTGGTGGCAGCGTTGAATTTGAAGGAAAAAATTTATTAGATAAAAATACCAACATTGATCAACTTCGTCAAAAAATGGGAATGGTATTCCAAAATTTCAATCTTTTCCCGCATAAAAATGTCTTGGAAAACTTAACGATTAGTCCTGTTAAAGTAAAAAAAGAAGCCGCTGCTGAAGCCACAGAACATGCTCTTTCTTTACTGGAACAAGTTGGTTTATCAGATAAAAAAGAAAATTATCCCGCTCAACTTTCTGGTGGGCAACAACAACGGGTAGCGATTGCTCGTGCTTTAGCCATGCGCCCTGACGTGATGCTGTTCGATGAACCAACTTCTGCCTTAGACCCTGAAATGGTGGGCGAAGTGCTATCCGTTATGAAAAATTTAGCTATTGAAGGGATGACAATGGTGGTGGTTACCCACGAAATGGGCTTCGCAAAAGAAGTCGCGGACCGTGTCATTTTTATGGATGCAGGAATTATTCAAGAAGAAGGCACACCTGAAGAAATTTTTGATGCGCCACAAAACCCAAGAACACAAGATTTTCTAAGAAAAGTTTTATAAAAAGGAGCACCTGGTATGGATCGCAAGAATATCGCAACACGTTACCAACAACCTACTGAAAATTTACTCATGGATATTGCAACATTGGCGAAAAAGACCCCAAATTTAATCGATTTATCGATTGGTGACCCTGACTTAATTACCGATGAGCGGATTATCGAACAAGCAGCTAACGATGCCAAAAATGGGCATACAAAATATACCGCTTCTGATGGTAGCGAGGCATTCATTGAGGCGGTCATTCAGTTTTATCAGTCACATTATCAATTATCTTTTCAACCGAATCAAGTCCGGGCCACAGTTGGCGCTCTGCACGGAATGTACCTTGCCTTACAAGTGATTCTAAATCCTGGAGATGAAGTGATTATTCATGAACCTTATTTCTCTCCTTATAAAGACCAAGTTCTTTTAGCAGATGGCGTTCCGGTCTTTTTGCCAACCTATGAAGAAGATGGTTTCCAAATTGATGTAGCTCTTTTGAAAGAAAAAATCACGCCTAAAACCAAAGCGATTATTCTTAATTCACCGAATAACCCGACAGGCGCTGTTTTCTCTGAAGAAACTTTCAGAGAAATTGCACAGGTAGCGATTGAACACAACTTATACATTCTTTCAGATGAAGTTTATGAAGCCTTTTGTTTCCAAGAAACGTTTACTCCCATGGCTACGTTTGCTCCAGAAAATACTATCACTTTTGGTAGCTTTTCAAAAGCCTTTGCAATGACTGGTTGGCGTATTGGTTATATGATTGCCCCAGACTATATTAACGAAGTAGCCAAATTAATTAATGAAGGCGTTACGTATTCTGCGCCTACGTTGTCACAGCAAGCAGGAATCTATGCGTTACAACATTTTGACGAATTTGTAGACCCAATCGTTGAAGTGTTCCAAACACGTTTAGAGTATGTGGCCCAGCGAGTAGCAAAGATTCCTTTCCTTTCGCTTCATCCAGTCAAAGGAAGTATTTACGCCTTCATTAATATTCAAAAAACTGGACTAACTTCCGTCCCTTTTGTGGAAAAGCTTTTAAAAGAGACACAAGTATTAGTGATTCCCGGAAAAGCATTTGGTGAAACAACGGGCGATGAGTACATTCGTTTAGCCGCAACACAAAATTTAGATTTATTAAAGGAAGCGTTCGATCGAATTGAAAGAATGACCTTTGAATAAAAAAAGCTTCTGCATTAGCTAATAATCATAGCTAATGCAGAAGCTTTTTAGATTTCTTCTATCAATTCAATCGCTTGCCCACCAACATGCGGTGGAATTGACATAGTCATCGGCGGCAAGCCCACGACTGTGAAACGGACTTTGGTCCCTTTTTTCAAGTGAGACAGTGGGATACTTTCCTCTAACTGTTCAACAAGTATGTTTAAAATTACCCCATGAGAAAATAAGGGAACAATGGATTCTGGATCACTTTCTGCTTGGATATTTTCTAAATGTAATCGCATTGACAATGGCTGCGTCTCATTTAACACACCAGCATCTGCTAATTTCCCTGTAAAAACAGCAAGTTTTTCAGTCATTTGTTTGCCTCCTTTTTAAACATCATATTGAAGAGAATTAATTCCATCCCCTAAAAATTCTGAAGCGTTGTTAAATTCGGCAGGATCATATTTGGTATAGGAAACTTGTAATGTCAAAGTAATATTCCTTAAGGTTTCAGAATGGGCAAATTTCTCTTGAGCTTGTTGTTTGAATTCTTTTCTAGTAGTGTATCCGTCATCCCCATCGCGGAAAATTAATAACGCCCAAGTCGGCGGTGTGCCGTCGATAAAGTATGGTAAGAAGCGATCATCCGTTGTCTCTTTAATCGCCGCTGTCACGATTTGTAGCAATTCATTCTTTTGTTCAGGACTTAATAAGTTACGAATACTTTCCCAATAGGCCACTCGGATCACGACTAAATATAACGGCGCTTCATAACGTGTAGAAATATCAGAAAATAAATCGAATCCTTCCTCGTACATTTTTGCTGTTCTTAAATTAGTTACTGCATCTAACGCATTTAACCGTGAAGTTTCTTTACGTAAGCGAATATTTTCTTCTTCAATCGTACGAATTTGATAAGTCACTGCATAGATTGTTAAACAGTAGAGCGGCGGCATGATTAGCCAAAATAATGAGCCATAGCTAAACAAATCATGATAGACATACTGATATACAACATAAGTCAATTGTAGAAAAATAAATATAAGCGAAAATGTTAACCCCGCTGTAATTCCTACAAAATAGGTAACGATAATTAAGATAACTGAAATTAATAGACAACTTAAGTCCACAAAGAAATCATTCGTTCCTAAGGCCATAAAGATGGTTGTGCCGACAACCAAAACAATTCCTACCAACAAAGTTAAATCCAAAAGTAAGGTCACTCGTTTTTGATTCACTCTATTCCCCACCTTTCAAATTCTTCTTCACGATGAAGAACGCACTTAATCCAATAATAGTCATACCAATTAAGAAGACAAATAGATAAATCATTAATTTATGATTATTGACAATTCGTTTACCTAATGATTCGTTGCTGACGTTGCTTACACGTTTTTTGAAACGATAATCATAGCGACGATAGTTCGGATCGACCACAATGGCATCTCCTTTGTACATAGAAGTATTCTTCTCTGTATTCACTTGTGTAGAGGCTAAAAAGACACCTTGTGATTTAGCTCCTGTTAAGATTAACGCCGCGGCTTTCGCATTATATGGAGAAAACATTAACTGCGCCGTACCGATTTGTTTACCATAATCTTTTTCAATGCTCAGTTTCTCGTTTGAAACAAAACGTGTGAAGTCCTTATCATAATGGAAATACAACTGATCGTTTAACTTACGAATCATCGGATTATCCTTAGGCGTACCAAAAATAATCAAGTTATGATTTTCTAATGCCGTATTTTTAGGCGCTTTTTTATAATACGTAATCTCACCGACATTACTTTCGGCATAATTACCAATTAAGTTAAATAAATTGGTCAACACTTTAAAATAGTTATCGTCCATTTTTTCTGGTAATAAAATCGCTAAATCAGCAAAAGAACGGCTTCTGATAAAAATGTTCGGATAGTTGTTAAATAATATGTCATTAAGTTCTTCTGTTTGAATAAACGCATTCGAATTATTTTCAATAAAGGCCCATGGAGTCTGACCATTTCGCAAAACTTCTGGTGATTTAACATTCAAATCAAAAGCAACTTTTAAAACAAAACTATCAGCAATTTCTAAGTTCTTTGGAAATTCGAGATTTAATTCATCACCGTTCGCACGAGCAGCGGTTAATTTCTTGCTGCCAATTGGTTTATCATTGGCATAGACCGTCACTAAAGAAGAATCAAAATCTAAGTTTTCAGCGTATTTAAAATGTAAATGCACGCGACTTCCATTGGCATTGTTTCGATCCACTGGTAAATTGACAAAGTACGTTTGTTCTTGGTGATAGGCCCCTTCTAGTTTGTCCCCCGTTGATGTTAATGGATAATTTCCATCAAATTCTAAAGTTGAACTAAACGTATCGGTATTCTCATCAACTGTTGTCTCTTCTTTATCTGTTTGGGTCATTAATTCATAATTGGCTAAATAACGTCCCGCACGAACAAGTAAGTCCTCATCTTTAGAAGTAGCTACTAAAACATGCTTATCTGGTTGATTGAAAAATTTTAAGACAGCCTGGTCCTCCACACGTTTGCTATCAATTTGACTTTTATACTGATCTGGTAATTTATCATAGCTGGCAATAATCAACTGATAGGGTGCTGACTGTTCTTTGTTCAAAGAAGCCATTGGCAACAATTCTTCTGAGGTAGTAATCAAACGAGCAGCACCAGCTAACGCATGGGTCGCTGCAGCTAATTCTTTTTCCGATGCATTTTCTGGTGTCAAAATAACACTGTGTTTATTCGCAATCGTGTCTGCTCCCACAAAATGATTATAAAAAGAATGAATTGTATTCTCTGGTAATTGTAAATCGTATTGGAAGTTTACGTTAGATCCTTCATACATCGTTAACCAATTTGCCGGAGTTTCAATTAAATTATACATGTCGTTTCCTGACTGATTAATAATTTGGCCTTCAACAGTCAATGTATTTGTCTCTTTAATCAGTTCCAAAGGGATTTCAATCGTCTTTTGTTGAATACCAGTCGTATTTTCAGGACGCCAAGAATAAAACTTCACACCATTAACTGCCACAGTTAAATCTGAGGTCTGATTATTTTTTAATTGTGTGATTTGGTAGGTCATATTGAATGATGCTTTTTTTACGTCCCAATAATCAATTTTTGTAAAATACATGGTGCTACGGACAGAAGTACCTGTTAAAGAGATTGTTTTATTTTGAAAAGGTTGTGTAAAGGTATGGTTGTCTTGTTCTTTGTTTTCGGCGTATACGGTCGGACTTGCGATACCAATCAGAATTACCAGAAAGAACAACCCTATTAAAGTGACTGTTTTTTGTTTCATTGCACGTTTCCTCCTTATTTAAATCGTTCAGTTTTGTACCATTTTGTTTGTGTTTGTTTATGAAAAACATTTTCTTTAATATACATCACCATGCCATAAGCGGCGACTACTAGCCACATCTGACTGTATGTAATATACATCAAGGCAATAATTAAGATATTCTCTAAAGTCATTTCGCCTTTTTCGGTTGTAATACTGACAAAAGTACTGAAAATAAATAACAAAATCGCTAACAACCACAAGGAATTGCTAAATCCTTGCAGGGTCGTTGTTAAGTAACCAGACATTGATAAAACTAACATGATGTCTGACAAAACGAGCGATGTCATTAAGAGAAAATAAATGGACAAGAAATATAAAATATCAAAACGGATCCGACTCGCTTTAGGATTAAACAATAATTTAGCATTTTTAACAATGACATAAATATTGCCTTTGACCCATCGCGTCCGTTGTCGGAACCAAACTGACAAAGTTTGTGGCTCTTGCTCCCACGTCACTGCTTTTGGTTAAAACTTAATTTTATAGCCCATCATATAGATGCGAAAGCTGATTTCTGTATCTTCGGCTAACGCTTTGTCATCCCAGCCGCCAATGGCTTCAATAATACTACGACGAACAATAAAATTTGTGCCAGGAATCGTGCATAACTTAAATAATTGAAAACGACCGGCTTGTGCCATCCATTGAAAGGCCAGTGTTTCGATATTAATAAAGCGTGTCAACAAGCTTGCATTGCGATTTCTCGTTCTAAATTTACCAATAACCGCGCCGTATTCCTCACTAGCGATTAACTCTCCAACTAAATAACGGAGTGCATTCGGTTCAGGTGTATTGTCCGCATCATAAATGGCAATCACGTCCCCCTTGGCTTGCTTGAAACCAATGTTTAAGGCATTAGACTTACCTTTACCACCTGTTATATTGTCTGTATTAATAATCTGCAAATTTCGATTAACCGCCTTTTTTTGGACGTTAGCTAAAAGCTCGGCACTATTATCACTTGAGTTGTCATTAATCACAATAATTTCATAGCGATCTTGCGGATAATTAAAATTCAATAACGCTTCAACTGTTCGCACAATGACAATTCCTTCATTATGGGCCGGCACCATAATTGAAACAAACGGCGCGTCTTCGTCCTCTACAGGTGGTGGTGCGACAGGATCTGTTTTTAAATAATAAACATAGCCAAAAATAACTAAGAGAATATTTACAATTAGTAGACTCCAAATAATGATAGTTGCTGTTAACATTACAATGTCAGCAATGGTCATTTGTCTTCCTCCTTATTAATATATTTCGACCGATAATTCTTTCGTCCAATCATAAACAAAATAATCAGGATGATTAAAGTCAGTGTAACAACGCCAACTAAAATATTATTTGTGATGCTAAAAAAGAATGAAAATAACCCTGTAAATCGTTGTTTTTCAACTGTTGAGGCCCCTGTATCAGCCAAACCATTGACAATTTGATTGTTTAAGAAGAACCGATTATTCCGAAATTCGATTTTCTGCGTTTGTGTTTGAACAGTGAAATGTTGATCCGCTTCTGAAACACTAAACACTATTGGTGCTTCCTTGACTTCTTGAATTAGATGATCCACTTCTTTTTTAGAATTTGGAAATGAAAAACTAATGGTAGTCGGCATTGGAAATCGATAGTCATTCGGATTATCTTTATCCGTCCATTCAATCCCCGATAAATAATCATACGGTAAATCAAACAAAGCATTCTTATAAGTGATTGATTCTCCCGTTTGGTTCCGATAAAAAACGCGTTCAATCGGCGGATTTTCTCTTAGAATCACTGTATCACTAATTGCTAGACCATCCTCTTGGTATTGAAGGTCTTGATTCCAGTATCCTGGAGCAGAAATGCCTACTGGATAGACATGTCTGTCGACCAATAAACTAATCTGCTGCTCCATCAATTGTTTCAAAGCACGTTGGTCATTTAAATCAACATTGTTAACGACCGGTGTTTCTAAGAAAATAACCCCCGTCGAAGCAAACGCACGTAACGCATTCGTAAATAGTTTATAAGGTAAAATCGTATTGTTTTGTGAAACGCTCGTACTGGATAAAATATAAGGATACGTGGTTTTAACTAATTCTTCTTGCAAATAGATTGCCACAGACATATCTCTTAACGGGTTAAAATCAGAAATCGTCAAAAACGGCCGTGACATTTTTTCACTTTCCAGCCATTGACTAATTACGTCTAAGCTTTCTAAAAAAACAGCGCCTTTGCGTTCAAACATTGGTAGAAAAGCATGCCCATTCTCAATTACACCAAATGGATATTCTTCTGGTGCTAATTCTTGTGTTTTTAATCGGCCAACCGTCTGACCTTGCGTATTTTCCAGCACAACTGATTGATCTTGAAAAGGCAATACTTGAGAAAAACGGTTTTTTTCATCTTCTAACCGATATTGACGATGACTTAATTCTTTCCACGTACCGCTAAAATATTGTTTTTCATCGTCACGCATGTTTCGACCAATGTGTAATTGTTTGCCTTTAAAATGAACTCGATCTGCTAGAAAATCAGAGGCAATAACGCCGGCTTGTTCAGGCCAATTCACCATAGAAATCAAACTGTCATAGCCATCATTTAGCAATTCGCCAGGTACATAATCTGATACCGCCACACTCTGAACTTCTACTCCAAAACTCGTCAACACTCGTTGTAAAGCATCCACATCATTTTCTTTTTTCCCAGCAATATTCAAGCTGTCATAGACAAGTAAGACATGTTTACTTGGTGCAGCCAGCGCCGGTTTGGCAAAGCCACAAAAAACGAAAAAGAGTAAGAAACACACCCAGCCAATAAGATATTGTTTATTTTTCAATTCCCTCTACCTCCCCAATGACTTGTGGTGTTGTATCTTGCCACATTCGTTTACCAATAACATCAGAAACAATTTGTAACAAGAGAAAATCTAAAAATACTGAGACTAAAAACAAATGACGTACTAAGTCACTATCCCCATCAATAATAATTGTTGAAATGAAAACAACTAATAAATTTAGATAAATTCCTGTCATTAAAAAGAAGCGAAAAACTAATCTGGGTTCGTTTCTCTTGAGTCCTCTGTATAAACCAACGCCATATAAACCAAACAGAATCACGCCTAATAATAGATAGAAAGCAAAGTTTTTAGGGAAAAAACTGGCTTTAATACGGTTATACACCATAAAAAATTTAGATTGTTCCAGCGGTGCACGCCCCGTCGTTTTCTCAAAATTCCCCACATTATTCGGCTTTACTAAGTAAACATTTGGGACCGCTGAATTCAGTCCTTGCCATAATTCAGATGGATAATTTAAATAATTCAATAACACCCATCCAAAACTCGTTTTATCAAAAAAATCTTTTTTCATTTGTTCAGAAGTTGGTGATACAGGACTGTATTCTTCAAAGTAGGAACGTCCCTTTTGCAACCCATATTGCGGGTTGATTCCGCCCTCTGACATCCGTTTATCTGGAACCTTACTATCCTTCATTACACCGCGCGTCATACTGTGGTAGACATCACGTTCATAGATATCGTTAGGAACGATAAAAGCCGCTAACGTTGTAAAACCAATCAACGCAATTAAAAAGGCCGTCATTGACAATCGTTGGTAACGTTGTGACAAGTAGACAAAAAATCCTAATCCAGCAATAATTACGCCAATAATCAGCAAATATTCTTGGCGTGTTGTCCCTATTAAAAGTACTACTGCTTGTGCCAAGATAACCAAAACTATTCTTCTGAGCCAAGTTCGTGGTTTCGTCACCCGATAAAAATAGACTGAAAATGCTAAGACACTCACAGAAAGTAAAAAACTCGTCGCTTCTGTATAAAAGGAATTAAAATAAATCGTATAGGAGGTATCCCCCAAGATGAAAATAACCAACAAGGAGATAAGATAACTTTTTTTCAAAGATACGCCTTCGGTTAAGCCTCGTACCAGAATATAAATTGACACTAAAAAACAACTAAGATAAACGAAACCTAAGAAACGAATATCGAAAAGTGTTTGACTATAAAAAAGTTTATTAAGCCAAATGGCAATGGTGATGAAAAATTGTTGAGTGGAAACAAAGTGCGTCGTTGTTTCATTAAAATAACGCATAATTGAAAAGTCCTTAACAAAATAGGCCACATTGTCGTAGCTATCACCATTGACACGATAAAGACTATTTGAATTTAACACACGAAAATACTCGCCATTATCTCCCAAGCCATTAATCGGATAAACGAATAACAAAATGCTTGTCACTAACCCAATCCCTAAAACGGCCAAAAGACTTGGAGAAATATAACGACTCAACCATTCAAAAGCCGAGTTCATGTATTTTTTGATCTTTTCCATGCTTTCACCTCATCTAGAAATCATAGGCCAAAAGAGCCATTAAGTTATTATAGGAATAGACTTGTTTCGTAACTTTATCACCAAATCCTCCATAAATCGGACTGCTTGAATCCATAATTTGAAAATTATTAAGTACTGTAATTGCCGCACGATACAACTCTTTGTCATTTTCGGCAACACCAATTAAAGCCGCTATCGCATAACTAGCTGCAGATTGATTTTTATCCACGGGCGATCCATTTAAATCATACGAGTTAAAAAGCGTTCCTTGCTGAACTTGTTTTCGCACAAAATCAATACTAGTCTGCTTCGCCATACCCACTTCACTTAAATGGACAATCGTTAATAAAGATTCAATAATATTAAGTGTTCCGTTGTTTTCGTATTTATTTGTTTGATGATTAAACTTCGTTTGATAAAGAGGTAAATCATCAGAAATATAGCCATCATCTATTAATTGGTAATGATACTGCAAGTAGTCTGCTGAAATCCCAAATTCTTTGTATAGATAACCCAGCGTAATTAAGTCAATATAAAACAAAGAAGTTTCTGAAGACTGTTGTTTTGATTTACTATCGTAAAAATCAATTAGAATATTATCTTTCATAGAGGTTTTCATAAAACTCTTGCCTAATTTTTTAATTTCTTGATCGTACTGATCTGTTTTAAAATGCCCCCCTGCTTCAATTAATGAACGAATGATCCGTAAATCATCAATCGAGGCATTGACATTGTACTTATTGCCTTGCTCGTCAATTCGGTAACTAAATTGGACGCCGTCGTAAAAGGTGTCTTTCGTCTGCTTGTAAAAATTATCAAAACGTCCCTGCGTATCAAAAGCTAAATTACGCAAATATAGACCCGAAGACTCACTTAGCAACTCATGTCCTGTGGCGACATCTTTGCGTTCAGCATCTGGTAAATAGTTGGTTAAAAAACCGCCGTCTGTTTTGAGCCGGGTTTCAATAAAAAACTTCAACAAATCTTTGCGTTCAGCGGTTTCTTTTGTGTGAAATTCATGTTTTGTTAAAAAATGTTGTTTGTCTGTCGACATTAAGCGTTGAATTTTTGGATTCACTTTTTCCACCTCTACTTTATAGGATTTTTCTCTAAACAAAAGAAAATATCCTCCCAGAAGCACCACGAATACCCCAATAAAAATCCAAAGTTTTCTCTTCATTGTTACGCCTCTTTTCCTCACTTCTTTATTGTCAGTGTACACAAAAGTACTTGTTTTTGCGAAACTTACGCTACATCTTCAAGCGCAAGAAAAAAAGCAATCCATAAAAATAAAAGGATTGCTTTAACCGTTTCGTCGATCATTTCCTGTCATCGTAATCTCTTTTGACAGATAACGCACACGTTCCATAATTCGTCTGGCTTTTAGCGGCTCTTGTTCTCCTCGTTGCGTCACGGTTAAATGCTCTTCTAAAGCTTTTAAATCTAGATTGGAAGAGAAAAAAGTAACTAATTGTTCTTGCATTCGGTATTGCAAGATTACGCTTAAAACGTCGTCACGAATCCAACTAGTCATGGATTCCGCACCAATGTCATCAATCATTAATATAGGGGATTTTTTTACTGCATCGAGCTTTTCACCAACTTGATCGCGACCAATGGCTTGCTTCATTTCTACTGTAAATGTTGGAAAATGAACAATTGTCGTAGTAAATCCACGTTCTGCTAAAGCATTAGCCATCGCACCTAATAAGAAAGATTTTCCTACACCGAAGGGGCCTTGTAAATAGAGCCCTTTATGAAATTCTTTTGGTGTCGCAGGATATTCTCTTAAAAATTGCATTGCTTCTGCTAACGCTTTGGCTCGACCTTGAGAAGATGGATCGAAATCTCGTAAATTTGCTTCTCGGACATCTTTTGGCATGTCCATTGCCCTTACTCGATTACGAATTTCTTCTTCCTTCTGACGGGCGATTAAATCAGCCGTTGGGACATACGTTACATCAATGTAATGAAAATTCAACATTAATCTTGGCTCATAGCCGGGGGCAATCATTGCTGGATCGTTTAATTGAAATTTCTTTTTTTCTTGAACAAATTCATACAGCTTAGCATAACTTTTACGAATATCTTCATCGGTTAAACGCTCTCGGTTTGCTTGTATAAAGGCTTGAACATCTTGATCTTTCAATACTTCGTTAACCAGCTCTTCATATCGTTCATTGATGTCACGCTTCTGGATAATTTTTGACATTTCTTTTCCTACGTCTTCCATCATTGGTCACCTCCTTGGTTTAAAAATTCTTGAATTTGTCGATCTAACTCGGCTTGTTCTTCTGGGGAAAGTTTTGTTTCATCGTTTGGCTGATCTGCCCATTCTGGCAATCGCTCTTGTCGAACAGTTTGGCGTTTCCCTGAATAATTTTGTTGTCGCTGTTTTTGTTTGGTTTGGCTTTGTTTTGCCAATTCTCTGACATGTTCAATTGCTTTTTCTGGTGAATGAATGCCACTTTGTCCCCATTCATTCGCAATTCGATTCACATACTCCGCTTTTAAAGTCGGTTGTTGTTGAATATTGTAAACATAGTTAATCAAAATATTAATCACACTAGTCGGTAAGCCTGATTTGGCAACCAAATATTTCACTAATGAACGTTCTTGTGGTGTCGTATAGCCGCCTCGACTATTTTTTAAAGCTTCTAAATATTGAATAGGCGGATTCTTTTCACTATCCATAATCATTTGAATATCCAGTTCAGAAAAACCATTCATTTTTAATGCGTTATATCGATACGTTTGTTGCTCTTCCACCGTCAATTGTACTTGCTTGTTTGTCACTACGTTTGTTGGTTGTGGTTTTTTATCAGGATCAAACGCTTGATGAATCGTTCGCACTAATTCCTTAGGCAAAATTCGACTTGTATAATAGTCAAATGATTTCGAAGCAAAGTCTACCATATCTAACTCATTGATGCCATATAATTGATGAAAAACATAGACTTCTTCTTGAAAACTAGCCTCATCTTCAGGCAGTTGTAAACCTAAACGGTGCAAACCTTCCACAAAATAGTGCCAATCAAAAGAATCCGTTGATACAGAAATTTTCTTCGATTTTTCTTGTTGAGAAAAAGTTTCTTGAATCGTTGTCAATCGGTTCGCTTCGGAAACAATTTGTTCTTCTTTAAAGGCATAAACCTCTTGAAAGCTAGCGGAAACATTTTGATAGCCCTCTGTTTTAGTAGGATGCGGTTGGAACTTTTGCACTAATTGATCAAATTTCCGTTGTCCAACCCGATTAAATAACACTAAAGCTAACACTTCATCTTTAAAAAAACGAGCGGCTGTTTCAGGTGCTTTTAAATAATATAAATAACAATCTCCTAATTCCCGATCTGTTTTTTTATACGTTTCTAGCAACCCAATGCCTTCTAATTTGTAGCAAGCTTCTTCTAATTGTTGACAACTCAAGTCCAGCAAACTAATTAAATCTGCATGAAACAGCGAGCCATTCTCCTCTGAGTCTGTTGTTTCAGATAACAAAAGCCAATATAAACTAAACGCATTGGCGCCGACAATTGGTTGATATAAAAAGGTTAAAACCTCTTTCTCTTGATCAGAAAGCGGTGAATCAATAACCGCTTGAAAAATATTTTTTGGTTGGATTCTTTGCCGATTTCCTTTCAAAGAAAGACCTCCTTTTTAATTTTCTGAGTCAGGAGAAGAAGATTTTGCTTTGTCGACAATGTCCTGTAACTCTTTCAAAAACACGCTCATATCTTTGAATTGTCGATAAACACTCGCAAAGCGGATGTAGGCAATTTCATCTAGATTGACTAAATCTTCCATCACATATTCACCGATAAGCGTTGTAGAGACTTCATTTTCCCCTAAACTACGCACTCGATTTTCAACATTATCGACAATTTGAACCATTTGTTCCATAGCAACGGGTCTTTTTTCCGCAGAGCGAATGAGCCCACGCAAAATTTTATCACGATTAAATTCTTCACGATCCCCATTTTTCTTGATTACAAGTAATGGCGCCGCTTCAATTCTTTCAAATGTAGTGAACCGATAACTGCAATTTTCACATTCACGACGACGGCGAATTGCACGTCCATCATCTGCTTGACGGCTATCAATAACACGGGAATTATTATGATGACATCTTGGACAACGCATAACGTTCACCTCTTCTATTCTGTATAATTTTTGTTGCCTATATTATAACATGAAATTGCGCTATTACTAGGTCTTTAGAACTGGTTCTTAGTTGAATCTTTGCCATTCTTTAATAAAAACAAAGACTTTCACTGTTTTTTCTGAAATTTTCAAAACATTTTACGCCATAAAAAAAATATTCACTTCTTTCCAGTTTGTTCCTCTAGCCACTTCTTCACTTGTTGTTCCGTTTCTTCTCTAGTTCCTTGATTATCAAACACGATATCTGCTCGTTCTTTTTTCATTTCAATCGGCCATTGGCTAGCAATTCGTTGTTGCGCTTCTTCTTCTGTTAATTGGTTTCGGGCCATCAGACGCTCTTTTTGAATCTTTTCTGGTACATATACCACAGCAACTTGATCCATGATCGCCTCATAATGAGCTTCATAAAGCAGAGGAATATCAACAATAACAAGGGCGGCTTTCTTTTTAGCTTCTTCAATTTGACGTAAAATTTCTTTTCTTAAAAAAGGTTTCAACGTTTCATTTAATAGCTCTCTTTTTTGAGGATTAGCGAAAATTAATTGTCCTAATTTTTTCCGATCCAATTCACCAGTTGTTAATACTATTTCTGGTCCGAAAGTTTCAACGATTGCGGCTAAGGCTGGTTGCCCTTTTGCAACAATTTCGCGGGCGATAATGTCGCCGTCAACAATTGGATAACCCGCTTTTTTAAAAAGAGCAACAACCGTACTTTTACCTGTCGCAATCCCTCCTGTAATGCCTAAAACTTTTGTCATTTCAATCGACGACCTTTCAATTGTTGGCATTGTGGACAATAATGCGTACCACGTTGTGCCACTTTTGTTTTAACAATTGGCGTACCACAACGATTGCAAGGTAAGCCTGTTTGCCCATAGACATTCAACGCTACTTGAAAAGTCCCTGCTTCTCCTAACGCGTTTAGATAGGTGCGGATGGTGGTTCCACCTGCTTCAACAGCGCGTGCCAAGACGTCAATAATTGCTTGATACAACGTAGCAACTTCCGCAGGTTTTAAGGAATCTGCTGGTTGTTCTGGATGGATTTGCGCGTGCCAAAGTGCTTCATCTACATAAATATTCCCCAAGCCCGTCACTAGCTTTTGATCTAACAGCAATGGCTTAATTGCTTTATGATGCTTTTTCAAGCCTTGTTGAAAAGAAGCTAATTGGAAAACGTCTGGTGTTGGCTCTGGCCCCAAAGCTAAAATCCCTTTATATTGATGACCTTGATTCTTAGGAACCAATGTCATACGCCCAAATTTCCGTACATCTAAATAACGTAATTGCGTGCCATCTGTAAAAGTAAACATTACATGGGTATGTTTGGCAATTTCATCATCAGCCTGATGAAACTCATATTTTCCTTCCATCCGTAAGTGAGAAATCATATCATTATCAGACAATTTAAAAATCAGAAATTTTCCTCTTCGCTCAATCCCTTCAATCGTTTGACCAGCTAATTGACCTTGAAATACATCAACTTCTGGTGATTCAATAATTCTTGGCCAAAAAACAATGACTTCTTGAATGGTTTTTCCTACAACAAGTTTTTCAAGTCCTTTTCGCACTGTTTCTACTTCTGGTAATTCTGGCATTATTTTTGCTCCTTTATATAAAGAGGTCTGAACGCTTAGATATCAACGTCCAGATCCTACTTATCCTTATTTTATTCATCGTTCTTAATGGGTAAGCTATTATTTTGCTTCATACCATGTTTTTCCCCAACTGCTATCGGTGATAAGTGGCACATGTAAGGAAACTGCGTGCTCCATCACTTCTTTGACGAGTTGATTTAATTGTTCTAATTCTGATTCTGGTACTTCAAAAACTAATTCATCGTGCACTTGTAATAACATTGTCGCTTGTAATTTTTCTTCTTTTAAACGACGCGCCATTTCAATCATCGCAATTTTTAAAATATCTGCGGCACTTCCCTGAATCGGTGTATTAATCGCTGTACGTTCAGCGAACGAACGTAGATTAAAGTTTCTTGAATTAATATCACTTAAATAACGACGGCGATGATACAATGTTTCCACATAGCCTTTGTCTTTGGCATCGCGGACTATCTCTTCCATATACTGCTTCACGCCTGGATATTTTTCAAAATAGGTGTCAATATATTGTTGCGCTTGCTTTCTAGTAATGCCTAAGTTTTGAGACAAGCCATAATCACTGATACCATAGACAATTCCAAAATTCACCGCTTTAGCTTGACGACGCATGTTAGGTGTGACATCTTCTGCTTTTTCAACACCGAAAACTCGCATTGCAGTGCTGGCATGGATATCTTGCCCTTCCACAAACGCTTCTTTTAAATGCTCATCATTAGAAATATGCGCGAGCACACGTAACTCAATTTGAGAGTAATCAGAAGAGAAAATCAACCAATTATCCTCTCTTGGTACGAACGCTTCTCTAATTTTTCGGCCTTCTTCTAAACGGATAGGAATGTTTTGTAAATTAGGATCTACTGAGCTTAATCGTCCTGTTTGTGTCAGTGTTTGTACATACCGAGTATGAATTTTATTATCTGGCTGAATTACTTTTAAGAGTCCTTCAACATAGGTCGATTGAATTTTGGCAATTTGACGATAAGTTAAAATATCTGCCACAATTGGTGCTTGTTCTTTTAGTTGTTCTAAAACATCTACCGCTGTTGAATAGCCAGTTTTCGTCTTTTTGATCACAGGTAAGCCCATTTTTTCAAATAAAATAACGCCTAATTGTTTAGGTGAATTCAAATTAAATTCTTCGCCAGCTTCTGCATAGATTTTTTCTTCGATTTCTTTCAAGCGTTCTGAAAATTCTACTTGCATTTCTTTTAAGCGTGTGGCATCAACACGGATACCAGTTATTTCCATATCGCCTAAAATACGAGAAAGTGGTAATTCCATTTTATAGAATAAATCAGCTTGATTTTTTTCTGTTAATTCGCTATCTAATTTGCTTGTTAAAAATTGAATTGCTTTAATCTTACGTGCTAAATGACCAAAGAAAACTTCTTCGTCCTCTGGCAAGCCTTTTTTGGCCCCTTTTCCATAAATGGCTTCATCAGATTGAATCGCATCATATCCGTAATGTTGTGCTACACCTTCAATATCAGCGTTATTGTCATTGGTATCAAGTAAATAAGCAGCCAATAAAACATCAAAGGCAATCCCTGTCATTTTTCCTACATAGCGATTTAGTGCAACGTACGTCCGTTTTGCATCGTAGACATTTTTTTTACGTGTCTCATCCATCAACCAGTCAATAAATGGCTGACTTTCAAAAACAGCTAAATTATTCGTGGTATAAATCTTCTTGTTGTTGCCCCAAGCAAGGCCGACAATCGGTGACGTATGATAGTTATCTTCCATCATCTCAACATAAAGAGCCATATCGTCTGTAAACATTTCATTGGTTAACTGATCTTCGACTACTTCAAATAAAATATCTTCCATTTCAACAGGTTCTTCTGTAATGTCCAACTTAGCTAAAAATTGTTTAAAGTCCATTTCTTTATAAAAAGGAACCAATTTTTCTAAGTTTTTCCCTTCATATGCCAAGTCTTCCACATTGACTTCGACTGGTGCATTGACTTCAATTGTCGCTAAACGTTTAGAAAGAAAGGCTTGCTCTTTATCATTAATCAAGTTTTCTTTCATTTTGCTTTTTTTCATTTCATCGATATTCTCATAAACCCCTTCAACTGAGCCATATTGTTTTAACAGCTTAATCGCGGTTTTCTCACCGATTTTCGTTACACCTGGAATGTTATCCGACGTGTCGCCAGCCAACCCTTTCATATCAATAATTTGCTTAGGCGTTAACCCATCATATTTTTCAGCAATATGCTCAGGCGTATATGATTCAATATCGCTAACTCCTTTAACAGTGATATCTACTTTGACAGTGTCCGTCGCTAATTGTGTCAAATCTCGGTCCCCTGATAACACAACAACATCAAATTCATCTTTATCAACTTTGTTGGCTAATGTACCAATAATATCATCCGCTTCATAGTTAGGTAGTTCATAATATTTTACACCTAAACCTTCTAAAAGTTCACGAATATACGGCATTTGTTCTTTAAATTCCCCCGGTGTTTTTGAACGTCCGGCTTTATATTCTGAATAAAATTCTGTTCTGAATGTGGTTTTCCCTGCATCAAAAGCGACTAAAACATGAGTAGGCATTTCTTTTTGCATTACATTTTCAAACATATTGTTAAACGCATAAATAGCATTTGTATGCAAGCCGTTCTTATTTTTGAATCGTTCTAATGAGTTATGTAGCGCAAAAAATGCACGAAAGGCTACACTGTTTCCATCAACGAGTAATAATTTTTTTTTGGTCATTTTTTTCCCCTCATCTTTAGCAAACTAGTTTCCTTTCTATTTTAACAAAAAACTACAGAATTTGCAGTAGACGGCGATTGCAGAATGAAAGAAAAAGGTATTTGACATAGTTCCTTAGTGACAACTATATCAAATACCAAAATCAATCAGCAATACACGCTGAATCTTCACAAGTATGAGAATCTTTTTACGGCAAAACATTTCCCGCTGCACGATAAATATCGTACCAATCTTCGCGACTAATCACAATGTCTGCTGCTTTAGCAATTTCTTCAATTCTACCAAGATTCATACTTCCTGCGATGACTTGCATATTAGCAGGGTGGCGCAGAATCCAGCTGCTGGCTAAGCCAGTTGGCGTTGTTTGATATTTTTCAGCCAATTCGCTTAATTTTTGATTTAACTCAGGGAATTTTTCATTTCCAATAAAGACACCTTCAAAATAACCATATTGGTACGGTGACCATGCTTGAATAGTCATTTGTTTCAACCGTGAATAATCTAAAATACCATGATCATAATCAATGCTTCCTGATATTTCCATATTTGTTTGTAAGCCTTGATCCACCATGCCAGTATGCTTGATGCCAAATTGTAATTGATTGGCTAATAACGGTTGTTTAACAGCTGTTTTTAAAAGTTCAATTTGTCCTGGCGTTTGGTTACTTACACCAAAATAGCGAACTTTCCCTTGTTTTTCTAATAAATGAAAAGCTTCAGCTACTTCTTCTGGTTCCACTAAAGTATCTGGACGATGCAACAATAATGCATCGACTGAATCTACACCTAAACGCTGTAAACTCCCTTCGACCGCTTCTAAAATATGTGCTTTTGAAAAGTCAAAAAAGCCCTGACGAATCCCACATTTCGTTTGTATAAAAATATCTTCACGACGAATGGTACTTTCTTTTAAGGCCTTACCAAAAATGGTTTCGCAGTCGCCGCCACCATAAATGTCGGCGTGATCAAAAAATGTAATGCCATGATCATAAGCAGTTTCAATTACCTGTTGAGGATTTTCAGCACCATTTAAGCGCATACATCCTAAGATAACCGAAGAAACTGTTTCGTCACTTGTACCAAATTGTAGTTGTTTCATTTTAATATCCTCCTCATCCATTCCTCTTACTTCTTCATTTTAACACTATTTAGACAAATTTGGACTTCTTACGATAGATTCGCTTCGACTTTTTCAAAAAAAGCAGGAGATAATTCCTCTGGCAAATAAACAACTGTCTCAGAAGAAAGCGCTACGTTCATCTGAAACAAATGATTGACAATTAAGAGGTGTGCTTGGTGAAGTTGATACGCTGGTTTTCCATGAATAATTGTAATATTCTTTTTTTCACTGAAATAGCTTTTTATAGATTGCCCCAACGCTTGTTCCTTTTCTGGAGGAAAGTCCGTCAATAGGCAAATAATATATTTTTTTTCATATAAAATCGGGTTAAATAAATCTAGGATGTGATAAAAATAGCAACTCGTCAATTCCCGTTCTTTTACTGAAGTAAAGACTGGATATAGGCGTTTTAAAAGCCTAATAAGTTTTTGTAATCTGTGCCAGGTTTGTTGATAACGAGCAGCGAGTGTTTGTTCCTGTTTATGAGCTGGCAACCATGCTTGTCCGTCTAATAAACTATTCATATGCGTACTTAAAAATCGACATAAATGAATTTCTTGATAATTAAAATGATGTTGTGTAAAATTTCTCCTAATTTCTTTCATAATAAAAATAGCTGTTTTTAAGCATAAACTTTCTATTTTCATTTGCTCATGAATAAAATACTTTCGCGCTCTCTTGCCAAAACAACCACCAAAATGTGCTTCAAGAATCACAAATAACGCTTTTTGTTCTTTAAGAGACATAAAAGAAGTGCTCAACACTTCCACACGAAATAAATAAAAAAAAGCACTTGTTTGTTGAAATAAATTAGCATTTGGCACTGAAATTTCATGCCCGCCTCTATATCGTTTCTCCCAAATATAAATTAGCCAACTAAGATGATTCTGTTGTGCTACATTTAAATCCAACTCAAAAAAGGTAATGATTTTCCGAGTCATTTCTCTGTTTTCTTCTAGACAGCTTTCTTGAAAAAACAAATAAAAACAAAGGATTAACTGTCGAATTTGCCATTCATTGCCAGTTAAATCGTAATGTTTTTGACGTACAATAATATCAAAATTAACTAGCCAACGTCGAATATTAGAAAGTTTCTTCCGAAGAGTTGATTCCTGTAATCCCAATACCTGGGTCAATTGCGCATAATTGATTCGCTCTTCAATTAGACAACGTAAAATATAAAATTCGGGAATAAAATAACAAAATTTTTGTCTAAATCGAGCCAAGCCACAAACGCATAATTCACGATATTTTACAATTCCTTTGGTCGTTGTATAAATCTTACAAAGCCCTTCTATCTTAAACGTTTCCTGCTTTTTTTCAAAACGTTGAATGTAACAATGGATGGTTTTGTCGCTCACCTTTAGTTTTTCTGCAGCCATCAAAACAGAAAATGTCTGCTCTTGTTGCAGTAAATCCAACAATTCCAACATATTTTTATGTTCAAAAGACAATAATTCCTTGAAATCCATATATCGTCCCCTTTCACTCCCTTGTTATAAGAATACGTCAAATAAGGCAAAAATTTTTTTAAGAAGAAAAAAATAGAGAACAAAAAGTATTGATTACTTTCCGCTCTCTACAATTATATCGAATTATTTTTTTGAAATATGCAGTGTCATAGCATTTGCTGCTACAATAATTGTACTTAATGACATCAACACAGCACCTACAGCTGGATTTAAAACAATCCCAATTGGTGCAAGAACCCCAGCCGCTAAAGGAATGGCGACAATATTGTACCCAGCTCCCCACCAAAGATTTTGGATCATTTTACGTCGTGTTTGTTTGGCTAAATCTAAGAACCTTAAAATATCTTTAGGATCACTATCCGTCAGTACAACATCTGCCGAATCAATTGCTACATCTGTACCAGCGCCTATCGCAATGCCGATTGAAGCACGGGCTAAACTTGGTGCATCGTTAATACCGTCTCCTACCATCATGACCTGATGTCCCTCAGTAAGATATTGTTGCACAATTTTTTCTTTATCTTCTGGTAAGAGCTCTGCGTAGTATTCCTTCATTCCTAAATAATTAGCAACTGCACTGGCGGCTGTTTGATTATCCCCTGTTAACAGGACTGGCGTAATTCCTTGCGCTTGTAACTCTGCAATAAATGTTTTAGCTTCTGGTTTGACTTTATCTCCTAAAGCAAGCAGTGCGACTAATTGACCAGCGATGATTAAATAGCTCAAGGTATTTCCTTGCTCTTGATAGTTTGTTTTAATTGTTTCATCGAAGGTTAACTGTAACCGTGCAACTTCTTTTTCATTGACTATTTTGACTTCTTGGTTTTGAACAGTAGCAACCAGTCCTACGCCTGATAAAGCTTGCAGATTATGGGCTTCATAAGGTTGAACGGCTTGTTTATTTAAATAGTTCATGATCCCAATTGCCAACGGATGATTTGCATTTTTTTCCAATGCCCCAATATATTTAAGTGCTTCTTCTCTAGTAAACTGCTTACTCATTAATTCTAAGCCAGTAACTGTAAATTGTCCTTCTGTTAAAGTACCAGTTTTATCCAGCAACACATATTCAACCTTATTGGCTTGTTCTAATGCATTCCGATTTTTTAAAAGTAAGCCATTTTTAGCAGCAATGGAGGTACTTCTAGCAATCACTAAAGGAATTGCTAAGCCTAACGCATGGGGACAGGCAATAATAAAAACTGTAACCATTCGTTCAAATGCTAGAGACAAATCTTTCGTTACGAGTAACCAACCGATAAATGCTAACACACCTACGAATAAGGCAATATAGAATAACCACTTGGCTACACGGTCTGAAATGGATTCTAGTTTTGATTTTTCCGATTGCGCTTGTTTAACCATCTCCATAACTTTTGACAGGTAACTATTTTCACCCGTGCCAGTTACCGAAATTTCAATCATTCCGTTGCCATTGACAGCTCCACCAATCACGGAGTCACCAATGTTTTTTTCTACTGTTTTTGATTCCCCTGTAACCATCGATTCGTCGACTGTTGTGCTTCCTTTCAAAATTTTACCATCTGTCGGAATTTTATCTCCCGAACGGACAATCAAGCGATCGCCTTCTTGGACATCTTGCAAAGGAATTTCTTCTTCCCCATGTTCAGTCATTCGCTTGACTGTGTCAGGCAACAGTTCAGCCATTTTTTTCAAGGCATCACCAGCATTAGAAATAGCATTCATTTCAATCCAATGGCCTAAAAGCATAATAACAATCAGAGTGGCTAATTCCCAGAAAAAGTCCATCACGTGGGCCTGATTCGTAAAATGATTCATGTAAAACGCATATAAGCTGTAAAAATATGATACCGAAATCCCCATCGCAATTAACGTCATCATTGCTGGACTCTTTTGCTGTAATTCCATTCTAGCGCCACTTAAAAATGGTTGTCCACCATAAAAAAATAGCACAGTTGCTAAAATTAAGACCAACCAATCAGAACCTGGAAAAGTAAATTGAAAAGGTAATTGAAAACCCATCATTGGTGAAAGAACAATAATCGGAATAGCTAAAATCAATGACAGCCAGAATTTTTGTTTAAAATTCCCCATATGCATTGAATGATCCATTCCCTTCATTCCTTCATGTTGGTGTGACATAGCCATTTGTTCATGCGCCATGTCATGATTCATGTGATTCATTTTATCGTGGGACATTGTTGGCTGTTTTTCCTGGTGTTGTTCATGATTATGTTTTGCTGACATATGATCCCTTCTCTTCTTAAGTATTTTCATCTTAAGCATAGCACAAGATGAAAATTGTTAGAAATAATTACTTTTTTTAGTTTAGAAAAAAAAAGAGCCGAATTTTGCGTATGTATATTTTAAGAACACCTTATCCTCATATTTATTACAAAAGGAGTGTTTCAATGAAAATTACTACAAAGCAAGTCGGGGCGCGCATGCGTGAAGCTCGAAAAAAGAAGAAGTACACTTTACGTTATTTAGCCAATAAAATTGGTTTATCTAGTGGAAGTACAATTAGTAACTGGGAATTAGGTTTGAATTTACCCAATAAACGATACTTAAAAAAAATCGCTAAAGCCTGCGATACAACAGTAGATTGGCTACTTTATGGTGATTTTGATCGATTTGTGCGCCAGCTATTAAAAGAAAATTTTCAAAATAAACAACTGCTAAAACCACCTTTTTTTACTCAGTTGATGGGACGTTTATCTGAAGAACAGCTATCCTATCACGATTCCTTAAAAATTATGATTCAAGCGCAAAAGTTACAGCAGTCCTTTTATGCTTTTCCTTTAACAGTAGAAGCCCCCTCTCATTCCCAAGAGAGTATTTCTATTTATGAACCAACAACTGCAGAAGAACAGTCTGACCAATCTTATTATCATCCGTTTATTTTGTCAGAACTCCATGAATTATTTACACATTCTCAAAATCCAGAATTGGATTATTCTCTGATTATCGCTTTTCTTCCTTTGTTAAAAGTAGATCAATTAACTGAGCCACAAAAAGAAGTCTTACTGGCCATCTTTAAGCGGATGAATTCCTTTAAAGACCAAACGCTTTTAAATGAATTCTTTGTGGAATTACAGTATTTACTCTGATTCTACAAAAAAGATTGAGCCATGTATCTCAAGGACTTAGGCTCAATCTTTTAGTTAAATTTCTTCTATTTATGAACGATTCTTTCGTTCGACTAAGTGCGTTTTCCGTTGTGGACCAATGATTAAAGGAACGGATTCATATTTGACTTCACTGTATTCCAAGCCAAACCAACTTTCAGGAGAGGTAGTTAAGTTTTTGATAGCTAATTTTGCCTGCATAATTTGTCGATCCCATTTTTTCAGTTCAGAAACGTTAGATAATTCTTCTTGAATTAATACAAATTGGAAATCGCCAACTTCTCTCCCTGGCGTTAATGAATAACGTTGCGGCTGTTTTGGCAAGCGGCCTGTTTTCATCAAGTCATGAACAATTTGTCTTAAATATACATTCACTTCTTGAGAAATATGGAAGCCTAAATATAGCTGAACTTGCACAATAAAATCAGTCCCTAACATATCAACAGAATACTCTTGAGTAAAGGGTTCATCTGTTACCTGAACATTAACAAACCAATAAACATTCGCTCGTTTTGGCTGTTTGTCCAAAATCGAATAAATAATATTACGATTAATTTCGCCGTCCACTCGATCGGAGGTTAAAAAGACCACGTTGGTTTGATACATTGGTACAGATGTATCTTCTTTCAAAGCTTTAAGTTGTGGTACATATTTTTCCAACGACACTTGTTCCGCCGTCGCTTCCTTAATCTCGTTGCCGCGTTCCCAAATAATCATGATGCATAACAAGAAGACTGCCATTCCCACAGCAACATATCCACCATGGAAAAACTTCGCAGCACTTGAAAAGAAAAAGACAACTTCAATGGCAGCAAAGAACAAGGAAATTAGATACGCAGACCAAGCTGGAATTTTATCCAAAAGATAAAACAACAATAAAATGGTTGTCATTAACATCGTAATCGTAATCGATAGACCATACGCAGCTTCCATGTGTGTCGATGTTCTAAAAGCCAGCACGATTGCTGAACAAGCTAGCCACAAAATTAAATTTACCGCTGGAATATACATTTGACCGATATTGCTCCCAGGATAAATAATTTTAAGTCTTGGTAATAACTTCAATTTAATCGCTTCAGAAACTAAAGTATACGAACCTGATATTAACGCTTGCGAAGCAATCACTGCGGCGATTGTTGCAAAAACAACGCCAAATACGAGAATACCTCGTGGAATCATTTGGAAAAATGGGTTAATTTCAGCTAATGCCTGCATTTCAGGGTTTTCTTTGACCGTTAACAACCACGCAGCTTGCCCTAAATAATTAAGAATCAAACAAATCTTAATATACGGCCAGCTAATGCGGATATTCATTTTTCCTACATGCCCTAAATCAGAATATAAAGCTTCAGCACCAGTTGTAGCCAAGAAAATATTCCCTAAAATAAATAGACCTAATTTATTTTCTGGACTGACTAGTAATTGCAAAGCATAATATGGATTTAATGCACGAATAACCGTCCAATCTTGGCTAAAATTCATTAAACCAATGATGCCTAAAAAAGTAAACCACAAGAACATAATCGGCCCAAAAGCTTTCCCGACCAATTCTGTTCCAAATCGTTGAACAGAAAAAAGAATTAAAATAATCGTCAACGTAATAACCACTATAATCGTTTGGTCATTGCCAAAACGTTCAAAAAATGCTGGAATCCCCCGTAAGCCTTCGATCGCTGTCGTCACTGTCACAGCTGGGGTCAAAACGCCATCAGCCAGTAAAGCGGCACCGCCAATCATTGCGGGAATAATCAAATACTTACTTTTTTTACGAACCAATGTATAAAGAGAGAAAATCCCACCTTCTCCATGGTTATCAGCATTTAAAGCAATAACTACATATTTAATCGTGGTTAAGATAGTCAATGTCCAAAAAATTAATGAGACCGAACCTAAAATAAACGATTCAGAGACCCGTGCCAAGCCACCATTATCTCCTACAATGGCTTTCATTACATATAAAGGGCTCGTTCCAATATCTCCATAGACAACGCCCATGGCAACTAAGATCCCTGCCATCGTAAATTTCCGACGATCAAACCCCTCTGCTTTGTGTAACACAATACTTTCCTCCTACAAAAGAAATGACTTCGTTTAGTTTAACCAACAGCTCCATAAAAACTTTTAAAACTCTTTATTATATAACGTTTTATATATCTTTTTCATTAGTCAAAAAGCGCTTTTTGACTAACGATGCTACTCACTATAATACGTTTTAAATCGTTTAGCAAGTCTTTTTATTAGAGAATATTCATCTTAGATAAGAAACCCACCTATTTTGAAAAAAGGAAAATCAAAAATAAGTGGGGCAGCAGTCGAAACGACTGCTGCCCCACTTGCTAACTATTAAGATAATTTTCTGAACAAAAGTAGCTTCTTTTATTCCTGTTAAATTTAAATCACTTCTTCTTCCTCTTCAACTTCAGAGAAATGGAACTTAATCATTTCATTGACGAAAATTGGCACAAAGGATAGGAAAATTGCTAACATCCAATGATTTAAACTAATATGCACTAATCCAAATAGTTCTTGTGTGAATGGTAATAAAGCAATGGTTGTGGTAATTAGTAATGCTAAAACGACCATTTCAAAGAGCGACTTGTTGCTTGATAATTTTACACGGAAAACAGAGTTCGCACTACGAACATTAAAGACATGTAAGATAGAGGAATAAGCTAAGATTAAAAATGCCACTGTTTGTCCAACTTCATAGCTGTTTGAAACATAGGCTGAAACACCTGGTACAAAGGCACCTAGGTAAAAACCAAACAAAGTAATGACTGTGAACACTGCTGCATTAATCCCAATCTTTTGCCATAAGCCTCGTGCAAAAATCCCTTCGTTTTTAGGGATTGGTGCCTCATCCATAATTCCTTTTTCCGCTGGTTCTTTTCCTAATGCAAAACCAGGTAACCCATCCGCGACCACGTTAACAAACAACAGTTGAACTGCAGTAAATGGCGCACCCCAACCAAGTAACATGGCAATTAAAACAATAAAAATCTCAGAAATATTACAGCTTAATAAGAAGTTAATGGCTTTACGAATATTTCGGTACACGGCACGTCCTTGCGCCACTGCATCAACAATAGTTGCAAAGTTATCGTCCGTCAAAATCATATCTGAAGCACCTTGGGCCACATCTGTTCCAGTAATCCCCATTGCGCAACCGACATCACTAGCTTTCAAGGCTGGCGCATCATTCACGCCATCTCCGGTCATTGCTACAACAGCGCCAGAACGTTGCCATGATTGAACAATTCGAATTTTATCTTCAGGGGTTACACGTGCATAAACGGATAAATCTTTAACCCGTTTATCTAATTCTTCATCACTCATTTTTTTCAGTTCTGAACCAGATAAGGCTTCACTTTTATCTTTTAAAATTCCTAATTCTTTAGCAATTGCACTGGCTGTTACCACGTGATCACCAGTAATCATGACTGTTTTAATTCCAGCTTTTTTCGCACGAGCAATGGCGCCCTTACTTTCTGGACGTGGTGGATCAATCATGCCAATTAAGCCTAACAAGCGAAGATTTTTTTCTAAAGCCTCTGATGTAATTTCCTTGGGTGGTTCATCATATACGGCATAACCGACAGCAATAACTCGTAACGCTCGTTTTCCGAAACGATCATTAACAATAGCCGCTTGATCGACATCTCCGAAACCAAAACGAGGTAGTAACACATCAAAGGCTCCTTTAGTAATTGAGATGTACTTTTTCCCCCATTGATGGACCGTAGTCATCATTTTTCGTTCTGAATCAAAGGGAATTTCACCAATACGAGGATATTTTTCTTCAAGTTCTTCTTTAGTATGATAATTTTCTTCGACAGCACGAACAATTGCCGCTTCTGTCGGATTCCCTGTAACAGTTAATTCATCGCCTTCTTTTTCCACAATGACATCTGTACATAAAGCAGCCATTTTCAGTACTTCCATGGCTTCATCGGTCATGGCATCTTCCGTATCCGTTACTTCATCACCACGATGCCATACTCGGCGGACGCGCATTTTATTTTGTGTCAGTGTTCCTGTCTTATCAGAACAGATAACATTCGCAGTTCCTAGCGTTTCTACTGCTGGCAATCGACGAATAATCGCATGTTTCTTAGCCATTTTTTGAACACCATATGCTAAGGTTAATGTTACAATCACGGTTAGTGTTTCTGGTACAGCTGCCACCGCTAAGGAAACGGCTGTCATAAACATTTCAAGAAGCGGTTCTCCTTGCAGTTCACCAATAATGAAAACAATTGCTGCAGCCCCTAAGGCTAACAAACTAATACGTTTGCCTAATTGATTCAAGCGTTTTTGTAATGGTGTTTTTTGCTGATCGCTGTTATTCAGTAACCCAGCAATTTTACCCATTTCCGTATTCATTCCTGTTGCAGTTACTACTGCTCGTCCGCGGCCATTCACAACGGTACAGCCTTTGAAAATCATATTTATTTGATCTCCTAAGCCATCATCGTCATGCCCCACGTATGTAGGATCTTTTTCAACAGGTTCACTTTCACCTGTTAGTGCTGACTCTTCTACGCGCATTTGAGAAGCTTGAATAAGTCGTGCATCGGCTGTAATCATTGAACCAGCTTCAAGAACTAGAACATCTCCTACTACTAGTTCTTCAGCATCGACTTCGATTACCTTGCCATCTCGTAAGACTGCACTACTTTGCTTGTTCATGTCTTGTAAAGCCGCCAGAGATTTTTCAGCATTTCCTTCTTGAACAATGGCCAAAACAGCATTGATAATCACAATTGCAATAATTAAGATTCCTTCAAAATATTCGCCATGTTCTGTTACGATTGCTGTATAAAACGAAATTGCCGCAGCAACTAATAAAATAATCGTTGTAAAATCAGATAAACTGTGAATAAATTTCTTTAACACAGAATCCTTCTTAGCCTCTTCAAATTGATTGCGGCCATTTTCTTTCAGCCGTTGTTGGGCCTCTTGTTGTGTTAAACCAGTTTCAGTATTGACTGAAACTTCTTTTGTGACAGTATCGACAGATTGCTTGTAAGCTTCCATCCTATTCCCCCTCTAATTTTTTCTTCCTATATAATAGTGTCTCTATTAAATATAACATGATTTTTTTTGAACACGCAACTTTTTTCATCTTTGGCTTAGCGTTCTCTCATATATCCAGAAAAAACTGGTATTTTCGTTGTTGCTACAGCAATGTTTCTATTTGATTATGGGAATTTTATGAAAAAGGAAACGAATTCAGCCAAAAAGCAATGGACATTTTTTTCATTTTGTCTGATAAAAAAATAGTTTATTTCTATATATTCAACACAAAAACAACAAAAAATACAATGTTATTTAGTTCGCACAATTATTTATTTTACATGTTATAAAATAACCAGAAAAATATTATATTTAATCTTATTAATAAGAGTTATAACTTGCAAACGCTTCCAAAAAGTGCTATTCTTTAAGTGTAAGGAGGACATGCAAATCAATTGGTTGAAGATTTTCTCAGTAGATAAAAATCGGTAAACTCAAAGTTGTTAGAATTGCAAGATTCACCTGTAAACAATACGTGTAGAGTAATTGTTAGTGATAACTCGTATCGGAAAATAGGGAAAGGTTATAGAAGGATGGAGTTTCTATAAAGCATTTACCCTATCTGTTATCACCTAACGCAAGTTATCCACCATCCAAGCGTCGAAACTGTATGAAAACAAGGTTTTAGTTTCACCACATCACGTTCACCTTTTGCTTTACATGTATCGCGAAATGTAAACACTTATTCAACCAATTGATGTCTTCCCGTTAACAAGGCCGAGCTTAAATTTAAGCTCGGTTTTTTCTTTTAGGCAATAAAATATATTTGTATCAAATAATCATATGTGTTATATTCAAGGTGCACATTCTATTTTATCTTCTTTTAAAGGAGGGAATGCTATGCGAAAAAAGAAAAAATCTTCGTTTGAAAGTTCAATTCATGTTTATCGTGCTATGGCTCGTATGACCCAGCAAGATTTGGCCAATCGAGTCGGTGTCTCTCGACAAACAATTATTCAACTGGAACGAAACAAGTACAATCCTTCATTACTTCTTGCGCATGACATCGCGAACGTCTTTGGCGTAACCATTGATGATGTGTTCACCTTCAAAGAAACACTGAATGACGATGTAGAACAAGAAGCCTAAACAGTATAAGCTGTACTTAACAAGACAATTTTTCTGATTGTACTTGGAGTTGCCGAGGTACAACTTAGTACCGGCAATACGAAGAAAGCACTTCTTCGTATTGTTGTTTCAATAATTAATCTTTTCTTACATAAAAAAAAGAACGGCGCAACCGTGGTTGCGCTGTTCTTTTTATTCTAAGATTGTCTACTAAGCATTTTCGTCCTAGTAGCGTTTTGGTTTCTAACTTTATTATTTACAGGGGAAGAAAAAATAAAGCACACCTTTACTGTGATTCCAAAAATCACGTGTTTATCATAATATATTTTTGTTTCAATCCCAAGTATTCTGCTCACAAAGTGTCGCTTATTTAATAAACATTGCATCGCCAAAACTAAAGAAACGATATTTTTCCTCAATTGCATGTTGGTAAGCAGCCAATGTTAAGTCTTTTCCTGCAAAGGCACTCACAAGCATCACTAACGTAGATTTTGGTAAATGGAAGTTCGTTGAAAAAGCCTCTACGACTTTAAATTGATACCCTGGTGTGATAAAAATATCGGTCCAGCCACTGTCAGCCTGGATTTCACCATTAAATTTTGTGCCAATTGTTTCCAACGTACGAATAGAAGTTGTTCCAACCGCAACAATCCGACCGCCTGCTTGGCGTACTTCATTTAGTTGCTTAGCCGCTTCTTCAGTTAAACGATAGAATTCGCTATGCATATGATGTTCTTCTATATTATCAACGCTCACGGGACGGAATGTTCCTAAACCGACATGTAAAGTTAAATAAACGAGATGAACACCTTTTGCTTTGATCTCTTCTAATAGTTCTTTTGTAAAATGCAAACCCGCTGTTGGTGCTGCAGCTGAACCATTTTCTTCAGCATAAACCGTTTGATAACGATCTGGGTCATCTAGACGTTCTTTGATATATGGCGGCAATGGCATTTCTCCTAACGATTCTAAAATTTCTAAGAAAATACCATCATATTTAAATTCAATGATTCGACCACCATGTTCCAACTCTTCTTTAACCACCGCTTTTAGGCGACCATCGCCAAATTGAATTTCCGTGCCGACTTTTGCACGTTTCGCGGGTTTAATCAAGGTTTCCCATGTATCGCCTTCTGTATTTGTTAAAAGTAAAACTTCCAAATGACCGCCTGTTTCAGGTTTTTCTCCATATAAACGGGCCGGTAGTACCCGTGTGTTATTCATGACTAATGCATCCCCAGGCTGTAATTCATCAAGAATATCATGGAAATGTTTATCCTCCATGTCCCCTGTTTCTTTATTTACAACTAATAATCGTGAACTAGCGCGATCTTTTAGTGGGGTTTGAGCAATTAATTCTTCTGGTAAATCAAAATCAAAATCTTCTGTACTTAGCATTTCCGTCACTCTTTCTACTAGTTTTTATCTTGGTTATTCTAACACTTTTTCTTGTTTCTGGCTATGTCAGCCTTCTGAATCAAACTAAATAGTTGTCAAAAAATGTCAGAAGCACTATACTTACTTTAAGTAAGTGTGCATAGTTATTTAGAGGAGGAACTCAAAATGCATGCTCAATTTCATCATGTTTCACTATTAGCGCGTCATGGTCAAGAAAACCAATCATTCTATACAAAATTGTTAGGCTTACGCTTTGTCAAAAATACCGTAAATCAAGACAACAATCGCATGCCTCATTATTTTTATGGCGATTATCAAGGCACACCGGGAAGCTTAGTAACTTTTTTTATCGTGCCCTTATTAGGCAACCGCTATGAAGAAAAAAATTATTTAGCCACGATTGGCTTAAAAATTCCCCAAAACAGCCTTTCCTTTTGGGAACAACGTTTAACAGAAAACAAAATTCCATTTAACAAAAAAGAAAAGAGCCTACATTTCAGTGATCCAGATGATACGCATATTATCCTGACAGAAGTTCCTGAAAATCCATTAAAAGAAACACTCGTTGTTTCTAACGACATTCCAGCAGCGGTTCAAATTATCGGTTTGGCCTCTACTGAATTTCATGTGCCAGATTCTGAAAAAACCTTGGCCTTTTTTGAAACATTTCTTGGTTGGCAAGCAGTTGGCAATACGATTATTTTAAGTGAGACGGAAAGCTTTTCTGTTCATCAAACAACGTCGGATAAAACAAGCCGAATGGGGCGTGGCAGTATGGATCATATTGCTTTTTCTGTGGCTGATGATGAAGCATTACAAGAACTACACACGCGCGCTTTAGCGCAAGGCTGGGAAATTGAAATGTATGTAAGTCGTGGATATTTTAAAAGTTTATACATTCGTGAACCAGGCGGGAATCGGGTTGAATTTGCTACTTTGACTCCTGGTTTTACATTGGATGAGCCTCTGGAACATTTAGGGGAAACATTGGCTTTACCGCCTTTTTTAGAACCAAAACGGACTGCAATTGAAGCCAACCTCTACAAAGACATGTAACCAACGCTTTAGAAAACAACGGAAGACGGACGTAATAATCGGTGACAAAATTACGTCCGTCTCTCTTCCCCTATGTTTGAATGTTTGAACAAGAGAATAAAAAATGACCTTCAGATTTTTCTGAACGTCATTGCACATTCCATAAAAAGCATCCTTCGTTCTTCCACTTCTTACTTCTTAAAAAAACTGGTAATTTTTTCAAAAATTCAGTAAAATAAAAGTGATCAATGGTTTCCATTGATTGAACGGGCAACTTGATGGTCCACTTGCACAGGTGACTATTCAAGGCTTCGTGATTTAGTTGCCGCTAAATCATGAAGCGCCTTTTTTTATTTTATTCCCTTGTTCTCTTTCCATTCTAATGAAAAACTCAGCTCCCGTCAACTTGCTACAAAGGACACTTTTCTTTGTTATAGCGGCTTTTCTTCCTTCTCAGAATACTCTTTTTAACATCTTGTTTCGTTCAGATAACTTTTACTAAACAATAGTTATCTTTTCTTTTTTTTAGAACGAATTAAAAAAATTTTACCGCCTTCTTTTTCCCATTAAAAATAGATTACATTTGTCGAAATCGCATTTTTATAGCATACTAGTAATAAGATACATTTTCAAAATATTTAGTTGAGGTGAGTAAGTTGATAGAATTTCAGCATGTATCAAAATTTTATAAAGGCGGAAAAGTCGCCGTTGATGACATTAATTTGTCTTTCGATAAAGGTGAATTTATCTGCTTCATCGGAACAAGTGGTAGTGGAAAAACAACATCAATGCGGATGCTTAACCGCATGACCGACCCTTCAAAAGGAAAAATTTTAATTGATGGCCAAGATATTCAAAAAATCAATCCTGTAGAGCTACGTCGCCAAATTGGCTATGTCATTCAAAATATCGGCTTGATGCCTCACATGACCATTCGTGAAAATATCGTTTTAGTGCCTAAATTATTAAAAGTACCTGTGGAAGAACGCAATAAGATAGCCGAAAAAATGATTGATTTGGTTGAGTTACCACGAGAAATGTTGGACCGCTATCCCAATGAACTTTCTGGGGGACAACAACAAAGAATCGGCGTTGTGCGGGCTTTAGCTGCCAATCAAGATATTATTCTAATGGATGAACCTTTTGGTGCTTTAGATCCTATCACCCGTGATTCATTACAAGATTTAGTGAAAGATTTGCAAGAACGTTTAGGAAAAACTATTGTCTTTGTTACCCATGATATGGATGAAGCGTTGAAATTAGCAAATAAAATTGCCATTATGAGCGAAGGCAAAGTAATTCAATTTGACACACCAGATAATATTTTACGTCATCCAGCCAATGAATTTGTAGAAGAACTCATCGGAGAAGATCGCTTATTACAAGCCAAACCTGATTTCACCACTGTTGATGAAGTCATGTTAAATTCAGCTATTACTATCACGCCGGAAAAATCTTTACAAGAAGCGATTAAATTGATGCGTGAAAAACGGGTTGATACCTTATTAGTTGTTGATAATTCCCATGTGCTTAAAGGCTTTATCGATGTTGAAACATTAGATCAGCAACGTGGCAAAGCTTCTAGTGTTGGTGATATCTTGAATAAAGATGTCTTCTTTGTTCAAAAAACCGCTCTTTTACGTGATGCTTTACAAAGAATCTTAAAACGCGGCTTAAAATATGTGCCAGTCGTTGATGAACAAAAACGAGTGGTGGGCATCTTAACACGTGCTTCCCTTGTTGACATTGTTTATGATGTTATCTGGGGCGATGAAACAACGATTAGTGAAGCTGTAGAAGCAAAACAAAGCGAGTCCGAAACTGATAAAGAGGAGGCGTAAGCAATGAGTAGCTTCTTTCAAGAATATGGATCAGAAATGATTTCAAAAAGTATTGAACATATTTATATTTCATTCTTTGCACTTTTATTAGGGGTCGCTATCGCTGTGCCCGTTGGCGTTTGGTTAACACGTTTGCCCAAAGTAGCCAATATTGTCATTGGTTTAACAAGTGCCTTACAAACGGTTCCTTCGTTGGCTTTATTAGCTTTGATGATTCCAATTTTTGGTGTCGGCAAAACACCCGCTATTATCGCGCTATTCATCTATTCCCTTCTACCTATTTTAAGAAACACGTATATCGGAATGAAAAATGTCGATGAAAATTACCGAGATGTTGCTAAAGGCATGGGCATGACCAATTTACAGTCTATTTTTAGTGTTGAATTACCTATTGCCATGCCAACAATTATGGCCGGCATTCGTTTAGCTGCTGTCTATGTCATTGCTTGGGCTACACTGGCTTCTTATATTGGTGCAGGTGGTCTTGGTGATATGATTTTCAGTGGATTAAATAACTATCAGCCAGAATTAATCTTTGGCGGGACTATTCCGGTAACTATTTTAGCGCTTTTAGCAGATGTTCTTCTTGGATTATTAGAAAATCGTTTAACGCCAAAAGCTTTAAGGGAGGGCGAATAATGATGAAAAAGAAACTCAAGTTAAGCTTACTCTTCTTAAGCAGTTTACTTTTATTGGCAGGTTGTTCTTTACCTGGTCTCGCTTCAACTTCTGATGATAACACTGTCGCCATTACAGGTGGGATTACTTCAGAAGCGCAGATTTTAGGGAGCATTGTAGCGGATATGGTTGAGCATTACACAGATAAAAAAACAAATGTGATTAACAACTTAGCCACTACTACCATCAATCACCAAGCAATGTTAAACGGAGATGCCTCAATTTCTGCAGCTCGTTATACTGGTACTGACGTGACTACTACGCTGGGCTTACCAGCGGAAAAAGACCCTAAAAAAGCGTTTAACCTAGTTCAATCAGAATTTGAAAAACGTTATCAACAAACTTGGTTCCCTTCATATGGATTTGAAAATACTTATGTATTCTTAGTTACAAAAGAAACGGCTGAGAAATACAATTTAAAAACAGTCAGTGATTTAGGGAAAGTCGCAGACAAATTAGTTGCTGGTGTCGATACTGCGTGGATCACACGTGAAGGCGACGGTTATGAAGGCTTTAAAAAGGAATACAACTTCCAATTTAAATCTATTTTACCAATGCAAATTGGCTTGGTGTACGATGCAGTCAACGCTGGAAAAATGGACGTCATCTTAGGTTACTCAACAGATGGCCGGATTGGTAGTTACGATTTAGTCATGTTAAAAGATGACAAGCGCTTCTTCCCGCCTTATGATGCCGCTCCTGTGGTTAGTGACAAATTATTAAAAGAAACGCCGGAAATTAAAGATGTCTTAAATCGCTTAGATGGTAAAATTTCTACCAAAAAAATGCAAGAATTGAACTATCAAGCAGATAATGATTTAATTGAACCTGCTGTCGTAGCCGAACGTTTCTTAAAAGAAAATAACTATTTTGAGGGGGAGTAACAGATGAATAATATGAATTTATTCCAACAATTTATCTACTATTTCCAACAAAATGGCGGCTACGTCTTTCAACAATTTTTACGTCACTTTTTAATTTCGATTTATGGCGTAATCTTTGCTGCAATTGTCGGGATTCCTATTGGGATTATGATTTCACGTAAACGTAGCTTAGCCAACTGGATTATCCGTTTAGCGAACATTATCCAAACAGTACCAGCTTTGGCAATGCTTTCGATTTTAATGTTGGGAATGGGCTTAGGCGTCAACACGGTGGTTGTAACGGTCTTCCTTTATTCTCTCCTACCAATCATCAAGAATACGTACACTGGCATGATTCAAGTGGATCGCAATATTTTAGATGTTGGTAAAGGAATGGGTATGACAAAAGTACAACTTCTTTATATGGTCGAGTTACCTTTATCTGTTTCAGTAATCATGGCAGGTATTCGAAATGCGTTAGTCGTCGCAATCGGGATTACTGCGATTGGCGCTTTCGTTGGTGCTGGTGGTTTAGGGGATATTATTATTCGTGGAACCAATGCCACAGATGGTGCTTCTATCATTTTAGTCGGTGCCTTACCAACAGCCTTTATGGCGATTATCACAGATTGGGTTCTAGGGATTATTGAACGTCGTTTAGACCCAGCTAGCAAACATTCCAATTAATAAAAAATACAGAGCAGATCCAACATTGTTTCTTTTCAATGGGATCTGTTCTTTTATCTAGGAGATTAATAATGTCTAACTATACTATTATCGATTTAAACCAACAACCACACTTAATTCCGGCAGCTGCTCAATGGTTTAGCCAAAAGTGGCAAATCCCCGCTGAAGCGTATCAAGCAAGTATGCAGGAAATGCTAACTAGCGAAAACCACGTACCACATTGGTGGGTCTGCTTGAATAAACAGCAGGACATCGTTGCAGGCGTGGGCGTAATTGATAATGACTTCCACAATCGTGCAGACCTTACGCCAAACCTTTGTGCATTGTATGTCGAACCAACATTTCGTCACCAAGGCTTAGCAGGAATTCTTTTAACAACAGTTGGTGATTTTCTTGCTAATTCTGGATTTAAAAAGCTTTATCTGCTTACAGACCATACTACTTTTTATGAAAGATATGACTGGGAATTTTTGACAATGGTAACCACTGAAGAGCAGTCTTGCGCTAGAATTTATCAAAAACAATTACGTCAATAAAAAAATCTGCCATCAAAAGATGGCAGACTTTTTTTTTATTTTTTCAAGTGATAACTATAGGTAGCCACAATAATATTTTCCCGCCACGCTAAACGAATCCGCAAGCGTAAACTTGTTTGGTTATGCAAAATATTTTGCCAACGTTTATTTGGTACAAATTGTGGTACTAAAACTGTTGTACTGTAGTTATGCTTCGTGGCATTTTTACTAACCAAATCAACATAACGTAAGATAGGATTTTGCAGTGAACGATACGAAGAATGGACAATTGATAGACGAACGTCCGGGAAGTGTTTTTTAAACTCTTCCTGAATTTCTTTTTCCTTCTCAACATTTTCATCCATTGAGACATGCATAGCAACAACATAATCACCAATGGAACGCGCATAGTTCAAGGCGCCGACATTTGCCTTGGTTACGTTCCCTACTAAAACAATAACTGTATTCCCGTCAAACTCATGCAACTGTGCCCCATCTTCTAAACGTAGCTGTTCCGCCACATTTTTATAGTGAGTATTGACCCGATAAAATGCATAAATCAACACCGGCATAATAATAAAGAACGGCCAGATGTCCCCTAATCGATAAATAAACAAAATGGCGATAATCGCGAAAGAGATAAAGGCGCCGACAATATTAGCAATTGATTTTGGCAACCAATTTTTAGTTTCTTTTCGCCATTTTACAACCATCCCCGATTGAGACAAAGCAAACGGAATAAACACACCAATGGAATACAATGGGATTAAACGTTCTGTGGAACCTTGGAAAATCAATAATAAAACAATGGAACCAGCAGCTAAAGTTAAAATACCATTTGAATAGCCCAAACGGTCGCCACGATCCATATACATATGCGGCATAAACTTATCTTTGGCTAAGTTATAAGCCAAAACTGGAAAGGCTGAGAATCCTGTGTTAGCGGCAACCGCTAAAATTAAGGCTGTCGCAAACTGTAATAAATAATATAAAATATTTTGACCAAAGACCGCTTTCCCAATTTGTGAAAGAACTGTCACTTCTTCTTTGGGCACAATCCCATACCAATAGTTAATAAACGTAATCCCCACGAAGAAGAACCCTAAAATCGTTGCCATTAACGCTAACGTCCCAGCAGCATTTTTTGCTCGTGGTTTCTTAAAGAATGGCACTGCATTACTGATTGCTTCAACCCCTGTTAAGGAAGAAGAACCAGATGAAAACGCCCGTAAAACTAAGGCAATAGAAATTCCTGGAACCACGGCTCCTGGTAAAGCTGTCGCATTCAATGGCTGTGCGCCAGTCACAATTTTAAATAGCCCAACAACAATCAGTAATGTAATAATTGCGATAAAACTATACACTGGCAACATTAAGAACGAGGCAGATTCTCGCAGGCCTCTCAAGTTCATTAAGGTAATCAATATCACAATCCCAATAGAAATTGCTACTTGATGACCATATAACGCTGGAATCGCCGATATAATCGCCTCTGCACCCGCTGAAACTGAAACGGCTACTGTTAGCATATAATCGACTAACAACGAACCACCAGCCAATAAACCGGCATTTCTGCCGAGGTTTTCACTACTAACAACGTATGCGCCGCCGCCATGCGGATACGCATGAATAATTTGTCGGTACGACAATGTTAAAGAAATAAGTAAAATAATAACAAATGCAGCAATTGGTAATGAATACCAAATCGCAGCCGCCGACAAAGTAACCAGAACCACCACTATTTGTTCTGTACCATACGCAATGGATGAAAGTGCATCAGAAGATAACAACGCAAGCGCTGCAAATCTGCTTAATTTATGTTCATCATTTTCGGCTGATTTCAATGGTTTCCCAATGAACAGTCGTTTTAAATCCGCCATTTTTTTCTACTCCTTTTCTCTAGAGTGACCCGCTCACTTTTTTCATTATTTTTTATCAAACAAATCCATATGCTACGCTTCTCACAATGAAAAGTCAATTGATTTTTGTTACTGAAAAAGATAAAAAAATCACCATCTTTTTTTAATCAGACACTCATTTAAAGTCCCCCGCTTCCTTTATCTTATCAAGAGAATCCAGATAACAAAAGGATTTGCATTCTCTAAACAAAAAAGCGAGAGCTAAAAGTCTATTTGACCTTTTGGCTCTCGCTTAAAAACTTAGTTAATTATTCCCTTTTATTGTAACAAGTACGTATGATCGAAGGTAATTTCCACTTTATAACGACCAATTTTTTCATAAACTTGCCGCTGAATTTCCACACCTAGTTCAAATTCAGATAATTTTGATTCTGTAGGTAAAACCAAGTCGAACAAAATCTTCGGTTCTTCACCATGGGTAACTAAGCGGATATCATGGACTTTTAAAGACGCATCAAAAGAACGAATAATCTTTTTGATTGTTTGATGAACAAATTGTTGTGTTGGGTCATACAAATTTACTGGATCAATATGACAAACAAGGTTAACATCTAATTCTTCTTTAAACTTCGCTTCAATCGCATCGATTGTCTGATGGGCTTTATTTAAATCCCAGCGATCATCAATTTCAATGTGAACAGACGCAAACGTTTGGCTGGGACCATAATTATGAATCAGCAAATCGTGATATCCTACAATTGTTTCTATTTTTGATAAGACATTCTTCATTTCATCAATTTCTGTTTGGCTCGGACGCATGCCCATCAACTCATTAATAAATTCGCGAATTAACTGCAGCCCACTATAAATAATATATGCAGCAATTAAAAAACCAATATATCCATCAATGCGCAAACCAGTGACGCCTTCAATAAATGCAGAAATCAAAACAGCTAATGTAGTATAAACATCATTAAAGCTATCCTTAGCAGAAGCAACTAATGCTTGAGAATCAATTTTTGCTGATACTTTTTTGTAAAACAGCCCTTGCCAAATTTTAATCCCAATTGATAAAGCTAAAACAGCAAATAAAATGGGTGTCACCTTGATTGATTCTGGATGCAGGATGCGATCCACGGAGGTCGTTAGAAACTCAAACCCAATAAACGTAATCACTAATGATACAAGCATTCCACTAATATATTCAAAACGTTCATGGCCATAGGGATGTTCTTTATCCGCTGGCTTACCAGCAATATAAAAACCGACTAATGTTAAAACTGAAGAAATAGTATCGGACAAGCTATTAATGGCATCTGCCATGATTGAAACACTACCTGAAAGCAAGCCAATCATAAATTTACTAACGAATAAAAATAAATTAGAAACAAGCCCAATCCGCCCGGCAAAAGCACCGAATGCTGTTCGTTTTTCCAATTTACGACGTTCAATTTTTTTCTCATATCGTTGAAGCAATGCTTGAATCATTTTACAACCCCTACCCACTTTTTATTTCTTAAAAAAATACTATAAAACCTTTTTATGTATTTGTACACAAAAAACCTCACTTTCTGAGGGAGATTTTATTATTTAGCATTGCCAAAAAGTCAAAAGCAAGAGCCCCCAAAACTTCTTTGTTAGGGTTGCCTTGAAAATAAAGAAAAATAAAAAGCCGAAAACGCTAGAGACGTTTTCAGCTTTTTGTTTTTTAATGGAATAAATGGCTCTTTTGCGCTAAAGCCGCAAATTTTTTCGATCTGTGTTCCAGATGTGGATAAAGAATTGCGCCGCCAATACTAAAGACGACTGAAATCCCCACCATAATCCAAATTGCAAACCAAGCATTTGGCCAGTAAATGCCTCCTGCTGATTCCCTTAGCAAGTTTACGGCATGCGTAAACGGCAAGAACGGATTAATCATTTGGAAGAATTTACCTGAGACTTGAATTGGGTAGTTCCCACCCCCACCAGAGATGGATAGTACCAAGATTATTATCGCAATTCCTTTCCCTACATTGCCAAAGAGAGCAACGAGCACATAAACCATTATCATAAACGTAATGGCAATCAATACCGCAAACCAGACGCTATACGCTGGATTACGAACATCTACGCCTAACGCAAAGTAATTACCTAAGGTTACAATCAGTGCTTGACCAATCCCCATGACAATGAAAGTAAACATCCGTGCTGAAAATTGTTCCCGTTTAGAAAAGCGTTTTTTATCTTTTCCTTCAAGATAAACATCCGTTGTCGCAACACTTGAGAATAATACAGCACCAACCCATAAACACAAAGCTGTATAGAATGGCGTACTTGCCGAACCATTATTAGCAATCGGATAAACAGCATGTTCTTTGACTTCAACTGGTTGTGTAAAGAAGTCACTTTCTTTATTGGCATCTAATTTTAGTAATTTAAGAATTTCACCTAAATCAACTTCTTTTTCACCTTTACGGATTGCATTCGCTGCTTTGTGTAATCCTGTTTTGATATTTGGCCAATCATTAATAATTAGTTCGTTGGCTTTGTCTAAGGCCGCTTCAACATCTGGCATTTTCTCATTGACTGTTTTCAAGGTATTCGTTAAATCTTTTCGGATACCTGGATAGTCATTTTGCATAAAGGCTGCCGCTTTGCTGACTTTGTCTTGAATGACTGGTAAATCGTTTTTATACAAATCAGCACCACGATTAATGCCATTGACAATGGTTTCCATATTACCATTCAACATCGTATTCGCATCATGAATTTCTTGTTTAATTGCCGGCATTTCGGCTTGATATTTTTCTAATAAAGAAATCGCATTAGTGACCGTTTGACTTGTTGAGCTCAATAATCCTTCAAAGTCAATTTGTTGCGCTTTGTTTAGTTGGCCTTGAGCGTTTTGGATGGTACTAATTAGTTTGTTTAAAATGGTTGAAACGGTATTACTAATTCCGTTTACATCAACACTGCCCACAATACTAGAAATATTAGTTGCCATTTCGTCAATCTCATTTAAATAATTTTGTACTCCAGAGATATCACCCGCTTGGACTAAAGCATTTAATTGATTCAAGCGATTGCTAAAATCTGTTAATAAATCATTTACATGGCTTAATTGAGCAATCGCACCATCTAAGTCATGATTACCAGCATTTTCTTGGAGTTGTTTCATAAACGCAATAATGTCGTTAATTGCTTGCTGTTGCCGTTGGATATTAGTTGTGAAATCTTGTACTACTTCATTAATATGTTGTTTTTCTTCTGGCGTTAACTGTCCATCATCTAACGCTTGACGAATAGTCGCGACTACAGAAGTTGTTGTTGTAGCAACTTGCTGGATAGATTTCAAAGTCACTTCAACGCTATTCGTAATGCTTGGTAACGCCTTTTCCAATTGAGTGGCGCCATCTAATGTGACATTCCCTAAATCATTGGCTTGATCACCTAGTTTACGAATATCTGGTAACGCCGTTTGAACTTGTTGAATGATTTCTAATCCTTGTTTTGCTTCTTGGATTCCTTCGCTCATTGTTTGTTCCACAGAGGCAAAGTCTTCATCAATCATAGCAATTTGTCGGCCAGCGTTTTGAATTTCTGGAATTTTTTCTTGTAACGTCAAAATAACACTAGCTTGTTCTTTGATGCTTGGCATTTTGCCATTTAGCTCAACAATCTTCTCTCCTAAAGCATCAACTTCAGGTAAATATTTCATCGCATCGTTGGCTTTCGCTAATTTTTCTTTTAGCTCAGGCATCTTACCATGTAAGTCTGTGACTTGTTTCGCGTACGTGTCAATGGTTCCAATGTTGGCATCTGTATCTAAAATCATGCTCTTAACTTTTTGAATGCTAACCATGTTTTTATCAATATCATAGCCAATATCATTGAATGTTTTGATTAACGTACTACTTGCCGTTTTAATGAATTCTTCCGAAATTTGTGACTGAATGGAAGAAGCGCCTTTTGACGTAATTTTCGGCGCAATTGCATTAATTTTTTCGTTAATTGAGTATTCAATTTTAGGTTTATTGATATCACCAGAAGTAAAACTTAGCAAATCTTTGGAAAAATCTTTAGGTAAATAAATCCCGGCAAAATATTTTCCTGATTGGACCCCTTTGTCTAATTCCTTTTTCGAATCAACAAAACGCCAACCTAATTGCTTGTTTTTCTTCAAGTTTTTCAAGACTTCATCACCAATATTGACCGATTTATCTTGAAAAGTTGCTGTTTGGTCATCACTATAGACCGCTATTGGTAACTCTCCTGTATTTGAATACGGATCCCATAGTGCTTTAATGTTAAACCATGCATATAATGATGGAATAATCATTAAGGCAACAATCAAAAATGTTGCTACTGGGTTTTTAAAAATTCTTTTCCAATCTAAAATAAATAGTTCCCATGTATTTTTTATATGTTTCATAAAATCACCTGCTTTTTTTTGTGCCTGAATAACTTTAGCATAAAATACAAGAGAATAACAAACAAAAGCTTGAATGTTACGACACATTTTTAAAATGTCGTAAGTTCAAGCTAAGATTGTTTATTTCATATTTTTAGAAAATTCCGAAACGACTTGTTTAACTTCATCAATGGCTTCTGGTTTTAAATAAGCCAAAAGTTTTGGTGCTTTTGTCATCAAGTACATTTTATCTAATTTGCCTGTTTGTTGGCGTTCAAACATTTCTGCAAGTAGCGCTTGCATTTTTTCTTTTTTATCTTCTTTTGTTCGATCTAGTATGAACGTTAAGAATTGTTCTTGTCCTTCTTTCATTCCCTATCCCTCCTTACAAACAGATTCTTTTCTATTATAAAACTTCTTTTTTAGAAAGGATAGTCCTTTTTTTAGGATCTATGATTTTGTGTACAGACTTAGCATGTCTTTTTTGGCGGATAAAGGTAAGCCGAGTCCCTCTTTTAAATAGCCCTCTACCGAACCAAATTCTTTTTCAATCGCCTGTAAAGCGGTCGCTAAGTACTCTTTTTTCACATAAAGTAGCGTTTCTAATTGTTGAATTTCTGCTGGAGGCGTTCCATTTGCTTGATATTGCGCAATAATTTGCTCGTTAGCGGTTTTTCTTTGCTCATTCGTCTTTAAATAATCTTCTAAAATATAAGAATGTTCCACACCTAAAGCACTTAATATCAAGGCTGCGCCGATTCCTGTTCGATCTTTTCCTGCGAAACAATGAAATAAAATAGCTTCCTGTGGATAACTTAAAAAGTTTTCAAAAAATGTTTGGTAACCTTTGCGGCCCGAATTGGAAAGAACCATTTCCTTATAAGCCATGTCCATTGCTTCATCGGGTGAACCAACCGTTTTAAGCATTCCTTCTAATGAAGCAGTCTGCGCCTGAATATCGGCCAAAATATCTATATGTAGATAGTTGGTTCCTTGAATTGAATCATCTGGTCGTTCTTGCGTTTCCGCTGCACTTCTAAAATCATAGATTCGTTTAATTTGATAGTCCTCTACCAGTTTCTGTTGATCCGCTTGTGCAATATTGACGAGTTCACCACTCCGAAAAAAATGCCCTGTCTTGACAACTGTGCCTTGTTGCGTTGGAAATCCTCCAATATCTCTAAAGTTCACCACGCTGTTCATGTTCTATCGCTCCTTCATTTTAATTATTTTGTTATCATTTAAATACTTTGTTTTTTCTTTTTATTTCTTTTTCTCAACAATAATAAAAAACACCTCAAAAAACAATCTTTTTATCAGTTGTTTATTGCCATTTTATCATAGATACAGTATTCTTAAAAGAGAGGTGAGTAACGATGCTAAAACGAGATTTTTTAGAAAAGCCTTATGATTATATGAATGATATTTTATTGTTCCTATATAATAATAAAGGCCAAGCGACACGAAATGAATTAGTAGATTTTTTCAATATTAGTTTACCAACATTGAATGAGTATCTTTCTTTTTTAGAGCAATTTTTGAAAGAAGAGCAACTTCAAGAAAACCTCACCTTAACAGTATTAGGTGACACTCTATATCTAAATAAAGCGCCTACCTTTTCCATGAAAGCAATGATCATGTTGTTCTTAGATAAATCTATTAAGTTTCACATGGTCCAGCAACTCTTCCATAAAAATGAAATAAATGGCGGGTATTTCCAACAGAATTATGCCATTAGCTCTGCTACCTATTATCGAAAAATTGTTGAATTAAATGACTTACTCAATGAGTTTAATTTACGTATCAAACGAGGAAAACTTGTCGGCGAAGAAAAACAAATTCGCTTTTTCTTTTTTAATTTTTTCTGGTTTATCTTTGAAGAAAAAACAGATTTAGAAAAAGAACTGGCCAATCAATACCTAGGATTAATCGAGATATTACAAGAAATCCCCAGAATTACCTTTGACCATACAGAAATTCTCCAAATTAAACTTTGGATGAAAATTTCTTTTCGTCGCATGGTTTTAGAACCCCTGCCAACGATTAGTCCACATGATGTCCAACTCGATCGACCTTTATTTGAAGAAATTAATTTATCTATACATACATATATGAAAAGAATCGACCGTCCATATACAATCAACGAAGCCTATATGTTTTATGACTTTTTTTGTTCCATGCATAATTATTCTGCGAATGCTGCTTTCGCCTTTCGTTTAGCAAAACAACAACGAATTGAAAAAACGTATCTTAACGAAATGAACCGGGTCATTTTAACGTACCTTAAAGCACGTGGTTATTTATCCCATTACGTGCTGCCTATTCGGCTACTTTATATTGAAAATTTACTTTTCCAATTACATGCGCAACTCTATTATTTTTCAGGATTTATTTTACCCTTTGATTATTGGACAATTCAGTCACTTTTGAAAGTCTTACGTCATCCTTTTAGCGAAAGTGAAGTTTACGAATTAGTGGAGATCGCTACAACGAACTTTGCCACAAAAGTCACTGCTTCTAAGTACCAAAATCAATTTACTGAAATTAATTATACACTTATTTTGAATCACATTGCTGAATTAAATGAAAAAAAAATAACGATTGGTGTTTATCACTCACTGAGCAGTGCTTATAGCGAGTTGGTAGCACAAAAAATACAACAGAGTATCGCTGGAAAATATCCGCTGAAAATTGAGCCTTACAACGCAGAAAACCATTATGATTTGCTTTTAATGAATACCAATAATGAACAGCTCGTTGCCCAGTATGACCATTACTATATTTTTTCAGATATTAGTAATCGTTACGACCTACAATCAATTGAAAAAATCATTCAATTGTTATTGGGCAAATAATCTCTAAAAAGAAAAGCTTAAGTGCCCTACTCTTAAATGGCTGACTTAAGCTTTTTATTTTACTTTCCCTATTTCCTTAAACGGCGCAATTTTAAATACCACGATTCCTTCAATCGCTTGTATCTCGACAAAGCCGAACGTACGACTATCACTTGAATGCGTACGATTGTCCCCTAAGACAAAGTAATGACCAGCTGGAATCTTCTGAAACAGGCGAAGTTGGGCTGCCGCTTCTTCTGATAAGTCAAAACGACTGGCATTCTCAGGTAATGCCTCATTATCACTTGCTATAGGTTCTTCTGAAAGATAAAGTTTTGTCTCGTTTACCCAAATTCGATCACCAGGAACCCCGATAATTCGCTTGACGTACGTACCTTTGCTAGCTAGCGGTGCTTTAAATGCAATCACATCGTACCTTGCTACTTGCTTCGTCCGTTGTACTAAGACTCGTTCCCCTGCGTTAAGTGTCGGCTTCATGGATTGCCCAGCAATTGGGTAGCTAGATGTCTTTAACACAAAAAAGAACACAAAAATGGCGAAAAGAATAGCTGGCATAAAAAATTTAACGACTTGGACGCGTTGTTTCTTTTGGTAGGCTTGCCGCTTTTTTTTAATCTCTTCAGCGGTCATTTTTCTTTTCGGTCCTCTTATTGATTGATGGTTATCTGTTTGCTCAAGCAAATATTCCATTGCTGTGTTAGCCTTTTGCTTTTTTAGCTGATATGTCGCAGGCAACTTTTGCTTCAAGAAGGCGCGCTTAATGTGGCGAATTGTTCGCATAACGGGCTTTATCCATTCTTCCATCGTTTTCTTAAAAGGAAAAGCTTCTTAAATAAACTTTTCCTTTCTTGCTCCTTTTTTCTATTTAACTAATTGCGTTCCTTTTTTTATATAACTACTACGTAACTGGTTTTCCTTCATAAACTGATTCAATGGTTTCTGCGCATCTTGTGCCAGCTCCCAAATACTTTGATTTGCTTCTACAAGATATTCGCTCTTCTCTGTTACTATGTTTTTCCTGATAAGCGGTTGCCTTAGCGACTGCTCTTCCTTTGAGACAGCAGCAGCCTGTAATCTTTCTGCGGAGCTACTTAATGTAACAGCTAAAAAAATGACCCCAAGACAATGTAGTTTCCTTGCTCCCATTAACTTTTTACTGACCATTTTATTAATAGTTATCTTGTTCAAGACGTGTCAGTTTAGTTAAACGTTCCTCTAATTCGCGATAAATCTCAAGTACTTCTACTTTTGATGCTTCGACTTCATTCGAAATACTTTTCGCTCGGTTACCAATATTTAACATTTCTAATTCTGCAGAATTGATTAGATGTTTTGCTTCTACTTTCGCTTCATTAACAATCCGATTGGCTTCTTTTTTGGCAGAAACCATCACTTCGCCAATTTCTTGTTGCGATTTTAAAGCCTCTTCTTGTAATTGCTGATTTTTCATTAATAAATCGTTAATTTGCTGTTTTGCGCGTAGCAGTTCTGTTAACTGCTCACTACTCGGTTCAATATTTTTTGAAACGGCTTGTAGTGTCTTCAATTCTTTTTGAACTTGTTCTAAATTGTCTTCTTTGGCCTCTACTTCTTTTCTTAGAGCAGCTAATTCTCCTTCGTAAACTTGCTTTTCAGCAAGATGTTTGTCATTGACACCTTGTAGTCGACCTAGTTTTACTTCTGCTTCATTTTTTTGCTGTAAACTATTTTGAAGCTCATTCTTTAACTCCTCCATGCGTTGTTTCACAATCACTTCTTGTTGGACAGCCTCTTGTAAGGCTTGTTTTTCGGCTTCTACTTTTTGTAATTGTACAGTTAGTTTTTCAATTTGTTCCTGCAATGCTTGTTGAGTCGTTGTGCTTTCTTCTAATTCTGTCGTTAACGTTTCTACTTGCTTTTCCATTCCTGTAATATCTCCTTTTTTCTCCAACTTTCCTTTTTCTTCTGCTAACTGGTTGTGTAATGTCTGGATATGTTGTTGCTGTTCAGCCGATTCTTTTTCTAATTCTGCCACTTGCTGCGTTAATTCACTTTCTAAACGTTCCATTTGATTATGTACAGTGGTTAATTGTTTTTCTGCATTTTGCAGATTTGTTTGAAGAGTGGTAGCCTCTGTCGTGGTTTCACTGTTTGTTTCCAGTTGCTCTTCCAATTCAAAAATTTCATGTTCCTTTTGATTTAGTATTTCAAGTAATGACTGATTTTTTTCTTCTAATGCTTGTTTTTCCGTTTCTTGTTGGTTCTTTAATTGCTCATTTTCTTCTTGAAGTTTTTTAAAGGCTGTTTCTTTTTTCTGATAGTAGGCGAGCCTTTCTCTTAACGTCGCCATTTCTTTTTCCTGTTGTTCTGGTTTGATTCCGCTAATTATTTTTTCTGGTTCGAATCCTGGCTGAAAAAAGACTTCTTTTTCAAGCGTATCATCCGAAATATCTTTAATTTTTTTGATTAAACGTCTTTTTGTCATCTATATGTCCTTTCTCTCGTCCTTTTAACTAATCACGACAGGCTCCAAATTTGTTTCAAGCGTCTCACGAGCATACGTATCAATGGATTTGACAAGGGTTTGCTCTTGATCTCGATAAGTAAAATTAAAATCAATCATGGTAATTTCTTTGACTGAATTCAACGCTGCAATAAGTGCTACAATATTGTCTTGGCCTGTTTGAAATTCATGGTAACTTAAGCCAACTGAAAAAACAGACAGTGTCAAGGTTTGTGTTTTTTCACTTCTAATCATTGTGATACTCGTCTCTCCGAGGTAAGGACGCCATTCACGCGCTAATTGTAATTCATAATTAGTCAAGACAGCGGCCGATTCTGCCGAAACAGCTTGCTTCCAGGGAAACTGATTTAAGGCTGTTTTTTTAATCGCTTGTTTTTTTATTTTGTCACCTTGAGTAGCTTGGCCTTGTGCCAAACGCTCGATCCGTTGTTCCATGCGGATATTTCGTTGATTTAATTGATAATATGTATAAACAATTCCTAACAATAATACGCTAAGTAGACAAACACTAAACAATAAATAAATCATTAAACGACTATTTTTCTGATACTTATAGAAATTTATTTTCCTCTTTAATGTCCGGTCCTCTGAATCCAGTTTTTCGACAAGTAATCGCAAATACAATTGATAGCTTACAAATAAAAATAAGCAACTACTCATTAAAAGTACAACAATCATCATACAAATATAATCTCCTTTATGTCATCGCTCGACAATCAAAACTTGTAAAATCACCTGTTACGCTCTTTAAAAACTCTATATAGTATTGATTGTAACATTCCGTTTGAGCCTTGCCAACAACTTTATTTAAAATACAATGATAAAATTTTATATTTTATATTTATATTTTAATTTTTAAAATATAAAACAAAAAAAGAGAGATGCCACTTAGCCATCTCTCTCGCTTTTACTCAAACTATGTTTAGCGAACCGAACTAGATCAGTCGCTTTTAAAAAAATCCAATTAGTCTTTGTTGATTTCATAGTAGCTATCGTTCTTTATGTAGCTGAATTTGCTTTTGCTGGGGCTGAATCGCTACTAAGTCCAACACTGATGCCTAAGGCACGATCAACTTCTTCCATAATATCAAGTCTCAAATGACAAACTTTTTCTTTCAAGCGACCCTTATCGATTGTTCGAATCTGCTCTAAAAGAATCACTGAATCTTTTTCAATGCCCGTTTCATCAGAATTAATCCCGATATGTGTTGGCAATTTTGGCTTTGCCATTTTGGCTGTGATCGCCGCAACGATAATCGTTGGGCTAAAATGATTACCTAAGTTATTTTGGACAACAAGGACAGGTCTGACGCCACCTTGTTCCGAGCCCACTACTGGGGAAAGGTCTGCAAAATAAATATCTCCGCGTTTGACCATAGTGGAACCTCCTATCTAGTTATATTCTCTGGGGATTCTTTGTGAGAAAGTACATGCAACTTCATAATGAATGGTTTCTAATTTTTCGGCTACCATTTGTAACGTATTTTCTTCATTGCCATCTTTTCCAACTAATGTAACGACTGAGCCGACAGGAACTTCTTCTGCTAAACGAATCATACATTGATCCATACACACTCGTCCGACGATTTCGCAACGCTTACCATTCACGAGCACTGTAAATCCTTGGAGATGACGCAACCAGCCATCTGCATAGCCGATTGGCACTGTCCCAATCCATTCTTCAGCTTCAGTTACATAGGTTTCGCCATAGCCAATCCCTTCACCAGCCGCTAAGCGTTTTACATGGATAAGTTCACTGGTCAACCGTAAGGCCGGCTTTAACGCATAGCTTGGGGCCAGCTTATTACCTGAAGGGTTCAATCCATACATGGCTACCCCATAGCGAATCATGTTTCCTGGCACATCAGGATGCCATAACGCTGTCGCACTATTGCTAACATGGACATACCGAGGTAACTCTTCTAAAACTGCTAGAACAGCCTTAAAACGCCCTGCTTGTTTTTCAAAATAGCTTGTATCGATTTCATCAGCTGTTGAAAAATGAGTAAAAATCCCTTCCCATAAAAATTCTTTGTGGGATTGAACAAACCGCACTGCTTGCTTAGTCTCTTCTGGGGTTAAAAAGCCAATCCGTCCCATGCCAGTATCGACTTTTAAGTGAACACGTAATGGCGTGTTACTCTCAGGCGTTAGTTGTTGAAGAGCAGCTTCTAACCATTCTTGTGTAGCTACCGTTACAGACAAATCATATTGAATCAACAAAGGCACATAAGCTAAGTCTACCACACTCAAAATTAAAATGGGGTCCTGAACACCTGCTTCTCTCAATTCAATTGCTTCATCCAATAAGGCGACACAAAAACCTGTCGCGCCACCTTTTTTCGCCGCTTTGGCGGATTCTACGGCGCCATGCCCATAGCCGTTCGCTTTTACAACCGCAAATAAAGCGGTTCCTTCTGGCAAACGTTGACATTCCTTTTGGACATTTTCAGTAATTGCTTGCGTATCGATATGTAACCGTGTAGGACGATGCCATCCAACGACCATTGTACATCCTTCTTTCTTCGTTGCTTCTATTATTCGCTTTCTAAAACAATTTGTGCAATCGCCATAGTATCTGTGTGCGTAATCGAGACAAACACTTTACCATTATGGGGCGAGTTTGCTACGTATGGTGCACCTGTTTTTTCAGTCAGCACCTCAATATCTTGTAAACCAACTTTACCAATCCCTGTGCCCCATGCTTTAGAGAACGCTTCTTTACAAGCAAAACGACCAGCTAAAAATTCTATTTGACGTTTTGTAGATAACTTTTCAAAAAGGGTCAATTCGTTAGGTGTTAAAACCCGTTGAATAAATGATCCTTGTTTTTCAACAATCGGTTTTATCCGACTTAATTCTACTGCGTCAATACCAATTCCCTTTATCATTTTCCGCCTTACTTCCTATTTAATATAGTTACTCCGAATTACCTTTCATTTTAACAAAATTTCAAAATTTTTCCACTGATTCGCTAAAAAAATAAAGAATGTTTTACAAGATCTCACACAAATTGAAGTACCATACGTTTTCTTCCTATTTACATTTTTATAAAATTTTTCTGAATTTTTATAAAAGTAAGATAACAACTAAGAAGCATCGGAAAAAAATCAGAAAACTAAGTGGATGTTCTGATTTTTTATAGAAAATTTTGGCTACTTATGGGAGAATAAAAAGAAAAAGGAGAAAAACGTATGACTTTAACTTCTCGGCAAAAAAAGTTACTTCGTTGCGCCCTATTTATTTTTACTTTGTTGCTCTACATATTTCCAATCTTCTTAAAAAATCCCAGCCTATTTTTTCTCTTGCAACTGGTTTGGATTATAACCATTCATTTGCTACAACAAAAAATGAAACTCTTCAATCTAACTTCCCCGTTGAAAACTTGGATAATTTTGGCGTTTTTCTTTTTCTATATCATTTTGATGCCTTTTTTACTTTTTTTAAGTTTTTCTATTTAACGATTATCTACCAAAAAAGAGCGAGTGTTCCGTTCATAGACGGAACACTCGCTCTTTTGATTATTTGGCGTTTTCTCGAATGACGAAACCACGTTTTTTATCGTTATGACGTTTGCCGCCACGTTGATCTTTATTTTTGCGGTCGCTATTTTTGTAATTACGGTCGCCATCTTTATGGTTTTTGTTGCCACGATAGCTGCCACCTTTACCATTGCCACCACGGTTGCGATTACGGTTGTTCCCACCGCCACCACCACGGCCATTTTTGTTAAAGCCTTTTTTATTTGAAGGCAATGGTCGTTCTGGGGTAATTTTTACAGGAACCGCATCTGCTGGATCTTTCGCTACTGTTTTTAATAATAACGCAGCTAAGTCTGTCGCTGAATATTTTTCTAATAACGCTTCAGCAGATTCTAGATATTTGTCTAAACCATTTTCTTCTAGATCACTTTCGATGGTTTCAACAGCTGCACTTAATTGTCCTTTAAATGCTTCTTTTTCGGTTGGTGGACGTAATGGTGTCATCCGTTTTTTCGTTAGGTTTTCGATGACATGTAAGTAACCCATTTCGTTTGGTGTTACAAACGTCACAGACATACCACCTTTACCAGCACGACCTGTCCGACCAATACGGTGAACATAACTTTCTGGATCTTGTGGAATATCGTAGTTATAGACATGGGTGACACCTGAAATATCTAACCCACGTGCTGCTACATCTGTTGCCACTAAGATATCTAAGTTACCATTTTTGAATGAACGTAAAACGCTCATCCGTTTTTGTTGTGATAGGTCGCCATGGATGCCTTCTGCTTTGTAACCACGCGCTTCTAACCCGCGGGCAAGTTCATCAACACGGCGTTTTGTCCGACCAAAGACAATGGTCAATTCTGGGGTTTGCACGTCTAGTAAACGTGTCATAATGTCAAATTTTTCAAAGTCTTTTGAACGTACATAATATTGATCAATTAAATCAGCCGTCATTTCTTTGGCTTTAATCTTCACATGTTCTGGTTGTTTCATGAATTTCACGCCAATATTCTTGATTGCTGGCGGCATAGTTGCTGAAAATAGAAGTGTTTGACGTTGTTCTGGCACTTGTGAGATGATTTTTTCAATGTCTTCCAAGAAGCCCATGTTTAACATTTCATCTGCTTCGTCTAAAACTAATGTTTCAACAGTTTCTAATTTCAAGGTACGACGGTTGATATGGTCTAGTAAACGTCCTGGTGTACCTACAACGATATGTGGACGATCTTTTAGTCCACGGATTTGGCGACCGATATCAGCCCCACCGTAAACGGCTTGGACGCGAATCTTTTTATCGCGGCCTAAACGGAATAACTCTTCTTGTGTTTGGATAGCCAACTCACGGGTTGGTGCAATGACTAATCCTTGAATAACGCGGTTGTCTGCGTCAATTTTGTTAAGCATTGGTAAGCCAAAAGCAGCGGTTTTCCCTGTTCCTGTTTGTGCTTGTCCGATTACGTCTTTTCCTGCTAACGCTAACGGAATTGTTTCTGATTGAATAGGGGTTGCTTCCTCGAAACCTGCGCGTTCTACCGCTGATAATAATTCTGGCGCTAAACCAAGTTCTTTAAATTTCAAATGATATCCTCCTAGATTTTGTTTCGGAAAGAACGATTTCTTCCTAGTTTCAGGTGTCTTCACTTTCAGTTGTTAAAAAGAAATCCATTATAGTGTGCCAACTATTTCTTCTTTCCTGATTTCACCGAAAAATTCACCTTATGGCATTAGAAAAGCCAAACGTGGTCGTTCAGCTTCACATTTATTATTAAACATAGAAATAGATCTATTTTATTTACTACGATTCAATTTTTCTCGTCATCTTCCGGCAATAGGTCATTCTATCATAGAATCCTATTTTCAGCAAGTTTTATGAAACTTATTTACTTTTCCAAAAGTGCATCGATGACTTCACGAAGTCCCATCCCGTTACTTCCCTTTAAAACCACCATGTCTTCTGGCTGTAAGACTTTTTTGACAGCTTCAATCAACTCATTTTTTTCTTCTTTTTTAAAAGAATGAATGTTAGCTGGTGCATAGGTTTCTTGCAATTTATCAGCTAAATAAGCCATTTCAGAACCATATAAAAAGACTTCTTCAATCGCATCTGGGGCTAAATGCTGCGCCATTGCTTGATGCATGGCAGCAGAATCAGGACCTAATTCCAGCATGTCTCCTAAAACAGCAATTCGTTTTCCTACTTTGGACATTTTGCTAAAACTGTCCAGAACAAGACCCATAGCTGTCGGATTGGCATTGTACACATCACTTAAAATTTCGGCCCCATTCGCTGCTTTCAACCATTCTGTCCGATTCTTTGTTAGTTCCGCTGTAGCCAACCCTTTTTGAATCTCACTATCCGTTAATTGGAAATACCGACCAATGCCAATTGCGATTAATGCATTGGTGACATTATAGGTTCCTGGCACTGGAATCGTAAACGTCATTTGTGTATCACTGATTTTGAATGAGGTTTGCTCTTTGGCTTCATTTGTGACGATTCCTTGAAGTTGACTTTCCTGGCTAAAACCAAAAGTAATCACTTGTTGCGTGACTTTTTCCACCAATGGTTCTAGCAAAGGTTCATCGCTTGGCACAAATAAACTACCGTCTTTGGCTAAACCATCTACGATTTCCATTTTTGCTTGTGCAATGCCTGCTCGTGAGCCTAAATTTTCCACATGGGCTTCGCCAATCATTGTGATGGCGGCAACTTCTGGCTGAGCCAGATTGGAAAGGAAAGAAATTTCCTGAGCGTGATCCATACCCATTTCTAAAATCAGTTTTTCTGTTTCATCAGGCATGTGTAAAATAGTATAGGGTAAGCCAATTTGATTATTGTAATTGCCTTGCGTTTTGTAAGTCACAAACTTTTCAGATAACACAGCAGCAATCAAATCTTTAGTGGTGGTTTTTCCATTACTGCCAGTCACAGCGATGACATTCGGTTGCATTTTATTTAAATAATAGGTAGCTAATTTTTGCATAGCAACCAGTGGATCAGTAACATGCAAAACAGGCAATTGTTGCGGTGCATCGACTAAATCCTGTCCCCAAAAAGCGGCTTGACAGCCATTAGCCATGGCACTCTCAATAAAACGATGACCATCATTTTCACCTTGTAAAGGAACAAAGAGATTTCCTTTCACAATTTTACGACTATCAAATTCAATGCCTGTTAAAGGAAAATCAGGCCATTGTTGCCAATCATTACTGGCTTCAACCGCTTGCGCTACTTCCCAGAAGGTTAATTTCATTATGTTTTGCTCCTCTGACACAGGGACTGGGACATGCCAAAGTCTTGTCATGTCCCAGTCTTGTGTGATTTTTTCTTCTTAGTTATTATAAAATTCTTGGCGTTGTTTAAAACGATTCAAAGCTAACTGAATCAGTTCCTCAATTAAATCACTGTATTTCAAGCCCATATTTTCCCACAGTAAAGGATACATACTAAAGTCAGTAAAACCAGGCATGGTGTTCAATTCATTCAGGAATAATTCGTTTTTGCTTGTTAAGAAGAAATCACAGCGACTTAAGCCACTTCCATCTAACATAATATACGCTTTTTTAGCGTATTCTTGCGCTTGATGAGCTACTTCTTCTGGAACATGCGCTGGGATTTGCATTTCAATCGTGTTATTGATGTATTTTGCATCATAATCATAGAAAGCGACATCTTTCACCACTTCACCAGGTAAAGTCGTACGGACATCTTCATTTCCTAAAATGGCTACTTCAATTTCACGTGCTTCGATCCCTTGTTCAACAATTGCTCGGGCATCATAACGGAAAGCTTCTTCCAATGCTTCTTGCAATTCTTCACGATTTTCCACTTTGCTAATTCCGACACTAGAACCCATATTGGCAGGTTTAACAAAGACTGGATAAATTAAAGAACCTTCACATTTTTCAAAGACTTCTTTTGGATTTCCTTTCCAGTCACTTCTTAAAACTGGCACGAATGGTACTTGTGGAATGCCAACAGTTTGTAAAAGATATTTCGTCATGATTTTGTCCATTGCGTTAGCACTAGCTAAGACACCCGCGCCTACATAAGGCATATTAATGGTTTCCATGAATCCTTGAATTGTTCCATCTTCACCATTTGGCCCATGTAAAACAGGGAAAACAATCGCTTCTTCTTCATAAATTTCCGAAGGACTGATTCGTTTTCCTGAAAATTCGCCTGTTTCTTCAGGTGTTTGTGCCCAAGTTAAATGTAAAACTTCTTTATTTTGTGGTCGTTCAGATAAGAGAGGGCCTTTTACCCATTGACCGTCTTTACTAATAAAGACTAACTGTACTTGATAATATTTATAATAGATTGCATTTAAAACGGAATATGCAGACAAAACAGACACATCGTGCTCTTCACTTCTGCCGCCATACAACAAAATAATCTTCAAATGCTTGTCCTCCTAGTTTCTTTCCTGTCTTTTAGAAAAAATTATTTTTCAAATTATCCTTACTTATTTTAGCATAAAACCCAGTTTCATAATAGAAGCAAATTTAGTGAAGGAAAAATTCTTTGCTTGCCTTTTCCTTGCTAAAGACTCCGTTCCACCAGCTCAATAAGGGCTTGTTTAAACGTTGTTCTATCTTTGTCTGTAAAAGGTTTAGGTCCTTTCGTTCGGCCACCTTTTCGCCGAATTTGGCCACTAAAATAGCGTTGTTCTAACAAGCCATCAATATTTTCTTTCGTATATTGATAACCCAGTTGATGTAAAACCGACACTCCTTTTGGCAAAACCAAGGAAGCTAAGCCATAATCTTGTGTAATTAAAAGATCCCCTTTTTTTATTAACTGCACAATTTTAAAATCAGCAGCATCCGCTCCTTTATCAACATACACAAAAGAGACATTTTCTGGATAATCTTTTAAGGAATAATGATCTACACTAGTAACAATCACCACATCCAAAGCTTTCTCTACAGCGACTTCAATAACCGTCTCTTTCACAGGTGAACCATCGCCATCGACAAAAATTTTCATTCATTTCCCTCGATTCTTCCTTGCTCTAACCATTTGGGATGACGTTGAAAGTAGTGTTGTAATTCGTCAAAAACGACTTCTTTAACCGCTTCATATAACTCTGTATTTCTTAAAATGGTTTTCGTTGCATCAGTGTAGCGGGGCTTTGGTATCGTAATGGCTAAAACAAAATCAAATTCTGCTAAAAAACTATCTGCTGTCACAGATAATGAGTAATGTTGCTCCTCTAAAAATTGATTAAAGGCGGCCACTACGCCATCAAGAAAGCCCTCATAGTGGGTTCCGCCAAGACTGGGATAATGCCCATTAACAAATGTTTTTTGCACTTGCGGCGCATGATTTTTACTCAAAATAAATTGAACAAGGGCCAATTCTGTTTGCTTGGCTTGAATAATCGGTGCAGCTTTTCTAGTTAATGGGTTATCTTTTTCAAATAAATAATTACTTAAACCTTTAGGGTAATAACAAAGATTTTTTTGTTCCTCTTCTTGTGTTAAGAGAATCTTTAAGCCTGGATTCAACATGGCAATCTGTTGACATTGTTGTAAAACACGCATATAAGAAAGTGATTCTGTACCAAAAATTTGCGTATCTGGCCAAAATAAGACTTCAATTCGTTCCTGGGTTTCTTCAATAGGTAATAATAATCGTTTTTTCAATTGCCCTTGATGGTAAATAAAAATAGTTCGCTGTTTTTCTTGATCGATACTGATTCCTACTTGTTTTGAGAAGGCTTGTAAAACAGATAAATACAGAAAAGGTGGTTCTAAATCGACTTGCTTTTGTTCAAAAACAAGCGGTCGTGTGGAAGATACCTGAAAAGAGATTTGTTGACGCGATAACTGTATAGCAATTTTCCCTTGATTCTTTTCAATGAAAAACTCTAATAAACCGTTAATTGTCTGAACAAGTAAATTCTCTAAGCCGACTAAGCCAGTCGTTCCAATGAACGCTTCTGGTCGTTTTTGAATCCGTTCAATAAATTCATCATTTTCTAAAACTGTTAAAAGATGTGCAACACTCATCCTGCTGCCTCCTTTGCAATCTGTTTCTTTTAATTATAATGAAAAAAAGACCAGAAGAAAAGCCACACACGACTTTTCTTCTGGTTTTCTTCTTTAACGAATTAAATCAAGATTCGGATGCTCAAGAACGTGATTCACTTGTTTGACCGTTGTCAAAGGAATATCTCCTTGAATCGTATGTGCAAGGACCCCATTGACTGTGGCAAAGGTAACTGCCTTTTCTAACGACCAATTTTGGCTATAGCCATATAAAATCCCCGCCGCATAAGCATCACCAGCACCAATTCGATCAAGATTAAGAAGCGGTCTTTTTTCACTCTGTTGGTACTCATTTTGGGTATATAAATACCCACTTAAGTAGTTTTGATTTTGGGAATGACTTCTCGTTGTCCCAGCAAACCATTCCAAATTGTATTGAGACATGAAACGCTGAATCAGTTCAGTTTCTTGTGCCTCACCTTCTAAATCTTCTCGCGGAATGAAACCCAATAGCTCGACCAAATCACGTCGACTGCCAAAAACAATATCACAATAAGGTAAAATGCGTTCGTACTGTTGACGCATAAAGAGTGCGCTATTTGCTGTATTTAAACTAGGTCGATAATTAAAATCAAAACAAACTTTCTTTTGACAGGCATGCGCCTTTTGAGCAAGTATCAAAGCAGCATCACGAGTTTTTTCAGTTAAACTTAACGAAATACCACAAATATGCACCATACCTACTTCCGCTAAAAAGGCCTCAAAATCGTAGTCCTTCGCCTCGCTGCTGCCAAAAGCACTCTGATGGCGATTTTGATAAGTTACTTGTGTGGGTCGGATTCCATAACCCATTTCTGCAAAAAAACTACCAATATGATCGCCCTTTTCTCCTACCCATTGATCTGAAATTCCTAACTTCCTTAACGCTGCTTTGCCAGCTTCACCAAGACGATTGGCGGGTAATTTCGTAATCAATGCTGTTTCTAGTTGAAAATGAGCCAAATTTGCTAAGAGATTTACGCCAGTCCCTACAAAGTTCATTCTTAACTGCTCTGTTTGTTCTAACATTAGATACTCTGGCGGAGTGAAACGAAGCATGACTTCACCAAACGCAGCAATTTTCATCTTTGCCACCTACTTATTCAATGTGTTTTTCATCATGGTTAGTAACGTTTTCACGTCTTCTGTTCTAGTGTCCCCTGTTTCTTGATCGATAATTGAGCTGTAGACATGAGGAATGATTTTTTTAACGCCGGCATCCACCGCAATTTGAACAATTTCTTCAAAGTTTTCTAAATCAATGCCCCCTGTTGGTTCTAAATAAAAGTCATACTTGGCACAAGCTGCTGCTACTGCTTGGTATTCTTCTTTGTGAGCCAAGCCTTTCATCGGGAAATATTTAATGGAACTGCCCCCCATGTCTTTCAACAATTTGATGGCGGTTTCGATAGGCACTTCCGCCGCTGGCGCACCCGAGCTTAACGGACCTGTCGCAATGTTGACATAGCCAACTTTGCCTGTGGGTGAAACCAAGCCATTAATCACTGTTTCGTCTTGACGAAGTAAGGCCCGCGAAGCGCCGACACCTGTGAAGACTTGGTTCACGTGTTGCGGTTGTAGAACTTCTGATAAGCGAGCCACCATTTGACTTTGATTAGGATCGCCAGCCCCTAAGCCGACAGATAAAGCGTTGTTGGTTGCTGCTTGGTATTTTTTCATATCGTCAATGGCTGCTTCATCGGTTTCATAGTTTTTTGAAAGGACGCCTAACACAACATGCCCTTCTGCTGCTTCATAACAGGCTTGGGCATTTTCTACTGAATTGGCTAAGACGTTTAAACAAATGCGTTCTTCTAAATAATTAGGTTTTAATGACATGGCTTATTTCTCCTTTGTGTCCATAATTTCTTGTAATCGTTGCACGATTTTGTTCATTTCTTCTTGATTGACAGAACGAATGTCAAATTCAATGATGCCATTGTTGGCTTGATATTCTCGCGTATAAATGGCTGGACTTTCTGCTTTTAACGCTTGGATGACTTCCTTGGCGGTTTTTCTGCCGTCCACTTTGACACTGGCGCGATAAATGTCTCGGCCAGCGCCATCTTGGACGATTTTAGCGGTTAAATCTGACAGGTTGTTGATGGCTTCAACAAACGGTTTTAAGCGCTCTTGCATCGAAGCCCCTGATTCACTGCCATGTGCCAAGTATTCTTCCACTGCTTGCGTAAAGCCCAAGATATTGTCTTTGCCAATTTTCATTGCTCGACCAATGCCTTTGCCTTGTAGGCGCACCCAGTCAATGTATTCTTTTTTCCCGACCACTAAACCGGCACTTGGCCCTTCAATGGCTTTGGCGCCGCTGTAAATCACCAAATCAGCGCCTGCTTCGGTGTATTTGAAAAGATCTTCTTCTGCTGCCGCGTCAACAATTAGCGGCACCTTGTGGCGTTGCGCCACTTTGGCCGCTTCGGCCACCGTCAGCATACTTTTTTGCACGGTATGGTGGCTTTTGATGTATAGAATGGCCGCTGTTTTTTCAGAAATCATCATTTCCACGTGTTCTGGACTGCACATGTTGGCGTAGCCAGCTTCCACCACTTGGCCGCCGCCTTGCGCTACCATGACTTCTACAGGCGTGCCGTAGTCCACGTTGTGCCCTTTAGGTAAAACAATCTCCCGTTGTTCGATCTTTTCTGTATAGGGATGATATGCGTGGTACAAGCTGCCTTTTCCAATCAAGGCAGCCACCGATTGGGCAATCCCCGCCGAAGCCGAGGAAACGATTTGGGCATCTTCTACCTTCAACAATTTGGCTAAAAAAGCTCCTGTTTGCACACTAAGTTCACTCATTTCAAAGAAATGTTCGCCGCCGAATCGTTGAGCCGCTAGGACTGCCTCCGAAACTTTGGAGACACCTAGAATGGTCATTTTCCCAGAAGCGTTGATGACTTCTTTTAAGTGGAATTTTTCGTAACTAATTGTCATAGATTTGTCCTCCAATAATTGTTTTGATTGGGCGAATTTGCTCTTTGGCTACTCGTGTCAATCCATTAGAATCAGTCAATGTTTTTTCTTCTGCTTGAATCGTGAAAATCGTTAAATCAGCATCTTTACCTATTTCCAACGTGCCTTTTTGCGTTAAATGGAAATTCTCAGCAGGGGCCTTGGTTACCTTTTCAATAATTTCTGGCCAATCATAGCCGACCACACGGAGTTTTTCCATCGTTGTGGCTAAATCATAAACAGGACCATTTTCTCGGTTACGGATGTAGATATCTGTGCTAATTGATGCAGCTTTCATTCCCTCGCGCAACGCTGTTTCAGCTACGTGAAAATTGAAACTATCCGTACCATGCCCGATATCAAATACGACTCCTTTGTTGTACGCTTGCCAAGCGAAATCTTTTATTTTATCCGTTGCTTGGTCTAAGATGCCATTTTCTTTCCCATTAAAACAATGGGTTAGGACATCCCCTTTTTCCATCAAGGCTAAAATTTCATCTAAATGAGGCGGTGCTGATCCAATGTGAACCATTAAGGGAATTTCTTGGTTTTCTTGCTGAATCTGTTTGGCCAATTCTAAAGGCGTAATGCCGTTATCGCCAATAACGGTCCTACTCATACGGGCTTTAATCCCTACAACAAAATCTGGTAATTCTTGAATCGCTTTTTTGACTAAACTCGCTTGTACTTTACTTAAATCTGCGAGTTCGTCCTGAGCAACGATGCCCCATTTAGAAATATTGACTAATCCAAAAACATTTGTTTTTGCTTGTTGCGCTAAGTCATAAAATTCATGAATGTTTTCAGCACCTGTTGTCCCAGCATCGATCACTGTCGTAACACCCTTTTTGACCCCAATTTCATCTGGATAATCATAATAAAGAGCCATTTTTTCAAAACAATGAACGTGATCATCTATCCAGCCTGCGGATACATAAGTACCTGGTTCTAAGTGGATAGTTTCTTTTGCAGAACCTGAAATAGTTGCTGCAACAGCAGCTATTTTTTCCTCTTTAATTGCAATTTCAACAGGCATACCATCTACTGTCTGTCCATTTTTTATAAGTAAATCGTAGTCCATATTCTTCCCTACTTTTCTATAAATCTAAATTTTGTCCAAGGCTTAATGAATTCTAATAATACAAGTTCTTCTTCTATAATACGCCCTACTCGATTTTTGCGTGAGTCTTGATGTGGTTCTAAAACGACTTGTAATTCATTTTTGTATTTTCCAAATGCATCATTTCCCACAACAACATCTCCAGGTTGTAGCATTGCTTGATTATCATGTGGGGGATTAGCTTCATTTTTATATTTTTTACGCACTTCTGTGGAACGAATCATCTGCTGAGTGATATCTCCACGGCGAAAATGTTGATTTTTTGTTACGATTTCTTTTTCAATTTCAGAAGTCGCTTCTTCAAAAACAATGGTCAATTCTGTTTGATAACGATTCAACTGACCCAATGCTTCTAATTCTTCGTTGGAAGCATAAGCATTTCCAATAACAACATCATCAATTAAATTTGTTGCAAATAAATGTTTAGCTTGAACAGTGACTGGCAACTGTCTATGCATTTCTAAAGTAGGTAGCCCATCATTCACATCCCAAGGACCAATTTCACCTACCTGTGATGAAATAAAAGCAGCTGTCCGAATACCTTCCTTTTTAAAACGGATGCTACATTTTTCAAAGAAATCATACGGCAATGCAGTTCCCGCTTGTGGATAAAAGTTATGACAACCATATAAGAAAGGTCGATTCGCTTCATACGTCAAAATGTTATCAAGATAAGCGACATCATTACTCATATTCAACTCAATAGCCACGCCGAATGGATTAAACGTCAACATGGCTTCTTTATTTCCATCAAACCCTGTATCCAACCGAATCCCATCAGCTCCTAATTCGCTGAAAAAAGTCAAATCATCATATGAAATTTCCAATTCATCAAAGATACTTGGAACGACATCTAAAATTGTTTCAAATCCTAAATTTTTCGCATAACTAATTAATTCTTTAAATTTTTTCTGAATCGCTTCTTTGCCATCGGTCACTTCTAACATACTCATAAAAATTCGAGTAAACCCACATTCGCTGGCTTTTTTTAAATACGCTTTATCTTGATTGATATCACTATGATCTGGATAAACTGATACACCTAATGCTCTTTTCATCTTCGTTCTCACACTCCGCTATTTTCAAATTTATTTCGAAATTTCCAAGCAATCACCGAGCTACACAAGATTGTTGTAGAGCCAACGAGCAATACTGGTTGATTTAGAAATCCGCCAATTATCATGGAAAGAGTAATACAAACTGCCGTAAAAACCAACGTCTTTACCAAACCAAATTGATAAACAACAGTAGGCAACTGCCCTTTTTCTATAATAATTTGACTAACGATAAAAAAGAAAATGAACCAAATAATCATCTTATACGCTCCTGACTTTCTTCTCTGACTTAGAAGGGGCAGGATATTCATATCAGAACACCCGCCCTAACATTTTTTAATTTTTTGCTGCTTGTTCAGCTGCTAATTCTTCTGCTTCTTTATCCAATTGTTGTTTTTCATAAACTTTGAAAAATGGATAGTAGATAGCCATTGTAATTAAGAAGTTAACAATCACTAATACTGCGGCCGAGAAACTCCAATTGGTACTCATCCAAGCAGCAATTGGTGCTGGAATTGCAAACGCTAAGCGTGCAGCCATCATCGGAATTATATTAGCGACTGTTAAGAAATAAGATAACGTTGTTGTAATTAACGGTGCCACGATAAACGGAATACCTAAAATAGGATTCATTACGATCGGCGTTCCGAAAATAACTGGTTCATTAATATTAAACAAGCCTGGTAAGAACGATAAACGGCCAAGACTTTTCAGATACGTTGATTTAGAAAACATCATTAAAACAACTAAAGAAAGCGTAGTTCCAGCGCCACCAATCCAGATAAACCATTGTAAAAACTGTTCTGTAAAAATATTAGGTAACTGATGAACGTTTGCACCATTGGTAAAAGCTTCAAGGTTTTCTGCAATCGACATATCCCAGAAAGGACGAATAACTGGGCCCATAATCGCTGGACCATGAATCCCTAAAACCCAGAAGAAACAGATTAAGAAGACTGTTAGTAAGCCGCCAAATAAACTGTTACCAGCAAGGATACCTTTAAGTGGCATTAATAACGTACTCAAGAAACCATTCAAATCAAAACCAATTACGTGGCGAATAACCCAGAATAATAAAAGAATAACTGCTCCTGGAATTAACGCAATAAATGAATTTGACACTTCAGGCGGTACGCCATCTGGCATCTTAATCATAATATCTTTTTCAATAAAGAAGCGATAAATTTCAACAGATAACAGCGCTGTTACAATCGCACCAAATAAAGAAGCTGAACCTAAATTTGCTAAATTAATATAGCGCCCTGCTGTAATGACGTTGTCAACATCTTCAAAGACACGTGTTGGTGGTGCCGCTGTTACTAAAAAGGCCATTAATGCTAAAATTCCGCACGTCAAAGAGTCAAGCTTATAACTTTTGGCCAATGATGAAGCAATCCCAAATGTTGCATAAAGTGCAAGTAACCCCATCGTATAGCGGGAAGGAATATCTAAAATTGCTTGATAAGGTTCAATCAATTTCGTGTATGCCTCAATTGGAATATTTTGAAAAATTGTAAAGAATGAGCCCACAATTGTTAAAGGCATCGTTGCAATTAATCCTTTTCTAATCGCTGTCATATGGCGTTGCGAACCAAATTTATTCGCAATCGGCATTAACTTAACTTCCATCCACTGTACAAAACCATTCATTTGTTAATTCCTCCGTTCAACTAATAAAAATAATAATTATTTCGCATTTATAATAACATAGTAACATTATAATGTAAACGCTTATTCTTATTCATGACAGAGAAAGTGCAAAACAAAAGGCTTTTTCTTATTATAAAGAAACCGGGAATATTGCACCAAAAATCATTGCGCCTAAAATTGCGCCCCCAGCGATTGGTTTTTTCCAAATGTAAAAACCTAAAGCTCCTAATGTGGCACCAATCCCAATAGGAATCGAAGCACCCGCCGCACTCAAAATAATTAACGGGCCTAAGAAACGTCCTGAGGCATTACCAGCACCCATCATCACATCCGCACCAAAAGTGGAATTTCCTTGATTGATAGTAAATTTCCGAATCAACACAATTACGCCACCAACTGCTAACCCTAGTAGCGCACCTGTTAAAAGTGCTAAGCCAAAGTTTTCTACAGGTGCTTTAATACCCATGCTGAGGAAAATTGCAGGTACGCCAATCCCGATCCCCGTTAAAATTGAGCCACCTAAATCTAAAATCCCGACTAAAGAACCTTCTAAAATTCGTGCAAACAGGAAACTTGCACCAAATGCTGCGGCAGCGCCATAAGAACCACCATCTAAACCAGCTTTTAGCATCGCAACAATTGAAACTTCATTAAAGGCGCCCACACCATAAACTACATACATATGTGTTCCTGCAAAAATTGCCGCTGACATAATCCCGACTAAAATGGGAAAGCCCCAATCAGCATACCAAAAACTTTTGCCTTTTAAACCTTCTTGAATTTCTTGTTCTTGTTGTGCCCATTCATTTTTTTCTTGCTGTTCCATCTATGAGACCTCCTTTTTTCTATTTAACGGTGAAGACATTGTGTAAATTATTTAACCATTGAGGAATAGACAAGCGGAAACTTTCGATCATTTCTAAGTCGAACCCTCGGAAGAAGCCACTTAAAATAAATAATAAGATAATGGCACCAAGCATGCCGCGTGTCATTCGGGTCCACCCTAAATCATCGACACCTTTACCGATTAAGATCCCTAATACAACTCCTGGGACAGCATTACCCATGACTAATTGAGATAATCCGCCAAACAATGTTCCCCAGAAACCCGTCCGTTTTCCTGCATCTAAAGCCGCTAGCCAGAATAAAACAGGCATCACAGTATTGATTAAAATCGTTGCTGCAGGTACCAACACCGCAACTGCTGTTACTTGTAGCGATTCTGGAATTGCTGCAGCTGTACTATTTAAGAAAGCCACAGTCGCCATTCCTACAAAGGCCCCGACAATCCCCATTTTTTTGGGATTATGCATCGTTTTAGTGACATCTTTATCCTTTACCAATAAAATTGCTGCAGCCCAGTTAGGCACAATCCGGTGGGTCACATCTTGTGTAAAGGCCCCTGCTCCGACGGCCGAAGCCCAAGCATTAAAGAAAAAACCTAAACCAAAAGAAAAGTGTGATGCTGGATCTCCTTGTGCCGCGTTCATTTCTCCTAATGTTCTAAATGCCCCTAACCCTTGCGTTTGTGGTGCATGAAACATCCGAGCAGCGCCTGCGCCAGCTGCAAAACCTAGTAAACCACCAATAAGCAATGACTTCAGCAAAATGATTACAAATTCCATTCCTTCTTCCTCCCTTTATACGCCTCTTTTTGAAAGAAACGGAACTACTACTGCGTTCGGTTCTTTAATTGTTTCCGTTAAAAAATCAACTTCTTCGACTGCAATGGCTTGGATTTCCACTTCTACAGCTAGTTCGACATGATAAATCACTCTCTTTCTAGGAAAGAAGAAGAACAGAAATTTTTCTGTATAAACTTGTTCTTTTGCCTGACGAATAGTTACTTCTTTCGGTTCAATCCGGATGAGGACCTCTGTTGTTTCTTTTAATACTTTTTTTGAAACATCATTCAATGCACTTGCAAAAGCTTCATTCTTCTTATTACCTTTTCCAGAAACAATCACGGTTTGTGTTGACCGTTTTGTGGCATCCATAATTACCGCTCCTTTCTAAGTTACTACTTTCTATGCTCCGTGTTTCTTAATAAATGCTTCAGTTACTCGTTTACCAAGTTCTTCCTGATCCATAAAACCAAATCCAAGAACAGTTTTCCCATCGTTAATTGCTGTTACCCCTTCTTCGATTGATCGCATGCCATGTCTTTCGGGATACCCGTATTTAGTAGCAGCCGTTAACGCCCCTGCACCACCACTGCCACAGAAAGAAATGCCTAAATCAGCCTTTTCTTGTTGCATCACATCTCCTAAACGCATATCAGCGCCCATTCCTGGAACAACAACCGCGCGACCACCGGCTTGCTCCACTCCTTTTGCAACATTTTGTCCTTTTCCTAAACGATCTGCGATAACTACTGTAATCATAACTTTTCCTCCTATTAATTGTTTTGTTTAGCAACTTCAAAATGAACAGCTAAAACATACCATTCATCTTCTGATAACTGACCAATTGCTTCTGTTGTTTCTTGTGCAATTTTCAACGTTTCTGGTGTTAGTTCCGTAAATAACGTCCGATCAACACCAGCTAATGTCGTTCCTTCTCTTGAACGATTCAGCATCTCATTGAGATGGTTAATCAAAATCGTCCACTGTAATTCCGTTGGTTCAATTTGTGCTTCTGCTAATCGCGCACTGGTTTGTTTGATAATCGATTGTAGCTTTTCTGGTTCAGCACTTTGTCGAATGATCTCCTGTGCTTCCATTGCTAGTTCCATCCTCTTCCTCCTTTGGTTGTTCTAAATAATTAAGTAATGCTGAAATTTCAGCATGATTGACAGGTAACTCATTTTTAGCAAATAAACATTCAATTTGCCGAATTTCTTCTTGCCGTTCATGAGATACTTCTCTATTACAAGGAATCTCTTCGTATTGTTTATTAAACGTAATCCGATGTGTCATTAATAAAACGTGAAGTAAAAAGGCTTCTTGATATTCGCTCAGTAACTTTGTTTGAAACATTCGTTTTAACTCTTCATAAATAATATACGCTTTTACTAATAAATCTTGGCTTTGTATCCGTTCATTTTTTTCAATTACATCAGATTTCGTGGAGCGAGCGGTACCTTTTCCTTGACGTTTCCCTAATAAAATTTTATCGACCTCTTCCCGAATCAAACTTAAGTCTGTGTCCGTCAACAATGGACTAACTTTAATAAATGGGTATGTCATTTCTTCAATTGGGAAAATACTCAATACCAAATCGGGCTTTTCTGCTTGAATCACTTCAGTTGCATTTAAAACAGAAGCAAATCCTGCGAGTTCAACGTTTGGTACTTCCTCTAAAATTTTTTGTTCAATTAAACTGGTCACACCTAAGCCCGTCGAGCAAACATACACAATCCTAACAACTTTAGCTTCCTGCTGTTGTCGTTCCTGAGCTGCCAAAAAATGCAACGCAATATATGCGCAGAAAGAATCGTTGACTAACAAAACAGAACGTTGAATTAATTGTTTACAGGCACTTTGAATAGCTAAAAATAACGCTGGGTGTTTTCCTTTGATTTCTTCAGAAAACGGATTGTATTCATTAATAAATAAATGTTTCTTTGTAAAACGTAAGGACAGGTGTGCAAACAAGTTCGTAAATAATTGGCGATCATTTACAAAAGGATAATTCAGCTCTTTTGAAACGCTTTCAATCACTTGCTTTGTTAATTGAACCATATCTTGCCGTTGATGGGTTCCGAATAAATCACTATAAATATAAAAATATTCATCCGCTAATAAAGGCAAGTCATACCGTTCAAACACCTCTTGTAAAAGTAAAAGTGGTACTTCGTTCCGTTGTTCAAAGCGTGTTTTTTGCGATAACACTCGGTAAGTCCCAATTGTATGCGCCATCTGCATACGTGCTGCGGCAATTGCCACTCTCAACGTAATAGATAATATTTCGGCATAATCAAATTGATTTTGATCGAGTGGATTAATTAAATTTCGCATTTTTTTCAATGCACTACGATAACAACCTTGAAACAATGTCCCTGACCCAAATTTAATTTTAGGGATTTTTTCAGCCCCTTTTGTCTTTGTCACATAGTTCATAATTTGGTAAATATCGTATTCTGTAAGTTCTTTTTGAGTGATAAATTCCATCAGTAAGCGTACATTGCTTTCTTCACCACTGATTGTAAACCCTTGCCGTGCTTGGCGAATTAAGGTTAAATCATATGCTTGCAGCAACCGTTCGACCTGTTCCAAATCACTGACAATTGTGTTTCGACTCACTAATAATTCATCTGCTAGCTGCTGTGCCGTTAAGTACCCTTTGACTGACAATAACTGAAAAATCAATACATTGACTCGTCTTTTTTGATCAGGATAGGTTTCAAATCGATCGACATCGATAATTTCATTTTTTAACAGTAAGCGTTTAGAGTCAGGTAAATCTAGCCAGATTCCCTTATTTCGTTTTGAATAAAGTGTCTCATCGTGCTGTTCAAACCAAGCACGAATATCTTCTAAATCATACTTAATTGTTCGAACGCTGACAGTAAAGTTCTCAGCTAATTCTTGCGTGGTAATACTCCCTTCCAAATCCAAAAGCATCAATAAAATATTTATCGCTCTTTTGGACAACAACACGGTCATGCCTTGTCACCTCTTTTCTTTTCCCTTTACACTTAAAACTATAGCGTTATTTTATCTGTTCCACAACACAAAAAAGTTGCACTTATAAAAGTGCAACACTTCTCTTTTCATACAAAAAAATCCCTTAACAGTTACTACTGTTAAGGGATACCACACTATTTATTTGCATAAATAGACAGAAACCTTCTCCACAAAAGTATTCTGTCCGACACGTTACAAATCCGGTAACTGATAGCCGTACTATCTGGTGTCGTTGTGTTTGACAATCACTAGCCGTCAAAACGGAATAGCCGAAGCTATCTGATTGAGTCAACTCGTCGCATAAAACACACTTTAACACAGAATAGTTTGGATAGCAAGTGATGGTAATTATTCGTTATCGAACCATTCTTGATAAAAACTTTCAACAATTTTAACGGTTGCTATCGTTAATTCTTTCGTCATTACGGGGCTAGTTAACTTTTTGTCTTGTAAACATTGATTCACATGATTGATTTCATAGGTAAATTCACTAGTGAATTGTTCAGACCATTTGACAGTGTTGCCTTGAGCATCTGTATAATAAGCACAATCTGTTTTCCAGAAATTAGGAATAACGATTTGCCCTTTTGTCCCACAGATGGTCATTTCACTAGGTATCTTTAAACCAACATTAATAAAAATATTTCCCAGCGTCCCTTCAGCAAATTTCAAAGCTAAATTACATTGACTATCCGTCGCCCCTTGCTGATACGTTGCGGTTCCCGTAACAGTTTGAATCTCTTTCCCTAATACGTATTGTAAGTATTGTAATGGATAACTTCCTGAGCCATGAAGCGCTCCACCACCCGCTTCTCTCGAGTAAAACCAGGGAATATGGTCCACATTGGGATAGGCAGTAACTGACTGAACCCATAAAATCTCTCCCAATCTCCCTTCTTGAATTGTCGCCTTTACTTTTTGGGTAATTGGTAAAAAGACAGACTTCTGAGCTTCCATTAGAAAAACCCCTTGCTCCTGTGCGATTGCGAAGAGTTCTTCTGCTTCAGCAGTATTTAATGTAAATGGTTTTTCCAGTAGGACGGGTTTTCCTTGTGATAACGCAAGCTTAGCTGCTGAGTAATGTCCTTGATTGTAGGTGGGAATATAAATAATATCAATTGTTTCATCCTTACATAACTCTTCATAACTGCCATAAGCCACCGGAATCGCTAATTCTTTAGCCATTTTTTGAGCATTCTCTAAACGCCTTGATGCAATCCCGCGCACTTCAGCTTGCGCGCTTTCTCGAAGCCCTGCTACAAATCTTGGGACAATTTGGGCAGTACTCATAATTCCATAACGAATTTTATCCATGTGATCGCCTCCTCTTTCACTATACGAGAAAAACGAATATTTGGAAACCATTTCAACAAAAAAAAAGAAACCGTTTCCCCAAAACGATTTCTTTATATGTAAATTAACGGATACCAACGCTAACTTTTAAAGCTTGATTGACCTGTTCCATCTCTTCACGAGAAAGTTGACAAACCTTGTGTAGCATTCGTTCTTTATCCAATGTTCGAATTTGTTCTAACAAAATAAGTGATGGCGTCCTGCACTCGTTATGGGGAATTTCGATGAGGACTTGCGTTGGTTGCAGCCGCTTGCTTACGTTACGGGTAATCGGTGCAACAATCAACGTTGGACTAAATAAGTTACCTTTGTTATTTTGAATAATCAGGACAGGTCGAATCCCACCTTGTTCAGAACCAACAACTGGTGAGAGATTCGCATAAAAAACCTCACCTCTTTTTATCATTCAGATTCCCTTCCCTCCTTTTCCTTTAAAAAATTATAGCATATTGTTTCTTGCAATATTTTCAACTTTTTAGCTATCCCTTAAAATATTTGATAAAACCACCCTTTAAAAGTCAAAAAAAGCTTAAACAGTCGACTCTGATATAGAGACGGCTATTTAAGCTAACTATTACATTTTTGTTAAAATACTATCCACTTTTGTATTAATTAAATCAATAGCGACGTGGTTTTCGCCACCTTCTGGCACAATGATATCTGCATAACGTTTCGTAGGTTCAATAAATTGGTGATACATGGGCTTGACGACTGTCAAATATTGTTCAATCACAGAATCCAACGTACGGCCACGTTCTTCCATATCACGCTTGATTCGACGAATAATACGGATGTCATCATCTGTATCCACATACACTTTAATATCCATTAAATCCCTTAAGCGGCGATCTTCTAAAATTAAAATCCCTTCAAGAATAATTACTTCTTTCGGTTCTTGGATCACCGTTTCTGTACTTCTTGTATGCGCAACGTAGTCATAAACTGGCTTTTCAATGGCTTGATAATTTAACAGTTGTTCAACATGTTGAATCAATAAATCTGTATCAAACGCAAAAGGATGATCATAATTGGTATTTAAACGTTCTTCAAACCTCAAATGGCTCTGATCTTTATAATAAGAATCCTGTTCTAACATCATAATTGAATGATCGGGAAAATTATTAAAAATCGCACGGCTAACACTGGTTTTTCCGCTTCCTGATCCGCCAGTAACACCAATGATAATTGGCTGACTATCTTTCATGTATAAACCTCTTTCTTTTCAAAAACTTCATTGTCTTTTACTATTATAATGAAAACTCTGAAGAATGCCAGACCTTTTCCAAGACTTTTCATGTGATTTTTATCTTCTTATGAAAAATCTGCCCACACTTCTTTCAATTACAGTATACTTATCAATAAAAGGAGAATCCTACCTATGATTAAAAAAGTCAAAAAAGAAGCACTTACAACTGCGCATTACGCTCTTCTTTATGAGGCAGATCCCTCAAAAAAAATGGTGGAAGATTACATTACCCGCGGCATTTGCTTTGACTATCAGACTGAAGAACTTCAAGGAATTTTAGTCCTGTTGCCGACTCACCCACGGACATTGGAAATCGTAAACATCGCTGTCTCAGAAGAAAGCCGAGGGCGGGGCATCGGACAAGAGTTATTACATTTTGCCATTGATTTTGCCAAAAAAGAAAAGTATGATTACTTGGAGATTGGGACTGGGAGCACAGGCTTTCAACAGCTATATCTCTACCAAAAAGTCGGTTTTCGAATGACACATATTGAACCAGATTTTTTTATCCATCATTATGATGAGCCCATTACGGAAAACGGCTTGCCTTTAAAAGATATGGTTCGCTTACGGTTACATTTAAGTTAAAAAACAACATTTCCTGTACAGGAAATGTTGTTTTTTAATGCCCAAGAATTGGTAACAACTCATCTAGCTGTTGAATCGTATAATTGGGTTGAATGGTTGGTGTTGCTGGAGCGGAGGTCGGATTGAGCCAAACAGTTTGAATTTTCGCTTGTTGGCCTCCTTGAATATCTGAATGCAAAGAATCGCCAATAATCATTGTTTTTTCTCTACTAAAATTAGGAATCCGTTCAAAAACAAAATCAAAATACTCTTTCATCGGTTTTTGATAACCCACTTCTTCTGAAACAAAAATATCTTTAAAATAAGGCATTAATTTCGAATCTTCCAACCGACGATACTGTGTTTTTGCCACTCCGTTTGTCACAATATATAAATCATAATGGGGTGCTAATTTTTCCAAGATACGTTGACTATTGCCAAGCAAGTCATGTCCTTGACTTAAATATTCTCGGTAGTTTTCTCCCATTCTAACGCTATCAACTTCTCGATTAAACGCGTCAAACAATAAACCAAACCGTGTATCAAGGAGAACATCTTTTGTTATTTTTCCTTCTTCAAATGAACGCCATAATCCTTGATTAATTCGGTGGTATGTTGACTCGACTTCAGATGTAAATGGTACATTTTCTTCTTCAAATAAGGCATGGAGCGCCTTCTTTTCAGCCAATTTAAAATCTAACAATGTATCATCAACATCAAAAAGCAATGTTTTCATTTCCGTTCCTCTTCTCTTTTCAAATTACTCGGTAACGCTTTGCTTGTTTGTTGTTTTTCAATAAAAAAATAAGGCAATAGCAATTGTAACTCTTCTCTTGTTAATGAACGATAAGCACCTAAAGGTAATTGCGGATCTAGCCGCAACGGCCCCATAGTTTGACGTTTTAAAGCAGTCACTTTTTTCCCCACAGATAAAAACATTTTTTTCACTTGGTGAAATTTTCCTTCTTGAATAGTCAGGAAAACATGACTCTCCGTTTCAGTCGCTGCAAGAACAGTTATTTTTGCTGGCTTACATTGAATGCCTCCTTGCAAAACAATCCCATCTTTAAATTTAGCACAATCTTCTGCAGAGACCAAACCATTGACTTTCACTTCATAACATTTCGCTACTTCTTTATTTGGCCGAATTAATTGATACCCTAATTGTCCATTATCTGTTAATAGAAGTAACCCTTCCGTATCGCCATCGAGTCTGCCCACTGGATAAAGACCAGGGCGTCTGTCTTGTGGCGCAATCAAATCAATAACTGTTTTTTTAGATGCATCTGAGACAGCGCTAACCACACCTTTTGGCTTATTCAACATATAGTACACATGGGTCTTATGCGAAATTAATTGTCCTTTTACTTTAATCATTTGTAATTGCGCATCGACATTTTGGCTTTCATTTAAAGTCACGATGCCATCCACAGTGACCTGCTTGCCTTTGATTAATCGTTTCACCGTTTTGCGTGATCCAAACTGAAGTTCTTCTAGTAATTTATCTAATCGCATTGTTCAGCTCCATTCTGGTATAAGTATAGTGGAATCCGTTAAAGATGAAAAGTGGAAAAAGGTAATTCCTTGACGTATAAAAATATAAGTGTTACGGTTAATAAGTAAAGTAAATAAAGGTTTCTCAAAAACAGCGTAATGACCTGGGAGAGAACAACGATAACAATGAACCATTCCCATGAGTGTTGCCTGGCAATATTTGTGGGGATTTTTTGATTATTGTTAGCATTTTTCTAGACAAGAACAACTGAAAAAAGAGTTTCTTTTTTCCATTATGTTTTGTTTCTGAGTTTAACCAAATCACTCATTATTTCAAGGAGGAATTAGGTTATGTCAGTACAATTAGAAGTTAAAGAAAGAGCTATCCGTCCACGTTCACTAAGAAATCAGCTACGTCACGAAGGGAAAGTACCTGCCATTGTTTACGGTTACCAAATTGAAAGTACACCAATCTATTTTGAAGAAAAAGACTTATCAAAAATTTTACGCGAACATGGTGCTAACACCGTTATTAAAATGACAGTTGATGGCAAAAACATCAACACATTAATGTCGAAAGCACAATTAGATACCTTTACTGGTCAAATGCTTCATGTTGAATTCTTATCTGTAAATATGAAAGAAACAACAGAAGTCGAAGCAGAAGTTCAATTAATTGGTGAATCTGCGGGTGTGAAAGCTGGGGGTACCTTAGCTCAAAACTTGTACACTGTTTTAGTGGCAGCCACACCAGATAAATTGCCAGAATCAATTGAAGTAGATATTACAAACTTAGAAATTGGTGATGCTCTTACAATCGCTGATTTACCTGAACACAAAGACTATGAAATTTTAACTGATCCAGAAGAACAACTAGTTGCTATTGTTGAAGCACAAACTGCTCCTGAAGAAGAAGAAGGAACAGCTGCTGAAACGACTGAACCAGAATTAGCCGAATAAAGAGTACACTTTTGTTCAGCTGATTCTCTTAAGTTTTAGAAATGGGGTGTACGTTGAAACAACGTACATCCCATTTTCTTTTTACTGCATGTCTTGATTTCTTTATATAAATGATGACACCTGCAAAGTTAGGAAGCTACAGAGGAATATTAAATTTTTGCTAATCTACGCAATATTTTCAAACGAAACAATTTCTTTTTTTTAAATTTGCAGTATACTAAAAGTAAGTAAACAAAAAGGAGGTCATCCATATGTTTGAACGTTTTGATAGTGACCGTAGCCGCTATGCTTCATTAGGTGTTGTTTCCAGCTTACCTAGTGGCTTAATTGATAGTATTTGGTTGATTATTGACTTAAATCTAAAAGGGGTTATCCCTTTAAACGACTTACTTCACTTTGATTTGTTGAACAATAATGGCAAGGTGACTGTCCATTTTTCTCAAGAAAATAGTTCAGTAGAAATGGCCATCGACTTACCATTTAGTTATTCTACGGCATATCCGTCGCGAATTTTTGCTTTTGATGATGGCCATCGTGAAACGATTTTATTACCTGCAGAAATGTTAGAATCTTAAATAATTTCAACAAACAAAAATACCACCGAATGAAACACTCGGTGGTATTTTTTAATTTTAAAATTTTACGCCTTACGGTTTACAATAAAAGAGTAAATAGCGATACAGATAATCGCTCCTAGCAACGCTGAGATAATCGGAAAACCGCCGATGACTGGTCCTAAAGAAGGCAACAAGAGTGATGCTACCCAACTTCCTAAAAAGCCCACGATAATATTTCCAATAATGCCACCTGGCACGTCTTTTCCTAAAATTGCGCCAGCAATTGCGCCAATAATTCCTCCGACAATTAATGCCCATAGAAAGCTAAACATTTGAAAAACCTACCTTTCATAGTTGATTTTTTTAGTTAATTTTCCTACTTTAAGGATAAAACAGAAAGCAGACTTTTTCAAAAGATAGGACTTTTCAGAAGTCAATTTATTCTTCTACATAAGCTAAACGATAGGATACTGTGCGACCAAAAGAAAATACTTGCAAACCTTGTAAGCGATCTGATTTCAAGTAACCAATGGCTCCTTGGAATAAGGGTAAAACACCGGCATCTTTTTCAATTAATGTTTTTTCTAAACTTAGTAATTCATTCCAGCGTTTTTCAGGTTCATTGGCGTAATCTTTTCTAACTTTTTGGAGACCTGCATCATACGCTGAATCGTTATAACCAGAAGTATTTAAGCCACTTTTTGAGTCATAAAATTCTAAAAAATTAATGGGGTCAGCATAGTCAGGTGTCCATGTTCCAAAGGCTAAATCGTAATTACCTGCTGTTTGTAAATCCAAACGATTTTGCAAAGGCAATGATTTTAATTTGATTGTTAAACCTGGTAAATTTTGTTGCAATTGCCCTTGAACAAATTCAATGGTTTTCTTGGCAATCGCTGAGTCCGCTGAGATTAGTTCCAATTCAATTTTATCTTTGCCCAACTCTTCTTTCGCTTTGGTCCAGTTAGCTTGGGCTTCTTTAATATTATATGGCAACAAATCACCATTTTCTTTGCGGAAATCTTCACCTGTGTCTGGATTTTTTGCAAAATTAGCTGGTACAAAACCATTTAAAGCTGTCGAGCCATCTCCTAAAATTTCTTTTGCAAAAGTTTCTTTGTCAATCGCTTGTAAAAAAGCTTTTCGAACATGTTCGTTGCCGGTAATTTCACGGCGATGATTGGGGCTTAAATAACCCACCATGGCTTTAGGTACAAAATGCGCTTGTTTTGACTCTTTATACTGAAGTGCATAAGTATCTGCTAAAACAGTGTAATCTAAGTCGCCATTATCAAAAAGATTGGCTCCTGTGCCAATTTCTTTCACTACTTGAACATCAATTTCATTCAATTTTACGTGTTCTTTATCCCAATAATGATCATTCTTCTTCAATTTCCAAGTTTCGGAATTGCCATCCCAGCCTGAAATTACAAACGGCCCATTGCCAACAAAATTATCTGCAGAAGTCCCATAGGCAGTACCTTTTTCTTTGGCAAAGGCTTCATTTTTAGGCATAAAAGGTGTTCCAACTAAGACTTGGGCTAAATAAGGAATTGGATTTTCCAATGTTAGTTCTAGTGTCTGGTCATCGATTGCTTTGACACCAAATTCTTCCATCGTGGCTTGTCCTTCCCGCACCGCACGCCCATTTTTAAAAATATCCATTTGATTACTGCTACTTGAACCATACGCTGGATCGACCACGTTTCTAAACGCAAATACAAAATCCCCTGCTTTAACTGGATCCCCGTTTGTCCATTTTGCTTCTCGTAACTTGAATGTATAGACTAACCCGTCTTCACTAACTTGTGGCTCTGCTTTCGCCATAGCTAGCTCAGGATCTCCGTTTTTATCTTGTCGATACAAGCCTTCAACTACTTGACCAATCATATCGGAACTATAGACATCTGTATAATGAGCGCTGTCTAATGTCGAGAGTTCACCACCAGATGCGACGTTAATTTTCTGTGTAGCTGGTTCCTTTGAGGTCGTTTTCGAACCGCCACTTCCACATGCTGCTAAAACCAAGCCCAGTGCAACAAGTCCGATTAACCACTTTTTCTGTTTCATACCAAAACTCCTCCTTCTGTTCAAACAACTTACCTACATTTTACATGATTTTCCATACATTTGTCCTTTTTCAGCACTTACTTTTTGAAAGAAAAATATTTTTTTAAGAATAAGAGTTGACAGATATTTTTTCTGGTGGTACAGTATTGAAAAACAGAGAACAGAAGAGTAACTGTTTCCTTTAGTGAAGAGAGTCTTTGGTTGGTGGAAAAAGACGTAAAGAAACAGCGAACCACATCTGGGAGTTGACTTTTTGAACCCTTAGTAGGAAAGTCCGGGACCACTCGTTAACAGGCGAAGTTATGAACTTCATAAGGTTCGTGTTGCGAAACACGAATAAACTAAGGTGGAACCACGATAATTGATTATTCGTCCTTTGGCTATTCAGCCAAAGGACTTTTTTGTTTTTTTAGATGCGCTTTTCAACCTGAGAGAGTGCCTCAACTGCTCAAGTCTGTTGTCCTCTTTTCCATATGCTTAATGGGATACGCTAGAAAAGCAACAGGTTTTCTGTTCCGTTCGAACAATTTCATACTTGCAATCAAGGCTTAGGACATAGTAATTTAGCTCTTCCTTTACAGAGACTTTTTCATTGGCTGAAAGAAAAAGATGGATTCTTCTTTACTCACACCTAAAAGATGTTTTTCTGAATCCTTTAGTAAGAAAAACCGGTGACTCTATCGTTAACAGAGAGTAGTTGTCAACGCAACTACATAAGGCTTATCTTGTGAAAGATAAGTAAATTGAGGTGGCACCACGAACGCGATTCGTCCTCTTGGCTCACAGCCAAGAGGCTTTTTTGTTTTTTAATAAAAATTGTTGGAGGAAAAAATGATGGATTATATTTTAGAAATTTTACCTGCTTTAGTTAGCGGAGCTGGCATGACACTGAAAGTCTTTTTCTTTACACTCCTTGGCTCGATTCCACTGGGGATCATCATTGCCTTTATTTTACAAAGTTCGTTTAAACCTTTACGTTACTTAATTAACCTCTACATTTGGTTAATGCGCGGCACTCCGCTATTGTTACAATTAATTTTTGTTTTTTACGGCTTACCATTAATTGGTATTGTCTTTGAACGTTACGATGCAGCCTTATTCGCATTTATTTTAAATTATGCTGCGTACTTTGCTGAAATTTTTCGCGGGGGGATTCAAGCAATTCCCCAAGGTCAATATGAAGCTGCTAAGGTTTTACGTTTAACACGTTTTCAAACAGTCACGCGGATTATTTTGCCACAAGTTGTTAAAATCGTGCTGCCTTCCGTAGGAAATGAAATTATCAATTTGGTCAAGGATACTTCTCTTATTTATGTACTTGGCTTAGGCGATCTTTTACGTGCTGGTAAAATTGCGATGAGCCGCGATGTTACATTAGTGCCATTAGCTTTAGTGGGAGTGATTTATTTACTCTTTACGGCAATTTTGACTGTTGCTTCTAAGAAAATTGAAAAATTCTATCAATATTATAAATAGGAGGACTCTACCATGTTAACTATTAAAAATTTAACCAAACATTTTGACAACCGGACCATTATTGATCACTTAAATTTAGAAATTCCAGATGGTAAAATTTTAACGATTGTTGGTCCTTCAGGCGGCGGAAAAACCACTTTACTTCGTTGTTTGGCTGGTTTAGAAACCATTGATTCTGGTGAGCTTTTGTTGGATGGTGTTCCTTTCAATCCTGCTGAAATGGACAATGCCGATCAAGTGGTTGGGGTCGTTTTCCAGGATTTCCAACTTTTCCCTCACTTATCAGTTTTAGAAAACATTACCTTAGCACCTACATTAGTACTAAAAGAAGAAAAAGCAAAAAGTCAGCAAGAAGCTTTAGAATTACTGGAAAAATTGGGCTTGGCTGGTAAAGAAAAACTCTATCCGTACCAACTTTCCGGTGGACAAAAACAACGAGTTGCACTTGCTCGTGCCTTAGCAATGAAGCCAAAAGTTCTTGGGTACGATGAACCAACGAGCGCGCTAGATCCAGCTTTACGCCAACAAGTGGAAGAAGTTATTTTAGATTTACGGAAACAAGGCATGACACAGATTGTCGTGACCCACGATATGGCTTTCGCTGAAAAAATTGCAGACAATCTTTTGACGGTTGCCCCCGTCCAATAGAAAGGAGTTTATGATGAAAAAGAAATATTCTTTAGCCTTGCTGGTTATCTGTTGTAGTTTACTCCTATTTGCAGGTTGTGGTAAAAGAAAAAGCAACGAAGATCAATGGACACGGATTAACGAAGAAAAACGGATTATTATTGGCTTAGATGACTCCTTTGTGCCCATGGGTTTTCAAGATAAATCAGGCAAAATTGTCGGCTTTGATGTCGACTTAGCCAAAGCGGTTTTTAAACTTTATGGCATTTCCGTTGACTTCCAACCGATTGATTGGTCTATGAAAGAAACAGAATTACAAAATCAAACCATTGATCTTATTTGGAACGGCTACACTAAAACGAGCGAGCGGGCCGAAAAAGTTCAATTCACACAACCTTACATGACGAACGACCAAGTACTTGTTTCTTTAAAAGAAAAAAACATTGCAACAGCGAGCGACATGCAAGGCAAAATTTTAGGGGTTCAAAACGGCTCTTCTGGCTATGATGGCTTCGAAAGTCAGCCTGACGTTTTGAAAAAATTTGTTAAAGACCAAACACCTATTTTATATGACGGCTTTAATGAAGCTTTCTTAGATTTAAAATCTGGTCGAATTGACGGACTCCTAATCGATCGCGTTTACGCCAACTACTATCTTTCCCACGAAGATAATTTAAAAAACTATACTATTTCTCATGTAGGCTATGACAATGAAGATTTTGCTGTGGGCGTCCGCAAATCAGACAATCAATTAGTCCAAAAAATCAATACTGCCTTTGAAACGTTACGAAAAGATGGCACCCTTAGTAAAATTTCTCAAAAATGGTTTGGAGAGGACGTTACAAATAACACAAAAATAAACTAAATAACGAATAAAAAGGTGTACTGCTGACTTAGTACACCTTTTTATTTGAATCAAATTCTTAGCAAATTCTAACTTATGAAGAACTTTTATTTTTGCTACACTAGTAAAAGTCGAGAGAATTTGTCCTTTTCTGCCTAGAACAATCATTACTCTCAATAAATGAAAGGAGAAAAAAATGCCTACTAATAAAAAAGAAGGAATGCTTTTTACTACGTTAATGTGCTTTCTGATGGTTTTCGGAATGAGCACCTATAATTTATTATTGCATGGAGAATTTTCATTGTACGCCTTATCAAAAGGTTTGCTTCCTGGATTTATCGTTGCTTTTATTTTAGACGTTTTCATCGTTGGTGTCTTAGCTAAGAAAATCGCTTTTTCTTTACCCTTTAATAAAGAAAAACGGCTATTACTTATTCTGACCATTTCGAGTCTCATGATTATCGGCATGGTGACTTGTATGTCTTTATTTGGCTTATTAATGGAAGGCCAGACGTTGTCACTAAGTGCGTATTTCCAAGCTTGGGGCCTGAACTTTATTGTTGCCCTTCCTTATCAATTGCTGATTGTCGGTCCCTTTTCACGTATGATCTTAACCAATTACCAACAACGACAAACTTAGAAAATAGATTTCTTATCTAAGTTTTAACAGTTGCCTAAAAAAAAGTTAACCTTTTTGATTTATCTTAGTGATAGTTCATTAAAGGAGGAACTGAAGTTGAAAAAATATCGTATTAGCTTATTTCTTGGCTTGATTAGTCTTTTATTATTTATGATCTCTATTTTAGTTGGATCAACATTATCTAGCGATGGACTTTTAAAAGAACCCGCCTTTTTCTGTACGCCGCTCGGTTACTTTTTTCTCTTCATCGCCTTGCTTTCGGTTATAACAATCACATGTAAAGAACATATGAATCAAAAAGGTAAAACAAAACAACCTTAAAAAGAGCCTGACGTTTTGATACGTCCGGCTCTTTTTTTAATAAAAACATATAACTTAACTTGCAACAATATTTACTAATTTATCTGGAACAGCAATCACTTTGCGCACTGTTTTTCCTTCAATAAATTCTTTAACAGCTTCATGGTTCATTGCAATTTGTTCTAATTCTTCTTTGCTTAACCCACGAGCGACATTTTGTTTGCCACGTAATTTTCCGTTCACTTGGAAAACTACTTCCACTTCATCTTCTACTAAGGCTGCTTCATCATAGGTTGGCCAAGGGACATAAGTTAAACTTTCCTCGTTACCTAAAATTTGCCATAGTTCTTCACCAATATGTGGCGCGATTGGCGCAAGTAATTGGACAAATCCTTCCACATATTCATAAGGTAAGGCATCCACTTTATTGGCTTCATTCACAAAAACCATTAATTGAGAAATCGCTGTATTAAAGTGCAAGTTTGCCATATCTTCTGTCACTTTTTTAACCGTTTGGTGATAAACTTTCGTTAAACGGCCATCATTAATTGTGGTAATTCGGTCACGCATTTTGCCTTCTTCATCAACAATCAGACGCCAAACGCGATCTAAGAATTTACGACTTCCTTCTAAGCCATTTTCATTCCAAGCAATGGAAGCATCTAATGGGCCCATGAACATTTCATAAAGACGTAATGTATCCGCACCATATTTAGCCACCACATCATCGGGATTTACAACATTGCCACGTGATTTAGACATTTTTTCATTGTTTTCTCCTAAAATCATACCTTGGTTGTATAATTTTTGGAAAGGTTCTTTGGTAGGAACCACGCCAATATCATATAAGAATTTATGCCAAAAACGAGCATAAAGTAAATGCAGCACCGCATGTTCGGCACCACCAATATAGATATCAACTGGTAACCAACGTTTTAATTTTTCAAAATCAGCAATTTCATTTTTATTATGAGGATCAATGAATCGTAAGTAATACCAAGAGCTTCCAGCCCATTGTGGCATAGTATTCGTTTCACGTTTTCCCTTCATGCCAGTTTCAGGGTCGACGACATTGACCCATTCATCAATGTTTGCTAATGGCGATTCCCCAGTTCCACTTGGGCGAATATCCGATGTTACTGGTAAACGTAGAGGTAACTCAGATTCAGGAACCGTTGTGGTTGTTCCATCTTCCCAATGGATCACAGGAATTGGTTCACCCCAGTAGCGTTGACGAGAGAATAACCAGTCACGTAAACGATAAGATACTTCTTTTTTCCCTACGTGATTTTCTTCTAGCCACTCATTCATTTTAGCGATGGCTTCTGCTTTGTTTAATCCATTTAAGAAATCAGAATTGATATGCGGTCCATCCCCTGTATAGGCTTCTGTTGTAATGTCGCCACCTGCGATTACTGGTAGGATATCAATGCCAAATGTTTTCGCAAATTCGTAATCCCGTTCATCATGCGCTGGGACCGCCATGATTGCGCCTGTGCCATAGCTTGCTAAAACATAATCGCCAATCCAAATTGGAATTTCTTGGCCATTGACTGGATTTATAGCATACGCACCTGTGAAAACACCTGTTTTTTCTTTTGCTAAATCCGTTCTATTTAAATCAGATTTTTTTGAGGTTTCTTCAATATATGCTTCTACAGCTGCTGTTTGTTCAGGTGTCGTAATTTTTTTCACTAGTTCTAGTTCAGGAGCTAGAACAGTATAGGTTGCACCAAACAAGGTATCAGGACGGGTTGTAAACACCGTGAAACTTTCTTCTGTGCCAGCGACTTTAAAGGTCACATTGGCTCCTTCAGAACGTCCAATCCAATTTCGTTGCATATCTTTAATACTTTCTGGCCAATCAACAAGCTCTAAATCTTCTAATAAGCGATCTGCATAAGCAGTAATTTTCAGCATCCATTGACGCATTGGTCGGCGAACCACATCATAACCGCCACGTTCACTTTTTCCATCAATGACTTCTTCATTTGAAATAACAGTTCCTAGTTCAGGTACCCAGTTAACCGCAACTTCTGCTTCATAAGCTAACCCTTTTTCATATAATTTTGTAAATATCCATTGTGTCCATTTATAATATTCGGGATCAGTGGTATTAATTTCGCGATTCCAATCATAGCTGAATCCTAATGAATTAATTTGGCGACGGAATGTTTCGATATTTTTCTTAGTAAATTCAGCTGGGTCATTTCCTGTATCTAACGCATATTGCTCTGCTGGCAAACCAAACGCATCCCAGCCCATTGGATGCAACACATTATAGCCTTGCGCACGTTTCATACGTGAAAGAATATCGGTTGCTGTATAGCCTTCCGGGTGACCTACGTGTAAGCCTTGTCCAGATGGATAGGGAAACATATCTAGTGCATAAAATTTTTCTTTATTTGGGTCGTCCAATGTATTGAAACAATTGTTCTTAGCCCAATATTTTTGCCATTTTTTCTCAATCTCTTTGTGATTGTAGCTCATGTTATTCCTCCTAGTAATATAAAATTTTTCATTCTTAAAATTTGCCACCTGCAGCCATTGTCACTATTCTGACTTAAACTAGCCACTTAGTGATAAAAAAAAGTCCTATAGGAAAAATTCCTATAGGACGTGAACATACAAATGCAACGTGGTACCACCTAAATTCGTCAAAGAAACGGTTATTCACCGTCACCTTAACCTCAAACGTCTTAACGATCGTCACCGACTTTTCCTACTTGGTTTGTTCAAAAAAGTAACTTAAAGGCGAGTTCAAAAGCTTCTGTACGTATTTCCACCAGCCATACGCTCTCTATCACATGGTTCTTTCTACTATTCCTTCTCATTGTTTTTTTCTATTATAAGACTCATGTTACCAAAGATAGCTATTTTTTTCAATCTTAAATTAACCAACTTTTAAAGTTTGACCAATATAAATTGTATCCCCGCTTAAGCCATTTAATTGTTTGATTTTTTGGATGCTGATTCCGTATTGCATTGATAAGCCCCAAAGTGAATCACCGCTTTTAACTGTATGGCGTTTGCCTGATGCACTATTTGTTGAAGAAGCATTGCCACCTGCAGAAGCGCCTTTTTTCACGATGATTGTTTGACCAGCAAAAATTAAATCGCCTTTGATCCCGTTCCATGAACGTAGATTAGCAACACTCACGCCAAACTGTGCAGAAATTTTATTCAACGTATCGCCTGATTTAATCGTGTAGGATGTTGTCGCACCACCACCATTATTCGTAGGCTTGTTCGTATTCGTTGAACCTGAGTTGGCACCTTTTTTCACGATAATCTTTTGACCAGCAAAAATCAAACTACCGCTGATGTTATTCCAGGCTTGTAAGTTAGCCACACTAACACCGAATTGTGCAGAAATTTTGTTCAAGGTATCGCCTGATTTAATCGTGTAGTACGTATTCGTTCCTGATTGATTATTGTTAGAACCACCATTGCTTGAGCCACCGGTGTTACCTGAAGTACCTTTTTTCACAATAATTTTTTGACCAGCGAAGATTAAATCGCCAGAGATGCCGTTCCATGAGCGTAAATTAGCAACGCTCACACCATATTGCGCGGCAATTTTGTTCAAGGTATCGCCTGATTTAATTGTGTAGTACGTATTCGTTCCTGATTGATTATTGTTAGAACCACCGTTGTTTGAGCCGCCAGTGTTACCTGAAGCACCTTTTTTCACGATGAGTTTTTGACCAACGAAAATTAAATCGCCAGAGATGCCATTCCATGAGCGTAAATTAGCAACGCTCACGCCATATTGGGCGGCAATTTTATTCAAGGTATCCCCTGATTTTACAGTATAGTACGTGTTCGTTCCTGATTGATTATTGTTAGAACCACCGCTGCCTGAGCCACCAGTGTTACCTGAAGCACCTTTTTTCACGATAAGTTTTTGACCAACGAAAATTAAATCGCCAGAGATGCCGTTCCATGAGCGTAAATTAGCAACGCTCACACCATATTGCGCGGCAATTTTATTCAAGGTATCTCCTGATTTTACAGTATAGTACGTGTTCGTTCCTGATTGATTGTTCGAGCCGCCTGTTCCTGGATTAACTGTTCCGCCCCCAGTATTTCCACCAGAAGATGGTGTATCATATTGAGTTAAGTTATATGCGGTAATGACATTATTTAATTTAGCATTGTAGCTAGGATCTGTCGCATAACGACCTGTTAACCAAGCAGTTGCATCGCGGTACGAACTTGTATTGCTTTTCCAAGCCCCAGCATAATAGTAAACGCCCGCTTGGAAAGAAGTTGTTTTTAGCACGTGCGCATTATCTTGGAATGATTCCATGTAAGAAGGATATTTACGGAAAGGTTCTTTTTTCACTAACCATTTGCCGTTTAAATATTCCCATGTATCCATATAGACAGATTGTCCATTGTAGCTGCCTTTAATCCCAAATAAGTTATAGTTTGGTGCCTTAGATAGCGTACTTGCTCCCCAACCACTTTCAACGATTGCTTGAGCCATCATCACTGATGCATATAAATCATTGGCTTGCGCAATAGGTTGTGCACAACGAGCTAACTCGGCAATAAATTCTGAAGGACTTTGCGTCGGTGATAACGCTGAAAAAGTTTGCGCAGAAGCTACTCTAGCTTCTGGTACTTTTACTTCATCATCGGGTGTAACCGCAGGCGCTGCTTCAGACTCGGTTGTTGAAGGAGCTACTGGCGCGATTTCTGCTACTGAAGAATCAGTCGTTCCTGATTCCACAGGTGTAGTTGAATCAACTGTTGGTTGCTCGGTACTTGGTGTTGTTGGTGTTTCTTTTGATGATTCAGTTGTCGATTCAGTCGTTGTTGACGAATCCGTTGTCGGTTGTTCCGTAGTTCCTGGCGTAGTTTCTGTGGTTGGTGTCTCTACTAAGCCAGTTTCCGTAGTAGGTGCTTGGGCAACTTCCGCATTTGTTGGCTGCTCTTCTGTTGCCTCAGCAGTCACTGGTAGTAACGCAACGGGCGTTCCTACAGATGAAACAATTAACGCCGAGCTGAATAAAGTAGTGCTCTTCTTCCATTGTACTGGCGTTTTCTTTCTTTGTTGTGCTTTCCTTCTTTCGATACGTGACATTGATTCTTTCTTCATTGATACGTCCCCAACTTTCCTTTTTTAACTTATATGTAAATGTAATTTTTTAGTTTTGTTATTATAACAAGTATACCTTTTTTTCTGGCGAATTAAAAACACTTCAACAAAATTTCATATTACTGTAACTAGATTGTAAAGAAGTAATGTTTTTTAACATGGATTTACTCTCTTGTTACTACTCGGAAAAAAACTGCGACTTTAGTTGTAGACGCTTCTTTACCTTAGTCTGATTTTTTTAATTTCTCTTGTTATTCGCCCAAAAAGAAATTATAGTTTAAGATGAGAAATGAATCGTGTAGAAAGAGGGAGCGGAATGAATAAAGAACATTTTATTATTGAGCTGAAAATTTATTTAAAAGCGTTAAATCCAAAAGATCAAGCTATTATTCTTGCGAAATACAAGGCGTTATTTGATGCTCGTGTTGCGGAAGGCGAAACAGAAGAACAAGTGGCAAAATCATTGGGGAAACCACGGGTTATCGCAGAAGAAATTTTGAAAGAACAAGGCATTGAATTGACGGAACGAAAAATTGAAAATAATGGCTGGCAAGAAATTCCAGCGGCTACACCTGCTTATGATCATCCCTATGAAGAAGAATCTGAATTTTACTATGATAATGATTCTCCATACTATCAACGACCACAGCATCGGCCACTAACCCGATTTTTCCAAGTGCTTGGTATTTTCTGTTTAAATTTTTTCTTCATGTTTTGGGTTATTTTAGGGATTGCCTTAATGTACGTCGGTTGTGGCATTGCCGGAGCTGCAACTTTATTTTCACCAATTTATGGTATTTATAGTGTTATTACCCAAGCAAATGCCGCTTCCTTTTTCCAATTATCTATGAGTCTCTTTTTATTTGGTGCATCAATCATTGGTTGGTTACTGTTTCTACCAATTTTAAAATTTTCAGCACATGTCTTTAAGCGTTATTTCCAATGGAACATTGCTGTTTTACGAGGTGATATCTAATGAAAAAAACAACAGGGATTCTCTTATCCATTGCTGTCTTAGCGATGCTAATTGGTGGATCTGGCGCCGTCTATTATTACAAGCAAGCGGAAAAATCAGTCACACCGCTAAAAGAAAGTTATACACTAAAAAATAAACAAGCAGGCGAAGAACTTCACTTATCCTTAAAAGGCAAAGGACCTTATACCATTTATAAAACTGATAGTAACAAAATGGGGTTACGATCACCGAATAATGCCTTTTATTCAAAAGCTGAAGGCACCTTAAATGTCAAAGAAGAAAAAAATAAAATAACAGCAACCATCAATACCACTCGCACACAAAACCAACCCGAATTGTCATTCTTTAATATTGGTATTTTTAGTGACTTCACACCGAACGTGAGTGTCCAGATTCCTAATAATGTGAAAAAGTTAGTAATTGATGGCTCAACCCATTCACAAGTTTCATTGAATGCTTTTAACGTAGACGAATTAACAACTAATCTACCAAATTCTTATGTTAGTCTATCAGGTGTTAAAGCCAAAAAAATGACGCTTAACTCTTCAGATGGTATCTACCTTTCAGCGGATACTTCCGCTAAAAAAGCAACAGTTGAAACCACTGACGGCGATATAACGTTGGATTCAGCCTATTTCGATGAAATCAAAAATACGACTATTTCTGGTGATATTCGAGTGCAAAATGCTCGCGGAAACATCCAAGCAACAACGACAGATGGCGATATTAGCGTCTATGATTTCAAAGGAGAAGCTAACTTTTCAAGTGAAAATGGTGATTTTTCTTTAGACATGCCTGCTGTGCCTAAAAAATTAACTGTTGCTCTTGTCCATGGAGATATTTATGTAAATTCTGGAGAAATTTTGCGTAACATTTCAATCAAAGGGGAATCAAAATTAGGCGATGTTCAACTTTTAAACAAAGAGCGAACATCTTATAAGAATGGTCGTGCGGATACAGAGTTTAACCTTTCTAGCGAATTCGGCGATATTACCGTTGATACTCCTGATGATGATAATCAATAAACATGCGCCATTTAAAAAAGTTCTAGCACCACAATGAGAGATTGTGCTGCCAGAACTTTTTTAATATCTGTATCCCCTCTAATCAGGCAATGAAATTATCTTTTAATTTTTTACCCTTTTGATGGTATAATACGGATTGTTGCGATTAAATTTTGAAAGGATTTTTTATGAAAAACAAACTTTATTATCAATTTGCAGGTAGTTGTTTTCTTTTAGTATTTATGTTTTTAGGCTACGTTGTTCGTTTTTATCCAACCTGGCTCAAAGGCTTTGATCAAACGATTACTTCTTTTGTTCGTCGTCCTTTTCCACAGCTAAATAACTTTTTTATTTGGTACACCAAATTTGCCAATTCATTGACGATTATCATCTTAGCAATCGTTGTCATTGCTCTGTTTATTGTTTGGAAATATTATGCTGAAGCATTATGGCTCTTTATTAATACTGCCTTAATTGCTGGCGTAGGTAATTCTTTATTAAAATTATTCTTTATGCGCCAACGTCCTACTTTGGAGCATTTAGTAACTGAACATACGTATAGTTTTCCTAGCGGACATGCTGTAGGAAGTACCTTGTTCTACGGCACTATTTTATTGATTCTGCCAATTTTCATTAAAAATAAAACGGTCCGCCTTTGTGTGCAAATTTTACTAGGTATTGGGATTTTCATGATTGGGGTTAGTCGAATCTATTTAGGTGTCCATTTCCCTAGCGATATCTTAGGTGGTTTTTGTCTTGGTTTAGCTTGGTTGTTATTAAGTTACCCTATTTATTTAGAAAAACGCTTTGTTTGGCGATTTCAAAGCAAACAACGCTAGAAAGAAGTCTTGATTATGCAAATTTTTCCTTATTCAGATGATCCAAATAAACGCTATCACACTTGGAACTATGCACTTCGTCAACAGTTTGGTGAAAAGATTTTTAAAGTGCCAATTGATGGTGGCTTTGATTGCCCCAATCGTGATGGGACGGTTGCCAAAGGTGGTTGTACGTTCTGTAGTGTTTCTGGCTCAGGCGACATGATTGTTGCACCTAGCGATCCCCTGCCGCTTCAATTTCAAAAAGAAATCCAATTGATGCATCAAAAATGGCCAACTGTCGATCAATACATTGTTTACTTCCAAAATTTCACCAATACACATGCGCCCGTTGACGTTATTCGTCATCGGTTTGAACAAGTAGTCAATGAAAAAGGCGTCGTTGGTTTATCCATTGGTACCCGTCCTGATTGTTTGCCTGATGAGGTAGTGAACTATTTAGCTGAATTAAATGAACGCTTTTATTTATGGGTAGAGTTGGGTTTGCAAACCACGTTTGAGGAAACTAGCGCTGCCATTAATCGCGCCCATGATTATCAAACATATCTAGATGGTGTGGCTAAATTACGGAAACACGGGATTCGGGTCTGTACACATTTAATTAACGGGCTACCTGGGGAAACACCTGCCATGATGCGCGAAAATGTGCGGCGAACTATTCAGGATTCAGATATCCAAGGGATTAAACTGCACTTACTTCATTTAATGACAAATACCAAAATGATGCGGGATTATAATGAAGGACGCTTACAATTGATGAGCAAAGAAGCCTATGTTTCAGTGATTTGTGATCAGTTAGAAATGATTCCACCCGAAATTGTTATTCATCGCTTGACAGGCGATGCTCCCTTTGAAACAATTATCGGACCGATGTGGAGCTTGAAAAAATGGGAAGTTCTCAATGCGATTGATGCGGAAATGAAACGCCGCAACAGTTATCAAGGAAAATATACTGTCATTTCAGGAAAGGAAGTTTTCAATTAATGCTACAAACAGCCCTACATTTTAGTCACCAACTTTTAAAAGAAGTAGTGGAACCTGGCGACTTCGTCATTGATGCAACAATGGGAAATGGTCATGATACAGCATTCTTAGCAGAGCTGGTTGGCCCTTCTGGTGAAGTTTTCGCCTTTGATATCCAAAAAGAAGCGTTGATCAATACAGAACAAAAGTTAACAGAACTTAATTTACTCCCACAAACTACGTTATTTCCATTAGGACATGAACATCTTCATGCTGTCCTAGATGAAGAAACAGAAATCACTGCCGCTATTTTTAACTTAGGCTATTTACCTAAAAGTAATAAGGAAATTATTACAAAACCCGCTACGACTAAACAGGCGTTAGATGGGTTACTGCCTCATTTGGTAAAAGGAAGTCGCATTATTTTAGTCGTTTATTATGGCCACGAAGGCGGTTCAGAGGAACTTGATTTGGTCACGAATTACACGCAAGCCTTACCACAAGATGTTTACAGTGTCTTACGTTATGAGTTTATCAATCAAAAAAATCAGCCACCTGTTCTTTTCTGTATTGAAAAGAAATAAGAGAACATGGTCGGATTGTCTCCAGCAATCCGATCATGTTCTCTTTTATTTGTTTTGTTACTCTGTCAATTCACCATCACGAATACGAACCACTCGATCACAGTATTTCAACAAACGCTCATCATGTGTCACCATGATAATTCCTTTATCTTTCTCTTTAGCCTCTTTCGCTAGTAATTGGACAACATCAAACGCCTTTTCTGTATCTAAACTAGCCGTAGGTTCATCTGCCAAAATTACGTCTGGCTCATGATACAATGCACACGCAATGGCTACCCGTTGTCTTTCCCCACCAGAGAGATCACGAGGATAACTATTTCGTAATTCTTTTAAACCCAACGTCTCTAACAATTGCTCTTTTAATTCACTATTTTTACGTGACTTATCAACTTTTTCAATTAAGTGAAATTGATCTTCCACTGTTAAAAATGGCACCAAATTAGAGCTTTGTAAAATAAAGCCGATTTTTTGAAAACGTTGCGCCAAACGTTGCTTTTTCGTTAACTTATTTAGTGATTGCCCGCCAACAATGACTTCACCACTTGTCGGTGCCTGTAAACCAGCTGCAATCGTTAAAAAGGTACTTTTACCAGAACCAGAAGGACCAATTACTGCGACAAATTCACCTGGCTGAACCGCAAAAGATAATTCTTTTAACGCGATCACTTCTGTATGTTTTTCACCATATTTTTTATAAATATTTTTCATTTCTAAAACATTTGCCATGTCTCTAACCTCCAATCGCGATTAACGGATCAATTTTAGCAATCGTTCGAATTGAAAATGCCCCGCCAATTAATGCAGATAAAATCAATAGTACACTAAACAAAATCATGCGTGGTCCATTAGTTGCATAAGGCATCGCTTCTGGTAAAAAGAGCACGGTAATTCCCGTTAAAGCAAGACCAATCGCCACTCCTAGAACAGCCAATAAAGCGGTTTGTAGCATGACTGCCTTTGCTAAGAAACTAGTCGGCACCCCTTGAACTTTTAAGACACCGAACATTGCTGTTTTCTGTAAAGTCATCACAAAGATAAAAATACCGATAATGAACGCTGCAATCACAATCAAGAAATAAATCATGCCATCCAAGGTCAAGTTTTGAGCGCTGTATCCTGGCAGTTTTTCAATAAAATCTGAAATTGAAAGAACTTGGCTGTCTTTATTAGTCGTTTTAACTTCCGCGTTATCCTTGCTGCGAACAATAAAACCATTAACCATTTTGGCCATTGCTGGATTGTCACCATATTTAATTGACCGCCAAGTATCCAGAGAAGTGTAAATAACTGGCACAATGTTATAGCTACTTTTAGAAATAAAGCCGACAATTTCTAATTGCTCATCATATTTCCCTGCAGTTAATTTGTCGCCAATTTTAAATCCTTGATTTTTCAATGTTTCTGAAGCAATCACTTGATTTTTATCAGTAAATGCGTTTCCTTCAATCACTTTTGGCATTAAAAAACTTTCTTTTTCAATCCCAAATAAGCTAACATTCGTTAATTCAGCCTTTTTGTCATCTGCTGGGCGGATGGCTAACGACTGTTGACCAATCGGTGCAATTTTGCCTCCTGAAATCGTTTCTTTCACGTTTTCATCTAACACTGATACATTTAAATTACTATTGGCCTCTTTTGATAAAACCACTTGATTCGCTTGCCATTGATCTACGGCTAAACGATTTCCTTGAGCTAAACCGTTCGCTAAACCTGACAAAATAAAAATTAACCAAGCAATCAAGACCATTACTAAAACTACAAGGACGTACCGTCCTTTTGAATACTTCATTTCATTAAATCCTAAAAACATGAATGGTTCACCTCTTTCTTCTTTTCGAAATAAACTATATCACTTATCAATCGATAAATCAATAATTATTTATCAATTGATAAGTGAATTTTACAAAAAAATAGAGAAGTCTGTTTTCCAACAGGGCTTCTCTATTTTTTATTTGTGACTTTTCAGAACGCCATGTAGCATAAATTGAATGAATTTTTTGACATCGTCATCCACTGTTTTTCGCTGGTACGTTTTTTCAATACTTAATAATGCACTAACGTTATATAAAATAAACCGAGTTGCATCATCTACACTGATGCCCTCTTGTAAGCAATTGGTTTCAGGTTCACTTTCAAAAATAGCCGCAATATTATTGATATAGGTTTTTTTGAAAATTTGATACAGCGTACGATTGTAATCAGGGCCCATTTCTTGAAACATGTCGTTCAACATTAAGAAAAGATTGGTCGGATGTTCATCTAACAAAACTTTGATTAATTGATAAAGTTTTTCTTCTACTGATGCATTTCCAGAAACAATTGGGACTAATTCTTCCTGAACACGGGACGTTAATTCTTCAATCACAGCTAAATACAGTTCTTTTTTATTTTTAAAATGGTGATAGAGATTCGGTTGGGTAATGTTCGCTTTTAAAGCAATTTCACGAGTGGAGGTATTTTTGAACCCCTTTGTCATGAATAATTCAGAAGCGACAGACAAAATAATTTGCCGTGTACGTTCTAAATCAGCTTTGCGTTTATTTGGCTTTTCCATGGTTTTCTCGCCCCCTGCTGCTTTTTATTTTAGCATATTCTCCGGCAAGAAACGAGAGACCTTTATACAAAAAACGAAAAATATACAATCAATGTGCCTGCTATTTGGAGAAAAATCGCGCAATAATACCACCGCTGCAAATGTGTCAACCAGCCTTTTTCGCCCCCAAGATAAATCAACCACTGCATTCCAGATAAAAAACTATTAGCCAACAACCAAAAAAGTAGTGCCGATTTTGTCCATCGATTCTCTCTGAATACACTCAGTACAAATAAAGTATTTAGCACCAAAAACGTGCGCCGTAATTGCCGTACATTCCTCATTTTTTCCATTGACATTTCTCCTTTTTCTATTTAGCATAGCAAAAAAAGAAGCAAATGAGAATGACTCATTTTGCTTCTTTTTCAACTTATTCAAAAACAAATTGATTTTTATAAAGTTCCGCATAGAATCCATCTTGTTCAACTAGTTCATGGTGGTTGCCTTCTTCAATGACTTCACCGTCTCGTAAAACAATAATCCGATCCGCATTTAGAATCGTTTTCAAACGATGGGCAATCACAAAACTGGTGCGCCCTTTAATTGCTTCGTCCATCGCTTTTTGGATTTTAGCTTCTGTTACTGTATCAACATTACTTGTTGCTTCATCCAAAATTAATAATTCTGGATTGGTAATAATCGTTCGTGCAATACTTACTAATTGCTTTTGCCCCGTACTGAAAAGGTTATTCTCTTCCGTAATCTCAGTATCGTAGCCTTGCTCAAGATTTACAATAAATTCATGGATATTCGCTTGTTTCGCTGCTTGAACAATTTCTTCATCCGTGGCCTCTGGCTTACCAAAAGCAATATTCTCACGAATTGTTCCTGAAAATAGAACGGACTCTTGCAAAACAATGCCTACATGTGAACGCAAGCTATCTAAATCCATTTCACGAATGTCCACACCATCAAACGTCACGGCGCCTTCATTCACATCATAAAAGCGATTCATTAAATTCATAATCGTTGTTTTTCCTGAGCCTGTCGGTCCGACTAAAGCGACCATTTCACCTTTATCCACATGAATAGAAACATCTTTCAACACAGGCGTTTCTGGATTATAGCCAAAAACAACATGATTTAAAGCCACAGCTTTGTTAATCTCTTCTAATTTTTCGCCATTTTCGGGACGAATTTCATTTGGTTCATCAAACATCTCATTTAAACGACGAGCGCCTGTAACAGCTAATTGAATCATGCTATAACCTGAAGAAATTTGCATTAATGGTTGATAATATTGTTGGGAATATTGGACAAACATAACGACTAAACCTAGCGCAGCGGCACGATCAACAGAGCCATTGATTGCTAACCAACCACCAAAGAAAATAACAATCGCCGTATTGACTAATGACATTCCTTGCATCATTGGGAAAAGTAATCCTGAATACACTTGACCTTTATACGTAGCTGCACGAACTTTTTCATTTTGCTCTAAAAAACCGTCAATGGTTTCTTCTTGTAAGCCATTAGTGATAATCACACGTTGCCCACTAATTTTTTCATCCATATAGCCATTTAATTTACCCACTTCATCTTGCTGTAAATCGACATATTTGCGCGCCTTGCTAATCACAAAGACCGCAATTAAAATCGCAATCGGCGTAGAAGCAATTGTAGCCCATGCCAGTTCCACATTTTGACGGAACATCATGATTAAGACACCAACCAATAAGGCAATATTGGTTAATACTTGTAGCAACGCTTGGTTTAAACTGTTTTGGATGTTGTCTAAATCACTAGTAAAACGACTTAAAATTTCACCATCTTGATGAGAATCAAAGAAACGAATCGTCAATTTTTCTAATTTATTAAACAAACCAATCCGCATGCGGTTTGTTGATTTCCCCACGACTTGTGTAAAGAGAATACTATAAATGAAACTAGCGGCACTAGTTAAGACATAAAAAATGAGTAGTTTCCAAATGACAGAAACGAACGCACTTTTATCGTCTTTTCCTTGCATCACATTAACCGCATATTTCGCTAATTCCTGAATAGCTTCCCCAACGAATTGCGGCGCTTTGACTTGTAAATAAGTCGCTGCGAAAATTGCTAAGAAAATAAAGAGGAAAGAAACTTTGTAACGTTTTAAATAATGATAGAAAAATTTACTAGCTTTTATTAAATCAGTCATTAAGCTTCCTCCTTTCCTTTTTGAGTTTCGTAAATTTCTTGATACACGGGGTTCGTAGCTGCTAATTCTTCATGCGTGCCTTCCCCGACTAAACGTCCATTATCCAATACTAAAATACGATCTGCATGGACAACAGAAGAAATTTTTTGGGCAATAACGATCGTGGTAGTCTCTTTTAACTCTTTATCCAACGCTTCTCGGACTAACCGCTCCGAACGAGCATCCAACGCGCTGGTGCTATCATCTAAAATCAAAATTTTAGGCTCACCAATCACACCTCTAGTAATTGATAACCGTTGTTTTTGTCCACCAGAAAAGTTATTACTCCGTTCTTCGACGGGTGCATCATAACCTTCTGCTAATTTTTCAATAAATTCCTTGGCTTGGGCGATGCCTGAAGCCCGTTCCATGTCCGCTTCAGAAGCGTCACGTTTACCATGGCGTAGATTTTGCGCAATCGTTCCAGAGAACAGGATTGCTTTTTGCAACACAAAGGAAACTGTTTTTCGTAAACTGTGTTCGTTCACTTCTCGTAAATCGACACCACCAACTTCAATCTTTCCTTCTGTCGGATCAAACAAACGTGGAATTAATTGTGCCAATGTAGATTTACCAGCCCCAGTTGCGCCCACAATCCCAATCATTTCACCTGGCTGAATAGAGAAAGAGATGTCTTTCAAGGTATCTTCTTCATCCCCAGGATAACGGAAAGATACGTGATCAAACTCAACACTACCAATTAACTCTTGTTCTGGGACTTTTTTGTAGGTAACATCTGGTTCTGTTTCCATCACTTCTTTAATCCGCTTAATGGAAACAGCGGCACGAGAAGTCATCATCATCATCATTCCGCCGATAATAATCGCCATCATGATTTGCATTAAATAGTTCATAAAGGAAGCGACACCACCGATTAAAGTTGGATCGTCCTTGACTAAGTTACTCACAAAGAAAATTGAGCCTACAACAGCTAAGTTCGCCACCAACATAAACGCTGGAATCATCACAGCAAATAAGCTACCTACGATTAAGTTATGGGTGGTTAATTCTTCACTCACTTTTGTAAAACGTGACAATTGATTTTTTTCTTGAACAAATGATTTGACGACACGAATGCCTAACAAATTTTCTTTTGCAATACCATTAATCTTATCAATCAAGTTTTGAATAATCATGAAATGCTTGCCCATTTGCGAAAAGGACAGCATAGAAATCAAAATAACTGCGATGACAAGTGCAACAATCACCCACCATAGTTGTGGCAAGGTTAGCATCGCTAAAATAAAACTCCCGATAAATAAAAAAGGAATTCTAAAAAGTGTCTGCAACGCAATCATAATGACATTTTGAATTTGAGTAACGTCATTTGTTAAACGAACAACTAAGTTACCTGCTGAAAATTTTTCGATATTGCCAAATGAAAAGGTTTGGATTTTGCGGAAAGTTGCTTCACGAATGTCAGCACTGACACCTTGGGCAACTTTGGCAGAAAAAATTGTATTAATAACCCCTGCAACGAGTCCTAATCCTGCAATGGCAATTAATTGAATCCCTAAGTTTTTCATTTTGTCGCTATCGTCATTCATAATTGCTTCCAACACTTGTTGTAACAATTTTGGTTGCCAAAGTGCTGAGACAACCATTACGATCACCGCCAACAAGGCAATAACTACCGAGCCTTTGTATTTTTTGGCGTGTTGAATAATAAGGTCCATCTTATCCCTACTTTCTTAAAATAGTTCCCTGCTTCTTCAGTGTTGGTCTGCGAATTCTTCCCCATTACAAAAAAATCAATTTGCTCATTGACTTCACCAATTTAACACTGTAAAATAAGGCCGATTCATAATTTACCATTTTTAGTGGTAAAATACAAGCGAACAAGTTAATTTTTCACAAGTTTTTCCTATCATAAAGTGTACCTTCTTTTTGATAAACTTACGAAGATAACGTTTAATAGGAGCTAAAATCATGGAACCGAAATTATCAAAAGACACGATTATTGCAGCCGCATTTTCTTTGTTAGAAAAAAGTCCCACTTTAGAACAACTTTCTATGCGTAAAGTCGCCAAACAGCTTGGTGTACAGGCGCCCGCAATTTATTGGTATTTTAAAAATAAGCAAGCCTTACTTCAAAGTATGGCTGAAGCGATTGAAGAGCACTTTCAAGAACCTGCATTATGTGGTGAATGGTATTCTGACTTACTAGCCTTCATGGAAAACTATTATGATCTCTATCAACAATTTCCCTGTGCCGTAGCTATCGAAATCCAAACCGTCCCTGCCTATCCCCAACGATTACGCCATTTGAATCAAATGATGGGCATTTTAAGAGAAGCAGGTTTTTCACCAGAAATGACTCATTTAGCAGTAACGTCTTTACAACATCTTTTATTTGGGATGATTATGGACGCAACGGAGGAAAAACAGCTCGTTTCGCAAGTATTGAACGGAGATGACTATTTAAAAGAACAAGTGCTGCACATGAAACAATATGTCTCCGACAATGAGTTAACGTACATGGAGGAAAGCATTCAATTTCGACACTCCATCCACCAAAAATCCGCCTTTATTCAAGCCGTTAAAACCTACTTAGATGGGTTGCAAGCAGACAACACATCTTCATCTAAATAAAAAAAGCCCTTGGTCCGTCAGTCGAAATGACTGACGGACCAAGGGTTAACCTTTAAAATAAATAGCGAAAACTACTTTCTCTATTTTGGTATTGGTAGCCAAGCCAAGGCTTTTTGAATCCATTCATCCCAGAACACCCAGTCATGTTCTCCTGGTCCAGTTTCAAAAGTGTAACTTGCCTGTGCCTGTTCCAACGCTTGAGCCATCTGTTGATTAGCAGAAAGTAACATATCTTGCTCCCCACAACAAAGGTAAAATTGGGGCATTTCTGTTTGGCTTTCTACTAATTGTTGTAATAAATACAGCGGATCGTGAATGGAACCTTCAATTTGATCTAACGGGCCAAAAATACCTTCCCAATAGCTTCGCTTACGGACTTTTAATAATTCCCCAAAACTAGTGGATGATAAACTGACTGCCCCAGACAAAGAAGCAACGGCTGCAAAAGATTCTGGTTTCGCTAATCCTAATTTCAAGGCGCCATAACCACCCATTGACAAACCAGCGGCAAAGGTTTTTTCTCGTTTTGTACTTAACTGTGGAAAGAGTTGATGACAAATTCTCGGTAATTCTTCTGAGATAAACGTCCAATAGTTCATATCGTATTGCGTGTCCGTATACCAAGCTAAATCCGTGGACGGCATAATGACAGCAATCCCCAAATCAGCGACATACCGCTCAATAGAGGTTCTGCGAGCCCAGACACTGTGATTCCCTCCCATCCCATGTAATAAATACAACACGGGAATATCTGTTAATGCTGCTTGGGTACTTGTGCCCACTTTTTTTACCGTTTCTTGTGGTAAAATTACGTTCACATTCACTTCCATTTCCAATACATTTGAATAAATATTTGCTTGTAAAAAGGCCATCTACTTTTCCCTCCAATACTCTTTCTATTAGTGTACCACTAAACCTTCGCTCGTTGCGCTTTTGCGAAAATATTTAACAAAAGAGCGACAACAACTAAGCCCGCACCGACTAAGTAAACATTATGCAGACCTGCATAGAGGATACCGCGTAATGGTTTTAACAACGCAGCTGGAATTAAATTTGCAGTATGTGGATTCACTAATTGATTCATGCCATCTGCATCGACGTTTAACGCGCTCGCTTCCAATTTCGCAAACATTCCTGCATTTAAAATCACACCAAAAATTGACACCATCACAGTCTGCCCAATTGTACGCACCAACGTATTAAACGATGTTGCAACCCCCATTTTTTCAGGCTCCACTGTACTTTGTGCTGTCACCGTAGTCGTTGTGATAGTAATCCCAAAACCAACTCCTAAGACAGAAGACACTACAAAGAAAAGCCAAAACGGAACGGCCATTGGCATTACCACTAAAAAGATGGCCCCGACTAATAGAATCGATAACCCAATCGTTAAGACTTTTTTCATAGCATATTTTTCCATAAAACTACTTGCTATAAATGATCCAGCCATCCAAAGTAACGACATAGGCGCTAAAACTAAGCCACCAATTCCTGCACTTTTTCCTAAGACACCTTGCATCCACATCGGAATGTAGACATCAATCCCCATTAAGAAACCGCTAATAAGCGCTGCAATAAGATTTACTAAAACAAACGTTGGTTGATTAAATAAATGCAAATCAATCACTGGGTCTTGCGCGCGTTTTTCTATCATCACAAACGCTACAAAAAAGAGCACACTCAAACTCAAACAACCAAATGTTACTAATGTAAAACCATTATCGCTAATCATTTGAAAACCTAGCAATAACGTTAGCAGTACGGCCATCAAAGTAACGCTGCCCAAAATATCCATTGGCATCTTGGTCCGTTCCCGCTTTGGTTCAACTAAGAAAATACTAATCAAGCCCAATAAAACAAGTCCAATAGGAACATTAATGAAGAAAATCCAATGCCAACCGACTGTATCTACAATAAAACCACCTGCTAACGGACCAAAAATACTAGCAATTCCCCAGGCGGCACTGTTTAAACCTAAAATTTTCGCTCGCTTGTCCAATGTATACATATCGGCAATAATCGTTAATGCAACTGGTAAAATTGCGCCTGCCCCCACACCTTGAATTGCTCGGGCAATAATTAAAGTCAACATATCTTGAGCAAAGCCACACAACGAGGAGCCCAAAATAAAAATGATAATGCCAATCATGAAGACAGGTTTACGACCAATTTTATCCGCAAGTTTCCCATAAATCGGTGTTAACATCGCATTCGTTAATAAATAAATTGAAAATACCCAGTTCATAATTTCCATGCCATGTAACGAGCCGACAATCGTTGGCATCGCAGTAGACACAATGGTCCCTTCAATGGCTGTCATAAATGTTGCCACAAAAACACTCACCGTGACTAACTTAACATTTGTTTCTTTTGCCATTTGTTCACATCCTTTTCTATTCAATTGTCAATTTTCTAAATTGCTCCATAGCTATTCTATACAAAAAAGAACAAAATGTCTTAAAAAAATGCTTTTTCATAAAAAAATTATTACAAAAAAAAAACAAGAAGTCAGCCAAGTATTGGCTGACTTCTTGTTTTTTTTATTTAATTATTCAGCTAAACTAGCTTTTAACGCTTCAACTTTATCTGTTTGTTCCCACGGTAAATCAATATCTGTTCGACCAAAATGACCATAAGCCGCAGTTTGTTTATAAATTGGGCGACGTAAATCTAGCATTTCAATAATACCTGCTGGACGTAAATCAAAGTTTTTACGAACTGCTTCGATTAATTTACTTTCTGGAAGATCACTCGTACCAAACGTATTAATAGAAATAGACACTGGTTGCGCCACACCAATTGCATAAGCTAATTGGACTTCTACTTTTTTCGCCAAACCAGCAGCAACAATGTTTTTCGCGATATAACGCGCAGCATAACTAGCAGAGCGGTCAACTTTGGTTGCATCTTTTCCAGAAAAAGCACCGCCGCCATGACGAGCATAACCGCCATAAGTATCAACGATAATTTTACGACCAGTTAAGCCGGCATCTCCTTGAGGGCCACCGATTACAAAGCGACCAGTTGGGTTGATAAAGTATTTTGTTTCATCATCTAAAAGTTCATGAGGAATCACCTCATTGATTACTTGTTCTTTAATGTCTTTTTCGATTTGTTCTAAGGTTGTTTCATCATCATGTTGTGTACTGATGACGATCGTATCCACACGTTGTGGTTGACCTTGATCATCATATTCCACTGTTACTTGAGATTTTGCATCAGGACGTAAGTAAGGTAAGACTTTTTCCTTCCGCAATTCTGCTAAACGGCGAACCAAACGATGGCTTAACGCGATCGGTAATGGCATTAATTCTGGTGTTTCGTCAACGGCAAAACCAAACATTAAGCCTTGGTCACCAGCGCCAATATCGTCTTTTTCATCTTGATCACGCACTTCTAAGGCTGCGTCAACCCCTTGAGCGATATCAGGTGATTGCTCATCGATTGCTACAAGAACTGCGACAGTCTCTCCATCAAATCCATATTTTGCTCGTGTATAACCAATATCTTTCACAGTTTGACGAACAATTTTTTGGATATCTACATAAGCTGTTGTAGAAATTTCTCCAAATACTAGGACTAAACCAGTTGTTACGGATGTTTCACATGCCACGCGGGCCATCGGATCTTTCTCCAAAATCGCATCTAAAATTGCATCACTGACTTGGTCAGCTACCTTATCTGGATGTCCTTCTGAAACGGATTCTGATGTAAATAAATGTCTTTCTGTCATAATGTTATTCCCCCTAAATAGTTTCGGTTACAAGGCATCTTTAGTAAGTAACGACAATTACTTGCTAAATCCTTTCGGGAACTTGTAACAAAAACAGTATACCAGATATCTAAAAAAAAAGCTTAGGTTTTCAAGAAAATCATTAACCTATTATAAATTTCTATCACACTATTCAATAAAGAATAGCGAATTTTTAACTATCTTACTTGTTGCCATAGTTAGCAAAATACTACAACTTATTAAAAACAGAAAATAAAGTAAAATCTTTACTAAAGAAAACTGTACATTGAATAAAATATAGGCACTTGCGAGAATGCCACCTAAAGTCAGCGAACAAAAAACAGAAAGATACTCTGCCACCTTTTTATCTTTGATAATTACCGAAAGCAATAGAACTAAACTTCCTAACAGGTAAGTAATAAAAGGTAAAGTAACTATGTTCTGTGGTGCCAACAGATAAAGATATGGACTCTTTTGGTTATTTAAAATAACAAGACTAATAAGTAGTTGAAACACTTGAAAAGGTACACTAATCATTACAGCAACCACTATTTTCCTAACAACTACCCTAGTTATACTGACAGAAGACAGAAGTAATAGAGGTAAGGTCATTTGCTTTTTTTCTTGAAGCATTGTACTCATGATAAACATAGCAGCAAAACTACCGGCCAAAGTAAAGCTGGAAAATAAGTTAGCTTCATTTGGCAAAACAATTCCTTCTGAACCGCCGCTTTTACTAATGAAAACTGTAAAAAAAATCAAATAAAGCATTAAACCGAAATATTTCCAAAGATGACTTTTTAATTCCAGAAACTCACGTTTAATCACTACTTGGATTTCATAAAAAAATTCTTTATTCATGGCGTTCACCTACTTTTTCCAAATAGATTTCTTCTAAATTGACTCCTATATTTGGCTCATTGAAGCAGACTTTTCCATTATTTAATATTAAAAAATTAGTACATATTTCTTCAACGAAAGCTAAATCATGACTATTAATTAAAATGATTTTTCCTGCTTCTTTTAAATGAATAATTAATTGTCGTAACTTCTTTTTCATTTCTGGATCTAAAGCATTCGTAGGTTCGTCAAAATAATAAGCTTCACTCTCTCTTAAAAAAAGCATTGCTAAAGCAACTCTTTTTTTTAATCCCTGTGACAATTTATCTACACGTTTAAACTCATAGTCTATTAATCCAAATTCTTTTAAAACTTGTTTCAATTTTTTTGACTTTTGTTTTTCCCCCGACAGCTCCAATTTAAAAAGTATATTTTCTCTGACTGTCAGTCGTTCATAGAAACCACCCATTTCCGGAAGATATTCTACTTTTTTTATATAATTATGTACTACACCTTTGCTCGGCTTCAGCAAGCCTAAAACTAAATAACTTAGTGTCGTTTTTCCCGCACCGTTGTGCCCGAGAATCCCCCAACATTGTCCTTTTTCGATTTTCCAATTAATATCTTCCAAAACAAAATAATTTTTTTTGTAGAAAAAACTAATATCTTCAGCATAAATTTCGCTGTTCTCACTCCGATTTTCTCTCATTATCTACCTCCTATAAAAACGATGATTATTTATTTATCGTAACGTAAACACCATATTTTGTAAACGATTTCTTTATCTGCAACAAAAAACTTCCAGCCCCTTTCATCTGAGCTGGAAGTTTCTTGCTACTGTAAAATTTTCTCTGCTATAAAGTGTGTATATTGCTCGCCGCCTGCCACATTTGGATGAACTCGGTCATCATAAAACCAATCATCATGGGCGTTACTATAATTAAACCAGTCAATGACCGTTAAGTTATCGTATTTTTTGTCCATTTGACTAAGTAAACTATTTACTTGATTTTGCCATCTTCTAGTTGGAACGCGAACATTAATCCAATAAACTTTTCGATTACCTAACGCTTTCATAAATTCATCAAATTGTGCCTCTGTAAAAGGACCATTCGTACCTAAACTCACTAAAACAGTATTTTTAAGCATTTTCTTTTTGTCTAGTTCACCAATTAGTGAAATGCTACTATACAATTGACGGCCCACTTCCCCATCGATAATCATTTTAGGGAAAATATCTTGTAACCCGCTAGCACCATCTAGAATAACAGAATCACCAATAGTTGTGATTTCTAAATTCTGCGCTTTTTTTACTTGCTCTGGTGTTAGTTGTGTGGGTAGAACGTCTTGGCTTTCACTCGGTTTTGTACTACTTTCTGTGGACGTGCTACTATTTTTCGTGCCACTTTCTTGGACTTCTTTTTTACGTTCTTCAATTTTTTGCTGATTTTTCGCAATATTTTTTTCTAGTTGCTCTTGTTGCGCACTTTTAGCGTTTGCTGGGGCCACAATTAAACCGAATACTGCAATCACGCTAATCACTGTCATAAAGGCCATTGTCCCTTTTTCACGAAGGTCCCACGGTTTCCGTAAGAACTCAGTGAATTGAGTCCAGACATCCTTATAAGACAATCGTGTCAGTGGATGTTCGATAAAACGATAAGACAATTCGCTCACTACTAAAATTAATGCTATTTCAACCAATGAATGTAGAAAAACATGGTCCGATAAGGTCTTAATTTTGGCCTCATAAAAAATCATGATTGGGAATTGATACAAGTAAATGCCATAACTCCGTTTACCTATCCACGTAAAGACTGGATTCGTTAACCAACGATTCATATCTGCCCCTGGATGTGCAGTGACGGCCACTAAGACAGTGGCTGCCAAACTAATTAAAAACATGCCGCCGTAATAAACAAAATTTGTATGATCTGATAATGTTAAAAAGGCTAACACTAAAAGAACTAAGGCACTTAAACCAGCGCCATTTAAGATTTTTTTAGAGGCTTCTGGAATTTCTTCTTTCAAACGTGTGCTTGGCCAAACATACGCCAATGCACTACCTAGTAAAATAGAAAAAACACGTGTGTCTGTTCCATAATAGACACGTGTAGGATCTGCGCCAGGAACATATAAAACGGCCATCAGCGTCACCGAAATTAAGGCGCCGATTAAAACTAAACTGAAAATTCGACCGCGCTTACGAACAAAGCGTTCCAGAAGAATAAAAAGTAATGGCCAAATTAAATAATTTTGCGCTTCAACTGCCAATGACCAAATATGTACAAATGGCGATTGTGTCGCAAATCCATCAAAATAAGAAAACCCTTTAAAAATTTGCCACCAGTTGTTGTAATAAAAAATACTACTAGCGACAACGCTGCGAATATTGTTTAATAAATCCTGCTGAAAGAGTGTAATATAACTAACTGCACTTAAAAGCATCACAATTAATGCTGGATACAGCCGTTTCATCCTTCGCACATAAAATCCTTTTAAATCAATGGTCTGATTTTCTGCCCATTCTTGCCGCAACAAGTCGTTAATAAGATAACCTGAAACAACAAAGAAAATCGGAACACCTAAGTAGCCACCTCGCATGACTTGGGGAAAAAGGTGATACAAAATCACGCCAATTACAGCGATCGTCCGAATGCCATCAAAACCTGTAATATAGCGTTTTTTCTTGCTATTTGCTGTCTGATTCATTTGTGCTTTCCAACTTTTCTATAAAATTATTCTTTTCCTTTATTTAAAGAAGCAAGTAACTTTAATATACGTTTTTTCCTAGGAAATGGCAAGCAAACTTTGCCTCCTTTAGGCTTTTTTTACAATTCAAAAAACCAACATTTTTTAAATCACAAAAAAACAACCAAAGCTTATGAAAATTACTCATAAGCTTTGGTTGTTTACTCATATCGTTTTCGTTTAGATGAAGATGGAATCCCTAGGGCTTCACGATATTTTGCCACCGTTCGCCGGGATATTTCCATGCCTGAATCTTTTAATCGCTCGACTAATTTTTGATCAGATAACGGTTTACTTTTTACTTCTTGATCAATTAATTTTTGTAGTTGCTTTTTAACCATCGTTGTTGAGACATCCTCGCCATCTTCTTCTGATGAAAGAATACTTGTTGAGAAGAATGAGCGCAATTCAAAGACGCCAAACGTGGTTTCTAGATATTTTCCATTAACCGCACGACTAACTGTCGATTCATGAATAGACAAAGCATCCGCAATTTCTTTTAAAGTCATTGGTTTTAATGGCCGATCTGCTTCTAAAAAGAAGGCTTCTTGACGGCGCACAATTTCTTGCCCTACACGTAAAATTGTATCCCCCCGCTGATTCACTGCGCGCTCTAACCATTCAAATTCGTTTTTCTTATCCTTAATATATTCTTGGACTTCTTTGTCGTCAGTCTCTTGCATTCGTTTGAAATAATTTTCTTGAAAATTTAATGTCGGTCGACCAGCTTTGTTGGAAATCACCACTATTCGATCTTCCTTGATTCGGACAGTTAAATCTGGTCGAATATACAATTCCTCGGTCGCATCAAAAATATTCCCTGGCGCTGGCGATAACGTTTGTATATAATCAAAGATCAATTGAATTTCTGCTAATTCAATTCCGAATTTTTTAGCTAACGGGCCCCATTTACGACTCACTAAGGCATCAAACTCTTCCTCCAATAAAATATACGCTAAATTAGGCGCGGTATCGTCTCGTTCTGTTTGTAGCATCAAACATTCTTGTAAATTGCGTGCCCCCACACCTGCTGGATCTAGCTGTTGTAACAAAGTTAATGCATCTAGCATTTGAATGGCGCTTGCTTCGGTTTTCTCTGCCGCTTCTTCTAACGAAATCGTTAAATAACCATTCACGTCTATATATTCTACTAAAAACAATACCAATGTTCGCAAGTATGTATCGCGGTAATTCAAATGAATTTGATCAATTAAAGACTCAAATAATGATAAATGATAGTCTGGAATTTGATTCATATAATTATTTTCTTCGTCTTGATTGGTGTAAGAACGACTAGTTATCGGAAAATCTGTGGTGTACTGCGTGTCTACTTGTAAATCAATCAATGGATTCTCTAGTGCTTTCGCTTCAACAAAGGCAGCGAGTTCTTCCGTATTAAATTGTAAAATTTGAATGGATTGTTGAAGCTGTTGAGTCATGGCCAACTTCTGGACTTGTTTTTGTTGTTGGGACATTCGTTGCTCAAATTTCATTATTTTCGTCCTCCCTCTTGTAATTTTTGTCAATATCAGCTAAACTAGTATTCGTGCCGCGCCCTTAGTGTAGTGGATATCACGTAAGATTCCGGTTCTTGAGACGGGGGTTCGATTCCCTCAGGGCGCGTTATTTAAATATGTTGATTTATCAACGTTTCTGGACACTCTTTATTCATCTAAAGAGTGTTTTTTTCTTGTTTAGGAATGATTTTTCTATCCGTAGTTTTTTCAAATGTTGCTTGTGGCAAGCTCAATCGCACTTAACGCGACAACATTTGTTCTGCTTCAGCTACAAATCCAATAAGGTTAAAATTCCTCCGTTCCTATTGTAACGCATAACGTTTCCTTTTTCTATCTGCTAAACAAAGTATTACGACAAGCAAACACCTGCTTCTCTCTTAAAGATCCCTTTCTGATTATATAGTAAATTGCTTTTAATTTGTTAATTATTTTACCTAAAACTTGATACCCTAATTAAATAAAGAACCTGGGGCAAAAATCACTTTGGATTTTTGTCCCAGGCTTAAAACCTGATAATTGGCGGGAACAGAACCGTTCAGCTCCGACCTCTAAAATACTTAATTAGAAATATGCTACCCGCAATCACACCAATTATGATTACTAGCCAAAATAATCCACTTACAAGTAACAGTTCAGTTAAGGTCATTTTCATATTCTCCTCCTTTAAATGGCCTCTGCTTTGTTTTGCTATGTAATTAATGGCGAGATCAGACAACAGCTATCAAAAAAAACGGACCAACACGTGGTCCGTTTTCATTCATTATTAAGCTTTTACGATGTTCGTTGCTTGTAAGCCGCGTGGACCTTCTTCAGTATCAAAAGTTACTGCTTGGCCTTCGTCTAAAGTTTTAAATCCATCTGATTGAATAGCTGAAAAATGTGCAAATACATCATTGCCATCTTCACCTGTAATAAATCCAAAACCTTTGTCTGCGTTAAACCATTTTACTGTACCGTTGTTCATATATATTTCCTCCTAGTGCATAAAAATATGCAAGTTATTGCAAAAAATGTTGAGTGGCAAAAGGAGAAGTATAGTTTTTAAATATATAACTCAAATTACTTATCAAAATTGATTACTTAATTACTATAACATATTTATTAGGAATAAACAATGCCCACGACTCTTCCTTGGACTTTCTAAAATAATCAAAGATGCGCTTGACAAAGCCCTAGCAAAAAACACTCCTATTCTCTCTATTTCCAGTTAGTTTTGTTTAACTTTAAATAATCACTACGCGCCAAATAATCAAATAGCGGAGCTAATCCTGGTGAAAAATTTACTTCCTCAAACCGCTTAATAAATTGTACGCCTTTAATTTTATTTGGTTCGTTCAGGGTCACTTTTCCTTGGGCTTGTTTGGCAAAATAAAAATGTCCTTGCCAAACGATTGAATCAAAAACAAGTGGTCCAGTAAAAATTTCTTCAAGTTCAGTAATTTCCACTGCTAATTCTTCTTTCATTTCACGAATCGCACATTCCAGCGCTGATTCACCAAGTTCTTGTTTTCCGCCAGGGAAATTCCATGTGTCTGGCCGATCTTTTAAAATAAGAATTTCATCAGATTGATTTTTAAGAAGTACTCGCGAAAATTCTTTTTTCATTTCGTTTAACCCTCTTCTTCATTTTTTATTGAGAAGCCACACTTGGTAGCATAAAAATATAATGCAAAATACGATCCGCATACGATGGATTTTTTTCAAAGTCATTGACTTCTTCATTGACTAACTCCAAATCATCGGTAATCACTCCAGCAACGTCCATAAAGAGCATTTTACTTAATACCTCTGAGTCATTAACTGTCCAAGCATAAACTGCTTTTTTCTGTTGGTCAGCTTTTAAAATGAAGGTATCATTCAACGTAGTAGCTTCCATTGTATACAAATCAGCTTGTGTTTCTGGAAAAGTGAAATTATAGGGCAAAATAAAACTAACTTTTACTTTTGATTTGGCTTTTTTAAACGCTTTGATCACATTGTAGTCGAGAGATTGAACCTGATGGTTATTCTTTATCAGAGGACGTTCATATTTTTCAATAAAGTTAGAAAGCGCACCTTGACTATCTTGTTTAGACGTTTTAATTTCTACTAGTAATTTTTGTTTGGCTTGGTTTGCTTTCGCTAAATAATCATCAAAACTGGCAATTGGTGCTTCTTGGCCATTTTCTTTAACGGTCATTTTTGTTAATTCAGCCAACGTAAATTCTTGCGGCGTGCCATCAACGCCGGCGAGTTCTTGAAGGTTGGCATCATGCATCACAACAAATTGATGGTCTTTGGTTTCTTGAACATCAATTTCAATATAATCTGGTTTAAATTTAATGGTTCTTTCCATAGCAGGAATGGTATTTTGTACGCCATTACTATTGGTGACCCCTCGATGCGAAATAATCAAAGGTTTTGATTCTAATAGCCCTGTTAAGTAAACAGCGTTGAAAATTATATAGCCGCCAAAAATGGTGAATAGTCCTAGGCCCATTCCGATAGTCACTAATTTATTACGTTTTGTTTCTTTGTCAAAGGCAACTTTTGTCGTCGTTTCTGCTTGAACATTTAATTGTGTATATAAGAAATTAATCAGTAATACTGAAAGCCAAGCATTAGAGACAAACTGTAAAAATTGGACAACCGTTAAATTTAAAATCCCACCTAGCAAGCTAATGGTATCGCTCAAGGTATCTAACTTCAACTGTAGAAGATAAAGTAACACATAAATAACATACGTTGAAACAAATACCGCGATCGTCACAAATGCAATATTACGAATAATGAACCATAATCGTTTGTTTGTCATTGACCAACTAGCCTTAACTGCCTCGCCTGCTTTTTTTCTCTCCAGAATCATTAATGGAAGCGTGTAAATGAAACGAATAGCTAAATACCAGACTAATAACCCAAAGGCCAGTAATCCAACCAAGTAAGGAATTCGTTGGGACAAAAATTCAACAATAAAATCTGGAATCACAAATTTCGTCAATAGATTACTTTGGAAAATCAGGTTACCAAAAGGGACAATGACAACAAAATAACCGAAAAAGAATAACCACGAACGGGCACCTTGCTTTTTAAGAACCTTAAAAGATGCCTTGGTAACTCCTTTAAAATGAAAGCGATGGTCTTGCCGTATTTGAAAAATCCCTAATAATAAAAAGGTAAACTGATAAAAAACTGCACCTAAAAAAAGTAACAACAAGAGAATTAATAACACCAGAGCAAGCGGCTTTTCTAACAATAAATTCAGGTTATTAAACGAAAGATAAGGAATACCTTGAGTTTTTAGTGCGTTGGAAGTAGCCCAACTAAAAGCCCCACCCACCAATAATAATAAGACATTTAAAGTAAAAAATAACCATAAATACTGCAAGATGTCTTTAAAAAATTGCCTTGTTCCATTTTTAAATGTTTGCCAAGCAGACATACAAACTCCTCCATTCTAAAAGTATCTGATTAAAGTTCTTCCATACGAAGCCTAAATAAAACAACGGCAATCCAAATTGAAATAAATGATGGCAAAATAACAATAATGATTTCGACTGGCTCATCAATAGTTCCTTGTAACGTATTTTTTACTTCTGAAGAAACAATAAACTGATCAAAAATCACTTGATAAATAGTAACATAAATCAATACCCATTGAATATAATATTCAATTATTTTCATTAAAGCGATGGGTAAAACAATTTTTTTCGTCGTTAAATTCAATAAAAAATATAACAAAAGACTCGTACTGATGATAACGACTATCCCTAAAAGAAATAACGACTCTAACCGCTGCCCTATTACGTTTGCAACGCCTATTGTTAATAATAAATACATAGCTACCGAAATTAAGATGCTCACACTTAGCATAACAGAAAACAAAAGTAATGCCTTAAGAAAAAGCCACTTATCAACTCTTTTATTTCCAATCAATAAACCTAAAAGAATCACCGACAAAAGTAAAATCAATTCAATCATTCGTTCCTCCTCCCAAAACAAATGAAAACAAATTCATATGTTTGCGTTTATTTTATCAAACCAAAATGGATTTGTAAAACATTTCACATGTTATTTAATAAACGACTATTACTAGAAAAAAGACAAGCCAAGTTTCCTTTATTTAGGAAACTTGGCTTGTCTTTTTATTCTTTTTACTTCGTTATTTTTTGATAGTTTGCGAATAATTGATTCGCATCTCCTTCTCCATCAATTTTCTTGAGATGGCCGTTATCTATTTTAAACATAGATGGCACATGTAAAACTTTATTTTCTCGGATAAATGTTGACCATTCCTTCATGGTCTCTTTGTTGGTTAATTCTACATAGTAAACCTGTTTAGGTGCTTGTAATAGTTTCTCGAAATCCTGACAATCTGAACAGTTTTTCTTTTTTAAAACAACATAAAATGTTTCGCCAGAGTGTTTTTTTTCTTGATACTCATTGAAACTTAATTCCTTTTTATGCGGAATAAATGTAAAACCTACCAACAAACTAAGTAACAAAATTAACAGACTGAACGAAATTTTTTTATTCATGTTTTTTCTTCCTTTTTAGTTTGTCTAATTTTTTCTTTTTTTATTTTTTGTTATGCCAAAGCTAATAGCCACTATAAGGACAATTAAACCTGCGATCATGTAAAGTGGATTTACTGTTGTATTAGTCATTGGTAAATGAATTCCTTTACTTGCTGATTTTCCAAAATTGACTGGGTTCGTTGGTGCTTGATGATTTGTAGGCGTCAACGGTTTTTTCGGTTTTAGCGGTTGTTTAGGTTCAGGTTTTTTTGGGTCTTCTGGCGTTGGTGCAGGCGGTGTTACGGTTGGCTTGTTGGAATGCAACACGTCACCTTCGTTGCCAAAGTTTAAGTCGGCTTGGTTGGGAATCCCGCCTTGTTCAATATAAGGCGCTAATTCTTCATCCGTTGCGTCAGTTTTAATTTTAGTGGTAATAGTCATTGTGTATGTATGACCAGCTAAGTAAGAGTAGCTGTCATCTTTTTTGTTCATAGTAAAAGTTACTTTGTTATTTTCTTGTGTTACTATGCCATTATCTGTAACATCTTTGCCATTTTCATCAGTAACTTTCACGTCTGTGATGTCTAACACTTTATTAATGTCATCCACCATGCTGGCTTGGGTCCAAGTGCTTGTTTCGTTACCGAAAGCTGTTTTGACGTTCCATTTAAATGCTTGGTTGCGGTTGGTTAAATCTAAATGTTCTTGACCTTCGATATCTTTTGTAATCGTTGGATCTTCTGGCGTTGGTGCAGGTGGTGTTACGGTTGGTTTGTTGGAATGCAACACGTCACCTTCGTTGCCAAAGTTCAAGTCGGCTTGGTTGGGAATGCCACCTTGTTCAATATAAGGTGCTAATTCTTCGTCCGTTGCGCTAGCTTTGATTTTAGTAGTAATGGTCATTGTGTACGTATGACCACTTAAATAGTCATAGCTGTCTGCTTGTTTGTTCATTTCAAAAGTTACTTTGTTATTTTCTTGTGTTACTTTGCCGTTAGCTGTAACATCTTTACCATTTTCATCTGTGACTTTTACATCAGTGATGTCTAACACTTTATTAATGTCATCTACCATGCTGGCTTGGGTCCAAGTGCTTGTTTCGTTACCGAAAGCTGTTTTGACGTTCCATTTAAATTCTTGATCGCGGTTGGTTAAATCTAAATGTTCTTGTCCTTCTACGTCTTTAGTAATATTTGGATCAACAGGTGGCGGTGTTACGGTTGGCTTGTTGGAATGCAACACGTCACCTTCGTTGCCAAAGTTTAAGTCAGCTTGGTTGGGAATCCCGCCTTGTTCAATATAAGGTGCTAATTCTTCGTCCGTTGCGTCAGTTTTAATTTTAGTGGTGATAGTCATTGTATACGTATGACCACTTAAATAGTCATAGCTGTCTGCTTGTTTGTTCATTTCAAAAGTTACTTTGTTATTTTCTTGTGTTACTGTGCCATTGGCTGTAACATCTTTACCATTTTCATCTGTGACTTTTACATCTATAATGTCTAATAATTGGTTAATATCATCTACTAAACTGGCTTGGGTCCAAGTGCTTGTTTCGTTACCAAAGGCTGTTTTGACATGCCAATCGAAACTATCTTCACGATTGGTTAAATCTAAGTGCTCTTGATTTTCGATATCTTTTGTAATCGTTGGATCTTCTGGCGTCACGTCACACGCATGCGCATTGTCATTTTTAGGAATCGTCGCTTCTGGAAATTCCTTAGCAATTGTTCCTTGATTCATTGTCCCACTACTTACAAGGGTTTCTGCATCGATCGCTGTATTTTCTTTGACTTCGTAGTGAATCGTGATGTTTCCTACGTAACCTTCTGTACTAGTTGCTGAAATGGTTTGTCCGTTAATTTGAACAGGCACATCATTTCCAGCATCGTCCGTAGCGGTCGCCGATTGAATATCAAATTGATTGGCAATCGTTAATGAAGCTGTTGCTGGTGTCGATTGCGCCAGACGATCTTTGACAATTTGTTTTAATTGGGTTGTAAAATCATCAATAGATTGGCTTGTAATAAAATCTTCTGGTGTGCTAGACCCTTGTTGCAACTCTTGTTTTACAAAAGGACCCACTTCTGTTTTATATTTATCAAAGTATGAATTCACTGAACTTAAAGATTCAACACTTTCCCAATACGCATTAATCATTTCATAGCCTTGGTTAGTAATTTCTTGGTTTAACGCTAAAACTTCTGCTGCTGCACCTTGATAGTCATTACTATACTCAACCGAAACTTGAAAAGGATGTCTTGGATCTGGATATTCATTGATTGAATCATTGGTGTTGGTTTTATGCAAGTAACCATCTAAACGTGTATTAGCGACCCCATCTGTCACTAATAAGAAATATGTTTTTCGATTCGTTAAATCTCCGTGTGTTTGATTGTACGTATCTAAAGCAAGTTTCAATCCTGAGGCAGTTGGTGTACCACCATACGTCCGAACATCTCCAAATCCAGAGACAAATTGGCTTTTATCATGGGTTAATTGAGTATCAACACGCACATTCATATCATAATCAGCTGAATTAATTTTTACTTTTCCATCAGGAAACATAAATTGTTTTCCGCCGCGATATGAAGTCAGCATCACGCGGTCTTGATCAGATAAACCTTGAACCACTTCATCAATCGCTTGTCTTACATGTGGAAAATTATCTGAAAAACTACCACTGGCATCTTCAACAACCACTAAATCAACCGGTTCCGTTTCACCCGCTTGAACTGGGAAAGCAGCTTGTCCCTCCAATATCCGTTTACAGTCAGCCAAACTGTCGTCTTTCACTTTCACCGTATTGGTCATTCCTTCTGTATCTCCTGCTTTAACCACTCCTTCGGCTAAAGCCAATGTGGGACTGAAATTTCCCACAACTGTTCCAGCGACAATCACCATTGTCGATAATAATTTCGTTGCTTTCTTAAACATTTTAATCCTCCCTATTTTCTTTCGCTAGTGTTTGGGACACTTGCTTCTCTTTACTTCAACTACAGCTCCTTAAATCTTTCATCAAGTCGATGTGTCTCCTTGCTTTTGTGACACATCTCTTACTCAATTTCTGATTCTATCACCTTTAAAGGCTAAAACTTGGCAGTATTCGGCTCTTGAAAACGTAAAATTTGTCTTTTAAAAATTAATGAAAAGACTATCCACTGACAAAGTTGGTTTTCACTTACTTTTTGCTACTTGATTCCTTTTAATGGTCTTTTTTACACAAAAAAAGTAAAAGAACCTTTACAGTCCTTTTACTTAATTGTTAGATGCTATTCATAATTTTCTTAGTTTTTTTCTATACGCTGAATAGTTTAGCCCGTTTATTTCAACAATATTTGACGTTAGTCAGCCGTTTCGTTATAGTTAAAGAAAAGGCTTTTTGGCAGGAGTGAATACGATGAATGAGTGGCCCCATCAGTTAATGACGCTTTTAACCCCACTTTTTGAGCTATGTATTTTAGGACTGAATGTTTTTTCGATTATTGTTTTAGTTTGGGGTGTTTGTTTAGCAGGAAAAGATTTCATTAAAAGTGAACGACAAAATCAAAGCCGCTTTACCTTAACCAAAATGAATACGTTCATCAAAAACTTCCTTGGTAGCTACATTCTGTTAAGTTTAGAAATTTTAATTGCTGCTGATATTATTGAATCCATTGTCAAACCAACTTTTCAAGATATTTTGAAATTGGCAACCTTGGTGATCATCCGTACAGTTATTTCTTATTTCTTACATAAAGAAATTGAAGACACTATGACCGATATGGAACAACAAGAAAAAGAACCAGATACCCAAAAAAATTAGCGGGTACGCTGGTTCTTTTTTTATTTAATCGCTTTAAAATAATGAAGTGGTTCGTTAGACAAACGCTGCATTTTACGTTTTTTATCTTCAATAATTGCTAAAATCTCGTCTGAAAAATTTTCTAAAATAACACGGCCGCCTTTATAGGTGTGACCACCCATTTCAGCAACTTCGCTGGCCGTCAAAATGACTTTACGATGCGCAATTTTTTTGAAAAATTCTTCAATTAAGTACGTCGGTAAGTAAAAATTATTTTGAGCAGAAAATGATTCCAAATAAATAAAATCATCGATGCTGATGAAACAATCATCCATCGATAAGTATTCAATTGATCTGTCTATATATAATTCACGCTTTTGTAAAATTTCTTTGACTTTTTTATTTAATAAATTCAATGATTCAATTTCTTTAACCAAATGTTCTAGTTCACGATAACGTACTTCTTTTCGCTCTTTGTAAGATGAATGTAAGGCGGCACTTGCTGTGACTATTAGCGCACCGACGATTACACCGACCATTCCGGCGATAAAAACAAACATATTTTTCCCCTCGCTCTTTTCTAATTTTCCATTTTAGTATAACATAATCCAAAAGTTTCGGATAAAAAATGACACAAAATTTTTCAAGCGACTTCGTTGACCTTTATTGACCAAAGAGGTATACTTTTCATAGGCATTCAAAGTGCTTTGTGATAGAATGACTTTAAAAGTTTCTTTATATAGGAGGATTTACTTATGAATTTAATTCCAACAGTTATTGAACAATCATCTCGCGGTGAACGTGCTTATGACATTTACTCTCGTTTATTAAAAGACCGCATCATTATGCTAAGCGGCCCTATCGATGATAACGTGGCAAACTCAGTGATTGCACAGTTATTATTCTTAGATGCCCAAGATTCAGAAAAAGACATTTACTTGTACATTAACTCTCCTGGTGGTAGCGTTTCTGCAGGTTTAGCGATTTTCGATACCATGAATTTCGTTAAAGCGGATGTCCAAACGATCGTATTAGGAATGGCAGCTTCAATGGGTAGCTTCTTATTAACAGCTGGTCAAAAAGGCAAACGTTTCGCTTTACCAAATGCGGAAATCATGATTCACCAACCACTTGGTGGCGCTCAAGGGCAAGCAACAGAAATTGAAATTGCTGCTCGTCACATTTTAGACACTCGTCAACGTTTAAATTCAATTTTAGCTGAACGAACTGGCCAACCAATTGAAGTGATTGAACGTGATACCGATCGTGATAACTATATGACTGCCGAACAAGCAAAAGAATATGGTTTAATCGATGAAGTAATGGAAAATAGTAGCGCCTTAAATTAAAAATAAAAAAATGGAAACAGCGACAGTCGCTGTTTCCATTTTTTTTATTTTTCAATGTATCCACGTAATTCTTCTTCAGTGACACTTTCGTCAAAGATATGCTCACCAATGATGATCGTTGGTACAAATTGAATGTGCGCCGCATTGGCTTCAGCAATCACTGCGGAAACAAGCGTTGCATCTTTTTGTTCTTTTAAGCCCAGATTTTTTTCAGCATACGTCGCTACTTCTTCTAAGGTTAAGTTTCCCCATTCATCTTGCGTAGCAAACATTTTATGCAATGCTGACAGCGCTTGTTCAGGCGCTGAATAGTCAATGTAGTGATGCATCACATTGCCGCGTTGTAAACTTTCTTTTTCTTTATCAAACAACTTAATGATACGTTCAACTTTACCACTTTTGACAGATTGTGCTAACAGTTCCTCAGACTCTTCAAACCATTTTCTGCAATAAGGACAGCGAACATTGATAAATTCTATCATTTTGACAGGGGCATTGCTCTCACCAATGTGAAGCCCTGTTTCTGTGTTAACTTTTGTTGCATCAATTACTGAAATATCCATAAAAACCTCATCCTTTCAAACCTTTATTTCTCTTTTAGTATACCGTTTTTCAATAAAAAAATCATAAGACACGAATTCAAATTTTCTGAATTCGTGCCTCTGTTCACTTTTTTAACGATTAATCGAACGAGCCATTCTAGCAACAGTATGTCTTTTCCCACGTATCGCATCAGAAAGCTCTTTAATATTTTCAATACCAACTAAGCCCATATTGGCATCGCCAATATGTTGAATATCTACGCCTAAAATTTTATTTCTAATGCCGATTGCTTGGATAACTTCAGGTTGAGCACTTTCTTGTGAAGTTCCAATGGCACTCATAACTAATTTTCCTTTTGAATGTGCAAAATCCACAACTTCTTTGACTTGTTGATCATCGATGCCCCAAACCGTGCCGACTGCTGGGACTAAGACAATATCAGCACCCGCTTCAATAAATTGTTCAGCTGATTTTAAACTGACCACTGGTTCATCTACGCCTGAACTGTGCATTTTTCCGGCAATAATGATGCCGTCAAAATGTTTTTTGGCTAAGGCCACGTTCTTAGCAATCAAGTCGTTGGTCACGCCAGTTCCTGGATTACCTGTCAATAAGATAAAATCCAAACCCAGTTCATTGGCTTTTTTGAAAGTAGCTGCTGATGCTTTTCTACCTGGTTCGATCGAAACTCTCGTTGAAGCTAAGTTTAAATTTTCATCAACAGGTTCGACATTCATGCCAATCGGTAAACCGACTAGTTCTTTCAAACGATGAACAACCTCATCATTAGGGACACATGTTTCCGCAGTATATTGCCCTTCATAAGCGGCTACTACAATCGGTTTATTAACATCGAAAACATTCAATAAAATCATGTCTGCGCCATATGCTTTTGACATTTCCGCACAAGTGATATCACCTGCTACGGATGGATGAACTACCACATTTTCCGATAATATTACGCGCCCTTCGCTCGCTTTAATACTCTGAAACAGCTCTTCTTTTGACATCCGTTTGATTTCTGATGCATTTGCACTAATTAATCGTTGAACCATTTTGACCCCTCCAATAGTTTTTAATGTTTTAGTTAAAAACAGCAATAAGTAATCGTTTGCATTTTATTACATGCAACATTCGTGCCAACGTCGTTTCTTTAAACCACAGGTCAACACTACATTTCAGTGCTACACACTTTTTGCACACTTTAATTTTTTTTACACGCTTAAAGAAAAAGTGAAGGATAGCACTTCAAACGGAAATGTTATTCTTCACTTCTGGAGCAGAAAAGTTACGCACTTTTTTCTCGTAATTTTTCTGCAAATTCATTAATTTTTCGAATACGATGATTAATACCTGACTTAGAAATAGCTCCTGAAGGAATCATTTCCCCTAGTTCTTTGAGACTAACTTCCGGATACTCTAACCGTAATTCTGCGATTTCCTGAAGTTTCTCCGGTAATGACGTCAGCCCTACTGTACTTTCAATAAATTGAATATTTTCAATTTGTTTTGAAGCCGCATCAATGGTTTTATTTAAATTCGCTGTTTCGCAATTCACTAAACGATTTACTGAATTCCGCATATCACGGACAATCCGGACATCTTCAAATTTCAACATAGAGTTCGTGGCACCAATTAATGTTAAAAAGTCGGCAATTTTTTCAGCACCTTTTAAATAACAAATATACCCATTTCGGCGTCCCAATGTTCGAGCGTTTAAGTCATAGTAATTCAACATCTTACAAATATCATTATTGTGTTCTTCATAAATTGAAAAAATTTCTAAATGATAGCGACTTGTTTCCGGATTATTAACTGAGCCAGAAGCCATAAAGGCCCCGCGTAAATAGGAACGCATTTTTTGCGCGTTACCCATGATTTCATTTGACACATTGCCATTAAAAACGACCCCATCCATAATATCCAAATCAGCTAGAATTTTTTGTGTATCTTGTTTTAGACGCACAATGTAAACATTATTTTTCTTTAGTTTCATTTTTTTACGAACTAATAATTCTGCTTGTGCATGGTAATGATCTTTCAGCAATGAATACATTCGACGAGCAATTGCAGCATTTTCCGTTTGTACATTCAAGACAAACTGTTGATTAACTAAGCTAAGCGAGCCGTTCATCCGAATTAATGCTGCTAATTCTGCTTTCGCGTGTTCTCGATGGACTTCTAAACCAGTTAACTCTTTTTTGACATCCGAGGCAAAAGACATCTAAGCTCCTCCTCTCTTGATTCTTTTGATTAATTAATATTTCGTTCCAAATACGATACGGAAAAGTTCTTCAACAACTTTTTCCCCATCATGAAAAACTCCGCCATCTCTTAATTCTAAAAAGTCTGTCGAAATGACTCGGCAACCTTCTTCACGTAATCCTTGAAAATCATGCTTTACTTGAACTAAATATTCATCATAAATTTCAGGATCCATATAATTTTCTGGTACTTTTTCTGTGTTAACCAGCACCGTATCAACAAACTGCGCTTGTAGATGCTCGTTTAAGACACGAACATGATCTGCATCCGTAAAATGTTCCGTTTCCCCTTTTTGGGTCATGATGTTACAAATATAGACTACTTCGGCTGCCGTTTGTTTGATGGCTTCACCAATTTCTGTAATAACTAAATTAGGCAAAATACTTGTAAAAAGACTCCCTGGCCCTAACACGACCATGTCTGCTTCTTCAATTGCTTTGACGACTTTACGCGCAGCTCTTGGCTGCTCTTCTCCGTGTGTATTTGTTACAAACACATGGTCAATCGTCTTGCGATCCAGTGCAATTTTTGATTCTCCCACCGCCACTGAGCCATCTTTAAATACAGCATGTAACGTTAATGGCCGTTCTGATGATGGATAAATCCGTCCATCAACATGCATCATTTTTGAAAGCAATTGAATCGCTTCATACGTACTTCCTCTCATTTCTGAGACAGCAGCAATGATTAAATTACCGATTGCATGATTGGCAAAATGACTATCTGATTTATCAAAACGATATTGAAAAATATCTTCATATAATTGTGGCATATCTGACAATGCCACTAAAACATTTCTTAAATCTCCCGGAGGTGTCATGTTATTAATAGAGGAACGAAGCTCGCCACTACTACCGCCATCATCAGCGACCGTTACGACGGCAGTAATATCAACACTTTGATTTCTTAAACTTTTCAAAATTACTGGTAAGCCTGTTCCACCACCAACAACCACGATCTTCGGTTTACGAATTCGATAGGTTTTCATTAAGAGCGATTAACCGTTTCTTTTCTTTTTAAGCGGTCGCGGTGGGTAATATTTACATGGTAATCTTCCTCTTTTAATTCAGCGCCAACACGTTCTGTCAATGCGACAGAGCGATGTTGTCCGCCAGTACAGCCAATTGCAATGGTGACGCTACTTTTACCTTCTTTTTTATATCCAGGTAAGACTGTTCTCAGTAAATCGATAAATTTGGTATAAAATTCATCTGTTTCTGGGAAGCCCATCACATAATCATAAACAGGTTGATCCATTCCAGTTAACGGCCGTAGTTCATCAATATAATGGGGATTAGGTAAAAAGCGAACATCCATAACGATATCTGCATCAATCGGCAACCCATATTTAAAGCCGAAGGACACCATTTCCACTCGAAATTCGTGTGTCTCTCTCGTTGCTAGTTCTTTATTCAAACGTTCCCGCAATTGACGAGGGGACAAGTCCGTGGTATCAATAACCAACTGAGCATCCGCCTTGATTTCTTCCAGCATTGCACGTTCTTTACGAATACCTTCTGTCACTAAACCATCCATCGCCATTGGATGCGCACGCCGTGTCTCTTTATAACGAGAAACCAACTCTTCATCGGTGGCATCTAAAAATAAAATCGTTGTATCAATAAAATTAGTATTTTCAAGTTCGACTAACATATCCTGAATTTCTCTAAAGAAGGTCCGTGAACGTAAATCAATCACTAACGCAATCTTGGTAACTTTTCCAGATTCTTTAATTAATTCCCAAAATTTTGGGATTAAGCTTGGTGGTAAATTGTCGATACAGAAATAGCCCATGTCTTCAAAGCTTTGAACAGCGACTGTTTTTCCAGCGCCACTCATTCCTGTAATAATAACCAGTTGTAAATTTTCTGGCATATTCAACACTCCCTTCACTTGCATCACTATATTATAACACCCCGGGCGTATCAAAGAAAGCTTTTCAATCATTCTTATAAAGATTTCTATTCTTTCATAGAAAAACAGCATTGACATTTTTGTCAACGCTGTTTTAATTGCTGAATTATACTATATAACTCTGTGTTATTTTAATACAAACTCAATTTCTGTTTTATCAGTAAAATTAGCTTCAAACTCAAATTGTTTTACTTGTTCATTCACGGCTAACTTTTTCGTAATGTGTTCTTTAATTTGTTCATTTGTAGCTGTTTTGATTGACAATCCATCTAAAAGAGTCATGATTTTGTCTTGTGCTGCCTTACCTTCTAATTCTAAATCAGCAGATTCATCTTCATACGTTGCTTCAATTGTTCCGTTCGATTTTATTTCATAGGTGAACTCAATTTCATTTTCGTCGTATTCAATTTCTACGTCAATCTCTTGAAGACTGGCAACAGTCGGTGTCGGTGTTGTTAGTTCATTGTCTGCTGTTTCATGGTCCCCACCAACTTCAGGAGTTACAGTTTCCCACTTAAAGGTACCAATTTTAGCTGTTGCTAGATAGGGATTATTAATGGTAATGACTTTCAATTGAAGGTCTGAATGGTTGGCGATATCTGTTAAAATCCCCAGAGCCTGATATGTATTTTGTGTAAAACGTGTCGCAATATTTTGCGCATCAATTGTGGAATAGCCTAATGTTTCCCAGGTGATTTGTTGCTTTAATTCCTGATGAACGGCTTGTACTGTCGCCGGCTCCAATTGAATGCCCGTTGCTTCTTTTAAGTCTTTCTTGGTAAAACTCATTACTTTTTCATGGTCTGATTGTGAAATTAAAGTAGCTGCTTCCATTGTGTTACTATGTACAAAAGGTGTGATTCCGATAGCTAAGACCATTCCTGCTGTTAATAAACTTGTTGTTATTTTTTTGTTTTTCATTTAAGACTTCCCTTCGTGTTCATTGTTATTTTGTTAACAAACATAGTATATCTTTTAATTACACATTAAGTCAACATTTATTTTTAATTTTTACTAAAAAATATTTGTTATTTTATAATAAAAGAACCTTGTTTCCCATAAAAACAAGGTTCTTTATCTAATCATTAATGTTTATTTCAGAACACGTTTTAAATAATATCCTGTGTAACTGTCTTTGACTTTAGCAACTTCTTCTGGTGTTCCTGTCGCCACGATCGTCCCACCACCGTCGCCACCTTCTGGCCCTAGATCAATCACATGATCCGCAGATTTGATGACATCCAAGTTATGTTCAATCACTAAAACGGTATTGCCCGCTTCCACTAAACGCTCTAATACTAGAAGCAACCGCGCAATATCATCGGTATGCAAGCCTGTTGTTGGTTCATCCAGAATATAAAAGTTTTTTCCATTAGAATTTTTATGAAGTTCACTCGCTAGCTTCATCCGCTGTGCTTCTCCACCAGATAAAGTAGTTGCTGGCTGCCCCAATGTCACATAGCCTAAGCCTACATCCACAATTGTTTGCAATTTACGATGAATTTTAGGGATATGTTTGAAAAATTCTACGGCATCTTCCACCGTCATATCTAAAATATCAGAAATGTTTTTGCCTTTATAATGAACTTCTAACGTCTCAGAATTATAACGTTTGCCATGACAAACTTCGCAAGGCACATAGACGTCAGGTAAAAAGTGCATTTCAATTTTGATGATACCATCCCCGCGACAAGCTTCACAACGGCCACCTTTGACGTTAAAACTAAAGCGACCTTTTTTATAGCCACGAACCTTGGCTTCATTTGTTTGGGCAAACAAATCGCGAATGTCATCAAAAACACTAGTATAAGTCGCTGGATTACTTCTTGGTGTTCGACCAATTGGACTTTGGTCAATGTCAACAATCTTTTCAATGGCTTCATAACCAGTGATGCTTTTGTGTTTCCCAGGTTTATTGGAATTACGATTTAATTTTTGGGCCAGCGCTTTTTTTAAAATTTGATTGACTAAAGTACTTTTCCCTGAACCTGAAACGCCTGTGACAGCAACAAATTCACCCAGCGGAAATTCAACACTGACATTTTTTAAATTATTTTCACTGGCACCAGTGACTTTGATCGCTTTGCCATTGCCTTTGCGACGTTCTTTTGGCACAGGAATCACTTTTTTCCCAGAAAGATATTGTCCAGTCAATGAATGCGGATTTTTAGCAACCTCTTCCGGCGTACCAGCGGCTACAATTTCACCGCCCAGATGTCCAGCGCCAGGTCCCACATCAATCAAGTAATCCGAAGCCATCATTGTATCTTCATCATGTTCCACCACAATTAATGTATTGCCTAAGTCCCGCATTTTTTTCAATGAGTCAATCAAGCGGTCGTTATCTCGTTGATGCAAACCAATTGATGGTTCATCTAAAATGTAAAGGACGCCTGATAAGTTTGATCCAATTTGTGTTGCTAAGCGAATTCTTTGTGCTTCTCCGCCAGAAAGTGTACCAGCAGCTCGACTTAAGGTTAAGTAATCTAACCCGACATTTTTTAAGAAGGTTAACCGATCTTCGACTTCTTTTAAAATTGGCCGAGCAATCGTTGTTTCTTGTTCAGATAAAGACACACCTTCAAAAAATTGGACCGCATTTTTTATTGCTAATTCACTGACTTCACCAATGTGCGTGCCATTGATTTTTACAGCTAAAGCTTGCGGATTCAAACGATACCCTTGACAGCTTCGACAAGTCAATTCTGTCATGTATAACCGCATTTGATCTCGTGTAAAATCGCTATTTGTTTCATGATAACGTCGTTTAATATTTTTTAAAATCCCTTCAAATGGCACTTCCACATCACGAACACCACCAAAGTCATTTTCATAATGAAAATGAAAGTTTTTCTCGCCAGAACCATTTAAAATAATTTCTTGTTGGTCTGCAGGTAATTCTTCAAACGGCGTATCCATATCAATCCCAAAACTGGTGGCTGCTTGTTCCAACATTTGTGGATAATATTGGGAACTAATAGGGTTCCACGGAACAATGGCTCCTTCTCTCAAGGTTTTAGTGGGATCTGGAATCACTAAGTCTTTGTCCACTTCTAATTTAACACCTAAACCATCACAATCGGGACAAGCGCCAAATGGTGCATTAAATGAAAACAAGCGCGGTTCCAATTCACCGACTGTGAACCCACAATAAGGACAAGCATAATGTTCACTAAACAACATCTCTTCTTGACCAATCACATCAACAATTGCGTAACCTTCAGCTAAACGCAAAGCCGCTTCAAACGAATCAAACAAGCGAGAGCGAATGCCTTCTTTCACAACGATACGGTCAATCACAATCGCAATATCATGTTTTTTATTTTTTTCAAGTTCTGGTGCCTCACTAACATCATAGGTTTCACCATCCACCCGCATTCTGACATACCCTTCACGTTGGATCATTTCGAACACTTTTTTATGTTGACCTTTTTTCTTGACCACAACAGGCGCCAAAATTTGAATTTTTGTTCGCTCTGGTAGCTCTAAGACTTTATCAACCATCTGTTCAACAGACTGACTGGTAATTTCAATATGATCGTTAGGACAAATTGGATGACCTACCCGAGCAAATAACAATCGTAAATAATCATTGATTTCTGTGACCGTCCCCACCGTTGAGCGCGGGTTTTTACTTGTCGTCTTTTGATCAATTGAAATAGCTGGACTTAAACCATCGATGCTGTCAACATCTGGTTTATCCATCTGCCCCAAAAATTGTCGCGCATAAGCAGAGAGACTCTCTACATAACGTCGTTGCCCTTCTGCGTAAAGCGTATCAAACGCTAATGAACTTTTGCCAGAACCAGATAGTCCAGTTACAACAACCATTTTGTCACGAGGAATCGTGACATCAATATTTTTTAAGTTATGGGCGCGTGCACCATGAATCACAATTTTATCATTTGCCATATATGTTCTCCTTTTACTAAATCTCTTACGTCAAATCATTTCAAGTCATTCTATAGAGAAAAGATTAGTAAAAGATACGATGGTTCATCGTATCTTTTACTTAATCCGTTGGTTGACTTATTTGGCAGCTTTCAATTCAAGAATGGTATCTCGTAATGTGGCTGCAGTTTCGAAGTCTAATGCTTTGGCCGCATCCTTCATTTCTCTTTCAAGTTTCATTAATAAATCAGCTTTTTCTTGTCTTGATAAATCTTCATATGATTTATCCAATTGAACCACTGTTTCATCTTTATCAGCTGTTTTGGAAATAGAAATCAAATCACGAATTTCTTTAATAATTGTTTTTGGTTCAATGCCATGTTCTTCATTATATGCTTCTTGGATTGCCCGACGTCGTGCCGTTTCATCCATAGCTCGTTGCATCGAATCGGTGATTTTATCTGCATACATAATGACTTTTCCTTCAGCGTTCCGGGCAGCCCGTCCCATCGTTTGCACTAATGAGCGTTCACTACGTAAGAAGCCTTCTTTATCCGCATCTAGAATCGCAATTAAGGAAACTTCTGGCACATCGATTCCTTCACGTAATAAGTTAATACCAATTAGAATATCAAATTCGCCTAATCGTAAATCGCGAATAATCTCCGTTCTTTCCAGTGTTTTTATATCACTATGCAAATATTTAACTTTTAAGCCTAATTCTTTGAAATAGTCGGTTAAATCTTCGGCCATTTTCTTCGTTAAGGTTGTGACAAACACTCGCTGATCTTTTTCGATCCGTTCATGAATTTCGCCCACCAAGTCATCAATTTGACCCATAATTGGGCGGATTTCTACTTCTGGATCTAGTAAACCTGTTGGTCGAATGATTTGTTGAACAACAGTCTCTGTTTGTTCCATTTCATAAGGGCCTGGTGTTGCCGATACATAAACAATTTGGTTTACATGTTGTTCAAATTCTTCTAAACGAAGCGGTCGGTTATCAAGTGCACTTGGTAAACGGAAACCATAGTCCACTAACATTTGTTTCCGTGCTCGGTCGCCATTATACATTCCTCTAATTTGCGGCATTGTTACATGAGACTCATCGATTACAAGTAAGAAGTCATCTGGGAAAAAGTCCAACAGCGTATATGGCGGTTCCCCTTCTTGGCGACCATCCATATGTCGAGAGTAATTCTCAATCCCTGACGTATAGCCCATCTCTCTCATCATCTCAATATCATAGTTAGTTCGCTGTTCCAAACGTTGGGCTTCCAATAATTTGTTTTCACTGCGAAGCACTTTCAAACGTGCCTCTAATTCTTCTTGGATCTGCGATATGGCGTGTTCCATATGTTCTTCGTTCGTCACGAAGTGTGTTGCCGGAAAAATAGCGACATGCTCTGTTTCGCCGACAATTTCACCAGTTAACGCATCTACTTCACGAATTCGATCAATTTCGTCTCCGAAAAATTCAACACGTAGCGCATGCTCATCCCGTGAAGCTGGGAATATCTCAACCACATCACCGCGGACACGAAAACGCCCCCGTTGAAAATCAATATCATTTCGTTCGAATTGAATATCGACTAAGCTTTTTAGTAACTCATTACGATCCATTTCCATTCCCACACGTAATGAAACAACTTGTTGACTGTATTCCCGCGGATCCCCTAAACCAAAAATACAAGAAACTGATGCTACCACGATGACATCGTTTCGTTCCAATAAAGAACTTGTCGCTGAATGGCGTAGTTTATCAATTTCATCATTAATACTGGAATCTTTTTCAATATATGTATCACTTGAGGGTACATATGCTTCTGGTTGATAATAATCATAGTAACTGACAAAATACTCGACCGCATTATCTGGGAAAAATTCTTTAAATTCCCCGTATAATTGTCCAGCTAGTGTTTTATTATGTGCAATCACTAATGTTGGTTTGTTCACTTCTTGAATCACATTAGAGATTGTAAATGTTTTACCTGTTCCGGTCGCTCCAAGTAAAATTTGAGCTTTTTCTCCACCTTTGACACCGTCAACTAGTTCAGCAATAGCGGCTGGCTGATCTCCGGCAGGCTCATATTTAGAAGCCAAATGAAAGGTATTGGAAGTTTCTCTTTCGATCATTTATAACTCCCCCTCAAAGTGTCTAATTTCTCTTAAATTATCGGCCCATTCTGGCAGAATGTCCACTTATTAGTTTAACATACCGAACATATTTTCGCCACTTTTGCTGTTTCGGACTTCAACTGATCTTAATCTTTTGTTCTTAATTTTTATGTCACATTTTATAACATGCAATGTAAGGAAATTAGAGTTTTTTTCTCTTTTTAGCGTTCAAATACTTGTCAGCTTCCTATTTCTTACTATATAATTGTTCAATATGCAAAACTAGGAGGTATTTTATGAAAAGGAAACACTTTTTACTTTCTTTCTTTGTGATGATGGTAACTCTGCTAACATTCATTAGTGGCACTTCAGCACATGCAGAAGGAAAGAAATATACAATTGGAACGGATTTAACATTCGCCCCTTTTGAATTCCAAGACTCAAAAGGAAAATACATTGGTATTGACGTTGATTTATTAGATGCGATTGCCAAAGATCAAGGTTTTGAAGTGGATTTAAAACCATTAGGCTTCGATAGTGCAGTCCAAGCGATTCAATCTAAACAAATTGATGGCATGATTGCTGGAATGAGTATTACGGATGAGCGAAAAAAATCCTTTGATTTTTCAGATCCATACTTCGATAGCGGTTTACAATTAGCGGTTAAAAAAGGAAACGACAAAATTAAATCATATGATGATTTAAAAGGCAAAACGGTCGCGGCTAAAGTTGGAACTGAAAGTGCCAATTTCCTTGAAAAAAATAAAGAGAAATATGACTACACCATCAAAAATTTTGACGATGCAACGGGTCTTTATAAAGCCTTAGAAAACGGCGAAGCGGATGCAATCGTTGATGATTATCCTGTATTGGGCTACGCAGTTAAAAATGGTCAAAAATTACAATTAGTTGGCGATAAAGAAACAGGCAGTTCTTATGGTTTCGCAGTGAAAAAAGGGCAAAACCCTGAATTAATCAAAAAGTTCAACGCTGGTTTGAAAAATCTTAAAGACAATGGTACTTATGATAAAATTTTAAACAACTACTTAGCGACAGGTGATGAAACAAACACACAAGACGCTGGCGAACAGATGAAAAAAATCACTCCTAAAAAAGAGAAATATGTGATTGCTAGTGATTCTACGTTTGCTCCGTTTGAGTTTCAAAATGCCCAAGGCGATTATGTCGGAATTGATGTAGATTTAGTCAAACGTGCAGCTGAATTGCAAGGTTTTACTGTTGAATTTAAATTTATTGGTTTTAGTTCTGCTGTCCAAGCTGTTGAATCTGGTCAAGCAGATGGGATGGTTGCAGGCATGACGATTACGGATGATCGTAAAAAAGCCTTCGACTTCTCTGTTCCTTACTTTGATAGCGGTATTCAAATTGCGGTCAAAAAAGGCAATGACAAAATTAAATCGTATGATGATTTAAAAGGCAAAAAAGTCGGCGTAAAAATTGGTACTGAAAGTGCTGATTTCTTAGAAAAAAATAAAAAGAAATATGATTACTCAATTAAGTATTTAGACACAACTGATGCATTATACAGTGCGTTAGAAATTGGCGAAGTTGATGCCATGATGGATGATTATCCTGTCATTGGCTATGGGGTTGCACAAAATCAACCACTAGCGACACCAATTCCTCGTGAAAAAGGTGGTTCTTACGGTTTTGCTGTCAAAAAAGGGCAAAATCCTGAACTACTTGAAATGTTTAACGAAGGCTTAAAAGAAATGAAACGTACAGGTGAATACGATAAAATTATCGGCACTTACGTAAAAGATGGCAACGAAGCCAAAGAAGAAACAGCTGACGAATCTACGTTTGTTGGCTTCATGCAAAACAACTGGAAACAATTGTTACACGGTTTATGGATGACGATTCTATTAACGTTGATTTCCTTCGTACTTGCTTTAATTGTCGGCGTTATTTTTGGGCTATTCAGCGTTTCACCAATCAAAGCATTACGTGTACTTTCAACCATTTATGTTGATTTAATTCGCGGAATTCCTTTAATGGTCTTAGCGTTCTTCATCTATTTCGGATTACCTGGTGTGCTTGGCTTTAATATCCCGGTCTTCATTGCTGGGATTATCACATTAACTTTAAATGCCAGTGCCTATATTTCTGAAATTGTGCGCGGCGGAATCAAAGCTGTTCCAGTTGGCCAAATGGAAGCTTCAAGAAGTTTAGGTCTTTCCTATAATCGGACAATGCAAAAAATTATTTTACCACAAGCGATTCGCATTATGATTCCTTCATTCATTAACCAATTTGTTATTTCATTGAAAGATACAACTATCCTTTCAGCAATTGGCTTAATCGAACTACTACAAACAGGAAAAATTATTGTTGCTCGGACATTACAAAGTACAATGGTTTACTTCGTTATTGCGTTAATCTACTTAATTTTAATTACTAGCTTAACTAAATTAGCGAAAAACCTTGAAAAGAAGGTGAACTAATATGACTGAAAAAATCTTAGTTGAACATTTAGTAAAAAAATATGGTGACAACACGGTCTTAAACGACATTAATGTTTCTATTAACGAAGGCGACGTAGTCTGCGTCATCGGTCCTTCTGGTTCTGGTAAAAGTACTTTTTTACGTTGCTTGAATCAATTAGAAGAAGCTTCTAGCGGAGACATTATTATTGATGGTGCGAACTTGACAGATAAAAATACGGACATCAACCAAGTCCGTCAACATATCGGCATGGTTTTCCAACATTTCAATTTGTTTCCACATTTATCTATTTTAGAAAACATTGTTTTAGCACCAACCGATTTAGGTCGCTTATCAAAAGACGAAGCGGAGAAAAAAGCGTTAGAACTTTTAGAACGTGTTGGGTTGGCAGATAAAAAAGATGCCTATCCAGATTCTTTATCTGGTGGTCAAAAACAACGTGTCGCAATTGCACGTGCGTTAGCGATGAATCCTGATATTATGCTTTTCGATGAGCCAACATCAGCTCTTGATCCAGAAATGGTTGGCGATGTTCTTGGTGTAATGAAAGATTTAGCAAAACAAGGAATGACAATGGTCATCGTTACTCACGAAATGGGCTTTGCAAAAGAAGTGGCTAATCGAGTAATGTTCATTGATGGCGGTAACTTCCTAGAAGATGGTTCGCCAGAGCAAGTCTTTGAAAATCCTCAAAACCCTCGAACAAAAGATTTCTTAGATAAAGTATTAAATATTTAAACAAAAGCACTTGGCGCGCGCTAGCGCCCAAGTGCTTTATTTTATGGTTAAATTGTTTCCGTGACAGAGACAGATTGAACGTGCCCTTTTTCTTTCAAGAGATGGTGCAAGTTGGAATGCCAGAAATCTTCTTTGCCTACATAAGAAATCTTTGCTGTCACTGCCTCTTGTTCGGATTCCAAAGTCAATTCTACTAAGCGCTCCCCTTTTTCTAAAGAAGCTTGAAGTTGTTCATGCAGTCGGCTTTCTTTAATCATAGGTTCCTTCATTTTTACGATAAGCTGCAATCGTTTTAAAGGAGTCTTTCGTTTAAAATGGGCCAGAGCTAATACTAGCAAAGTTGCCACGAGATTGATAAATGCAATGGTTAAAAAGCCCATCCCAATGACTAAACCAATAATAGTAACATTCCACATCATTACTGCTGTCGTTAACCCAGAGACTTTCCTTTCTCTAAAAACGATAATCCCCGCACCGAGAAAGCCTACACCACTAATCACTTGGGCGCCATATCGTGTAATATCCATAGAAATAATGGACGCCAAGGCGCTATTTTGTTTCACCACATCGACTAAAATATCCACCGATTGAATCTGTAAAATGGAAATCGTACAAGAGGCCAAACATAAAATGGCATTACTACTGATACCGAAGCCTTTTCTTTTAATACTTCTTTCTAACCCAATCAAAGCTCCAAAAACCACGGCTAGAGCCATCCGAATGACAACGTCGGTGAGAGAAAGTTCAATCATTTTTAAAGAATTCATCGCTTTCTCTCCTTTCTTGCAAGTGACTATTTGACTTATTTTGTATTAACTAATAAACGCAAGCCATTAAAAATGACCACTAAGGTACTTCCTTCATGAATAAGTACGCTAAATGCGATATTCGCAATACCTAAAAAGTTCAAGATAATCAACGTTGCTACCACTAACATTGAAAAAATAATATTTTGCTGCACAATTTTATTCAAGCGTTTTGAGACACGATGAGCATAGCCTAATTTAGAAAGATCATTTTTCATCACTACCACGTCTGCAACATCGATAGCAATGTCTGTACCATCCCCCATCGCCACTCCGATGTCAGCATTCACTAAAGCGGGCGCATCGTTAATGCCATCACCAACCATCCCTGTCATTCCTACTTCGCGTTTTAATTGATCAACAATCGCTGATTTTTCCTCAGGTAAAACATTAGCAAAAACTTGGTCCACGCCTACTAAGCGACCAACTGCTTCACCCGTAAGTTTTGCATCTCCTGTAATCATTGTTGTTTCAATATTTTGTGACTTGAAATAGTGAATGGCGTTCATTGCTTCTTCATTAGGAACATCCATCAATGCCACTAAACCAATCACTTGTTCATTTTCGGCAAAGTACACCACCGTTTTGCCTTCACTTGCTAATTTCGTTGTTTGTTTCTCAATGATTGTTGGCACTTGTTCGAAACTAGATGGTTTACCAATTCTAAAAGTTGTGTCTGCAATGGTCGTTACTAAACCCACCCCGACAATATTTTCTACTTCTAAATTTAAAGCCGTTGTTTCTGCTTCAAAGCGATTAACAATCGCCGTCGCCAATGGATGATTGGATTTTTTCTCCATATTTGTTAAAACAGCTACTAATTCGTCTTGGCGATCTTCTAAGCCATCAACAAAAAGATAATCTGTGACCTCAGGTTTGCCTTTTGTTAGCGTGCCTGTTTTATCAAAAGCGAGTGCTTTCACTTCAGCTAAATTTGATAAGAATGAGCCACCTTTAAACAAAACGCCTTGTTTTGCTAAATTGGAAATTCCTGATAAAGTTGCCGGAACGGCACTCGCTGCTAATGCACAAGGGGAGGCAGCAATTAAGAAAACCAAGCCTCTGTAAAAACTTTCAGCCCAAGTCAATTGGAAAAGTAATGCGCCACCTAAAACAATTAGTGGAAAAACTGCTAAAACTAGTGTGACATATTTCGGTTCAAATCGTTTAATTTTGCTTGCAATTTCTGATTGATTTTCTTGTGATTGGTTCACTAGCTGTACGATTTTTGCAAAAACTGTTTCTGAACTATCTTTCGTTACTTCAACAACAATTGTGCCTGAACCGTTCATAGTACTACCAAAAACTGGGTCCCCACTATTTTTTTCTTTGGGAATACTTTCCCCATTAATAGATGATTCATCCACAGCGGTACTTCCTTCAATCACGACGCCATCTGTCGGGATTTGCGCACCATTGAGGACTTGCACGCGGTCACCAATCTTCAATTGTTCAACTGACACAGTTTGAATTGAGCCGTCATCTGTTATCAAGCGAGCTTCTGTTGGATTTAAATTTAATAGTTTTGTAATTTCACGTTGGCTTTTGCCTTGAGCATAATCTTCAAGGAAATGCGCCGCCGCAAAAATCAAAATCAACAATGCTGATTCTTCAAAACTTCCCATTAATGCTGAACCAACTGCAGCTAAGGTCATTAACAAATGAATATTAGGCGAAAACTTTCGATTGTTTTTCGTATCCCGATACGTATCTCCAAAGCCTTCCCCAATAATATGATAACCAGCTAAAATAGCAGCTAATGAGAAAAGAATATTTTTCACTAAGAGCATGTTCCCTAAAAATAAACCGATAAAGAAAAGAGCCAATCCTGTAAAAAAGAGAATAACTGGAACATTTTTACCTTTTTCTTCATGTGTGTGTGCACCTGTTTGTTTTGACATTGTTATGCGCCTCCTCATTAATGTTTTTCTATTCATATGAATGTATATTCATATTATAAAACACTTGGGTGGTTTTGTAAAGACTTAAACACAAAGACAAGCGATGATTCTATTCGATAGGATCACCGCTTGTCTTTGTCGATTCTTTTTGTTGTTGATATTTTTCTTCTTGAATAGTCAGTAATGATTGCGTTAAATTGACCCAATCAATCGAACGAGGTGGATCCAGCCAAACCATAACTTTACTCTGTTCTTCTTGATACAAGTTATTTAAATTGGTAATCACCACATCTGGTAAGGTATCTGATAACGGGTCAATAATTTCTACATTTAAATTCACATAGACGGATAAATTTTTTTTGATGAATTGGTTATACTCTTTTCCATAAGAAAAATCAATTAGGACCTTGGCTGGCTCTGCAATTAAATGAACCGGAACATGATTAATTAGCAACAATAGATAGTTAAAAAACAAACAGTGATTGGCTTTCGCAATTTTTTTATGTTTTGCTGTTAACCAACGAATATATTCAATTAAATAAAAATAAAATTCCGGATATGTTTGCTTAAAAAACTGTAAATCCATTTCAAAATCGTCAAACATATTAATCGGAAAGTAAATAACATTGAAATGAATAATTGCTAACCCTTCTTCTAGAGTATTCCTTGTTGACTCCTCTAAACAATTAAATGCTTTTTCAAAACTTCCAATGAAAACACGAGTTAGGCTTTCAATCGTAGGATCTTCGTGAATGACATATTTTTTCTCTAGTTTGCCATGCAAATACAAGAAAAAAACAATCGTATACGTTAATGATTTTGAGGCCAATGCCCATGCCAATTGCGATTTTTTTATTAGTTCCTCTGAAAATGTATTCAGTGCACGCGTATCGATCCCTTCCACCGCACGTCCTTCGTTGTTAATCATAATAGCTAAATAATGGAAAAAATTGCGTCGCTCATAGGTGGTGAAAGTATAGTTTAACTCAACAGACTGTAATACACGTTTCGCTTCATTATAAACTTTTGCCGAATATAGTTCGGAAATTGGTTGATTGGAAAGCGTGAACAATTTATACAAAAAAAATGAAATTGCTTTTTGATTGCCGACAATTTCCCGCTTACTAAAATAGATCTGATACTCCTTTAAGGCTTTTTTTAGCCGCTGTAAGGTACTATACGCCACAGAGGTGCTGACATGATTACATTCAGCAAACTTTGTCAAACTATAATTTCCTCTAAAGTAAGACAACACTAATTTAAAAGAGAGCGATTCTGTTAAGTATTTCGTGAGCAAAAGTTTACTTGAATAGTTTCCATCAATTTCAAGTGTAACATCTACATCAGAAACGACTAAAGTTAAGCTGTCGCTTAACTTTAGATTGTCAATATCTGCTTTTAATTTTTCTAATGTTTTTTTGACTAAAAAATTCGACATTGATAATTCTTCGCGAAGTGCAATAAAAGTACCTGATAGCGTGGGACTTTCTTCTAAATGCCTTAGCAAGGAATAACTTCGTTGATCTTCTTTATTTAAAAAAATTTCATAATTCATCATTTATCAGTTCTTTCTCCCATAAATAGCCGTTCCTACTAATTCCCGTATGAAATTCAAGTAAAAAGTGTTTTGCCCCTCCGTTCCAGCACCGCCTGTGCTATTTGGTACAATGGTGATATGGCTAGCATCAAATAATTCATCCGTGAAAAATACTTGATGCTGACTTTTCTTGGAAGAAGGCCTTTCTTCATTTGTTTTTGGATTATTGGTTGTCACTTCTTTTTTACTAACGTCTTCGCTACTTTCTTCCGCTTGCGTTTCGCTAGTAATAGTACTTTCATTTGTTTCTTCCATTTTTTCTGGTGTGCCAGTATTCTCAATCGGATAAATTTCTTCTGTTGGATTGGTCGGATTATAAATTGGATTCCGTTCTTCTGCTGCTTGCACATTGGTTACTTGAAAAAACGAGAGTAACAATGTACTCCATAATAGTAAATGTTTGTATTTATCCATTTTTCTCACATATATTGCCAAATACTTTAGCTACATAACAAAACAAAAAATATAACTAGTAAAGTGGTATCAGACGATATTTAACAATACTCCTTCTTATTATTTCTTTTTTTGAGTTAGGTTTGTTGAATAAACTGCATGTTTGATAAGTAAAAACAAACAAAAACGTTGCCGATGATCAAATCAAAAATTAACTACTCTTTATATTTCTCTTTCGTTTTTTTCCTGTTTCTTTTTTCGCCAAATCAACCAGGCAATGATTAAAATCACTATCAATAATAGTAGTAAGCCAATCATCAAATATAAATTCGAATGATTTTCTTTTAAGGTGACATCTTTTTCATTTAATTCTTTGGCAACTTCACCATTAATTGTAAAGTCTTTTTCAAATTGCCATTGATTTCTAAAAGATATCGATTCATTGTTTATTGATTTTTTAAATGAGCCTGCAGCATCTTTATTCCCAACAACGGTCATAGACAAATGATAATCTCCTGGCTTAAGTGGTTGCCCTTTTAGCGCAATGGGAACAGAAAAATTGGTATTTGGTGCAATTTGCATGTTTGCTTTTTCCTCTTTATATAAAACTTCTTCATGTCCCTTTTTGGTAATCTCTGCCGAAAAGGCAACTTGGTTAATATATGTTTTTTGATCATTTTGTAGATTGACTAAAATCACATTTCTAGCATTAATCTGTCCTGGTGAGACTTTTTTCAAAAGTAAATTCGGCTCAACCTTTTTTTTGTTTTGTTGCATCAATAATGCAACGACATACGAATATTCATTTTTAATGGATAACCCCTGACTCTTATCGTCTTGGCGTTTGCCTTCATCCGACGTTTCTTCTTTAAAAGTGATACCACTAGCTAACACTCCATCAAAGGGTGTATTAGGCATTTTGACGTTAATAGAAACCGTTTGTTCACTTTTCGGTTTTAAACGAACTGAGCTAGGGTATTGAACGTAGTCTTTTATATCAAACGCTAAACTTTGATCTTTTTTCCCCTTATTTTCACCATACTCCACGATTACATTTGAATTGGTAATGGCACTATTGATGGAAATACCTACCTTTACTTCTTTATCTGTATCATTGCGCAAGTTCACTTTCAACTCAGTTTCTTCATTTGGTGCTAGTAATAAATCAAAGTAAGTTTTTTCTTTATCTACTTGTTTTTCTGATGGAATAGGCGTAACCGCAAAATTAAATTCACTGGCAAAACCATTGCTAGGTACTAACGCTAAAAGAATTAGTAGTATCGGAAAAAAAAGAAATCGTTGTTTTTTTCTGTTCAAATTATTTACTCCTTTTCTATATGTAGTGAATAGCAGGTAACCATGTTCCCCGCTATTCTTCTTTTTAAAACTCGTTTAATTTCCTGGAGCGTCTGTCAACGTCCATGTTAATTTTGTGGCGTATTTTTCAGCGTATTTGGTTGTAGAACCTGGAACAGTTAACTCAATACTTTTAGCAGCTGTAGTTGCATCTGTTCCCCAATCAAATAAATAAGTTCCTGCACCGTTTCCTTTCGCTGCACTCATTACATCTGATTGACTACCATCTGAATTTAGCGTGATTGTGGCTGGGCCTGTTGGTTTGCCTGAATCTGAAGCAGTCACTACATTTCCGTTTTTAAACGTGATAGCTGCCCCAGTCAATTCTTTACCAGAAGTTGATTTAAATTGTCCTTCTTGTTTCACTTTTAATGACCAGCCAGCTTCGGTTCCACGGTTATCTGTTACTTGGACATAGTTAGGCCCTTCTTTGACTTCATCGGTTGCGCCTACTGTCTTGTATTTTTGGGTAGCAGCAAAATAAGTCTGATCCTTCGACGTGATTTTTTGAACACCGAAGTCTAGACTTGACGCATAATCAATTGACAACGGACCGTTTGTTCCTGGATTAGGACCTTCAGGATCTGTTGGGTCAATAGGATCAACTGGATTAGTTGGATCCGTTGGGTCAACCGGATTAGTTGGCTCTTCACTTGGTGTAAATTCTACGATACCATTAGATGTATAACTACCGCCATCTTCTGCAAAGGCTTGAGAAGTCATGCCTAAGCTCCCTAAAATAAATGTGGATAAACATACTGTTGTTACTTTTTTCATTTTCTTTTCTCCATTCTTTTCTTTAATTTCCTGGTACGTCTTCTAACGCCCAAGATAAACGAGCTTTAAATGTTCCAACTCTTTGATAAGCTACAGGAACATTGATTTGAATTCCTTGTTGTTTTGATTCATCAAGTAATGCTGTTAAATCTGTTTCACCTTTCTGATTACTTTCTAAAAGCGTAATTGCCTCATTTGTAATCTGAGAGCTTCCAGCAGTTGAAACGAAAGAAAAAACATCTGGCATTACAATTGAATCATTTGTTAACGGTTGCGTTTGCTTTAGTTGCAAGCGCCAATTATTTGCGTTACGTTCATCCACAACTTTGAGTCCTTCGGTGGGATGCCCAAGTTTAATTAGTGGTTGATTACGTATCTTTTCCGTACCAAAAGTAATCTGTTTTGGTGCCTCTTTAAAATATAGTTCCCCTAAACGATAGTAAAAATAAATATCTTTTGTTTCCTCTGTCATTGTTCCTTCCGCATTTCCTGAGTCTTTTGTAAAAACATAGCCAGAAATATCTAGGGGTTTTTCTTGATAGGGTGCACCAATTTTCCCTGTTACACTTTTAGGTGGAGCAATATCTTTACCTTCCGCGTCTTTATAAAAAACGGTTACTGTTTTTTCTGTTGGTTTAGGAATAGTAATCGTTACATTATTTGACTTTTGCAGTAAGGTTCCTTCTTCATAATAGTCAAAGTTCATAGTTAAAACTTTTTCGGGCGTATTATCTTGAAGGGTTGTTTTTAATTCAATAATCATGTCCTTCTTTAAAACTAGGTAGTCATTTAAAGCAATTGTTAAGTGATTCCCTGTTTGTGTCAGATCTTTGGCTGCTACCTTTTTACCATCAATCATTAATGAATTTTCTTCATATGCTAATTCATCAGGTAAGTCAATGCTTACTTGCGGTTGACGATCTTCGATAAAGTCATTGTCAATATTCAACGTATTCCGTAGTCTCACCTGATCATTTTTCACTGCTTCAACAGCTGAGCTAAATTCCTGACCATTCACGCTAAGGGCTGCTTGTGACGTAACGTTGGTAGGAATTTGTGTCATTGCTAAAGCATTCTCTTGGTATTTGCCACCTGTGGATGATGTAAAGCCCCAATAAACCGTTGTTGCGCCAAATTGTGCATTTAAATCTGAAACTACATACGTATTCGTGCCCACACCTTCTAAATCATATGTTAATGCTTTGGTTGCGGCATTCCAATGAACAGTCAACATGCGCCAGGTTCCATTAGATAGATAGGTTGGCGCAACAATGACGCCTGAATGCTCCCCTGTATAGCTGTTGTTATTAGCTTTCGGAGTGACAAAAGCTAAATGCCCATTTCCCTTATCTTGTGAAATTTCTCGGTCCATTCGGTTGGAACTACCAGTATTTTTATAGGTATCAAACTCAATCGATAAGGCATTTCTAACATAAGGTTGACCCGCTTTCGTGGAGTATGCACCGATTCCCATCCCAGGTGAACCAATGACTTCTTGAGGCGTTGTGGACATTCTAGGATCATTCGTTAAGGTAAAGGTCATACCATCACCAGCATTTGCATACTCGTTTCCTAAATACAAATAACTTTTAAAGGTAAAATCCGACAATAAACTGATTGGTTTTTTTGACCAAATAGCTCCTTTTTGTGATTTAACAGCTGGGTTTAGTTGTAATAACTTCCCACCTTCTAAAATACTTGTTGCATTTCCAATTGGCTCTTGAAACACCTTGTCGATTGGAATGATATTAGGATCATCAGGCAATGAAGTAGCGTATGGCGCAGCCAACATGCGCGGCTGTGGTTCAACTATCGCCGATTCCGTTGCACTGTTATCGTCATCCTTTTGTTGTTCGCTAGGTTCTAAAGTAGCCGTTGATTGGTCTGTTTCTGCTGGATGATTATCGGTTGTTGTTGTCGTTTCTAGGGAAGGTTCTTGCTCTAATGTTTCCGAGTGAGAAGGAGCGCTAGTTGCCTGATCATTGGCCGATTCCTCCACTATTTCCCGATTGACTTCGTTGATATTTGTCGAAGGATTACTAATCGCTTCGCTAGTAATAGGCGCAAGGAGTAGTAAGAATAAACTACTTGCCAAAAAGACTAGGCTTTGTTTGTTTCGCATCTCTCTTCACCTCTACTTTTTAAATTCCTGGTACATCCGTCAACGTCCACAATAATTTTGTTTGATATTTCACGGCATCTTTAGGAGTTGACCCTGGTACTGATAGCGCAACATCTTTTGTAACATTAACATTGTGTACCGTATTGGTTTCATCGCGTTCTGCAACCACTTCTACTTTACCCCAATAAGTAGCCCAGGTTCCTGCACCGGTTCCTTGCTTCGCAGCTGCCACTAGAGATGCGGTTCCTGGAACAAGGGCAATCTTATTTGTTGCCTCTGGTTTCACAACATTTTGCGCATTACTATTAACAGTCGGGTTAGCTAAAGAAATTTGCGCACCTGTCAACTGACTATTTAAAGTCGCCTTTGTTGCTTTAAATTGCTCCTTTTGCGTAACCGTTAAAGACCAACCGCTATTGGTTCCTCTATTATCAGAAATTTGCACAAAATTTGGTGTTTCTTTTTGATTTTCTTGATATTGCTGTGCTCTTGCAAAATATACTTGGTCTTTATTCGAAATACGATTTTTCCCAAAGTCAAAACTTGAAGCATAATCAATAGACAGCGGTCCTTGGGTACCAGGATTGGGACCTTCTGGGTCTGTCGGATCAATTGGTTTGACTGGCTTTTCTGGATCGGGATTTTCTGGATCAACCGGCTCTGTCGGATCTACGTTCGGAATAAATTCTACTAAACCATTCGAACGATACTCTTTTGGCTCTTCTGCCTTCGCTTGTAAGGACCAACCAGCAACTGCAAATGTACTGCATAGAACGATTCCTGTGAATTGTTTTTTCATTGCTTTTCTCCTTTATTTAATTATTAGCGGGAGTATCTTCTAATGCCCAAACTAACTTCGTTGAATATTGTTGTGCAAGCTTTACAGATTTTCCGGGAACGAATAGTTGGACAGCTTCTTTATTTGTTGCTTCATTTGAACCAAATCGATAAACCCAAGTCCCAACACCTGTTTCTTTTTTAGCGTTCATCGCTAGATTATTATTTACACCAGGTGTTAGGGAAATAGTACTACTGACTTCAGTAGGTTTATATTTTTCATCCACCATTGAGGCAGCTTCTGCCTTTGTAAACGTTAATTGAGCGCCGACTAGTTCCTCTCCAGTAGCTGTTTTAAATTGTTCAGGTTGGGAAAGCGTTAGTTTCCATCCTGCTAACGTTCCTCTTTTATCAGTTACTTGTACATAGGTTGGTTTTTTTGAACCATCTTTCATTTCATCTGGCGCAGCATAATACGTTTGATCTGCCGTAGAAATCTTTTGTGTACCAAATTTAAATTTTGACCCATAATCAATTGATAAGGCACCACCCGTTCCTGGCCCTGGAGGATCAATTGGGTCTACTGGATCAGTAGGATCGGGATTTTCTGGATCAACAGGCGGTGTGATTTCGTTATCGCCTGCTTCAAAAGTAATTGTGCCTTCCGTATTGTATTCTTTCGGAAAAGTTTCTGCTGCTGATGCGTTTATTGCTTGAAACCCTACGCCTAAAAGTATGGTTGCCGATGTAAGTAAAACAGTTTTTTTCATTAAATAAGCTCCTTCTCTCGTTTCATTTTATTAATTAAATAAATGACTACCCCCAACAAACTAACTCCTATCAAGGAATACAGTGGATTTTCAGACTCGCCTGTTTTAGGTAAAACTGCTTGTCCAGAAGCAGTTAAATTGTTTCTTCCCTGTTCTTCTGATTGTTGGGTATACGCTATGTCATTTGACTCTTTTTCATTCTCATAAACGTAGGTGCCATAGAAGCTCGCTTGACCATTTGATTCATAATTATTTTCTTCAGCCATAACGCTTTTTGTTTGCAACCCAATGATCAATAGCCCTAAACATACCAAACTAAACCTTTTTATGATTTTCATCTGAATTCCTCCTTCCCCATTTTCAACATTGACTGGCCCAGCCAATAAACATTATATAAAAGAAATATTTATTAGATTTTTTTATTTTTTTCAGACGCTTTTAAAAAATAAAATGGTTTTAGCTAAGAAAGCTTTAAAATCAACACTTTTAAAGACAAAAAAATAAACAAAAAAACTTCGAAAAATAATTTTCGAAGTTTTTTTGTTTATTTTTTTATTATTTTTATACTTCAACCGCTTCTAACAAAGCTAAACGTTCAGCAACTTCTGCTTCTGTTAAATTATATTTTTTTACATAACGGTTGGCAGGATGCTGGCTACATTCTAATGAGCAGCCGCCTAAATGTTTATGTTCATTTTCTTCTGAAGTTAAGATTTGACGATTACATTCTGGGTTTGCACAGTTAATATAGCGTTCGCAAGGTGTTCCATCAAACCAATCTTTCCCAATAACTTTTTTATCAACATGATTAATTTCGACACTGATTCGGTCATCAAAGACATACATTTTGCCATCCCAAAGTTCGCCACGTGTTTCTGGATTTTTTCCATAGTTGGCGATACCACCATGCAATTGAGCAACATCTTCAAATCCTTCTTTTAATAACCAGCCAGAAAATTTTTCACAGCGAATCCCGCCAGTACAATAGGTAACAATTTTTTTATCCATAAATTGTTCTTTGTTCTCGCGAATCCATTGTGGTAACTCACGGAAGCTACGGATATCTGGGCGCACGGCACCACGGAAATGACCTAAATCATATTCATAATCGTTACGAGCATCGATTACAACAGTGTCTTCGTCTAATAAGGCATCTTTAAATTCTGCAGGTTCCAAATATTTCCCCGTCGTTTCTAATGGATCAACGTCTTCTTCTAAGTTCAACGCCACTAATTCAGAACGTGGGCGAACAAACATTTTGCGGAACGCCATTTCTTCTGCTGGATCAATTTTAAAGAATGTATCCTTAAAGCGCTCATCTGCTTGCATTGCTTCCATGTACTTTTCTGTTTCTTCGACAGTACCAGATAACGTTCCGTTAATCCCTTCTGTCGCTACTAAAATACGGCCTTTTAAATTTAATGATTTGCAAAAAGCTAGATGCTCTTTCGCAAAAGCTTCTGGATCTTCAATTGTTGTATATTTGTAATAAAGTAATACTTGGTATTTCATCTTGTTTTCCCCTTTTGTATAAAGTCATTCTATCCCATTATACGGTGAATAAAAAAGGGAAAGCGATTATTTTGCTTGTGTATTTACACACAATAAAAAAAGCCTGATAAACGGCGGGAACAGAACCAACACTACGCGTTGCTCCGATCTCAACAACTTCTAAGGTGTTTTCTCGACATGCGTCTCGTCACAGTACAGCCTTCAAAAGAGCTACAGCTCTAAGAGTTGCGATGTTTCACTGTGAAGCATGAACAGATGAAATCATCGTACCTACTTGGTGAAGGTCCTTCGGAACTTACAAGGATAAAACTGTGACGAGCCTTTGGCGAGAAAACAATAAGCCGAAATTGACTTTCTCACACAAGTGTTCGGCGTATCTTAATCCTTCCAAGTGTTGAGAATCACGAAGAACGTAGTGATTCGATGATGAACAATACCTACTTGGTCTCCAAAAATTAAAGAACACCGGGTAGGTATCATGCAACATCAACTCGTACCTCGTTGTGTTTTATGACAATTTTCGGAAATTTCTTCTTATTGCTGAGAAACACTATTTGCAAAGCAAATAGATGTTAATCAGTACCTACTTGGTTCTCGGAGCTAAACGGTTCTGTCCCGACCTCTTCTATATACTACTCCTTTTCAGAAGTCGCGGCGAGTTGTTCTTGCAATTCACCTAAAAGTTCAATTTGAATATTTTGGATTTTCACCAAATTTTCTAGTTGATTATTGATAATATAATCCATTTTCTCATGTAATAAATTAATTTCTACTTCTGCTTTTAAGTTAATTTTATAATCATTATTCGCTTGTTCTCTATCACGGGCTTCTTGTCTGTTTTGACTCATCATAATAATCGGTGCTTGGATAGCTGCTAAACAAGATAAGGCGAGATTTAGCAAAATATAAGGATATTTGTCAAATGGTTGTCCCAATAAAGTGGTAGAGTTAATCACGATCCAAGCAATCAACACGAAGCAAAAGAAGCCAATAAACACCCAGCTACCGCCAAATTTAGCAATGGTATCCGCTGCTCGTTGGCCAAAGGTTAATTTCTTTTCCATCTTTTCATTCATATTATTGGAAATCAGCTTATCTTCTTTGATATGTTGAACCACCAATTCATTCAGTTGTTGGATTTTTTCAGAATCATTTGCGACCAATTGTTTCATGTAATCCAAACGATAATTAAGTAACTCCGCCAATGTAATCATCGATTCAGCTGTCAATTGTGGATTGTTTTGGAGAATAAAAGCTTGCGTTTCCTGTTCTATATCTTGAAGATAAATGTTTTTTTTCGTTGATTCACCAATAACAACTTGTTTATTTTTTGATTGCTTCATCTTCGTCACTCCCTTTGATCGTTCTTCCCTTTATTTTAATATAAAGTCTCTCAGAAGAAACCTAAAAAGGCTTTGGAGTGATCGTTGTTGCTTCTGCTTTAAAATTTAACAGTTAAATTGGTTACATCATGGAACAACGAACCAATTAATTCTTTGTATTTCGCTGGATTCACACAATTAGTTAGCAATATGACCCCGGTTTTCATATCTTTTGAAAATAAAACCAGGGCTTGTTGACCCGCTTCAACGCCGTGTAAGCGTAAATAATTATCATGAACATAGATGCCGCCATGATAAGAACTTTGCTGAGAAGACGTCCATAATTTTTGCAAAAGTGCGGTGGAAACTAAGTGTCCACTCATTAATTGATGTAAGTACCAATACAAATCACCTGTCGTCATATCCACATTCCCAGTCCCAAATTCATGGGCAAAACTAGCTGCGGGAATTGAGAGCACTTGATTATACGAATTGTCTTCTGTCCATTTATAACTTGTTGAATTATTAGGTTGTTCCAATAAGGTTTCATAGAAGCCAAAATTCTTTAAACCAGCCGTTTTGTGATAAAGATTATTAAATAATTCTTGATAGGTACGTTGATACATTTTCTCTAACATTCCTGCTAAAAGGACAAAATTTACTGGGGAATAATTGTATTTTCCTTTATTGACTTGAATGGTATTTTGTTTAACAAATTGAATAATTTCTTCATCGGTAACGATATTATTAGGCATTGCTGATAACTTTAAACCGCTTGTCATATTCAACATATCGCTAATCGTAATATCCTCAGCACCTTGAATTTGCGGATAAAACGTAGCGAGTTTTGTATCTAATGTAAGTTTACCTTCTTCAATCGCTTTTAAGATCAAGGTTGTGGTAAAAGATTTTTGAATTGAGCCAATCTGAAACCTTGTGTTTGGCGTATTGGCTTGTTGCTTTTCAAAATTGGCAAAGCCATATCCTTTATTTACTAAAACCTGATCATCTTTAATGATCAAAGCCGAACCAATATAATTTGTTTCTTGAATTTTTTGATCAAGTTCGCCACTATCTGGTGCAACTATTTCTTTCGTTAAATTCGCATAATTATCACTTCGGCGATCTTCTTCCAAGACCACTTTCGATTCTTGACTAACTTGTGAATCTCTAGTGAAAAAGAACGTTTTTATTAAATAACCACTACCACCAATCACCACCAACAAACATACTATAAAAAGCCAATTCACTCCTCCATGTCTTTTCTTTGCATGTCGTTTACGCATACTGCTTACCTCCGCCTATTCTATTAACAGCATTATCATACGCTATATTTTCATGAAAATTACAGATTTCAGTAAAATTTATAAAACTTTCAACTTTTATAAAAAACAGCTTGGCACCGGAATCTAGATTGATTCTGGTGCCAAGCTGTTTTTTATTTACTTTCTTGCCCCATCACAGCAAAGTAATTATCATCGTTATCTGCAAAATTAAAAACTAAGCCTGTTGGCAATTGAACCATTTCACCAACAGTAACCCCAGCCTCTTGCATTTTTTTATAGAGACCAATGATATCATCGCTAGCAAACATTAGAGAAGGGGTATTCCCCGCCACTTCTGGTGAATGTTTTTGAATAAAGGCCAAATCATATAAAACAATAATCGTCTCTGCCGATTCACTTGGTGCAATTTCTACCACCAATGTACCGTCAACTTCCTCTCTTTCCTTTTCAACAAAGCCAAACGTTTGCCAAAATTGACTAGATTCCTCAACATTATTCACATATAACATAATCTTTACTTGGTTTGAAAACATTCCTTCACGTCCTTTTGAATTTAGTTAACAACTTATTATATACGTTCTTTTAAATAATTACTGCACTTTCGCTTAAAATTCAAAAAAAGAGCGTGGAACAAAAATCACTTTGGATTTTTGTCCCACGCTCAAAAACTAATAAACGGCGGGAACAGAAGCAACTCCTTCGGAAATAAGCCGAAATTCTCCAAAAATTAAAGAACAATTTCCGGAAATTTCTTCTTATTTCTCGGAGTTAAACACTTCTGTCCCGACCTCTTTTCGTTTTATTGATTTAGATATTTGCATCTAAGACAACGTCGCGATCATTTAAGACATCACGATCTAATTCATGAATACGAGCACTTGTTAACACGCCTGCAACCATACTATCGTTAACGTTAACAGCTGTCCGCGCCATGTCAATAAGTGGTTCAACTGAAATTACTAAACCAACAATTGCAACTGGTAAGTTCATTGCGCCTAAAACGATTAGAGAAGCAAAGGTTGCTCCGCCGCCGACACCGGCTACGCCAAATGAACTGATTGTGACAACTGCTACTAACATTAAAATAAATTGTAAACTAAAGACATCAATTCCAACAGTTGGTGCAACGATGGTTGCTAACATAGCTGGATAAACGCCGGCACAACCATTTTGTCCAATAGATAAACCGAAACTACCAGCAAAGTTTGCTGTGGCATCATCGACACCTAATGCTTTGGTTTGTGTTTCAATATTTAATGGTAAAGCTCCTGCACTTGAACGAGAAGTAAAAGCAAAGCTCAAGACTGGAAAAACTTTTTTTAGATACGTAACTGGATTGACTTTTAAAGTAATTAAAATCAGCATGTGAATGGCAAAAACAATGATTAAGGCCACATACGATGCCAACACAAATTTACCTAAGTTAATAATCGCAACAAAATCACTTGTTGCTACAACATTAATCATTAACGCTAACACGCCATAAGGGGTCAAGCGTAAAACTAAGGTAACAATTCGCATGGTAATTTTATATAAACTATCAATTAAATTTGCAAAAAATTCAGCTTCTTTTGGCGCTTTACGACGAACGCCTAAATAAGCGACACCAACAAACGCAGCAAAGATTACCACCCCAATGGTACTCATTGGTCGTGTTCCCGCAAAGTCAGCAAAGACATTTTTAGGAATGAATGAAACGATTTGTTGGGGAATCGTCAAATCTTGAATCGCATCTTGACGCGTCGCTAACTCGGCAATTCTTGACGTTTCTGCAGCACCTTGCGTGAATTTTGCCCCTTGAAGGCCAAACGCTAAGGTTGTTCCAATCCCCACCAAGGCAGCTACTGCTGTTGTTCCTAGTAAGGTGGCTAACACATTAAAGCTAATTTTTCCTAATTTATTGGATTCTTTCATTTTTGTAAATGCACCTACGATAGATACAAATACTAACGGAATTACGAGCATTTGTAGAAACGCTACATAACCATTACCTACAATCCCGATCCATTCCATTGATTGCGTAGTAATTTTACTGTCTGTACCAAAAGCAAATTGAATAATTGCACCTAAAACAATCCCCACGCCCAATGCTGAAAAGACACGTGTTGAGAATTTTAAATGTTTCTTTTGCATTTGGTAGAAACCGAATAACACAGCAATAAATGCAAGGATCACTAATACAGTGATGAATGTTGTCATTTTAGTTCCTCCCTATGTTTTTAATGACAAGTACATCAAAGGAAGTAAAGGTTCCCGGTACTCACTCTCCAGTAAATACCCTGAAAACAGCAAACTGTTTCCAGTGATAGTTCTATTGTACCTTATTTTATAGCAAATAGTGGGATAATTTGCTTACTTTTTGATAGAAAATAACCGTTGTGATAGTTTAAAACTATCACCAAGCGTTGTTTTACTAGTCACTGTAAAAATAATTTGTTTTTTGTCCTCTTTCTTTTAAGCTGACGTGGTATACTTAGTTCTAGGAGGTGTAAGCGTATGCAAAAAATTTGTTGGATCCTTTCTGTCAACCGTGATGGAGCGACGTTATTTGTGGGAAGCCCTGCAAATGGAGGTCCTTGGCTCTTTTCAAATAAAGAGCAGCAAAACATCAAAGCCTTTTTTCAACCAACCTATGAAATTGACTTTATCAGTTATGATGTTCTTTCAGAGGAAGTACCAGAAGCTGCGTTCATTTTGTACAATGAAATGCTCGCTCCCTATCTTCCCGAAAAAATCACCAAAGTTGGTCAGCCGATTGCTTATGTGGATATCGCTACAAAAAATTATGAACAGTTAAAAAAAGCTTTGGTTGCTAAATCTACACAAGAATAAAAACAGCGTTTATAACGGAATCCGTTATAAACGCTGTTTTTAAAGTTTAAGCTTCTTCTGATTGTTGAAAATTCAATTGAACACCTGGACGATCCAGAGCAATTTCAGTTACTTCATAAGATAAACGTTCGACGATGCTAAATAAAGGACGCACAAGTTCATCGACTTCTTCTTGCGAAATATCTTCTTGTTTTTCAATTTTACGATCAATAATGTGATTAATTTGGCTAATCGCCCCTGATAAAACAAATTCGTCAAAGACAATTCGAAATTCTAAGCGAGCAACAAGTGCTGAGCTGTTTTCTGGATAATTTTCTTCTTCTACTTCAATTGGTGAAAAACTGACACGTAAATCTGTCTCTACTTCTGAATCAGGTACTCGCATATCATAGTGATACGCTTCAACAATTTCTTGTTGGCGTTTAATTTCCATTATTTTTTCTCTCCTTTTTTAACAAGATATTCCCCTTTTAGAATATCCAATGGTTTCTTTTCTCAAGTATACCACAAGTCCGAAAGTTGCCTAGACCAAAAAACACAGAAGGTCAGACTTTTTTGATAAATTGATTTTGGCAGTTTGAACAAGTGACTTTGATTGTTCCTCGTCCTTTCGGCGCACGTAATGACTGCTGACATTTTGGACATTTAAAATAACGATACTCTTTCTGAGTCATGTGTCGCTTGCGAAAAGCATGAACCTTTTGCATTAGGCGTTGTTTTCGAAGAATAAACCGTTGATTTTCATTCAATCGCGGATGAATATGTTTTGAAAAAAAGCGATAATACACGTAGGCGACTGTGATTAAAATCAATAATCGAACCCAAAGATAGCCAGTAAAAATATTGATGAGCGCCAGCACGACACTTGTTAGCAACAGCGTTCGATTCAATTCATCGAACCGGGCATAACGTCCTTGTAAAAATCGTTGCGCTTTTTTGCGCCAACGTAGAATGCGTTCAAACCAAATTTGGCTCATTTATCTTCCTTCTTTCGAGCATTATTTTTTGAATAAATGATTGATTTACAGAAACTTTCAATCAAAATTTACACTTACTAAGTCCAAATTTTGAACAACTGTTGGTTATTTTCGATGGTATACTTCTAGAGAAGTCAGGTCAACCGATGAATGACTTCGTTGATAATAGCTACCGCTATTTTATACAAACTTAAACTGTCGATGGATAGATTATCCGATTTTAACTTAGGGGAAGGTTAAAATCCGATTCTATAATTTAGCACTACACTCCTTTATTTAGTAGCAACTTTAGCCTATCTATCCACATTTTAAGTCAAAAAGAAGCAAGTCCGGACTTGCTTCTTTTTATTTATCTTTCTAATTCTTCAATTTTCTTCTCAATTAACGCCAAGACATATTGACACGCTTCAGGATCTTCGACAAAATCATATTTATCGCCATCAATTTGAATTTTAGGACTTTCATCATAGTCTTCATACCATTGATCATAACGCTCGTTCAACATTTGATAGTAATCATACAACGTTGGATCTGTCTCAATTTGTTCATAAGGACGGCCACGTTTTTTGATGCGTTCTAACATTTTGGGAAATGAAATACGAATGTGAACTAACAAATCAGGTCTTTTTTTATGCGCAGCATAAGGCAATTCTTGGAGCATATTTTGTAATAAGTCATCGTACACTTTGACCTCTGTTTCGTTGGCACGACCTAAATCTGCATTTAAATGAAAAAGTAATGAATCTTCATAAATCGAGCGATCCAATACATTATTTTCATGCGTTAATGCTTGTTTAATACTATCAAAACGTTTATTTAAAAAATAAATTTGTAATAAAAATGCGTACTTTTCCGGTTCCGCATAAAATAAAGGTAATACCTCATTATCATCAACTGATTCGTAAAAGGCTTCTGAACCTAAACGGTTTGCAATTAAAGCTGTTAAACTAGATTTACCAGCGCCAATCGTACCTGCTAAAACAATCACTGCCATCGAACTCCCTACCTATTTTTTTCCATTTTATTTTTTATCTTCAACCAATTAAACATACCAAAAATTGAGTTAAAAGTATACATACAATACATAACAAATATCGCATAATCACCACCAGCGTGCATCCCTGCTCGGAACCATAACAAAATTGAAAAAATATTTCCTAGTAGCCAAAACACGAATTGCGATTGATAACGTTTAATCATCAATAACATCCCTGTCGCTGAAACACTGAACGTGATTGCATCTAATGTTTGTTGCGCATCATTTACAAAACCTAACAAAATATATGCAGCTACGCCAATGAGCAGCCACGTGAAAAAGGCATACAACCACTGAATACCTTTTAAAACTTTTACTTCGGTTACTTGACCCGAGCCATCCTCGCTAGCCCGAAGCCAAGCATAAAGCCCTGTAATGTCCATAATAATATAGAAGCTTTGTAAAAGAACTTCCGCATATACCCGTGTCACTAACCCAAAATAGCCAATAATCACTGCACTGATTAACCCAAAAATGTAATTGCTGACTTTTCCTTGGGCAATTAAATTCACACAAATGATGCCGGCTAAACCACCTACTAACGTAATCCAATTCGATGGATTGATAGCGAACGCAACCAACTGTACCCCCACCATCAAAGCTAAAAACAAGTAACTTCTCGTTTCCCAACCTTTAAAATCATTCACCAAAAAATTCTTATTCACGACAAATTTCCGACCTTCCTAAAACCAAACTTTTATCTGTTGACGTCTCAATAAGAGTACTCCGTTTTAAAAAACAAGTCAATCAGATTTCGGAATAAAAAGAAGATTTTAATACTATATATTGATTGGTAAAATAATAAAATACTACATATAGTTATTTCGCAAGCTTTCTGATATCCTTTATTGCCACAATATTTTCTTCATCTTGTTTTAATCTTCTATGTATTCATGGATTTGTTTCCATCTAATAATTCCTGAAGCAGAACCCTTTACGACGGTAGCGCTCCAAATTAATGTTGCGAAAGCGGAAGCAACCGTACATATTTATGCTTCAAACACAGCCATCGTTCACTCTTTTTATTGATATGCTTAAAAATTGACGGCCTTATTTCTCGAATCTGGCCACTTATTAACTTATTACATGAAAACATTCGCCTAAAAAAGCAAAAAAAAAACGACTAACCTAAATAATCGACCTACAAACAATTCCTTTCATTTGTAGGTCGATTATCTTTATTAGGTTTGATACGGATGTTTCGCCATTCCTAGTTTCCCTTTACTGATCATCTCTATTTATTTTTTTACTGTTTGCCAACAGCTCGTTGTCTGAAAGTACTATCCGTCCTTTTGTACTTTGTTCAAAGCTGTAAGCTTGCTCAAATAACGTTTGCTCTTTATTGGCAGTTTGTGTAAAAGTCAGCCCATAAGGTTGTCCTTCACTGTTTTTCGCCAAAGGAACCGTCAATTCAGGATATCCTGCCACAGCACTTAAACCCGTACCTTCAGAATCAATAAAGGCATATCCGTCTAATTGTTGTTTTTTTAGCAACGCATCAAACGTTTGCTGTGCTTTTTTAATGGTTGTTTGAACGATTTCTTTATCTGGTTGTTTCTTTTTAACATCTGCTTCTAATAAATCTTGCCCATACTTGGCACGAACCTTTTTATCTTGTTGATTATACGCAATTAGTTCCTCCAGTGTTTTAAATGGTAAGTCATAACGTTTCGCAAATTCTTCCAATGCAAACTTAAATTCATTGGAAATAACTTTCCCGCCATCAATCCCTTCCATGTCTGGTGTTAACGGAATCACTTCTGCTCCAGCTTTTTGGAGGGCCTTTTTAGCAGCCGTAAATTCTTCTTCAGCACTTGGCATTTCTAGCAACCCAATGCGTTGACCTTGTAAGTTATTTTTAGTAAATTTCGTTGAATCAATGCTCGGAACCGTGTCTTTCTTAAACGCATTATAGCCTTGCGCAGCATCAACGACACTTCGGGCAATCGGGCCAACTGTATCTAATGACGGTGCCAATGGCAAAACACCTTCGCCACTTACTGAACTGTGGGTCGGTTTAAAACCAACCACTGATTGATGAGAAGCGGGGGAAACAATCGATCCCATCGTCTCAGTGCCTAAAGAGAAGGCGCCGATATTCATCGTCACACTAGCCCCACTCCCAGAACTTGAACCTGAAGGTGTTATTTTGAGTGGCCCATAAGGATTAAGTGTTTGTCCATGTTTGGAACTATAGCCACTTGGTGCTTTCATTGACATATAATTCGCTAGTTCAGATAAGTTTACTTTTCCTAAAATCAAAGCTTGCGCCTCTGTTAACTTCTTAACTACTTCCGCATCTTCCTTAGGCTTGAACGTGCGTAAGGCATAAGCTCCTGCACTCGAAATCATGTTGGTCGTATTTATATTTTCTTTCAAAGTCACAGGAATACCATACAAAGGCTTCTTCGGTGTTTGAGAGGCTTGCTGGTCAAATGCCTTGGCTTCCTTAATTGCTTGCGGATTGATTTCAGAGATGCTGTTCATGCCATTATCTATTTGATCGAACTGTAAAATACGGTCCAAATAAAACGCCGTAAGTTCTTCATAGGTCAATGCTCCGTTGGCAATCGCTTGCTGTAATTCAGTGATATTTTTTTCAATAATCAACGGTGCTTTGGTCCGAGCTTTTTGTACATCTGTTTCTTTTAATTGGTCTTCAATCGTTTTAACGATTCTCTCTTGATTGTACATTGCTGGGGTTTCTGCCTCAGGAGTGAACTTTTTGAGTATAAACCAATACGCTGCACCGCCTATTATGACTAACAAAACAGCAATTATTCCGATTACTTTTAAAAATTTAGACATTTTTATCCTCCTATACCATTTAAAGATTATCTTACTATGTTTATTTTTGCATGACAACTAACAGTTTTGTTCGTTAAAAAGACAAAATAGAGAGTAGGACATCCGTCAAAACGACCGATTTCCTACTCTCTAACGATTAAGATAGTCCGCTAAATGCGTTTGTTTTAGACTTTTGTGAAAGTTAAATACTGAGAATTTATTGTGTAATTCGTGTACCACTTTCTCCTTTGATTGCTTCCGAAGCTAATTCTAAAAGCCCAATAATCGCCTGGCGGTTTGGTTTACTTTCTGCAAAACTGATGGCCGCTTCCACCTTGGGTAACATACTACCTGGCGCAAATTGATCTTCTTCTATATATTGTTGCATTGCCGTAACCGTAACATCGGTCAAAGCTTGTTGATTTGCTTGACCAAATTTAACAAAAACATGTTCTACTGCAGTTAATACCACAAAAACATCTGCTTCAATGAGTTCAGCCATTTTAGCTGCCGCAAAGTCTTTATCAATGACTGCATCTACACCATGATAGACTGGACCATCATAGGCAATAGGAACCCCGCCACCACCACAAGCAATTACGATCTGTCCTGCATCAACAAGTGTTCGCAAGCTAACTTTTTCGTAAATATCAACTGGTTTTGGTGAAGGAACTACCCGTCGCCAGCCTCGACCCGCATCTTCTTGATAGACATTTCCAGTTTCCGCCATCAACTGTTTGGCTGTTTCTTCGTCATAATAACCACCAATTGGTTTTGTTGGTTTTGTAAACGCTGGGTCTTTCGGATCCACCACGACTTGTGTAATTAACGTAACAACTGGTTGTTCCCCTAAATTTCTGGCTACTAGTTCTTCATCAATTGCTTGTTGTAAATGATAGCCAATATAGCCTTGGCTCATTGCTGTGCATTCAGGAAACGGCACGACATCTTCTGGAGATTGACTCGTTTCCTCAAAAGCTAAGCGAATTTTGCCAACTTGTGGCCCGTTGCCATGAGCAATCACCACTTGATGGCCTTGTTCAATTAAATCAACAATCGATTTTGCCGCGGTTTGTGCTTTTGCCAATTGTTCTTTCGAAGAATTTCCTAACGCATTTCCACCTAATGCAATCACTATTTTTGACATCTGTTTCCCTCCTAGCGCTTTGGTTCTTGTTGTGTGATACAGTGTATATTGCCGCCCCCATAAACAACTTCTACCGTATTAACGCCGACAATTTTTTTATCTGGGAACATCGTTTGAACTTGCTCTAAAGCCAAACAATCATTTTCATCACCATACTGTGGCACAATCACGCCATCATTTGTAATTAAAAAGTTCATATAGGATGCGATACAAATATCGCCGTCTTCTCGTGGCATGGTTCCTTCCACGAAATCAATTTTGAAGGAGCCTTGAATGGTTACATTTTTGACAGGACAGCATAATTTGTGGACTTTTAATTGGCGTCCTTTAGCATCAGTCATTTTAAGCAAACGTTGATACGCATCTTGTGCCGCTTCATAAAATGGGCTATTTTGATCTTCGGTGTAAATACAAGCCACTTCACCAGGTGCAATAAAACAAGCTACATCATCCACGTGACCATTGGTTTCTTCTGGGTCAATTCCATCACCTAGCCAAAGAACTTTTTCAACATTTAAATAGTCGCATAATTTTTGTTCGATTGCTTCTTTTGAAAGTTGTGGATTTCGACCTTCACTTAATAAGCACATTTCTGTAGTCAAGACTGTTCCTTGTCCATCTACGTGGAATGAACCGCCTTCTAAAACAAAATCATCTGTACGATAAGAATCTACATGCTCAATTTCACAAATTTTTTGTGCAACCAAATCGTCTTGGTCCCAAGGGAAATATAGACCATCTACTAATCCCCCCCAAGCATTGAATGTCCAATCCACACCACGGATTTCTCCATGGTCGTTAATGACAAATGATGGTCCACAATCACGGACCCAGGCATCATTGTTTGACATTTCGTAAACCGTAATTTCTTGCGGCAATTGGCGACGGCAATTTTGAAATTGTTGTTGAGAAACCACCACATTCATCGGTGTAAATTGACTAATTGCTTTGGCCACATTAGTAAAAGCTTCTTGGACAGGTTTACCACCATCACGCCAATTATCCGGTCTTTCTGGCCAAATCATCCAAACTTTCTCTTGTGGTTCAAATTCTCCTGGCATTCTAAAGCCATCTTGTTTAGGGGTACTTCCTACAATTCGTTTAGCCATTTTCTTTCGTTCCCTTCTTAATTTTTTTCACGTAAATAATTACTTCACCAAACAGAATAAAAATGATTGCCCCAATTGTAATTGGTAATTTTTCATTTAATGCTGCGGGACTAAAATCTAAAGGTACTGCTGTGAAAATCAGTGAAATAATAATCATAATCATTGGTAAAACCACTAAAACTTTTAAAAATCCTGGTTTTCCGTTAACTTTAAACGGACGTGGTGTATCGGGATCAATTTTTCTAAGCTTATAAAAAGCTGGGAAAACTGGGATATACGATAACAAGAATAGGACGACATTCAAGGAGAAAAAGGCCCAGAATAAATCTTGATTAGGTAAAATTGGTGCTAATACAATGACCACCGATGCCACAATGCCATTCATCAAAGCAGCCCCAATTGGCATGTCATTTTTCTTACTACGTTTTTCAAAAAATTTAGGCATGTCACCATTTTCAGCAGCATAACAAGCTGTATTATTGACTCCTAATGACCAAGAAATCATGTTGCCGAACAACGTAAGAAGGAATAGGAAAGCCATCAACATAATGAACCAACCTTCTGTCGAGCCTGTCAATAGTTTAAAGCTATCCATCATACCACTGCCGGTACTAATTTGATCGGTGGGAATCGCTACCCCAATTCCAAAGGCTGAAAAAATATAAATGGCCGCAATGACTAACCCCGCTGCTACAATAGCTTGTGGAATTTGCTTCTTAGGATTTTCCATATCATCTGCAAACGTACAGATGACTTCAAACCCTAACAAATTAAAAATGATTACAGAAATAAAAGATAAACTCCTTAAGTCAAACGTTGGCAGCATTGATTTCAAGGTAAATTCATTGGCAACACCTTTCGTCAAGGCTACATACAATCCTAGCCCACCAATTAAGACTGCTAAAACCATCTTGATTACGGCAGCTCCATTTAGAATCCAGATACTGTCGCTGACTGGATAAAAACTAATCCAAACCACAATCCAAGTAAAAATTAATTCAACAATAATCATCATCGGTGTTGAAAACTTAATACCTGTAATTGTCGTTAATAGTTCTGGCGTCATAACGGCTAATGAAGCTAGCCACAATGGATAATTAATCCAATAATACCAAGAAACTCTGGCACCCCAACGATGACCATATGCTTTGGTCACCCAATCATAGATGCCCCCTTCACCAATATAAGTTGTTCCTAATTCTGATGAAATTAACCCATATGGCAATAGGAATGCAATTAATAAGAAAATCCACCAAAAAAACTGAGAATTACCAATTGCAGCAACAGGCGCCGCTGCTTCAGCAACGAAAACCACACAGATGACTGATAAAATGGCACTCGTTAAACTAAATTTCTTTTTCCCCTCCATGAAGACTCTTCCTCTCTTTATAAACTGTCCACTGATTCATTTTTTCAATCAGTGGACAGTTGGCCGTTAAATGCTTTGAGTGTCTAAGAAAACTTCTAGTTCTTTTTTCGCTTCTGCTTGCTTGATTAAATCATAAGGATTTTTTGCTTCATAATCATTCATAAGATATACTAATAAGCCACGAATAGATGTTAAACGGTTTTCTGCTTCATCGAAACAAATAGAATTTTTACCGTCAATTACTTCATCAGTTACTTCTTCCCCACGTGTTGCTGGTAAACAGTGCATGAATTTACAATTGGCACCTGCCCGATCCATCATTTCTTGATTCACTTGATATTTTGGATAGAAAACCTTCATACGTTCTTCTTCAGATAATTCCGCTTCGTACAAGCCATACCAAACATCCGTGTACAAGAAATCAGCGCCTTCAACAGAACTTGCATCATCTGTGACCAAAAAGCTACCGCCTGAAACTTCACAATTTTTTGCTAATTTCGCTTGATGCTCTTCATTTAATTGGAAGCCTTCTGGACCGAAGTGAACAAAATTCATGCCCATTTTTGTTGTGATTAATCCTAAAGAAAAACAAACTTGTGTCGCATCTCCGACAAAGACAACTTTACAATCTTCTAATTTTTTGCCTTCTGGTAAATGCTCAACCATGGTACACAAATCACCTAATTCTTGGGTTGGATGATTGTAATCAGACATACCGTTAATGACTGGGATGGTAGCACAATTAGCTAAATCAACAATACTATGGTGACGTTCCACACGAGCCATCAAAATATCTACTAAACGTGACAATACACGGCTGGTATCTTCAATCGTTTCATGTCCCCCTAATTGAATTTGACCAGGTGCTAAATATTCGCCATGTCCGCCTAATTGTTCCATTGCAGTTTCAAAAGATACTCGTGTTCGAGTTGAAGATTGTTGGAAAATCATTCCTAAAGATTTGTTTTTTAACAGTTGCGGATAATACCCATTTTTAATCGCTTCTTTAATTTTTAATGATAAATCGACTAAGTAGTGCATTTCCTCTTTCGTATATGTTTCTGTTGTAACGTAATCTCTTTTCATGATGTGTTCCTCCTAAAAGTTGTTTTTGTTTACACATTGACTTTACCAATTTTAGCGAAGAGTTTACTATCCACCAAAAGTTAGAAAACGCTTTCTTTTTTGGCGTGATTTTTCATTAAAAAAAGTTTATTTATGGTTATAAACCGTTGGTACACCAGGGGTTTATAAAAGTTTAGGCGGATTTCTCTCTAATTTCTGACCAATCATAGATTTGAAAATGGTATAATTATTTTGAAAAATCATTCACTTAAAATAAAAGATGAAAGGGGTTTCCAATCGTGACATTTGTTTTTATTTATAACATCTTGTTGATTATTTTATATTCGTTTACTTCAACCTTTACCTTAAATCTTTACTTGAAAAATAAACAACCGATTTTTTTATTGCTTCTCTTTTTAATGGTTATTTTTATTTGTGACAATGTGATTGTTTATATGACTGAGTTCATTAATTCGTTTGCAACCGAATATAATCAGACCTTTATGACCGCACCTTTTTTAAAGACCATCATTTTTATTTGTTGTAATTTTGCCTATCTGGCTATTATCAATACTATTAGTGGTCGTCCTTTTAAAAATTATCAATTTGTCTGGTTATTTTTAATTGGTTTATGGATGCTAGCTATTCCATTTTCACAAAATTCCGCCTTAAAAGTTTGGTTGTACTATTTACCCAATCAGCTATTTTTAATTTACCTTGGATGCTATGCGCTCTATCAACTACGAATAGATCCTTTATCAGCCCTTGCGAAAAAATATCTTCGTTTTATTGGTTGGCTAAGCATTGGTTTCGGTGTGGCGATTCTTTTGGAAGATACCTTCGTTATTTTTAACATTGACCAATATTCTGATATTGTCTTTAAAATTAACAACCGAAACGTTTCTGAAGATATTTATACAATCATTCTCTCCATCGCCATTATCTACTTCTGTAATCGTGATTTTCCTCTGTCGGTTCTTGAAAAAGACGCTGCTAAATTGGAAGAAAATCAATCAGATGAACCCGTACTTTTGGCGCCTTTTTGTGATGCCTATCAATTAACGCAGCGAGAACGAGAAGTGCTTTCGTTACTTTTAGAGTGCAAAACAAATCAAGATATAGCCAACGAACTATTCCTATCAATCGGGACAGTAAAAACACATATCCACAATATTTTCGTTAAATTAGAAGTAAACAAAAGAGCAGAAGTTTTTGTCAGTTATCAACTTTTTTCTCAACAACAAGCTGAACATTTAGCGAGATAATCAAAAAGGAAGCCTCCGTGATCGGTGGCTTCCTTTTTGATTAACTATTTTCTTGTACTTGTCGAACTCTCTTTTCAATTTCTTGAAAGTTAATAATTTTAGCTTGGCGATGAATTTCTTTTCCTTCATAGTATAAGATAATGGTCGGTGCAGAAAAAGCATTTAATTGTCCAATTATTTCTGGACTTTTATCAGCTTCTGCAATGTATGTAGGAAATTCATATTTTGTTGCAATTTTTTCGACAATCGGTTTATCAACTGTACAAACACTACAATTTTTTGCTGTCAAAAAGACGGCTTGTAGACGATTGTCTGTAATTTTTTCTTCTAATTCTTCTAATGTTGTTACATATTCCACTGAATAGCCCTCCTTGTCTTTTGTCTAAAATAACAGATTTACTAGCAAAATAACAACTTATTTGTTTGGCTAGGAATGCTTTAACAAAAAAGTTGTCGCCCATTTCATTAATGGGCGACAACTTTTTACTGATAACCGCTTATTTATTAAAAATTTTAGGCCCTTTGCGCATGTTTTTACGATCATTTTTGGGAGTTTCCATTTTTTTAGAACGGCCACCACCTTGTTTCTTTTTAATTAATTCTAACATTTTTTCTTTTTCATTCATTTAATCCACCGCCTTTGTTAATAACGTGACAGATTCAATGTGGGTCGTTTGTGGGAAATTATCCACCGGTTGAATTTCTTTTGCTTCATAGCCACCTTCTGTTAATAATGCAATGTCGCGAGCGAGTGTGGCTGGATTACAGCTGACATAAACAATTCGTTCAGGTTGCGTTTCAATTAATGTGTTTACTAATTGACCGTCTAACCCTTTCCGTGGTGGATCCACCACCACAACATCTGGTTGCAAGCCATTTTCAACTAATTTTGGCAATAATTCTTCCGCTAAACCAGCCGTGAAAGTGGCATTCTCAATGTTGTTTAATTTAGCATTATTTTCTGCATCTTTGACCGCTTCTTCAATTACTTCAATACCGTAAACTTGCTTTGCATCTTGGGCTAAAGTTAAGCCAATCGTTCCAATCCCGCAATAGGCATCCACCACAATTTCATTGCCTGTTAAAGCCGCATACTCTTTAACTTTTTGATACATCACTTCTGTTTGTTGTGGATTTACTTGATAAAATGAACGCGCGGAAATTTCAAATTTCAAATCAAAAATAGTATCTGTAATTTTTTTAGACCCATGTAATAAGATGGTTTCGTCGCCAAAAATGACATTGGTTCGTTTTGGATTTACATTTTGTACAATGCTGACTACTTCCGGAATAGCTTCCAAAATATCTGGCACAATTTTACTAATTGGGAATAATTTCGGTGTTCTCGTAATTAGAACAACCATCATCTCCCCAGTATGGTAGCCACGACGAACGACAATATGGCGTAAGTTCCCTGTATTATCAGATTCGTTATAAGGTTTTACGCTATATTTACGCATAATGTCACGGATTTTAACAATTGCTGCATCAATTTCTGGGTCTTGAATATAGAAATGTTCCATCGGAATTAAATCATGGCTATTTTTCCGGAAAAAACCTGTTTGTAGTTGGTTGTCAATTTTACGCACGGGAATTTGTGCTTTGTTCCGGTAATGCCACGGATCGTTCATCCCAATTATTGGTAAAACAGGGACTTCTGGCAATTTAGCGACACGTTGCATAACATTTTCGACTTGTTGCGTTTTAAATGATAGTTGGGCGCCGTACGCTAAATGTTGCAACGGACTAATCCCGACTTTTGTAAAGTTTTCATCTTTCACGGGCACACGCTGTTCACTGCTTTTTAGGACAGTCAATACTTTCCCATAACCAAAACTTTTGCCTGTTTTTAAGACTTTGATTTCAAGTTTTTCACCTGGTAAGGCATTTTCAATAAACAATGGATAATGGTCCACTTTTGCCACGCCTAAACCTTCATGCGTCAAGTCAATGATTTCTACTTCAATGACGTCATTTTTCTTTACTGGATAATTTTTCATAAGTCGCTCCTTCTTTTTATACACTTCACTCATTCTAATGAAAATACCTAAGAAAAGCAACAACGAATTTTCATGGCGATTTAGCAATTCCGTTTGAGCTTTTTGGGTAAATAAAAGAATGAGACCCTTTCCCTTAGTCAAAAAATAGCCAATGAAAGATCTTATCAACTAAATCTTTCATTAGCTATTCACGGACTACCTAGTGCTTTTCTTTTTCGGCAATCTTTCCATCGCCATCAATATCTTCGTCTGTTAGTCGTTCAACTTCTTTGACAAATTCTTTGCTGGCTTCGTTATATGCTTCTTCCTCTTCGTCTTCTGATTCTACGACAATCTCATCGCTACCAGTTAAGACAGAACCCATAATTGCATTGGACGGCAGTGCATCACCATTTGCAAAAATTTCAATGTGTTGATGCATATTTTTAAAGGTCATTGGAGCATCGCCTCCATATTCACCATCTAAATTAATCATCATTTTATTGTTCTTTTCTAACGTTTCTGCATGTAAATAGCTGGTCTTTGTATAGATTAGTCGATGATCTTCAACATGCTTTCCACCATTTAACATTAACGCAACTAAATGAAGAATCTCAAAAATATTGGCTGTTTTTACAATAATTAATGAAAACTTACCATCATCTAATTTAGCATCTGGTACGATTTGCTCGAAGCCACCCACCGAGTTAGTCAGCCCTAGGAAAAACATTGAGGCGTTGCCTTCGTATACACCTTCATCATACGTCATGCGCATTTTAATCGGCTTCACTCGCGGCAACATTTCGGCTCCTTTGGCTAAGTACGCTAAGTAACCAAAAATACTTTTCAACTCTGATGGAACTTCATAAGTCAGTTCCGTTAAATGACCACCCGCCGCAATATTGATAAAGTAATTTTTGCCGGCTTGGCCAATATCCATTTTGACAGTTTGATTTTTTTTAATCACTTCTGCTGCCTTAACGATATTATCACGAGGAATCTTCAATGCCCGTGCATAGTCATTCGTCGTTCCAGCGGGAATAATGGCCATTTTAGGGCGCCGCTTCAACGGAGCAATCCCATTCACGACTTCATTAATGGTCCCATCTCCACCTGCTGCTACTAGTAAATCAAATCCTGCACGCGCAGCACGATGTGCTTCATTGCGTGCTGAATTTTCTTCTGGTGTGGTCGCAAATGCACTGGCTTCATAACCACATTCTTCTAAAATAGATAAAATATCGGCTAAGTTCTTTTTGATTAACTCTTTTCCTGACGTTGGATTATAAATCACTCTAGCTTTTTTCATGGTTTGCCTGCTACTTTCTTATCGTTTTGAAAGCTCTTCTTGCAATAACTTGTTAACCACACCTGGGTTTGCTTGTCCACGAGTTGCTTTCATAATTTGTCCAACAAGGAAACCAACTGCACGGTCTTTTCCGTTTTTAAAGTCATCAATTGATTGTTGGTTGTTGTCTAAAACTTCGTTAATCATTGGTAATAATTGCGCTGGATCAGATAATTGAACCAAACCTTTTGCTTCGACAACTTCTTTAGCGTCTCCACCGTTTTCAATTAACTCTTTGAACACTTTCTTCGCAATTTTCGAGCTGATTGTGCCATCGTTAATCAAAGTAATCATACCCGCTAGATTTTCTGGTGTTAGTTTAGTATCGGCTAATTCAACTTTTTCACTGTTTAAGTAAGCAGAAACTTCGCCCATTAACCAGTTTGATGCTTGTTTCGCATCTGCACCGTTTGCTAAAGTTGCTTCAAAGAAATCTGACATTTCTTTCGTTAAAGTTAAGACCATTGCGTCGTATTCAGGTAACCCTAATTCACTGATATAACGGGCACGACGTGAGGCTGGCATTTCTGGCAAACTAGCGCGAACTTTTTCAATCCATTCATCATCAATTGAAAAACGAGGAACATCTGGCTCTGGGAAGTAACGGTAGTCACTTGAGCCTTCTTTAACACGCATAAGCAACGTTGTACTAGTTGCTTCATCAAAGCGGCGTGTTTCTTGTTGAATTTCGCCACCAGATAATAGGACTTTGGCTTGGCGTTTTTCTTCATAAGCTAAACCTTTTTTTACAAAGTTCATAGAGTTCAAGTTCTTTAATTCCGCTTTAGTACCAAATTCTTCTTGACCATACGGACGTAAAGAAATATTGGCATCACAACGCATAGAACCTTCTTCCATTTTCACATCAGAAACTTCTGTAAATTGGATAATTGAACGCAACGCTTCTAAATAAGCATACGCTTCTTCTGGTGAGCGCATGTCTGCTTCAGAAACGATTTCAATTAAAGGCGTACCTTGACGATTCAAGTCTACATAAGAATAGCCATCTGTGCCGTGAATATTTTTCCCAGCATCTTCTTCTAAATGCACCCGTTCAATGCGAATTTTTTTCTTTTTGCCTTCGACTTCAATTTCAATCCAACCATCATGTCCGATTGGTTGATCAAATTGAGAAATTTGGTATGCTTTCGGGTTATCTGGGTAAAAATAGTTTTTACGGTCAAAATGTGTTTCTTTTGAAATTTCACAGTTCAAGGCAAGTGCTGCTTTCATACCAAATTCTAAGGCACCTTTATTCATGACAGGCAAAACACCTGGGTAACTCCAGTCAACCACATTTGTGTTGCTATTTGGTTCTGCTCCGAAATGCGCTGGCGCAGAGGAGAAAATTTTAGAGTTGGTTTTCAATTCTACGTGGACTTCTAATCCAATGACAGTTTCAAAGTTCATTAATCGTTCCCCCCTAAAATGACTGGTTTTTTCGTATGGAAATCTGTCGCTTGTTCAAAAGCATAGGCTGCTTTATACATTGTATGTTCGTCAAAATGTTTTCCAATAATTTGTAAACCAACTGGCAAGCCTTCTGAGAAGCCTGCTGGAATGGACATGCCTGGTAGTCCTGCTAAGTTGACAGGAATGGTTAAAATATCATTCATATACATTGTGATTGGATCATTGATGTTTTCCCCTAGACCAAAGGCAACTGTTGGTGTGGATGGGCCAATGATTAAGTCATAATCCGCAAAGACATTCTCAAAATCTTGTTTGATTAGTGTACGGACTTGACCAGCCTTTTTAAAGTGCGCATCATAATAACCAGCACTTAAAGAGAAGGTTCCTAACATAATCCGACGTTTAACTTCTGTTCCGAAACCTTCAGAACGTGAATTAACATAGACATCTTCTAAGTTTTGTACATTGTCTGAACGGTACCCGTAACGAATGCCATCAAAGCGTTGTAAGTTTGAACTTGCTTCTGAAGAGGCAATAATATAATAAACCGCTACGCCGTACTTAGAATGTGGCAAACTAACTTCTTCCACCGTTGCTCCTAAAGATTTAAATGTTTCTGCTGCTTTTAATACCGCTTCACGAACATCAGGTTGTACCCCTTCACCTAAGTATTCTTTTGGTAAAGCAATTTTCATGCCTTTGATGTCGCCAGTTAAATCTGCCGTAAAATCAGGAACAGAAACGCCTGCAGAAGTGCCGTCTTTTTCGTCATAACCACTAATTGCGTTTAAAGCTAAGGCATTGTCTTTAACATTTCGTGTCAATGGACCAATTTGGTCTAAACTTGAAGCAAAAGCAATCAAACCAAAACGAGACACACGTCCATAAGTTGGTTTTAGGCCCACAATACCGTTGAATGCGGCTGGTTGGCGGATACTACCACCTGTATCGCTCCCTAAAGAAACTGGGACTTGTCCGGCTGCGACAGCAGAAGCTGAACCACCAGAAGAACCACCAGGAACTTTGGTTTGATCCCAAGCATTTTTTGTTTTCTTGAAGTAAGACGTTTCCGTACTTCCGCCCATGGCAAATTCATCCATGTTCAATTTTCCGACTGGAATCATATCCGCTTGATAGACTTTATCCATCACGGTCGCATCATAAATTGGGTCAAAATTGTGTAACATTTTTGAGCCAGCTGTTGTTAAAATATCTTTTGTGACAATGTTGTCTTTAATCCCAATTGGAATCCCAGCTAATGGATTACTTTCAGTGATGCCTTTTAAGTCAATCGCTTTGGCTAATGCCATTGCTTTTTCTTCACTAACTGTAATAAAAGAACCTAGTTGTTCTTCTGTATCTTGAATACGATTTAATGTTTCTTCGGTTAAATCAACTGCAGTGATTTCTTTTGAAACCAATAAATCATGTAACTCTGTTAACGATTTGTCGTATAATTTTTCCATTAGGCTCCTGCCTCCCCGTTATCCATAATTGCAGGCACTTTAATGTAACCATTCTCTGATTCCGGAACATTCCGCATTAATTCTTTACGGTCCATTCCTGGTGTCGCTACGTCTTCACGCATGACATTGATTGATTCATTCACATTTGAAGTAAAAGGAACCCCTGTTGTATCTACTTCTTCTAGTAATTCCACCATATCAATAATTTTATCTAGTTGATTGGTAAAGTCCGCTAATTCTTCTTCGGAGAAAGATAATTTTGATAATTTAGCGACATGTTTGACTTGTTCTTCTGTAATTGCCATAGATACCCTTCTTTCTATCATTTACTGAAATTTTCATTTTCAGATTAATCAATTGGATTGTATTTCTTTAAACAGCTTAGCACAGCTGTTCACTCTGTTCCCATTCTACCATAAAATGGTCGGATATTTTAGATGAAACCTTGAATTTCATTGATAATTTGTCGCTCGCAAAAATGACGGAAATATGTTATTATGAAAATGAAAAGAGAGATATGCAGGAACATACCTCTCTAATAGCCACTACTAGTTATAAGAACTAGCGGCTTACTGAGTTATTGGTTTTATTTCAAACGCTTAACCGTTCAGCTCCTCAAAGCTTATGAACGGTTATTTTTGTTGTCTAAGACAAGCGCTAAGATACCGAAGATAATGGTCACAACAAGTGTTGCAAAACCAATCATCAGTCCTAGCGCTGCTTCAACGGACAAAAACATTGCTCCTTTCGTTAAAGTAAGAAGAATTGCGCATAAGCATCAACCTCCTTTCTCAACTCAGAAAGTCCTCGTTCATATAACTTTTATGACTAAAATAAGTATACCATCAAATTACTACATAAAATCTGACAACGTTAATTTTTCTTCTTAAAAATGACTTGCATCTAACGCATCGACCATTTCTTGTTCATTCCAAACGGTCACGCCTAAGCTTTCAGCTTTGGTTAATTTACTGCCAGCATCTTCGCCAGCAACCACAATGTCAGTTTTTTTCGAAACACTCCCTGTAACTTTTCCACCAAGATTTTCAATTTTTTCTTTGGCTTCTTCGCGAGTGTACTGCGTTAATTTTCCTGTTAAAACAACTGTTTTGTCTTTGAAAGGTGACTCCACTTCTGCTAATTGTTCTGTCCGGAGACCTTTATATGTCAAGTTCACTTGGGCTTTTTCCAGTTCAGCCATTAATTCATGAACTTCCTCATTTTCAAAATACGTCACAACGCTGTCTGCGATTGTTTCGCCAATTGAATCCAAAGCCACAATTTCTTCCGCAGTTGCACGACTTAAGGTTGGTAAATCACCAAAATGCTCCGCTAAAATTTTCGCCGCTTTCGCACCCACATGGCGAATCCCTAAGCCAAAAATCAAACGTTCGACAGAGTTTTCTTTACTCCCTTGAATGGCAGTATAAATGTTGTTTGCTGATTTTTCTTTGATTTTATCCAAAGTCATTAATTGTTCTTCTGTTAAGAAATACAGATCCGCTACGTCTTTCACTAATCCTTTGTCATACATTTGTGCTAACACTCGTGGCCCCAAGCCATCAATGTTCATTGCGTTTCGTGAGACAAAGTGATTCAGCCCTTCTTTAATTTGCGCAGGGCATTTTGGATTAATACAACGTAACGCCACTTCCTCATCTAAATGCACCAACTCACTATGACAAATTGGACAATGTGTCGGCATTTCATAAGGCTGACTATCGGCTGCACGTTTTTCAACTAGGACTTGCGCTACTTCTGGGATAATATCGCCGGCTTTGTAAATAATAACATGATCATTTAAACGGATATCTTTCATTTGAATAAAATCTGCATTATGCAAACTTGCCCGACTAACCGTGGTTCCCGCGACTCGTACAGGAGCCATGACTGCAGTAGGAGTGACCACCCCCGTGCGCCCAATTGTCCATTCAATATCTTCCACTACTGTTTCTGCTTCTTCTGGTGGAAATTTGTAGGCAATCGCCCAGCGAGGTGCTTTGACAGTGAAACCTAATTCATCTTGCAACGCAAATTCGTTCACTTTAATCACAATTCCATCGATTTCGTATGGCAAAGTGCTCCGCTTTTCATGGTATTCTTCAATGTAGGCCCAGACTTCATCAATTGACTGACATAATTGCCGTTCGGGATTGGTTCTAAAACCAATTGCAGAAAGTTCTTCTAATGCCTCAAACTGCGTCTTCGCTTTCATTGGCCCAAAGTCAGCAACTGTGTATAAAAACGTATTTAAGTTCCGTTTCGCCACAATTTTTGTATCTAGTTGGCGCAAGCTTCCCGCCGCTGCATTCCGAGGATTGGCAAAAATATCTTGGCCATTTTCTTCACGTTCTTCATTCAATGCGACAAAGGATTGTTTAGGCATGTAGCACTCGCCACGAACTTCCACTGAAATGGGCTCCGTTAAACGCATCGGTACAGAGCGAACCGTTCGTAAGTTCTCTGTAATGTTTTCACCAACCGTTCCATCGCCTCGTGTTGCTCCGCGTACAAACACCCCGTTTTCATAACGTAATGAAATTGCTAACCCATCAATTTTCAACTCGCAACAGTAAGCAACGGGTTTACCAATCGCCTTACGAACACGTTCATCAAAAGCAAAAATGTCTTCCTTGCTAAACCCATCATTTAAACTATACATTGGAATGTCATGCGGAGCTTTTTCAAAACCAGATAAAACTTTGCCACCTACACGTTGTGTCGGCGAATCTGGCGTGATTAAATCAGGAAACTCCGTTTCAATATCGACTAACTCTTTATACAAACGATCGTAAACATAATCTTCTACGGATGGTTGATCTTTGACATAATATTCATGGGAATATTGATTGAGTTGTTTTCTTAATTCTTGCGCACGAGTTGTCGCCGCCGTTAATGTTAATGGTTGTTGTTCCATCGTAGAACTCCTCCTCATAAGTGTAATGCTCTTATCGTCTTTTTAACACATTTACACTAAGATAGAAAATAAAAAGAATTTATCTAATGATGATTTCTCATTAAATCGCTGATCTATTTTGCATGTTAAATTTTTTCAATAGGTGCAAATGCCGCTAACAACCGTTTTATGCCTTTTTCAGGGAAAGCAATGTCCAACTCTAAGTCTTTGGCCGAACCGCCTACACGAACGACTGTACCAACGCCCCATGCTTTATGTTGGACCTTATCACCTGCTTGCCAGGAAACTTTTTCGCCACCACTTGCCACTTTGTTGCTAACTGATTTTGTAGCTGGCTGTGTATAAGCTGGTTTACTTGCGCTGGGCTTGAATACTTTAGGATCAAAGGTGCGCGCTGGAGCTTTCTGTAAATTGGCCGCCGCCCCTTGTTTCATTAAACGCTCCGCCTCAATTTCTTCTAAAAAGCGACTTGGTCGATTATATTGCGTGCGACCATATAATGTTCTCGAATAAGCATTCGTTAAGAACAGGGCTTCTTCCGCTCGTGTGATACCAACATAAGCCAAGCGCCGTTCTTCTTCCAGTTCACTTTCTTCTAGCATGGCACGTGATAATGGGAAAACCCCTTCTTCTAAGCCCATTAAAAAGACCACTGGAAATTCCAGCCCTTTGGCCGCATGCAACGTCATTAAGGTTACTTGTGAAGAGCTCTCTTCTAAATTATCTAGATCAGAAACCAAGGCTAAATCTGTTAAAAAATCCGCCAATTTTGTTTCTTCGCCATTTGGATCGTCGTTATTTTGCGCTTCAAAACGTTTATCAAATTCTTGTGTCACAGATAAAAATTCGTCCAAGTTTTCTAAGCGAGCTTGAGACTCTAAATTATTTTGCGCCATCAAAGCTTCCCGATAACCACTACGTTGTAAAGTTTCTTTCACCAATTCTGTAATCGTTAAATAGGGCACTGTTTTCGTTAAGTCTTGAATCATCATGCCAAAATTACCAAGCTCTTTACCCGCTTTTCCTGAAATATTTGCCAAATCAACATTTTGGGCAGCTTCCAGCAAAGCCCAACCATGCGTATCCGCAAATAGCCGTAATTTTTCAATTGAACTTTTACCGATTCCTCGTTTTGGTTCATTGACAATTCGTTCAAAACTAATCGAATCATCTGGATTGGCAATCAAACTTAAATAAGCCAAAATATCTTTAATTTCTTTACGGTCGTAGAATTTATGTCCGCCCACCATGGTATACGGAATATTAGATTTCAAGAGCATTTCTTCCACTACACGGGATTGAGCATTGGTCCGATATAATACCGCAAAATCACCATAAATTCGGTCATTTTCCCGCATTTCTTTTTGGATTTGGCTCACAATAAATTGTGTTTCATCCCGTTCTGTGTCCCCGCGATAATAGACAATTTTTTCACCGTCTATATTTTCTGTCCACAGTTCTTTCTCGCGGCGGTTACGGTTATTTTTGATGACATCATTCGCAGCCGCCAAAATGTTTTTGGTGGATCGATAATTTTGTTCTAGCAAAATTACACTGGCATCTGGATAATCTTTTTCAAAATCCAAGATATTTTGCATATCCGCCCCGCGCCAACCATAGATACTTTGGTCGGCATCACCTACGACACACAGATTTTTGAAACGTGCAGCCAATAAATTGACTAAGGTATATTGTGCATGATTGGTATCTTGGTATTCATCCACATGAATATAGTGAAATTTATTTTGGTAGAACGCCAACGTATCTGGTTGTTCATTGAATAAACGAATCGTATTCATAATCAAATCATCAAAATCCATACATTGGTTTTTGCGTAATTCTTTTTGATAGGCTTCATAGCATTTTGCGACAATTTCTTCATATAAGGAACCTTGCATTTCAGCAACTTTTTCAGGCGTTTGTAATTCATTTTTGGCATTGCTAATCGTACCTAAAATTGAGCGAGGATCATATTTTTTTGAATCAATATTTAAGTCGTTTAAGATGCGTTTCATTAATGTTTTTTGTTCCGATGGGTCAATAATTGTAAAATTACGGTTGTAACCAATCTGATCCACATCACGACGTAAAATTCTTACACACATGGAGTGAAAAGTGGAGACCCATACATCTTCGCCACCCGTTTCCAGTAATTTATTTACACGCTCTTTCATTTCTTTAGCAGCTTTATTGGTAAACGTAATCGCCAAAATATTCCATGGATTTACTTCTTTTTCCTCAATTAGATAGGCAATTCGGTGTGTTAAAACCCGCGTTTTTCCACTACCAGCACCAGCCATGACTAACAGTGGTCCTTCTGTATGCAAAACGGCTTCTTCTTGTCGAGGATTCATTCCCTGAACCAAGGCATGTTTTTGTGTCATATTAAACGTCCTCTCTCTTTTTTCAATCTTATACAGTATACCAAAAATCCCTTTGAAGTTCTTTAGAAAAGAACAAAAAATCTTTTTCTTTTTATATGAAATTTTCTTGTAAATCAAGTCAAACCGCAGTACATTAGTAAGTAGTGATGGAGGCTAAAAATGAAATGAATAATGATGTACATGAAATTAAACAATTAGATGGTACCCGAATCGGCTTTATCCTTAAAGGCATCGTCGTCGGAATCCTGGTCGGCTTTGTTGTCAGCTTATTTCGCTTAGGCATTGAAAAAATTGGCGAACAAGTCGTGCATCTGTATCAAACGTTTCACGAAAAACCCTTTTGGATGATTCCTTGGTTCTTATTTTCTCTCGTGCTTGCTTATTTATTAGGACGACTGATCAAAAGCGAACCAGCAATTAAAGGCAGTGGCATTCCCCAAGTGGAAGGACAACTTCAAGGTCAATTAGAAATTCACTGGTTTCCAGTGCTTTGGAAAAAATTTATCGGTGGGATCTTAGCGATTAGTCCTGGGCTATTTTTGGGACGTGAAGGTCCTTCAATTCAACTAGGTGCAGTGGTTGGACAAGGCTATAGTCAATGGCGGCAAAGCACCAAGTCTGAAGAAAAAATTTTAATCAGTAGTGGTGCCAGTGCTGGTTTAGCCGCCGCTTTTAATGCACCAATCGCAGGACTTTTATTTGTTCTAGAAGAGGTTCACCATTCCTTTTCACCTTTAGTTTGGTTAACCTCTTTTTCTGCGGCCATTTCCGCTAACTTTGTTTCTTTGCATTTCTTCGGATTGCAACCAGTTCTTTATATTGGTCCGGTTAAATCTTTGCCTTTAGAGTACTATTGGACATTAGTCCTGCTGGGCGTTTTGCTAGGATTATTAGGTTGGATATATCAAAAAACATTGTTGTCCTTACCAAAAGTATATGGAAAAATCAAAGGCCTTTCTTCTAATTATTATGGTTTTATTCCTTTTATTTTGATTTTACCGATTGGTTATTTCTTTCCACATTTACTTGGCGGTGGGAATCAAATTGTTTTAGCTTTAGGCAATCAACCGGCCACTATTTGGGCTTTAGTCGGCTTACTGGTTTTACGTTTTGTTTTTTCAATGGTTTCTTACGGTTCGAATCTCCCTGGTGGTATTTTCTTGCCTATTCTAACTTTAGGTGCCATTATCGGAACATTGTATGGCAGTCTACTTGTCCAATACGTAGGGATGGATCCAATTTTTGTGAAAAACTTTTTAATTTTTGCCATGGCTGGTTATTTTACTGCGATTGGTAAAGCACCGTTAACAGCGATTATTTTAGTAACAGAAATGGTCGGCAATTTTTCTCATTTAATGTCTTTAGGAGTTGTCGCTTTAGTTAGTTATATTACCATCGATAGTCTTGGCGGCAAGCCAATTTATGAAAGCTTATTAGAACGTTTGGTTCCTTCTAAAGTAAGTAATATTCGTGGCCACAAAACGATTATTGAATTACCTATCACTGCAGAAAGTTCCTTAGATGATACGATGGTACGTGATTTTGTCTGGCCTAAACAAATGTTGCTCACTTCCATTCGCCGTGGCGAATCGGAAATTTTAACACATGGTGATACTGTTATGCATGTTGGCGATGTGCTCATTATTTTGACCGATGAAAAACTCGCTTACCAAGTCAAAAAAGAGATTTATCAAAAAACTTTACCGAATGATTTAGTGAATTAAAGAAAGCTGCTGAACCTGAGTTCAGCAGCTTTCTTTTTTTCTTATGACTGTTTTTTAATTTTTTTGAATGTTTTTGACCGTTTTAGATTGATTAGCGTTTTCATTTGTGCTATTATATCCATGAAATGAGGGATGAAAATGCTTACGGAAGAACGACATCAAAAAATTTTACAATTGTTAGATCAAAAATCAGTCGTCAAATCGCAAGAACTTGCTAGCTTGTTCAATGCTTCAGAATCCACAATCCGCCGCGATTTACAAGAATTAGAAGACGCCAATTTGTTAGAACGCATTCACGGCGGCGCTAAGCGTATTCTTAATTTAGGCTTTGAACAAAACATGACGGAAAAATCAATCAAAAACACGCACGAAAAGCAAAAGATTGCTTCTTTAGCCGCTAGTTGTGTACAAGATGGCGATATGATCTATTTAGATGCTGGTTCAACCACGTTAGAAATGATCCCTTTTTTAGTTGGGAAACAAATCCATGTAGTGACGAATTCCGTACATCATGCTGCAAAACTTAGCGATATGGAAATTCCCACTATTATGCTTGGTGGTACTTTGAAGCTCTCCACTAAAGCAATCATTGGTGCCACTAGTATGGAACAGCTACAACATTTTCGTTTTAACAAAGCTTTTTTAGGAACTAACGGCGCACATTTAGAGTTTGGTTTAACAACGCCTGATCCCGAAGAAGCAGCGCTAAAAGCCTTGGCTATTCATCAAGCAGAAACAGCCTATGTTTTACTGGATCATACAAAATTTAATGAAGTAACGTTTACCAAAGTGGAAGAATTAGAGTCAGTTACTTTACTAACTGACTACTGCCCTGCTGAATCGCTTCAAGGATTCCAGCAAAAAACTATTTTAATGGAGGCAAACAAATGATTTACACAGTGACTTTAAACCCTTCTATCGACTTTATCGTTCATGTCGATCATCTACAAATTGGTGATTTAAATCGGATGACGAATGATTTTAAATTACCTGGCGGCAAAGGAATCAACGTTTCACGTATTTTAAAACGTATGGAGACAGAATCCACTGCCTTAGGTTTTTTAGGTGGTTTTACAGGCTCATTCATTGCCGATTGGTTGAAAAAAGAAGAAATCCAAACGAATTTCACTCCCGTGTCTGCTGATACACGAATCAACATTAAATTGAAATCAGATACTGAAACAGAAATTAACGGCTTAGGACCTGCTCTAACAAACGAAGAAATTCAAGAACTAAAACAAGCAGTTAGTCGTGTTCAGGCTGGTGATATTGTTGTTCTTTCAGGAAGTACACCTGCTTCTCTACGCAAAGGATTTTACGAAGAATTAATCCAAATTGTGAAGGAAAAAGGCGCAGAATTTGTTATTGATACGACAGGTGAAGATTTAATGAACGCTTTGTCACAAAAGCCTTTATTGGTCAAGCCAAATAATCATGAGTTGGCAGAATTATACCATACAACCTTTACAAGTGTTGAAGATATTTTACCTTATGGACATCGGTTACTAGAAGAAGGAGCACAACACGTAATTATCTCAATGGCTGGTGATGGTGCATTACTTTTCACAACAGAAGGTGTTTATCGTTCCAACGTTTTAAAACGTCCACTGAAAAATTCTGTCGGCGCTGGCGACTCAATGATTGCTGGTTTTATTGGCAACTTTTCAAAAACACAAGATCCTTTAGAGGCTTTCAAATGGGGTGTCGCTTGCGGTAGCGCGACTGCTTTTTCTGATGATTTAGCCTCAGAAGATTTTATCCAAGAACTTATTCACGAAGTAACAATTGAAAAAATTTCAGAATAAATCCACTAAGGGAGGAAAATAGAGTGAACATTAATGATTTATTAATAAAAGATGTCATGATTATGGATTTACAAGCTACTGATAAAAAAGGCGCGATTGATGAAATGGTCCAAAAATTATACGATGGTGGCCGCATCTCTGACATTGACACTTACAAAGAAGGAATTTTAAAACGCGAAGCACAAACATCGACTGGTTTAGGCGACGGCATCGCTATGCCTCACGCAAAAAACAGTGCCGTAAAAGAACCGACAGTTCTTTTCGCTAAAAGTAAAAAAGGTGTTGATTATGAAGCACTAGATGGACAACCTACTTATCTATTCTTCATGATTGCTGCTCCAGAAGGCGCCAATGATACACATCTCCAAGCGCTTGCGGCCCTTTCTCGATTACTTATCGATCCAGAATTTGTTGGTAAATTGAAAGAAGCGGAAACTCCAGAAGCAGTACAAGCTCTTTTCCAAGCAGCAGAAGATCAAAAAGAAGCGGAAGAAAAAGCAGAACAAGAACAAACAACGCCAGCACCAGAAAGCAATCGTAAATATATTATTGCTGTGACTGCTTGTCCTACAGGAATTGCTCATACTTACATGGCCGAAGATGCGCTGAAGAAAAAAGCAAAAGAAATGGGCGTAGACATTAAAGTAGAAACAAACGGTTCAGAAGGAATTAAAAATCGTTTAACTGCTGAAGATATTGCTCGTGCTGATGGCGTGATTGTCGCAGCCGATAAAAAAGTAGAAATGAATCGTTTTGACGGTAAAAAATTAGTCAACCGTCCCGTTAGTGATGGAATTCGTAAAACCGAAGAACTAATTAACTTAGCCATTAGTGGTGAAGCTCCTACTTTCCATGGCAGTGACTCGGCTGCAAGCGACCAAGAGGATTCAGCGGAAGGTTCAATCGGTTCTCGTATCTATAAAGATTTAATGAATGGTGTTTCTCATATGTTACCTTTCGTTATTGGTGGCGGAATTGCCATTGCTCTTTCCTTTATGATTGATCAATTTATCGGGGTTCCTCAAGATCAATTAGCCAATTTAGGGAATTACAATGACGTAGCTAGCTGGTTTAACCAAATTGGTGGCGCAGCATTTGGCTTTATGTTACCTGTCTTAGCTGGTTTTATTGCTTCTAGTATCGGGGATCGTCCAGGCTTAGTTGCTGGTTTCGCGGCTGGTGCATTAGCAAACGCCGGAGGAGCTGGGTTCCTTGGGGCCCTAATCGGTGGTTTCTTAGCTGGTTATGTAGTGGTTCTTTTACGTAAAGTTTTCAAAGGCTTGCCAAAATCATTAGATGGAATTAAAACCATTTTATTCTATCCAGTTTTTGGTTTGATTATTACAGGCTTATTAATGTTAGTCATTAACATCCCAATGAAAGCAATTAATGATGCGTTAAATCATTTCCTACTTGGCTTAGATGGCACAAATGCTGCTTTACTTGGTGCCTTATTAGCTGGTATGATGGCCATCGACTTAGGTGGACCAGTTAACAAAGCTGCTTATGTTTTCGGTACAGCTACGTTAGCAAGTACTGTTGCAGAAGGTGGCAGCGTGGTCATGGCCTCTGTAATGGCTGGCGGAATGGTTCCTCCATTAGCAATTTTCGTAGCAACTCGTTTATTTAAAAATAAATTTACAAAAGATCAACAAGATGCCGGCTTAACCAATATTGTAATGGGACTTTCTTTTGTCACTGAAGGGGCAATTCCTTTTGCAGCAGCTGACCCATTACGTGTGATTCCAAGTTTCGTGGTAGGTTCTGCCTTTACTGGTGCGTTGGTTGGTGCGTTTGGTATCAAATTATTGGCACCACATGGAGGAATCTTCGTCGTCTTCCTATTAAGTAATCCATTACTATATCTATTGTTCATCTTAATTGGGGCGATTATTTCAGGAATTGTCTACGGACTTTTGAAAAAACCTGTCGAAGTACCTGCTTAAAAAAACAGCAAAAAAGCGATTCAACCATGGTTGAATCGCTTTTTTATTATTTTCTCTTTATCGCATAATTTTCTAAATACTCAGGATTTCCTTTGCTTCTGATATACGTGTACACGCCCATCACAAAGGCCCCAAGGGTATTGGTAAATAAATCCCCCATCGTATCCATTAAAGCAGCACGCCCAATAAATGGTTGGCCGTTGGACATATTATAGCGTTGTAAGTTCATGTTCCCTAATGAATCGCAGATAAATTCCCAGAATTCCCAGAAGACGCCACAAAGCCCTGCAAATGCAAACCCAAATAATAAAAATAACCACGGGGAAACATCGGCGTACTTCGTTTTCTTCAATAGGAAAGCAGCAATACCATAACCCACAGCAGTTAACAGCATCGGACTAACAAAATGTAAAATTTTATCCCAGAACGAAATGATTGAAATCATATGCAACGAAGTTCCTAGGAATACTGAAATAAATAAGAAAAACCAGTAAAAATAAACGATAGTCGGTGGCATAATAATTTTTAAAAATTTATTGACAAGATCTGGTAAAAAGATCAGCCCAATTCCAAGTAAACATTCGATAACAAACGTCACACCTTGTTTTGTTGAATACTTAGCCGTAAAAAATTCCCAGAGATTGTATGTCAAGCATAAGATGCCAAACACCACTAATCCATATTTAATTTTCGAATAATTTTTATCCATTTTGACACACCCTTTCAAAAGTTATTTTATATGAAAAAAACTGTAGATGAAAGACACCTTCCATCTACAGTTTTAGAAAACTCTATCGAATGAAGAGCTTATTAAAAATGTTTATTTTTCAACAGCTGTTTCAGTAATTGTTTCAACAGCACGTTTCATACGAATATCGTGTTCTAACATGTCGTTGTTTAATACTTTACGTACTTGCGCTTCAGGCATGTTGTATTGTTCTGCTAAATCTTTCACTTCAGCATCGATGTCTTCTTGTGTTACTTCGATGTTTTCAGCTTTGGCAACTGCTTCAATCACTAAGTTTGTTTTTGTGCGTGTTTCTGCTTCGCCTTCAAATTGTTTGTGTAAATCTTCTTCTGTAGAACCAGTTAATTGGTAGTACATTTCAGGAGAAATTCCTTGGCGTTGCATGTTGTTTAAGAATTCATCCATTGAACGGTGAACTTCGTCGTGAACCATTACGTGTGGTAATTCAACGATTTCAGCATTTTCAACAGCTAAACGAATTGCTTCTTCGTCTTTTGCTTCTTCAGCTGCTGCTTCTTTTGCTTCTGTCAATTCTTTACGGAATTTTTCTTTTAATTCGTCTAATGATTCTACTGAATCGTCAACGTCTTTTGCAAATTCATCATCCAATTCTGGTAATTCTTTTGCTTTTACTTCATGAACAGTTACTTTGAAAACTGCTTCTTTACCAGCTAAATCTTCTGCTTGGTAATCTTCAGGGAAAGTAACGTTTACTTCTACTTCTTCGCCAGCTTTTTTGCCAACTAATTGGTCTTCAAAGCCTGGAATAAATGAATTAGAACCTAATTCTAATGAGTAATTTTCGCCTTTGCCGCCTTCAAATGCTTCGTCGCCTAAGAAGCCTTCAAAGTCGATAACTACAGTGTCGCCATTTTCAGCAGCGGCATCTTCTTTGATTACTAATTCAGCTTGAGATTCTTGTTCGCGTTTCAAACGTGCTTCCACGTCTTCATCTGTTACTTCACGGTCTTGTTTAGACACTGTTAAGTTTTTGTATTCGCCTAATTTTACTTCAGGTTTTACAGTTACTTCAGCAGTGATAACCCAGTCTTCCCCTTTATTCATGCTTTCAACATCAATTTTTGGTTGTGCTACTGGTTCAATTCCTGCTTCTAAAACAGCCGCTTCATATGCTTCTGGTAAAACAGCGTTTAACGCATCTTCGTATAACGCTTCTTCTCCATACATACGGTTAAAAACAGTACGTGATACTTTTCCTTTACGGAAACCAGGTACGTTTAAGTTTTTTTTCACTTTATTGAACGCTTGCGTTAATCCTTTTTCGATTACTGCTTGTTCGATTGAAAAAGTTAATACACCATCATTAGTGCCTTTTTTTTCCCATTTCGCAGACATTTGTTTCCCTCCGAATAACATTTAATTTTATACATCAAACTTTATTTATGCATACCTTTAAATAGTACACTATCCCTAGGAAAATGTAAATATTTTAAGTGCTAAGAAGTGAAAGAAAGACTCGATTTTTAGCAAACTATCAGTTTTTTAATTTTTTTGGATTAAAAAAGCATAGAATTTCGAGAAATTTCCTTCTTAAAACACTAAAAGATTGTGAACAAAATATCTTGTTCACAATCGGATGTAATCGCTTTACTTTATGAATGGCCCATTATAGAATGTATGTACTCAATATTTACTCATTATATATTTTCGTCATTATACATATAATATAAAAAAGGAGAGGATGGTTTTGAATAAGTTCGTCTGGGGAATCTTTTCTTGCATCATATCATGGCTTTTTTTATCGCTGACTCAACCTTTGATAGCTCATTCTGAAACACTGAACCCTACAACTCACGCCTCTACTTTTAGTGAAACATTTACTTCAGTTTCAACAGAACAACAAACAACTCAAGCAACCGATATCGTGGAACAAGAAACCGAGCAAACCCATGCTTCCTCTGAAAACGATGAACCTATGGCACCTACGCCAGCTAGTGTTTCTGTTGGTAATAGCACCTTAAAAAGTACCTTAAGCACGGGAACGTATAACCAAGATATTATCACACTTTCGTATGAATACAGTGTGACACTTATCGGCTTAGCAATTAATGATCGACCGATTATTGCTATTCAACTTCCTACAGAAATTTCAAGCCAGTTAGATAACGACACTCTAAAGCAACAAGATTTTCTGACTCTTTTAACAGGGACTGTCAGTTATCCAGGAACAGCCACTCAAGATATTCACAGTTCAACTAACGGCGTCAGCCTCTCTTATAGTAGCACTTATCATTCTGTTTATCTGACTTTTCCAAGTAGCACCTTGGTGTTACTTCCCGGAACCAAATGGTCTGCCGCCATTTCGTTTGATGTCGGCGCACTTTATAAACGAGGAATTTCAATCCCTCCTGCTCTTAACGGCAAAGACTATCCGATTCGAGGAACCTTTACAGATGTCGGCACTGGATTAGGTGCAATTAATATTATTATTGGGAACAATACAAAAACAGGCGTAATTAGCAAAGCTCAACTTAGTTTAGGTAATTATCCCGTTCCTCAAGTCACACCAGCCAAACTAACTCAACCAAATCATCTGGACACTACTGTAACAGGGACCATTCAACAAGTACAAGACCCAAACTATAACTACTCTGTTCAATTAACCTTGAACCGCCATGATGGCACCACTACCCCCATTGTGGTGAAAGGGATTTCTGTCGATGCAGCCGGAAATTTCTCGATCTCTTTAGCTTCACCATTAGAATATGGCGACACGCTCTCTACAATTGTTTTTGCTCGTTCAAAAACGTCAACCGACTATATTCAAAGCAGCCCCTCAGCTGACCAAAGTGTCAATTGGTCAATCCAACCAGTCACAAACGTAGTCGCTAATGCCGGCTCAACTCAACTTTCAGGTAAAGCTTCTCAAGCATCTAACGGAACCTATCAAGTTAAAGTACAAATAAATGGTGGTTCTATTTTCACAACGTCCTTAGATTCCAATGGCCATTTTCAATTTGCTAATTTACCCACTTTCCAAGGGGGAGAAACGGTCAGCTTGTGGGTCCAAGGGCTCAGCAATCGCACTGGCCTGCCTTTGCTAACCAGTTCTACTGTTTCTCAAACAGTTGCTTATCCTGTGCCTCAACTAACGGTCACGCAAATCATTGAGCGGAAAAATGCACAAGGGCTCTGGGAAGATGCAAACTCTGTCGTAAGTGGTCAAATCATTCGTTTTACGTTAACCACACGTTTAACCAATCAACCAGCAACGTGGATGAATCAGCAATTACGAGCAACGGTGCCTAAAGGACTGGCTCAACTTTCAGCTGCTACATTAACAAAACAATCAGCAGCAGGTTTAAGTACGCCAATAGCTGGGCTTCAACTTTTAACTGATAGTTCCACTGGTTTGCTGTATTGGAGTTATCACAATTCGCTGCCAGCAGATAATTTTACGGAAGCCAATACACAATTCACCTTACAATATACAGCAACGGTTACAGAAGAATGGATAAACCAATTTCTTTTATTTTCTAGCACGGTTACTGGCAATGATGGTGGCGGAACGCCAATTACGCCAATCACTAAGGAACAGTCTTTACCTATCAAAAACGGTACCCTCCGTTTTGTGCAGATGCCAACTACAGTTTCCTTTAAAAATTTACCTTTTCCCAGCAAACGAACCCTCTACTCACCATCGACCATTAGCGCTCCTTTCCTCATTGCCGATGGTCGTGTTGCAAAAACACCATGGCATTTGTTGGTAAGAGAGAGTCAGCCCATGCATTCAACTTCTACAAATAAAACGATCCAGCAAGCTTTCATTTATCGAAAAAATGGTAGTGATTTTCCTATCTCCTCTTTAGCAACCGAAGTTTATCAATACACCGCAACGGACGATAACAATGTAGAAATTCCTTGGAACCAACAAAATGGACTTTTTTTAAGCGTTGCTCCTGACCTTAATTTAACGGTCAAAGAATCTTACACTGCCGAATTACAATGGATTCTTTCTGATACACCCCTCTAATTAGGATTTAGCTTTTTTAAAAGTTAAAAATAAACAAGAAAGAAGGAATAAAAAATGAAAAAGATCGTGCGCATTTCAAGCATTTTGTTCGTTGCTACGCCTCTTATGCTTTTAAATAGTCCAAAAGTTGAAGCAGCTCAAGTCGCTTCTATTCAATCCAACGCTGATATTACGTTTGCTCTTGATAATACTGTCACGCCACCTGTCAACCCGACGAACCCTTCTCAGCCTGTGACACCTAATCCTGCTGATCCTCATCAACCTGGTACAGCCGGACCCCTTAGTATTGACTATGTTTCAAATATCCATTTTGGATCAAAACAAATTCAAGCCGGTACAGCAATCTATTCGGCACAACTAGACCAAGTGCAAAATAGTACTGGCGATTTAATTAGCGTGCCAAACTATGTTCAAGTAACTGACAAACGTGGTCTAAATCTTGGCTGGAAATTATCAGTTAAACAGAGTGCGCAATTTGCTACAAGTGATTCAACACCCGCTGTTTTGGATAATGCATCCTTGACCTTTTTAGCAGCAACACCCAATTCAACACAGTTACTTTCTTTGGCGCCATTAACGGTCCCAGTAACCTTGGATCCAACTGGTGCCGCCACTTCTCCTGTGGCGACTGCCGCTCTTTCAACAGGAATGGGCACTTGGACATTAGCTTTTGGTAGCGGAGCGACCGCTGCTCAAGGCATTCAATTAACTGTTCCTGCGACAACGAAAAAAGTTGCAGCTAAACAATATAAAACAACGCTTACTTGGATTTTGGATGATACACCACTTTAAAAGAAAACAAACAAGGTATTGCATGAAGTTGTTTCATGCAATACCTTCTTATAAAAAATTGTCAAAAAGGAGTGCACACTATGAATCAGCAGCTTTTTAAATGGCTCCATGCTATTAGCGTCATCATTTTTTTATTTTTTATTGGCTCTTATTCTGTAGAAGCAAGCGAAATGACTTTTTCTGTAAAAGCCATTTTACCCGACAATCAACGAACCAAAGAAACAAGTTATTTTGATTTACGTGTCGCTCCAAACCAAACACAAAAGCTACAAATCGAACTAACGAATCAAACAGCCAACGACATTACCGTGCTAGCTTCAGCCAATGCAGCGATTACTAATGATAATGGCTTGGCAGATTATTCTCATGCTGAAACAAAAAAAGACCCATCTGCACCTTTTACTTTTAATGAGATTGCGCAATTACCAAAAGAAATCCACCTACCTAAACACTCAACCAAGACTGTTGAATGTCAGCTTACTTTACCGGAAAAACCATTTAATGGGTACGTTTTAGGAGGACTCTACTTTGAACAAAAGTCAGATGAACAACCTGCTCACTCAGAAAACGGCGTGGCCATCAATAATCGTTTTTCTTATGTAGTCGGCGTCTTACTTAGTGAAACAGATGAACCTGTTCAGCCAGAATTATCTTTAAATGAAGTAAAAACCGATCAAGCTAACGGTCGTAACCGCGTATTAATGAATCTCCAAAACAAACAAGCGGCTATGATTAAAAAATTACAAGTCGATGCCTCTTTATATTATGAAAAAGAAGCTAAACCTCGCTACGAAAATCACCAAGAGTCGTTAACAATGGCCCCTAATACAAATTTTAATTATCGGATTGACTTAAAGGAACAACCTTTTGTTCCTGGAAATTATACTGTAAAAATCAAAGTAAACGATGGCTATCAAGACTATTCGTGGGAAAAACACTTAGTCATCCAAGAAAAAGAAGCTAAAAAATACAATGCTACCGCCGTCAACCTCCCACCTGAAAAACACACCAATTTCCCTTGGAAACTGGTGAGTAGCATCACGCTGGTTTTTCTATTCATTTTGGGAAGCACGATTTATTATTTCAAGAAAAAAATACGTGAAGCGCAACAATAAAAAAGCACATCGACAATTGTCGATGTGCTTTCATAATCACTTAATTATTTTGTATATTCTTCAACTAATGCAACGACTTCTTCCATCGTGTCGCATTCTTTTAATGCGCGGTCAGCAAGTTCAGCCATTTTAGTTGTGTCTAGACGTTTCATCAAGCTACGTGTTTTAAGGATAGATGTAGCACTCATTGAGAACTCATCTAAGCCCATACCCAATAGTAATGGAACAGCTGTTTGATCGCCCGCCATTTCACCACACATACCAGCCCATTTACCTTCAGCGTGTGCTGCATCAATTACATTTTTAATTAAACGTAAGATTGATGGGTTGTATGGTTGGTATAAGTAAGAAACGCGTTCGTTCATACGGTCTGCCGCCATTGTGTATTGGATTAAGTCGTTAGTTCCAACACTAAAGAAGTCAACTTCTTTGGCAAATTTATCAGCTAATACGGCAGCTGCTGGAATTTCAATCATAATACCTACTTGGATATCGTTTGAAACTTCAACACCTTCGTTGACTAATTTTTGTTTTTCGTCTTCAAAGATTGCTTTCGCTGCTCTAAATTCTTTCAAAGTAGCAACCATTGGGAACATGATACGTAAGTTACCATGAACAGACGCACGTAATAATGCACGCATTTGTGTACGGAACATGCCGTCACCTAGTTCTGATAAGCTAATACGTAATGCACGGTAACCTAAGAATGGGTTCATTTCGTGTGGTAATGTTAGGTAAGGAAGCTCTTTGTCCCCACCAATATCCATTGTACGAACCACAACTGGTTTTCCTTCCATTCCTTCAAGAACTGCTTTATACGCTTGGTATTGGTCCTCTTCAGTTGGAAAGTCAGATGAATCCATGTATAAGAATTCTGTACGATATAAACCAACAGCTTCGCCGCCGTTTTTGTGTACGCCTTCTAAATCTTTTGGTGTACCAATGTTTGCAGCTAACTCAACATGTTTGCCGTCAGCTGTCACTGTTTCTGCATTTTTTAGTTTATCCCATTCTGCTTTTTGATCTGCATAAGCTTTTGCTTCTGCTTCAAATTCAGATTTTTCAGCATCTGTTGGGTCAATAATAACATCCCCAATGATTCCGTTCACTGCTAAAATATCGCCTGCTTTTACTTTGTCAGTAATTTCTTTTGTACCAACGATTGCAGGGATTTCTAACGAACGAGCCATGATTGCTGAGTGAGAAGTACGTCCGCCGATGTCTGTAACAAAGGCTTTAACATACGTACGGTCTAATTGTGCAGTATCACTAGGTGTTAAGTCATGGGCAACCACGATTACTTCTTCGTTAATCATTGAAGGATTTGGAAGAGTCACACCTAATAAATGTGCTAAGATACGTTTGGCAACGTCACGAATATCTGCTGCACGCTCTTGCATGTAAGCATTGTCGTCCATTGCTTCAAACATACCAATATACATATCCGTAACTTCTTTCAAGGCAGCTTCTGCATTGACTTTGTTGTCTTGGATATTTTGTTTGATTTGACCAACCATTTCTGGGTCAGATAAAACCATTAAATGAGCATCGAAAACTTGCGCTTCTGCTTCACCAAGGCTTTGAGCTGCTTTGTCGCGAATTGCTTGCAACTCTTCAGTAGATTTTGCTAAAGCATCGTCTAAGCGAGTTGCTTCTGCATCAGTATCTTCTACGGAAGTTTTGTTGAAAGACAAGTCAGGTTGAACTAGCAGGTAAGCTTTAGCAACAGCAACGCCATCACTTGCGGCAATCCCTTTTAGCATCTCAGACATTATTCAGCCAATCCTTCTTTTTGTAATGTTTCAACGATTGCTGCCATTCCTTCAGCTTCGTCAGCACCATCAACAGTGATTGTTACGTCAGAACCTTGACCAACGCCTAAAGACATAACGCCCATGATTGATTTTAAGTTAACAGATTTACCTTTGTATTCTAAGTTAATATCTGAGTTAAATTTGCTTGCAGTTTGTACTAATAAAGTAGCTGGACGTGCGTGAATTCCTGTTTCTGCTACAATGTGAAATTCTTTCTTTTCCATATAAATCGGTCTCCTTCGTAAATAAAAAATTTTTATGTTAGGGTTTTCCTTTCTTGATACGCTAAAATCAAACGTCTACTCGAAAAAAGACCCTTTCAGTTTCTAAGATTACCATTTTTTTCTATCTTACACAACACTTTTTGCTTAAATTTCGTGATGTTTTGCACTGACTATTCTTCCTCTTTTTGGTAACGATAAATGATTCGTCCATTTAACCCCGCTTCTCCAACAATTTCCGCGCGGTCAGGTAAAGAAATCCAAGCATCACGAAATTGGAAAAATTCATTTTGCTCCACGATTAATTCAGAGATTTCTCCAGCTTTTAATGAAGCAATTTTTTCTACAAAAGGATTTTCAGCCATTGATTTCACCACTCTTTCTCTTAAATATCAACTCTTATAGTTTACTTGAAAATGGCGCAATTGTCTGTAAAAAAATCGAATCTTTGCCTTTTTTTAAACAAGGTCTTTTACTTGATTCTCTTACAAAAAATGCTATAATAACCTCAAAGGTCAAAAATGGTCAAGTGGTTTTATAGACAGAATTTATTCTTGCTATCTAGTACTTGGCTGGTTTGAGGAAAAATGGTTTGTTTACTAGAAATAATAGAGCAAACAGCTATTTTTCTGGCCTCAGTTATTTTGAAAGGATGTGTTTCATTCAATGATTTGTCAAAATTGTCAACAAAATGAAGCAACAATTCATTTATATGCAAATGTGAATGGTCAAAGAAAACAACTGGACTATTGCCAAAGCTGCTATCAAAAATTAAAAAATCAAGCAAATAATTCCCCTCAAAATATGGGACAAGACCCTTTTGGCTTTGGGAGTTTAGACGATTTATATCGTTCTCTTTCTCGCCAAATGCAACAAGGTAATCCTTATGAACAACAAACACCACCCACTCAATTTGGTGATGGTGGTAATGGAGGTCAACCCCCTCGCGGAGGCGCTGGCGCTGGTCAAGGTTTACTAGGCGAGTATGGGATTAACATCACCGAAGCGGCACGCCAAGGAGATATCGATCCTGTGGTAGGACGTGATCAAGAAATTAAGCGTGTCATTGAAATCTTAAATCGCCGTACAAAAAACAACCCCGTTTTAATCGGTGAACCAGGTGTTGGTAAAACAGCCGTTGTCGAAGGTTTAGCCCAAAAAATTGTCGATGGCGATGTGCCCCAAAAATTATTGGACAAAGAAGTCATTCGTTTAGATGTGGTTTCACTTGTTCAAGGAACTGGTATTCGCGGACAATTTGAAGAACGGATGCAAAAATTGATTGAAGAAATCACTGAAGCTGAAAATGTCATTTTATTTATTGATGAAGTCCATGAAATTGTGGGTGCTGGTGCTGCTGGTGATGGCAATATGGATGCTGGCAATATTTTAAAACCAGCCTTAGCACGTGGTGAATTACAATTAGTCGGTGCCACAACTTTAAATGAGTACCGTATTATTGAAAAAGATGCTGCCTTAGAACGTCGGATGCAACCAGTCCAAGTAGATGAGCCAACCGTTGCCGAAACCATAACGATTTTACATGGTTTGCAAAAACGTTATGAAGATTATCATCATGTTAAATATACAGATGAAGCGATTAACGCAGCAGCAAACTTATCCAATCGTTACATTCAAGATCGCTTTTTACCAGATAAAGCGATTGACTTGTTAGATGAATCTGGTTCAAAAATGAATCTAACTATTCAACTCGTCGATCCAAAAACAATTGATAAAAAATTAGCAGAAGCGGAACAACAAAAACAACAAGCTTCCGCAGAAGAAGATTTTGAAAAAGCGGCTTATTATCGTGATCAAATCAATAAATTACAAGCAATGAAAGAAAAACAAATCAGCGATGAAGAAACACCCGTCATCACTGAAAAAGATATTGAAGCCATTGTGGAACAAAAAACTGGCATTCCTGTCGGTGACTTAAAAGAAAAAGAACAAACCCAATTGAAAAATTTAGCTGTTGACTTAAAAGCTCATGTTGTCGGACAAGATGATGCCGTCGATAAAGTAGCTAAAGCGATTCGTCGCAATCGTGTAGGCCTAGGCAAACAAAACCGCCCAATTGGTTCCTTCTTATTTGTAGGGCCAACAGGCGTTGGTAAAACAGAATTAGCAAAACAATTAGCTTTTGAGCTATTCGGTTCAGAAGATTCGATGGTTCGTTTTGATATGAGTGAGTATATGGAAAAACACAGTGTTTCTAAACTGATTGGTTCTCCTCCAGGCTATGTTGGTTATGACGAAGCTGGACAACTCACAGAAAAAGTCCGTCGTAATCCTTATAGTTTAATTTTATTGGATGAAATTGAAAAAGCGCATCCTGATGTTTTACACATGTTTTTACAAATTCTCGACGATGGTCGTTTAACAGATGCACAAGGTCGTACAGTCAGCTTTAAAGACACCATCATTATCATGACAAGTAATGCTGGAACAGGAGCTGTGGAAGCCAACGTTGGCTTTGGCGCTGCCCGTGAAGGTGTGACTAAATCTGTTTTAGGTCAATTGAACAACTTCTTCACCCCCGAATTCCTTAACCGTTTCGATGGTATTATCGAATTCAAAGCATTAAGCAAAGAAAACCTGATGAACATTGTCAGCTTGATGTTAGAAGAAGTAAATGGCTTATTAGCTAAACAAAAATTACACATTGAGGTTCCAACAGAAGTCAAAGAGAAACTCGTTGATTTAGGTTATGATCCTGCAATGGGCGCTCGTCCTTTACGTCGAACAATTCAAGAACAAATTGAAGACGGCATTGCTGAATACTATCTAGATCATCCTGAAAATCATCAATTAGTCGCAGCGTTAGATAACGAAGGTAAAATTATCGTAACTGGCGCACAAGAAGTGACTAAAACAGAAACTTCAACATCTGACCAAGCAGAATAATCAAAAATCCACACGCATTAATAACAATGCGTGCGGATTTTTTTATGCTTTTCACTTTTTATTTTCATCAAAAAAAACTATAATAGAAGAAAGATATTCGTATACTTGTTCCTCATAGAAAAAATTCAATCTGGAACTCCTGTACATAATTGGAAACGCTCTTTTGCAGCACACAACTATAATGAGGTGATAAAATGAAATTAGTGAATGTGACCAATAGCTACAAACAATTAGTAAATAAACAATTGGAAAACACGGATGCTTACTTTGTAAAAGTCTACTCAGCAGGAAACACGACCGCTGTCTATTCAGAAGCAGCTCACCATGTGGAAGTTCTGATTATGAATAAAAATCGTCGCATTCGTCCGACAGAAGTAAAAGAAATTTTAGCAAAACTGTTAAAACGATTACCTAAAGAGGCTTATGACCCAGATGAAATTTCTATCATTGAGTTAAACCATGTGACCGAAGTGTCTGTTCCATTAAAAGTTTCCCTCATGGAAAACTAAAAAAAACTGCCGAAGTTTCCCCACTTCGGCATTTTTTTTAATTTATTGTGACGTTATTTTTTTTACAAGCCTTTGATAATTTTCCGACCAGGCTTCCTCATTTGTCGGACTGACTAATTTATTTTCCTCGATTGCTTTTTTTCTTAAGTCATCCACTTCTTTTTTGAAATTTTCCCCCGATTTTTGAGCATAATCTTTTGAAAAGTATTTTGATTGGCGAGAATAAGCCTTCAGTTTCGCATCTTTAATCTCTTCTTCTGTATCTGCAAAATATTCATCATAACGAAGATCGGTTATTTTCCCTGAATCTTTTAACGTAATAACAGTTAAACGTCCAGAAAGCCCCTCCCCAAAATCTTCTGTTAGACTTGTATAATGTTCTTTTGAAGGTTCTTTGATTTCCTTGGCTAAAGCCCTAGCAGCAGGAAGATAGCCATTATTAGCGCTATTGGATTGCCCTTTGGCTGTCTGGAAGGCGCCATCTAGACGATTTTCGGCAACCATTTGATTTTCTAAAAAAGTCATCGTATTAACAACGGTCACTAACGATTGATCGGTTCGGGCGTTGTTCGCTTGAAAATTTGCATAGCCGGATAAACGTTTTGTCACTCCTGCCCATTCTTCAGAATAATAGTTTTTAGGTCCACGTTCATCAAATTCCACTAACTGAATTTGTTGATCCTTAACAACGACATCAATTAAAGCCGTATAGCCGCCATCAAACACGACTTCATGATGATAATAATCCCCTTGAACTTCCCCGATTTCTGGACGACCTGACCAATACATCTTCTGGGCTTTTTCTTCTGGACTAATTCCTGATTGTCCATTATTAGCTTCTACTGTAGCGCCAGAAACAGCATCAACTTCAAAGGTATGTCCATTACGCTCATAACTCACTTTGGCAGCACTCTCCTTCGGTTGATCATTCGTGTTTGTCTGCTCCTCCTGCTTTACAGAAGTGGCATTAGTGGCTGCCGAGGCACCACTCGTTACTTGGACTGCTTCTGCTTCAGTACTTTCTTTCATTTTTTCAGTTCGTTGATCTGGTTGGCACCCCATTAAAATAATCATTGAACAAAATAACCCGACAACTATCTTTTTAGTTTTCATTTTTCCTCCTTTTAAAACTCATTGAATTACCATTTAATTTTAATATAAGTAGAATGAAAAGTATAGCTAAGAAATCGTTTTTTCTTCATACGGCGATAAACTTAACTGTCCAGATAAATACTCACCTAAATAGATTTCCTGTAATCTTTGGAATCCTTGTTCTTGGATTTGCGTTAATAGCCAGTGCTCATCTTTTTTGATTAACTCTAGGACATCCATGTTGGCTTGACCGTCCACAATAATCGGATAACGAATACTTTCATCGCCATATTCGACGATTGTTAATTGACCATTTTGTTCTAAAACCGCCCGTTTAACAAGCTGGACTTCATAAATACCATTTGCTCGTAATTTAAACATTAGATCATTTGCAGAAATACCATTTTTCAAACATTCCTTCACCACAACCTGTCCATCCTTGATTAAAGTAATGGGTTTACCATCCACAATTTGCTTCACATAGCGATTGTGTTCTTTTGCAAATTTTAAAATTAAGACTAATAATGTCCACAAAATTAACACTAATACAAATTGGAGCACCGTAATTGAATCATTATAAATAACACCACCAATAATGCCCCCCAATACATAGTTTTGCACTTGGTCCATAGCCGATGTGGGCGCCAAATTGCCTTTTCCCATCAAATTAATTTGGACAATTAAACAAATAATACCTAAAGCAAATTTAATAATAATTGGACTATAAAACTGCATTAATTTTCCCTCACTTTACTTTATGATTTCAATCGTTGGTGTTAATAAATACGTTTCTTGTAATGTATAAGACTGCTGATCCGTACTTAAACTCATTTTATAAAAGACTTCGTCAATTTTAACTATGGTTCCGTCAGCCAATTGTGTACCATTGACATAAACTTTTTCTGGAGAAACCTTTTTTTCCTGTGCCACTTGTTCGACAAAATGTACCATTTGTGAAGATTGTGAATGCTGATTTTGGTTCATTTGATAATTGGAATATTGAACTCCTAAAACAAATAATAATGATAAAAAAATAATAATACTTAATTCACGATATTTCGTTTGAATTTGATGTCGCACATAAAAACTAAACACAATGACTAGCCCGATTAACAAAGCAAAAATAAAAAAATACTTTAAGTAATCATTTAAATTAGATTGGCTTTTTAAATACTCGATGCCATAAAAATTCATGTTCTTGTCCACCCCTTGATAGGTTCGTTATAGTAAGTATTCTATCTCAAAAAAACAATCACGCCTGCTTTAATACCTTATACGAAGAAAAAGCTCAGCGCAATCATCTTGAGAATGATTGCGCCGAGCTTCAATCTTCTAAAGATTCAGCTACTGATTGATTACAAATTAATTTTACATCAAACTTTTCAGTTCAACATCTGGATATTTATCCGCAAACCAGCGTTCCGCAAATTGGTTTTCAAATAAGAACAATGGTTGATCGAAACGGTCCCGTGCCAAAATGTTTCGACTAGAGCTCATGCGTTCATCTAAATCTTCTGGATTAATCCAGCGGGCAATTTTAGAACCCATTGGCGTCATTACCACTTCAGCATTGTATTCATTAGACATTCGGTATTGGAAAACTTCAAACTGCAATTGACCTACGGCGCCAATGATATATTCTTCCGTTAAATATGTTTTGTATAATTGAATGGCTCCTTCTTGAACCAGTTGGTAAATTCCTTTATGGAAAGATTTTTGTTTCATTACGTTTTTGGCAGTCACTTTCATGAATAATTCAGGGGTAAATGACGGCAACTCTTCGTATTGAACATTCATTTTCCCTTCATACAAAGTATCGCCAATTTGGTAATTTCCTGTGTCATACACACCGATAATATCGCCTGCAACAGCTTCTGTGACGTTTTCGCGGGCATCCGCCATAAATTGTGTCACGTTACTTAATTTGACTTTTTTGCCTGTTCTACCTAAAGTCACGTCCATGCCTCTTTCAAAAACACCTGAACAAATTCGAACAAAGGCAATTCGATCACGATGGGCTGGGTTCATATTCGCTTGAATTTTAAAGACAAAGCCTGAAAATTCTTTTTCGTAAGGACTTACTTCGCCACCCTCTTCTGTTTTATGCGCATGTGGCGCAGGCGCAAATTGTAAGAAGGTTTCTAAAAATGTTTGAACCCCAAAGTTTGTCAAAGCAGAACCGAAGAAGACTGGCGTTTGATCACCACGAGCGATTTTTTCCTCGCTAAATTCATCGCCTGCTTCTACCAATAACTCAACATCTTCCAACACTTGTTGATAAACGCTGTTATTGTGCAATGGTAAATCGCTTGGGATATCGCCATCTTTTAAAGGAATAAAACGCTCCCCACCATTATTTTCTGGACGATATAATTCCACACGTTCATTATAAATATCGTATAGACCTTCTAGGCCTTTTCCCATACCAATTGGCCAGTTCATTGGGTAAGATTCAATATCCAATAGTTCTTCCAATTCTTCTAAAAGTTCCAATGGTTCCCGTCCGTCACGGTCCAATTTGTTAATAAAAGTAAAAATTGGAATACCACGTTTTTTAACAACTTGAAAAAGTTTTTTCGTTTGTGCTTCAATCCCTTTGGCACTGTCAATAACCATCACAGCACTATCCACGGCCATTAAGGTCCGATACGTATCCTCTGAGAAATCCTCATGCCCTGGGGTGTCCAAGATATTAATCCGTTTGTCTTGATAGTCAAATTGCATCACAGAACTCGTTACCGAAATTCCCCGTTGTTTTTCAATTTCCATCCAGTCAGATTTGGCAAAGTTCCCTGTTTTTTTCCCTTTGACTGTTCCAGCTTGGCGGATGGCGCCCCCAAATAATAATAATTGTTCAGTAATCGTTGTTTTCCCAGCATCCGGATGGGAAATAATCGCAAACGTACGGCGACTATCGACTGCTTCTTTTTGATTGATCGTCATAAAAATCTCCTTATCACTTGTGATGTTTATTTATTTATTTTCTTCAGCATAATTTTTGATTAACCTTTGCTAGTATATCATGTCAAGCCTTGAGAATAAAGAGCTGCTGTTGGCTGTTTTTTAAAAGGAAAACCTGCGACATTAGTCAAAACGACTGATGTCACAGGTTATTTTTAACGTCTTGGTTCGTCATCTTCCATTTCTTTACGGAAAAAACGACGATTTTCTTCTGGTTCTTCATCGACAGTTTCTTCATCGTAGAAATGAACGCGTAAGACTAGCAAACGTGTGCCTTCCATTTCTTCAGCAGTTAACTTAATATTGCCCACTTCAAAAGAAGGTTTTTCCCCTTCATCAGGAATGGTTCCTAATGCTGTAATTAAGTAACCTGCCATTGTATCAACATCGCTCATGTGTAAATCTGTTTCAAATACTTCATTAAATTCGTCAATTAACATGCGTCCTTGAACCAAATATTCATTGTCAGCCACTTGTGTATATAAATTTTCTACTTCATCTGTTTCATCGTCAATTTCACCAACGATTTCTTCTAGTAAATCTTCTAGTGTTGCTAAACCGACAACACCGCCATATTCATCTAGTAAAATCGCCATTTGGTTTTGTGTTCGTTTTAACTCATAAAGTAAATCATCAATAAAAATGGTTTCTGGGACAAATAATGGTTCTTGGATAATCGCGCCTAATTCAATGTTTTCAAAGCCTAAATTACGTGCAGCTTTTAGTAACGTTTTGGTATGTAAAATACCAACAATTTTATCTTTGTCTTCACTATAAACAGGAATCCGAGAATAATTTTCTCCTAAAATTAAATTGATGTTTTCTTGGACATCATCTTGGATGTCAACCATGAATGCGTCTGTCCGAGGAACCATTACTTCTCGTGCCACTTTTGTATCTAATGAAAAGACACCTTGTAGCATTTCTAGTTCTTCGTTTTCCAAAACACCTTCTGTTTCAAGCATGTAGCGCATTTCATCTCGTGTCATCTTCGAATCGGCATCATCGAAAGTCATTGGTGTGATTTTGGATAATAAATCGGTCGAAGCCGATAGCAACCAAACGAAGGGACGCGCGATAACTCCTAAAAAGCGGACTGCACCAGAAGTCAATTGAGCGACTTCTTCTGATTTATTCATAGCAATTCGTTTAGGGTATAATTCACCAAATACAATAGAAACGTACGTTAACAATGCTAAGATAATGATACTGGCAAGACTCTTAGCTGCGGCGCCGCCACCTAATACAGGGGCCAAACGACTAGATAAAGTCTCTGCTAATGAAGCACCAGATAGGATATTAACCAAAGTAATCCCTACTTGGATTGTGGATAAAAAGTTATTGGGGTCTTGCAATACCTTAAGCAATTTTTGAGCTTTTGCGTCGCCGTCTTCCGCTTTTTGTTCCACACGATTCTTGTTAACAGATACGACTGCAATTTCCGCCGCTGCCAAAAAGGCATTGATAAACGTCAACACGACTAATAATAGAAGTTGCGCAATTAGCGACTGACTCTCAGGGTCAGCATTATTCATAATGTTCTCTCTCTCCTTAATTGTTGATAATTCCGAGGCTGTACTTTCGTACTCTTTTAATGTTCTTCCTCTTTTTATGGTTAGGCTTAGAAACAGACACGATCAGTATTATGACAGGTTATTTTCTATCCTAATCCATAAAATCATAGCACGAAAGATTAGCGGATTCAATCATTAACCGTTATTTTCTTTCGTATTTGTTTCATTCCCTAAAAGAACGGCATTGGTAACTTTTTCACTACGACCCGCTTTGACCATATCAATAACATAGTAGATAATGGTCCGGCAGATTGCGTAAAATGGGACGCCGAGGAAAATACCTAGCAAACCTGCTAAATTTCCTGCTACCAATAAAATTAAAATAATCGTTAATGGATGGATTTTTAGAGATTTTCCGATAACGTTTGGATAAATAATATTTCCGTCCAATTGTTGAACCACTAGCACCACTAAACAACATAAGGCTGCTTTGACGGGTTCATTAAAGATGGTCACTAAGACAGCGGGCGCTAATCCTAGATAAGGGCCTAAATAGGGAATCAAATTCGTAAAGCCGGCAATGACACCAAATAAAAAGGCATAACGAACGCCAAGCAATGAATACCCAATAATCGTAAATGTACCGACAAATAAACATTCAATCGCTTGTCCACTAATATAACTGGATAAGGTTTGGTTCAATTGTCCTAAAAGATCCACGATATCATCTTTTCTTTTTTCAGGTAAAAAACGTTGAATCGCTGGTACTAGCTTGTCTCCATCTTTTAACATATAAAATAAAATAAATGGCGCAGTGACCAAAACAATGGTGGTTGACGCCACAGTTGATACGATTGAACCTAAGCTACTTGATAAACTACTTAAAAATTGTTGGATAATATTTGCATAAGAAATATCCATTTTTTCAATATAGCTTGTTAAATCAATTTGTTTAAAAATAGGTAACTCCGCAATCTCATAAATCCAGGTCTCCACTTGTTTAAAGAAATCCGGCATACTTGATGCTAAACTAGCTAGCTGATCTGCCAACTTAGGGATAATTGTTAATAAGATCAGAACTAATGCGATGATTAGTAATAAAAATACCAGTAAGACGGCATAAATTCGTTTCATTTTCGTCTTCATTAGTAGATTGACCACAGGATTTAGTAAATAATACAAAAAGCCTGCTACTAAGACTGGGGCAAACAACGTTGAAAAGAATGTCCCAATCGGTGCAAATAAGAAATTAATTTTCGAAGCAATAAATAATAGCATGGCCACGACAAGTAATTCAACTGACCAGAAAAATAATTTCGATTCTTTAAATCGATTAATCACAGCGGCTCCTCCTTTATTTTTATTCAATTGTTGCTGTTTTATTTTATCACACCTTCCCCCCTCAGTCATTGAGAATACTTCATTGCTAGAACTTTTTCGTGGTATAATAAAATAGAAACAGATTCTGAACTTGGGGGTTTTTCTATGCATGTAGCTCAAACAAAAGATACCATGAGTGATCTTTATTTAGATGCTGTCCGGCTTCGTCAACGCGTATTCGTAGCGGAACAAGGGGTACCAGAAGAGATGGAAATCGATGAATATGAAGCACGTTGTATTCACTTTGTTTTGTACACGGATCATGTAGCTGTCGCAACTTGTCGCTTGCTTCCACTAGAAAATGGCGTTATGAAATTACAACGAATGGCCGTTGAAAAAGCTTACCGTGGCGCCGACTATGGACGAATGATTATGGAAGCGGCGGAAAATTTTGCCAAAGAACAAGGCTACCACAAGATTACTCTAGGAGCACAAGTCACCGCTGTAGGCTTCTATGAACGTTTAGGTTATCAAAAAACAGGAGCACCTTTTATGGATGCTGGCATTGAACACTACGAAATGAATAAAGAACTATAACACCAATTAAATCGGAAAATTTAGAGCTTGGAGCATTAGCCATTTTGGCTAATGCTCCAAGCTCCTTTTGTGGGCTGTTTACATCGGCTATTTTTTTGATAGCTGTTGATAACGTTGATACCAGATATCTACATACTCGGGCGAGAAGGGGCCTTTTTCGTTATTAATCCAATCCACTAAAGTCTTGACATTTTCTTTTAAAATGAAGTCAATATCTTCTGGATAATCCATTAGTTTGCTATGAAATTCATATTCATCAACGTCTAGTAAACGTTTTTCACCATCTGGAAAAACCTTGATATCTAAATCATAATCAATATACTTCAACGCTTCGTCATCTAAAACATATGGCGAAGCCAGATTGCAGTAATACGAAACCCCCTTTTCTCTAATCATTGCTATTATATTGAACCAATATTTCTTGTGAAAATAAACAATGGCTGGTTCACGAGTCACCCACCGACGTCCGTCGGATTCCGTTACTAACGTGTGATCGTTCACACCAATTAAAGAATACTCGCTCGTTTTTAGTACCATCGTATCACGCCACGTTCGATGTAAATGTCCGTCATGTTTATAACTCTGAATGGTTACAAACTCGCCTTCTTTAGGAATTCCCATAATACCCCAACTTTCCCCAAATAAAGTAAAGCAATGTTACTTTTTGGGTGTTCATACATCGATATCGAAATAATTATATCATATCTTTTGAGTTTGCGTACATTGAGTTCACTTAAAGAAGACAATTTCTGAAAAAATTTAATTCAGATGACCAATTAGTTCAAATTCAGTAAATATTTTCAGCTTAATTACTGTATTTTTTCAAAGACTGATACTGCGCTCTCTCTTAAAACCTGATTTAATTCGTCAACATTTTTTTTACCAGTTGTTTCAAGCCACGCAACGGCTGCTTCAGCACCTTGTTGAACAAATGGAAGCACGCCGTCTGCCCAAGTTGCCCGACCACATAAGACTCCATTAAACGAGGAACCTGCTTTTTTTGCAAATTTCAATGTTTCCTGAAACATCGCAGCACTAACCCCTGCACTCAAGAAAATAAATGGAAGTTGTGTTGCTTCACTTTGCATGTTGAAAAAAGCCTGCGCTTCATCTTGGCTATAAAGACTTTCAGTGCCAAAACCTTCTACAAAATTCATGTTCACAGGGACTTCTACTTTTAAAACATCAACATTATAGCGATCCTTTGAAAATTCCTTCATCGCTTCAATTACTTTGTGCGGTTTTACTTTAGCGTATTCTTTTGAAGCACTATCCGAATTGTTTGCATCATAAGAGACAATTTCTAAAAAGAATGGAATTTCTTCGGCTAAACACTCTGAACCAATCCGTTCTATATAAGCTTTCTTTTGTTCATTGATTGCTTCACTTTCGTCAACATCGTAGTAAAGTAAAAATTTACACGCGTCTGCGCCCGCTTCTTTTAAACGCTTAACCGACCAAACATCAAGACTATCGGGTAACCGTCCTGGTGTCGAAGCATCGTAGCCCGTTTTTTCATACGCAAGTAACAAACCTGAAGTCTGTGCTCGATTTTCAGCAGCAGCTAGGCCATATTCTGGATCCAACAAAATTGCTGAAGTCTCTGGTGTTAAGCAACGAGATACTAATACTTTAAAGTCACTGATTTCTTGCGCAGTCACCTCTTTGTATTTTCCCATCATGCGTTTTAAGGCCCCACGTTGATCAATGGCTAGTGCGCCAATAATCCCTTGATCATCTACCAGATTTTCTAAATGTTTACGTTTTTGTTCACTAATTTTTTTCATTCTGTTCCCTCTCCTAATTGATTATTTAGTAACGTAGCAATTTCAGCTGGCGAACTTGCTTGTTTCAGTCCAGAAGTAACTTCTTCTCTTAATAGGAGGCGCGCAACGGAAGAGAGTAATTTCAAATGTGTCGTGCCAGCTTCGGCATCTGGAATAAACAGCGCAATCACAAACTCCGTTAATTGGTTGTCAAGGCTCTGCCACTCAACACCTTGGTCCAAGGTAACGATGATAATGGCCGCTTGTTGAATCGTTGCTGCTTTTGCATGAGGTATCGCAAATCCATTCATCATCCCCGTTGTTCCTTCTTGTTCTCGCTCGTTCAGTTTATCGAAAACTTCCTGTGCGTCCTGAGCAACTTCCAATTCTGTTGATTTTTTTGCTAAAAAATGAAAAACATCCTCTTGCGTTTGTAACTGTTGATTTAAAAAAATATGATTTTCTTTAATAAAAGCCATTCCATCCACTCCTAATTCCTGTTATTTCATTTTTTTGATAACGATTGCTCTTGTTTGGCGATTCTACTTTTTTGTACAAAACCTAGCAATAAGCCACCTACCAATGAACCAGCTAAAATTGCCAAAACCCATTGAACAGCGTGAGTAACAACTGGTAAAACAAGAAATCCTCCATGAGGTGCTGGCACTTGTACCCCAAACATATACGTTAAGACTGCCGCAATTGAAGATCCGAGCATCATAATTGGTAAAACCTTCAATGGGTCTTTTGCCGCAAACGGAATAGCGCCTTCTGTAATATGTGTGGAGCCTAAAATAAAGTTCACTAGGCCCGCATTGCGTTCATTTGTGTCAAAGTATTTTCCAAAGAATAATGTAGCAAAACCTGTAATTAAAGGTGGCGCTATGCAGGCAGCAGAAACTCCTGCCATAAAAGAAGTATTTCCTTGAGCTAAGAGTGCCGTCCCAGTAACATAGGCCGCTTTATTAACTGGACCTCCCATATCAAAGGCACACATACAACCCACAATAATTCCTAAAACCAACGGACTGGAGTTTTGGAAACTAGCTAAAAAGCTCATCATTCCTTCGTTAACAGCTTTCATCGGATCTGCTAATAAAGACATAGTGATACCAATAACTGCAACGCCAATGACTGGATAAAGGAAAATTGCTTTTAAACCATCTAATGATTTAGGCAAACCTTTAAATACTCTTTGTAATAAAAGAATGAAATACCCAGCAAGGAAACCAGATAATATCCCTCCTAAAAAGCCAGTACCACCAGTGTTAGCAATCAAACCACCGACAAAGCCCACAACCAAACCAGGTCGTTTGGCAATCCCCTCTGCGATATACGCAGATAAGATTGGCACCATCATGCCCATTGAGGCATCACCAATACTTTTTAACATAGCAGCGGTAGCATTATACTGACTACTTTCTGGATCAAATGAATAAATACCCCAAATAGCAAAAGAAAGAGCAATTAAAACGCCGCCTGCTACTACAAACGGCAACATGTGAGAGACGCCATTCATTAAGTTTTTATAAATACTATGTCCAACATTTCCTGAAGAAATTTGTGTTTCCTGTTCAAGTTCATCCACTGCTTGGTTTTCGGCCGCAATCGATCCTTTTCCTGCGAGCGCTTCTTCAATTAAGCGATCTGCTTCTTTAATCCCCACACTGACAGGGACATCAATAATTCGTTTCCCAGCAAAACGTTCTGCTTGAACGTCTTTGTCGGCGGCAATAATGACTGCCTCCGCTCCTTGGATTTCTGCAGGTGTTAACTCGTTTTCTATACCAATCTGACCATGTGTTTCAACCTTAATCGTAATACCTTTACGTTTCGCAGCTTGTTCCAATGCCTCCTGTGCCATATACGTGTGCGCTATTCCCGTCGGACAACCTGTAGCAGCTATTAATTGATACGTAGCCATCTGTTTATTCCTCCTCTTGAATCTTTATTTGTTGCTCTAACTCCTGAACATCTGAAAAATCTGTCAATCCTTTGCGAAATGCTGTTGAACTACCTGCTGCAATACTTCTTTTTAAATTTTTTTCCAATGAAAGTCCTTGATGCCAGCCAGCTAAAAAGGTACCTAACATTGCATCCCCTGAACAAGCTGTATTTACAACCATTCCAGTTGGTGAATTACCTGAAAGAACCTTTTCATTGTTCATAAATAAAGCCCCTTCACTACCTAAAGAAAGTAAAATATTTTTGGCTCCCCGCTTCAGTAATTCTTGTCCGTAAAAAATGTAATCATCCTTAGTCTGCACTTCTGTATGAAACCACTCTTGAAGTTCTTCTTCATTTGGTTTCAATAAAAATGGTTGATAAGGCAAACAATCTAAAATTTCTTCATAACTACTGTCTAAGATTAAGAACACCTGTTTTTCAAAACAAATTCGGCTAATTTCAATCAAAATACTTGGCGAAACCCCTTGTGGTAAACTTCCTGATACGCACAAATAATCCCCTTTACGTAACTCTGAAATTTTTTTCAAAAAACGTTGTACATGTTCTTCAGATAATTTTGGTCCTTTATTGACTAATTTGTATTCCTTTTGATCTTGGGTAACTTTTGTGAACACATTGATTCTCGTTGTGCCAGCGACTTCGATAAAATCAGTGGTTATTTCTTTTTCTTTTAAATAATCCTCGACATAGTTCCCAGTGAAACCAGCCTTGACTCCCAAAGCGGTATTATCAATCCCTAACATCTTTAAAATTAGGGAAACATTGACTCCTTTCCCGTTTGCTTGAATATCATCTTCCTTCGTGCGATTCACGACAAAAGGAACTAGCTCTTCTGTTTCGATAAATAAATCAATGGCTAAATTTAATGTACATGTATAAATAGTCACTGTAGTTCCTCCTTTCTCCTCTTTATTATGTCTCAAAATACCATGTAAAGGTTTTCATTCTTTCGCAAAAATATAGAAAACATTTACAATTTCATAATTTCTCTAGCTTTTTTATTTTTTTTCATTAAAAATAGGCTTATAAATGTTTTTTTAGTGAAAGAAAGAAGGGCTGGCCATTATGGAACAAAAATTGAGTGAGTCAGAGCAATATCTCTGGCATTTTATCGAAACACATATTTTAGAAATCCCTGATTATTCCATTGTAAAATTAAGCGAACGAGCCAACGTATCAACTGCGACGATTGTAAGAACCATGAAAAAGAAAGGCTATGAAGGTTTCACATCCTTCAAGCATCACTTGAAAGATAAAGAAAACCAAAATATAAATTTTTCAGCATTAGAAAAAGTAGACCGAGGAATTCGGACAGCCATTTTAAAGAATGAAGAAGAAGTAACTCGCACGATTAACATGATTGAAATTGGTAATATCGAAGATGCGATCCAAAAAATCAAAGCTTCTCGACGGATTATTATCTTTGCTAGAGGTTTTTCAGAATTAATTGCTCAGGAAATGATGGTTAAGTTTCAATTGGCTGGCAAATACTGTGAACTGCATACGGACCCAGAAATTATTAAAAATATTAGTAAAAAGTTATCAAAAAAAGATGTGGCTCTTTTTGTTTCTTTAAACGGAGAAACCCAAGAATTAGTTGTCGCTGGTAAAAACTGTTACGACTCAGAAATTGGGACTATCCTTTTAACTGCAAGCAAACACTCTAGTTTAATGAAATATATTGAAATTCCGTTCGTAGGCTTCAAATCAGAAGGCTCCTTTTTCCCCGATTATGAAGTGCGTTCACGGTTACCACTATCCATTCTGGCAAGAATTTTATTGGACGCCTATGCTTTAAGAACGACAACTTAGGCTTTCTTAAATAATAAAAAACAAGCATTCCTTCACTTAAAATAAAGGAATGCTTGTTTTTATTTTGCAACAAAACGTGCTTCTACTCGATAAATTCGTTGACCACGACTAGAAAATTTTTCTTCGTATTCTGTCATAATGTTGCCTTCAAACTCGCTATTATGCAAATCTAGCCACACACGTTCAATAATCATGCCATATTTAGAAAAGCTACTTAATGAGTATTCGAAGAGCCCTTGATTATCCGTTTTAAAATGAATTTCTCCATTTGGTTTTAAAATAATTTCATCTGTCGCTAAAAAGTTTTTATACGTTAAACGACGTTTTTCATGTTTTTTCTTTGGCCAAGGATCTGAAAAATTTAAATAGATTAAATCTACTTCATTTTCAGCAAAATATTCTGTTAATGCTTCGCCGTCTACTCGCAATAACTGTAGATTAGGTAACGGCTCGGCCACTAGCTTATCTAATGCAATCGATAAAATACTTAATTGCATATCGATACCAATATAATTAATTTCAGGATGTGCTTTAGCCATTTCATAAATAAAACGACCTTTACCTGAACCAATTTCAATGTGGATGGGATGATTATTGCCAAAACGTTCTTGCCATTTCCCTTGCCATTTTTCAGGACCTTCTACCACATATTGTGGATATTTTGCCATATATTCTGCTGCTCCGGGTCTATTTCTTACACGCATATTTAAAATTCCTTTCTTTTAAAAACAGACTGGTGAAATTCGCCAGCCTGTGTGGATGTTAAATGAATTAGTTTAACTACTAAACATTCGTTTTAATTGTAAAATTTCTGCAGTCATTGCTCTTCTTTCGCCTTCTTGGTGATGACGAACAATCTCTTGTAAAAAGCTAAATAAACCATACCAATAAATTCGTTGAACCGTACTTTCATTCGGGATTAAACCATAAGATAGTAACCATTGATTCCAGCCGGAACGAGGCACATAATGACTCAAAATCATTCCTAAATCTACCGCTGGGTCCGCGACCATCACAGAATCCCAATCTACTAAATAGAGATAATTATTCGAGACTAACCAATTCCGATGATTCACATCGCCGTGAACAGCTACATAACTAGTTTCTGGATATTCTGGTAAATGATTATATAAATAAGTGATTACTTCTTTTAAATAACTGTTTCGTTTTAATTCTTTAGGTAGTTGACGCTTATACTCTTTCAACATTGTTAGCGGGGTACAAACTTCGCCACCAATTTTTTTCAACATGTCTTTCAGCAAATTGGAATGATGCAATTGGTATAACACGTCAATCACGTCATTGCGTTTGCCAATTTCGTCCGCATGTAATAAACGTCCTTCCAGCCATTCTTGGGCTGTTAGTACGTCGCCATTCGCTGTCCGCTTTGTCCAAATCATCTTCGGGGCTAACCCTTCTTTAGACAATGCTGCAAGAAGTGGAGAAGTGTTTCGTTTAATGAACACTTTCTCGGTTTCTTTTATTCCCATGTATGTTTGACCAGTTGCGCCCTTTATCGGCTGCAGACGCCAGTCTTTATCCAACTGAAATTCCATGGAAATTATCTCCTATCTCAACACAATTTTATTGCAATTTTTACAGCAATTACCATTTTAGTCGCCAAACCTTGCTTCGTCAAGCTTCTATGTGGTTCTTTTGTAAATTTTGCTGGGTTTTCTCATCTTTATAACTTATTCAAGCGCATTGGAACATACATTTTAGTGAAAATCACAACTTCTACAATTAAGGCACCCAGAATGATCAAGCTATTTTGCAAACTGCCTAAACGAAGGCAGACAATCCCACCAAAAATAATGGCCGCAACAGATAATGCGCCGCTAATTAACCGGCGAATCGCTGCTTGTTTTTTTTCTATTGAAATTGGATATAACTGTGTCATCACCATATAATCAAATTGCGTGTACATGGGAATCAACTGGAACCCGATTAAATAGACAAACAATAAAGCAACTACCAACGCAATCCAGAATTCTTGTAAAAAGAAGAGTAGCACGCCACCAACCAAAATCAAACGAAACAATAAGCCACTATATTCGCTACCTCGTAAAAAGCTCCGAATGAATAAGTAAGCATACGTGTTCTCAGATGTTTTTTTGACTACTCCGAGGAGAGGATCTAAGTATTTACGGCGTTTCACTGTACTACTCACTTCAGGAATATCTGTAAACAGCTGAATGAATTTATAAATTCTATGCATTCTGTTTTGTTCTTTTTGGATCATTTTTTCCCAATCCAAGAAACTCTTTTTCATCTTATTTTGCCAAATACTCGATAAACAAACGGCCAGAATGATGCCACCAATCACACCAACCCAAGGCGTCCAGTAAATAGCTCCCGTCATAATCAAGAGACTACTGATCAACCAAACAAACCACCAACTACGGTAAGTGGTTGACGAAAGATGATAGAGCCCATAGCTTTGTAAACTAAGATGTGTATAAATCATACAAGCTAGCATGACCAAAAATAAAAAGAAGGTTTGAAACGACCAACCTGTTGTGACTACAATCAACGGCATCAATAGGCTACTTCCTAGAAAGCTGACCACAATCGGTAAAAGTAAAGAGTAGCGCAGCGCTCGTTTCAGATAAGCAGCGAATTGTTTTTCTTTTGGTAATAAAAACACCTTGTCTGGCTCTTCTGTCAAAGTAGCCAACTTACCAACTTGAATGAGTAGCAGCCAGCCCAATAGAATTAACGGTCTGCCCCAAACAAAATCACGAGGTAATTCTTTTAACAACTGGGAATAGTACAGACCTAATCCGCCTAATAAAAACATACAGACTAAAACAAAATGATCATTTAAAATATAGCGCAAGTACTTGGACATTTTTTTGAAATGCCGTGACAAACGTTGACTAAAAAATTCGCCCATGTTACCCCACCTTTTCTTCCTTCGTCAAGGCAAGATAAATATCATCTAAAGAAGACTCTGGTAAATTAAATTCTGCACGTAATTCAGCCATTGTACCGTTTGCCCGTAATTTCCCTTCGTGTAGCACCACAAAGCGATCACAATATTTTTCAGCTGTTGCTAAAATATGCGTGGACATTAAAATCGCTGCCCCTTGCTTACGCATCGTATCCATTAATTCTAATAAAGCATGAATTGCTAAAGGATCTAAGCCTAGAAAAGGTTCATCAATAATATATAAACTCGGTTCAATTAAGAATGCACAAAGTACCATGACTTTTTGTTTCATGCCTTTTGAAAAATTAGCAGGAAACCATTCCAATTTATTGTCTAAACGGAACGTTTTTAGTAATGGTTCTGCTCGTTTGAACGCTTCTTCTAATGGAATATCATAAGCCAAGGCCGTTACTTCGATATGCTCTTTCAATGTTAATTCTTCATATAAAGAAGGTGTTTCCGGAATATACCCGATTTTTTTACGATATTCTTCAGGGGCTTGTTGCAATGTTTCCCCGTCAATCATAATTTTGCCTTTTTGCGGCGTAAGTAACCCAATAATATTTTTGATGGTGGTACTTTTCCCCGCACCATTCAAGCCGATTAAACCAACCATTTCACCAGACTTGACGTCAAAATTAATATCTTTTAAGACAGGAATATGGCCGTAACCTCCTGTTAAATGTTCAATTGTTAAGCTCATTTCTTTTGCCTCCAACCTTTTCTCTCTACCATTATTAAACCCTAAGCGAACCAAGAATTCAAAAATTACTCCCTTAATTAAATGGATTTTTTTCTTTCTCTTATTATACACGAAATGAAACGAACTTTTTAGCGAACTCACGTACTTTTTCATCCACAGAGAAATCAACTTGTGGTAAAGTAAAGGAAAGAATCTAGAGAAAAGAGGAATTTTTCATGAATGATTGTATTTTTTGTAAAATTATCAACGGCGAAATCCCAAGTTATAAAGTCTATGAAGACGAGAAAGTCTACGCGTTTTTAGACATTACACAAGTGACCAAAGGGCATACCTTAATGATTCCAAAACAACACGTTGCTGATATTTTTGAATATAATGACGTTTTAGCAAGCGACGTCTTCGCTCGTATTCCTAAAGTAGCACGAGCATTAGAAAAAGCTTTTCCAGAAATGGAAGGATTAAACATTTTAAATAACAATAAGGAAGTGGCTTATCAATCCGTTTTCCATTCCCACGTTCATTTGATTCCCCGTTATTCAAAAGAAGATGATTTCTCTATTCATTTTGGCAACCATCAAGAGGACTATTCCGCCGAAGCGATGCAAGAAATTGCTGAGACCATTGCAAAGCAGGTGAACTAAATGAAAAAATTTATTAAAGGTCTCTTTTTTGGTGCAGCTGCTGGTACCATTGGCGGCTTGTTGGCTGCTCCAAGAAGCGGGAAAGAAACACGCCAACATTTAATCAATGAGCTAGAGGACTATCGTTCACTGAAAAATCAAGTCACGAATGACTGGGATCAGGTGCAACGAAATTTGGCAGTTGTCGAAGAAAACGTTCCTCTGGCAACTGAATTTTCAAAAGACCTGCAACAAGAAATCACTGATTTCAAATTCCAAGCGGAACCTCGGATTGCTCAAATTAAAGAACAAATTGCCAAAATCACGGCTGAATTACCTGACACACAAACCAACAAGCAAAAGTAAAGTCTTTTATGTTAATTATTTCTTTTGTTATTAAAAAAATAAAAAGTGTGACGTAAATACGAATTTTGTTTGAAACTATGCCTGAGACTCTTTCTTTTTCAAAATAAGGTATGGTATAGTTATAACAGAAATAAAACTAAAAAAAACAGGAGTGCATAAGAGAATGAAGAAAAAACTAATCTTAGCTGCAGCGGGCGCAATGGCCGTTTTTAGTTTAGCAGCGTGTTCAAGCGGTTCAAAAGATATCGCAACAATGAAAGGTTCAACAATTACTGTTGATGATTTTTATAACCAAATTAAAGAACAAAGCACTAGCCAACAAGCGTTTAGCCAAATGGTTATTTATAAAGTCTTTGAAGAAAAATATGGCGACAAAGTAACTGACAAAGATATTCAAAAAAACTTTGACGAAGCCAAAGAACAAGTAGAAGCACAAGGCGGAAAGTTCTCTGATGCATTAAAACAAGCTGGTTTAACTGAAAAAACATTCAAGAAACAGTTAAAACAAAGAGCAGCCTATGATGCAGGTCTAAAAGCCCACTTAAAAATTACAGATGAAGACTTAAAAACAGCTTGGGCAAGTTTCCATCCAGAAGTAGAAGCACAAATTATCCAAGTTGCTTCAGAAGATGATGCCAAAGCTGTCAAGAAAGAAATCACTGACGGCGGCGATTTCACAAAAATTGCTAAAGAAAAATCAACAGATACTGCTACGAAAAAAGATGGCGGTAAAATTAAATTTGATTCACAAGCAACAACTGTTCCTGCCGAAGTTAAAGAAGCTGCCTTCAAATTAAAAGATGGCGAAGTGTCAGAACCAATTGCTGCAACAAATATGCAAACCTACCAAACAACCTACTATGTAGTGAAAATGACGAAAAACAAAGCAAAAGGCAATGACATGAAACCTTATGAAAAAGAGATCAAGAAAATTGCTGAAGAAACAAAATTAGCCGATCAAACATTTGTTTCGAAAGTCATTAGTGACGAATTAAAAGCGGCCAATGTGAAAATTAAAGATGATGCCTTCAAGAACGCTTTAGCAGGCTACATGCAAACTGAATCTTCAAGCGCTTCTTCAGAGAAAAAAGAATCAAAATCAAGTGATTCTAAAACAAGCGATACCAAAACAAGCGACTCTGAAAAAGCAACAGATTCTTCAAGCAAAACAACAGAATCTTCTTCTAAATAAGCATAAAAAAGAGAGTGGTCGATTGACCACTCCCTTTTTTTATTTATCTTTTGGAACATAGAAACTGCGGTTATCTAAACCAAAGATTCGTTCCGTATACTCCCCAGGCTGTGTTTGACGAATTGCCCCTAGCATCATTTGAATGGACGCATCCATGGTATCAATTTGATGTAAGATTTCCGCTTCCATAATTCTTGGTCGCACAGGTGAGCCATATTCCAACAGTCCATGGTGGGCTAAGACCATGTGCCGAAGAACGACAACGTCTTCTTCTCGATCATCAATTTTCAAAGCCAAACACGCCTTGGTAATTTCCTCATCCACCAAAACTAAATGACCAATTAAGTTCCCTGCCACCGTATATTCTGTCGTAATAGCACCAGATAATTCTAAAACTTTTCCTAAGTCATGTAAAATAATCCCCGCGTATAATAGTGACGTGTTAATTTCAGGATATTCCTTAGCAATTGCTTTGCCTAGGCGCAACATTGAGACAGTGTGGTAAGCTAAGCCATTCGCAAAAGCATGATGGTTCCGTTTGGCTGCAGGAAATTCATAAAATTCTTGTTGGTATTTCGTCATGAGATAGCGCACAATACGATTCCAATGAGCATTGGTAATCTCAAAAATCACTTGATTGATTTCCTCGACCATCTCTTCTTTTTTCAAAGGCGCTCGTTCCATATATAAACTTGGCTGGCTTGGTTCCTCTGCTGTCGCTAAACGCATGTGTAAAATTTTTACTTGGGGTTTATTTTGATAAACTTCTCGTTTCCCATTCAGTAAAACAACGTTTCCCGCAGTAAACCGTGTAATTTCATCCTCAGAGGCGTCCCAATATTTTCCGTCAATCGTGCCAGATGTGTCTTGAAAGGTAAAGGCAATAAACTTTTTCCCATTTTTAGCTACACGTACATCGGCATTTTTAATTAGAACAAATGATTCAAAAAGTTCTTCTACTGTTAATTCACGTAATTTTTTCACTTGACGCTTCCTCCTTCTAACGCAATTACTCTTTGTTGTAAGTCCTGATAATAGCTTACCATTTCTTGGTCAGAAGAAAAACAAATGACTTGCTGTTTTTGACCAAATTTAGTAAATAATTCAGCTAATTGGGCTTTTCTTTGATGATCATAGTGTAACCAGCCATCATCAATGATAATTGGACAAATCAGTTGCTCGCCTTGGACTGCTAAAAAGGCAAAACGAACAGCCATCATCAATTGATCTTTAGTGCCAGTTGATAATTCATGTAAATAAAACATTTCTTGTTCTTTCGTCACCGCAACTAGTTGACCTTCGGCTACTTGGATTGATTGATAACGCTGGCTTGTTAAAAGTGCAAAGTAGCTTGATGCATACTGTAATAAGCTGGGCAATTGTTGTTCCGAAAGCTCTGTTAATAGGTCCATTAACAGTTGCCCCGCCAGTTGATACCCAGACCAACGTTGAGCTAATTCTTTGATTTCCGCTTTTAAAATTGCTTGGCGTTGATACAACTCATCTAAGGTACCATCCGTCATTAATTGTTGTTTTTCATAAATCAGCGCTTGATACTGTTCTTGTATTTTATCTAACTGGCTTTCTTCCAATGCTTGTTGCTGCGCCAGTTGTAAAGAACGGTCTTTTAACGTTGCTTCTGTTACCGCTTCTGGAAACAGATTACCTAATTGCGTCGCTAATTCTTGCCCACGACCAACTTGAGCTTGCTGAGTGGTCAGCTGTTGAATCCTCATTGGAACATCAGCGATTGATAGAATCCGATAACGAATTAGTAAAGGCTGAATTCGTGTTAATGCTTCTTGCTGTTTAGTTTTCAACTCTCGTAACTGCTGTTTGAGATAGCCATCTGCTTGATACTCTTGAGCAAAGCGAACTTTCTCCATTTCTTCAGCAAACCCTTCTAAAAAGTGTAACTTTTCGGAAAGACTCTTTCCTTGTAAGGGTAAATGCGTCATTAATGGGAAGACTTGTTCTTCAAATACTTGGCGTTTTTGTTGATTTTCCTTCAATTGACTCATGAGTTCTTCATTTGTTTGAACAAGCAATAAATAGCGCGTAATCAATTCCCGCTGATTCATTAAAGTATCAATTTGTTGCATTTTTCCTAATTGATGGACTTGGGCTTGCTCCGCTACTGCTTGTTCAAGTTGTTCCACTTGCAGTTGTGCCTCACGTTCTTGATTCAGCGCCTGTTGGAACTGTTCATTTAAATAATCTAGTTGCGAAAGTTTTGTCTGCCACTCTTCTTTCACTTCATCAGAGGAAACTTCTTTTCTAGTGGCGTAGCTAAGCACTTCTTTCGCGATAAGACTAACTCCCACGAGAACTAGGCCCCATTTTAAAGGGCTTGGCAAAAAGAAACCGAGTAATGCAAGGATACTTCCTAGCAATAACCAAAGTGGTTGACTTGTTTTCTGCGCTTTTTGGGCACGCGTCGCTTCACCAAAAAATGCGGCATGCGCTTTTTCAAAATCCGTTAACTGGTCTTCCAGATTTTCAATTTGAGAAGTCAAGAATGCTTTCTGTTCTTGTCCTTTTTGAAGAGCTTGCGTATACGCAACTTGTTGTTGGCGCCACTTTTGAACGGTTTCGTTGTCATAAAAAAGCTGTGGTGGTCGTTCAGGCGACCATGACCATTCGTTCTCTAAAAGGACCATTTCTTGACGATTTTGCTCAAAGGTTTGGGTCATCCATTCCGATTCCGTCATCAATTGTTGCATATCATAGCGTTGATTCAACAATTGTTGAATCAATGCTTCTTGTTCTAGGTAAAAAGCATACCCTTCTGGAACATCGAGCGCTTCTGACTGAAGAGATAACTCTTTGGTCAAACGTTGTCGTTCTTTATCTAGGTACATATATTCTTGAAAGGTTTCTTCTAATTGAACTTGGTCTTCTTTTACTAAAACAACGTTCTCTGTTTCTTCAGGTAGCGACTGCCATTCTTCGTACAAGGGAAAGTGACGTTGCTGTTCCGCAACCTGTAACAAGCCCTGTTGCGTTCCTTTTAATTGCTGTTGCAGTGTCACTCGCCGTTGTTCTGTTTCGCGAATCGTTTCTTCTAATTTTTGAAAAGTTTGTTGCTGCGCTTCTTTCTCTTGAATTTGCTCTTTTAGTTCTTGATAAGCCGCCAACTTCTGATTGAGTAATGGCTGCTGTCCTTTACCTTTAAAGATTTTTTGTGCTTCTTTAAAGTACGCATTTCGGTAAGTCAAAAGTTGTTGACTACCAGAAACACCAATGGCTAACAAGGATGTTTGCAATTCCTCTTCTGTTAACTTGTCACTCGTAATTAATTGTTCTTGTTGGAAAGTAAAAACCTCTTGAAATAACTTTTTCGTTAGCGGATGTAACATTTGCTGTAAGGTTTTTTCATCCCCCATTTGTTGTTGATAATAAATGATTGCTTGCCCTTTATTTTTTTCTTTAAAACGCTCGACTTGAACTTCCCCAAACACAGGATGTGCCAACCACAAACGACCACCATACGAGCCACCATTTTTAGGTGCGTAATCGCGTTTTCTTTTGCCCTTTGTGGGAAACCCAAACAGCATTGCTTGAATGAATTGATACAATGTGGACTTGCCAACTTCATTTGCGCCGTACAGCAATTGATTACCAGATTCAAATGTAATTTTCTGTTGTTGCCATTTTCCAAAGCCCACAATCTCTACTGCAAGTAATTTCATAGTGGGTCCTCCTGAATAGTAAAGTCTTCATTAATTTGCTCATGTGCTAGGCGCAAGCTCTCTGATCGCCACTGCTCATCCATTGAAAAAATTCCAGCAAATTCTGGATAACGTAACAATTCCTTGGTGGTATCTTCAAAAATAACTGGATCTAAGTATGTTTTTTCTAATGCCGTTAATAAGTTGGGACTAGCGGATAAATAGATCGGTTCTTTCGTTGGTTCCTCTGCTTGCAATATTAGGCGATAAACAAAAAAATCACCTTGCGTTTTTTGTAAAAGCTGCTGCTGTAAGTAGCTTAATAGTTCACCATTGACAATGGCTTGCACCACGGTCACATCCAAATGTTGCGTTTCTTTCAGTGTCAACGCCATCAATTGCTGTTGCTGATGCGCATGCCACTTCGTCAGCAAACTGGTTTCAAGATAAGACAAAACGCTTTGGGTGTCACGGCATTGCGCAAGAGATACTTCTTCATTCGTCCAATCTATTTCTGCGACTTTTTCAAATTGAACAGTCGCTTGATTTTGGGAAAGTGTGACCACTGCAACCCCTTGTAAAGACTGTTCTTTTTTCGTGTGTCCTTGAGGTGTTCCAGGATAAACAATTAGCGGTTGTTCACTAACAATTTGCGGCTGATGAATGTGGCCCAATGCCCAATAATTATAGCCAGTGGCTTTTAAATCCTTCCATGTAAACGGAGCATAATTTTGTTGCGCTTTCCGACTGGTGTCTCCATGATAAATCCCAATATGAATGTCAGAATCTGCTTGTTTGATAGGAAATTCTAGTGCTTTATTTTCATCAATCCAGGGATGCTCATAACTAAACCCCGAAACAGCCACTTGTTCGCCCGCTCTCGTTTCAAAATACAGTGTCTCAACCATTTCTTTTTCAAATAAAAAAACATTGTCTGGAAAAGAAAACCAATAGCGGTCTTTTTTATAGTAATCATGATTCCCAAATGTTAGAATCACAGGAATTTCTGCTTGTTTCAACTGTTCTAATGCGGCCATCAATTGGGCTTGCATTGAAATAGAGGTCTGACTTTGATGAAACGTATCTCCTGCAAAAATAACCAAGTCCACCGCTTCTCGAATGGCAACTGTTACGATATTCATTAACAATTGTTGATTAGCTTCTCTTAAGCGCTTCGCTAAGGCTGTCGGGATCCCAGTTAACCCTTCAAAAGACCGATCCATGTGTAAATCAGCTGTATGCAATAGTTTCATCGTTTCCCCTCCTTTTCTCCTTCCTTTATCATATCATTTTCTGCCAGCTTGGTCAGTAAAAACATACGAAAATTTGTTCGTTTTTTTATTTTCAGTAAAAGAAAAACTCTGACAAATTGTCTTATAGACAACTTGTCAGAGTTCAATTACGTAAATTAATCGTTATACATATCACGCACAGGAGTCATGATAATTCGGTTTAAATCATTGACAACTAAGCTAAACGCTTGTTCTTTTTGCATTAATTCGTTGATAACTGCTGTTTCTTGCACTTTCGTTGCAATGCTTTGTGCTTTTTCAGCATCTTCATCCGTGAATTCTTCGCCGCGCATTTGTTTTTCTTGTAGTCCTTGTTGGAATCCTTGGAATTCTTTAAACAATGTGTAAGCTGCTTCGTCTGCTTTTACTTCTTCATACGCTGCTTGTAATGCTTTAAATTCGTCTAACTCACGTAGTTCACGTTCAATCTGATTGGCTGTATCATAAATGTTACTCAATGGAATCCCTCTTTTCTCAATAGTTTCATCTTTATTGTACCATTTCTCTTAGGTTTTCCCAACTAATTTCCTAATAAGCCTCCGAAAATTCCTTCAATCTTGTCTTTGACTTTTTTCGCGCCGTCTTTAATTTGTCCCCCAACTTCATTCAATGTATCTCCGAAATTGCTAGCGCCGTCTTGAATAGAATTTCCAAAGTCTTTCAAGTTATCCCGCCAATTAGAATTGGCACCACCAGTTAAACTATCGTTGCTATCAACAACTTTCCCACCTGTGGCATAAGCATCCGCGACAGGAAATTGTGCTTGTTTGACTTGTGGCAAGATGCCACTGGCTTGACTGTTGAACACCTGTGAGGCATACGTAGCGCTACTGCCTTCCAAATAATGGGTTTTACTGGTTTCTTGGAAGCCTAACCAAGTAGCAATGACAACTTCTGGTGTATAACCAATCACCCACTGATCGTTCGTTTTACTACTATCGAAGTTGGTTTCTGTCGTACCTGTTTTACCAGCCATTACGTAGCCTGCTGGTTGTGCGTTGACCCCGCTCCCAGAACTAAAGACCCCTAGTAACATACTTGTAATCCCGTCTGCAACATCTTTGGTAATGACTTGTTCTTTCTTGACTTTAGTATTATCAACTACAATTGCGCCAGTTGAGTCGACGATTTTTGTAATTAAATGCGTTTCAGTTTTATAGCCTTCATTGGCAAAGGCACTATAAGCTCCCGCCATAGTTAGTGGCGAAACACCCGTTTGTAATCCTCCAAGGGCTAAACCATAGTACCGATCTTTTTCTGATAACGGAATGCCAAATTTCTCTGTTTTTTCATAGCCTTTATCTAAACCAATTTGATGTAATAACCATACCGCTGGTAAATTTAAGCTTTCTCCTAAGGCTTGATACATAGGAACTTCTCCACTGTACGTGCGGCTATAGTTTTGCGCTGGATAATAATCTTGTGGTTTATCTTCTAAAACAGAGTCTGGTTTATAGCCAGCCTCTAAAGCTGGTGTATAGACAGAAATTGGTTTTAAGGACGAGCCTGGTGAACGTTTTGTTTGCGTTGCAAAGTTAAAGCCTCGATAAACGTGTTCCCCTCGACCGCCCACCAGTGCTTGCACGCCGCCGGTTTTCGGATCAATGGCTACAGAGCCACTTTGAACCATGGCACCGTCTTCTGCATTGGGTGGAAATAGTGCATCATTTTTATAAGTTGCATCCATCGCATCTTGATACCCCTGATTTAAAGAAGTGTAAATCTTGTATCCTTTATTTAAAATATCTTCTTCTTTAAATTTATAACGATTGACCGCTTCATCAATTACCGCATCAAAATAATATGGATATTTGTAACTATTTTCGTCGCCAACATAGGTGTCATTTAATAGACTCGCTAAGTTAACACTCGCTTCTTGATTGGCTTCTTCTTGAGATAGTTTTTTATTGTCGACCATTAGTTGTAAAACGGTATTCCGTCGCGCTGTGGCATTGTCAATGTAATCAATTGGGTTATAAATTCCTGGCCCTTTTAACATACCCGCTAGCGTTGCGGCTTCCCCCACTGTAACTTGGGACGCATCCACGCCAAAATATTTACGAGCTGCATCTTGCACGCCCCAGACACCATTACCAAAATAAGAATTATTTAAATACATTGCCAAGATATCTTTTTTCGAATATTTCTTTTCGATTTCAATCGCTAAGAATAATTCTCTGGCTTTCCTATCTAACGTTTGCTCTTGCGTTAAGTAAGCATTTTTGGCTAATTGCTGCGTAATTGTACTTCCGCCACCACCGCCACCGATTTTCCCGAAGGTCAATTTTCCAACAACCGCACGAGCAATCCCTTTGATGGAATACCCTTTATGTTGATAAAACCCGCGATCTTCAGTTGAAATAACCGCATCTTGAATATAAGGAGAAATATTATCCAGTTCCACAAAAGTCCCTTTTTGCCCGAATAATTTTCCGACTTCCTCTCCTGATTCATCATAAACACGTGTTGATTCACTTAGCCCCGATTTTAGGGTCTCAACGTTTGCGGACTTGGCTAAGTAAAATAAATAAATACTGGCACCTAAAGCGACTACCAAACCAATCAACAAGAAAATTTTATTGATTTGATACTTTTTCCAAATCCGCTTTCTGGCTTGATGGAATTGTATTAAATAAGGCTTTATCCACGTCCAAAAATGACGTAATCCGACACCGACTTTACTAAAAAATTGTTTAAGATTGTCCATAGTACTCCCTCTGTTTACGTTTCTTGGCTAAGTCTACCATATTCTTGTGGGTACGACCTAGGTCTAAAGCATGAAAAATTCTTGAAAAACAATTTCAATGGTCTTTTCGCTGTAGCAAAGGAAATGTGGCCTTCACTAGAGGTAAATAATTGCTTACGTTTAGAAACGAGTCTTTATTTAGCCTCTATTCTATCATGCTTTTCTTCGTTTTTTATGTAAATTTGTTTAAGAATCTCTCAAGGAACTGCCTTTCTAACAAATTTCAGCTTTTTTCCGTTCTGACTTGACCTTTTGAGTAGCTTTGTTACACTAAATAGCGAATCAGTGAAAGGTGGGATTTGGTGGAATATTCAATGAGATTACCTGAAAATTTTTCAACAATGACTGTAAAAGAACTATTAGAAAATGAGTGGCTAGTCCCTCGAAAAGTGCGCCATTTTTTACGCACGCGAAAAAATGTCAAAATCAACGGAGAAACAGCTGCTTTTCATTTTCCAGTCCAAGCTGGCGATTGTGTCACCTTAACGTTTGAAGAAACCGATTATGTGCGTCCCACTATTCATTTGGGGGAAGCAACGCATGTGAAAGTTCTATATGAAGATGAACATTTAATGATTGTAAATAAACCTTATGGCATTAAAACCCATCCAAATCAGCCACAGGAAACAGACACCTTGTTAAATCATGTTGCTGCCTATTTAGCCGAGAAAAATCAGGTCCCTTATGTCGTTCATCGATTAGATAAAGAAACCAGTGGTGCGATTGTCTTTGCTAAAAATCCTTTTGTCTTACCTATTTTAGGGCGTTTATTAGAAACAAAACAAATTTACCGTCAATATCAAGCGATTGTAGCTGGTCACTTTAACCAAAAAGAACAGACAATCAATCAGCCGATTGGTCGTGATCGACATGATCGCCGGAAACGACGGATTGATCCTCAAAAAGGGGATTCAGCGATTACACATGTCCAAGTGGTCCAAGCTCTTTCTAACAATCAAACCGCAGTTACCTGTGTTTTAGAAACAGGTCGGACGCACCAAATTCGGGTCCATTTAGCTAGCGAAGGGCATCCAATTATTGGTGATCCGTTATACAACCCAAAATCGCAGGCAGCTCGTTTAATGCTCCATGCTTCACAACTTCATTTACTCCATCCGTTTACAAAAAAACAAATCGTTGTGACTGCAGCGCCTGGCCTATGGTAAAAAAACAGAAGAAATCGGACGGTAACCGCCGATTTCTTCTGTTTTTTTATTTTACCGCACATTCACTGCTGAGAACGGCATATCTGCGTTTGCTCAGTGTCTTGGTGTTAAACAGTTCCTGAGCTAACTCTCAGCCTTAATCATTTGTAGCCACTCTTTTTGTAAAATTCCGTAATTGTAGATATCCAGCCATTGGCCATCTTGAAATAACGCTTCTCTATCAATTCCTTCTTTTTTGAAGCCTACTTTTTCATAAACATGAATCGCTTTTTGATTGTTACTATTGACAGCTAATCTGATTTTGTGCAAGCCCAATTCATAAAAAGCAAATTTACAAATTAAAGACACCGCCTCAAAGCCATATCCTTGACCACGTTGCTCTTTTTGTAAAATAGCAATCCCTAAATTGGCCCCTCTATTTTTCAACTGTACATCAGACAACGAAACCCAACCAATAAATTCCTCTGTCGTATTTTCTAAAATAGCAAATAGAAATCGATCATCTTCTCCTTTATTAATTGTGAAATCTTTCCATTCTTCAAGCCCCCACGGATGTAAAGCATCCCAGCTCAAATGCCGAAGCAATTCATTATCCCATTGCTGTTTTGCAATATGTTCGATATATTCTTCTCTAAAATGAGAAAAGCCAATGTGTTTTCCTTTTAAAACATTTTCCATAAGAACACCTTTAATTTCCTAAATTATTTTCTATCTGCTGACTATCTATTTCCTCGTATTTTTGTAAAAAAGTGGCAATTTTTTCGATGACACACGCATTTTTATCGCTTTGGTCATTCTCTACCTGAAGAACAAGCAACGGTTCATGCAGACTTAAGCGTAGCAAAAACCACCCACTGCCATATTGACCAGACACGTTTCCCCGAACACCTTCTTGGTTTTCACGGTCCACAGCAAAGTCTGCTTGACTTTCTACAAACAATTCAAAGTCTCGCAAGACTTGTTGCCCATAACAAGTAACATCCTCCGCAGTAATTTTGAAGCGAAATTCGTTGGTTTCTGCCGGTTGCTTCAATGTAGCAATCAGATCACCTAACGTTTGATTGTTTTGTTTCAATTCTGGTAACAACATTAAAATTTTGGCCACGACATATGCACCATCATCCAGATTGTAGTTTTCTTGAAACGCTGCATGACCACTGGTTTCAATGGCTAACGGTGTCTGAAAGCCCCCATGATTCAATTCAATCATTTTATTAATGACATTTCGGTAACCAGAAATATAACGAATCTGTTGGCCGCCTTTTTCTTCAATAAATGTTTTTAAATGACTTGAGGTTGGCGAATTTGTCACAATATAACTACCAGGCGCTTCTTTTAAAACGATTGCCGCTAAAACAGCAATTAAATTATTTCGGTTTAGTACCTCACCTGATTGGTCCACCACAGCCGAACGATCTACATCTGTATCAAAAATAATGCCCAAATCTGCCTGATTAGCTAAAACAGCCGTTTGAATACTTTTCATTGCTTCAGAATTATCTGGATTAGGTACATGATTAGGAAAATGCCCATCTGGTTCTAAAAACTGTGATCCCGTCGTATCAGCGCCCAAAACTTGAAGAACCTGCTCCGCAAAGAAGCCCCCAGCCCCATTACCCGCATCAACGATAATTCTAAAGCCCTGTAAAGGTTTCTCTTCTGGCGAATGAATTCCTTGGCGAATTTTTGCCACCAAATGCTCCGCATAAATTGGCAGTAACTCTTGCTTCATCAGTGTGCCATTTTCATTGGCTGTCAGCGGATCAGTATGAGATAAAATATACCGAATATCTTCTTTCTCTGCTCCACCTTCTGCTGTGAAGAACTTCAAGCCATTAAAGTAGTAAGGCAAATGGCTAGCTGTGATCATAATCGCTGCATCACATTGAAGCGTTGGAAATTGAGTAGCCATAAACATAGCAGGCGTCGTAGCTAAACCAACGTCAATCACCTGAATGCCTAATGAAAGAAACGTATCTACTAATGCTTGCTTAATCGGCTCCGCCGTTAGACGACTATCATGTCCGATTGCAATTGTCAGGCGCTGTTGTGCCTTTCGTGGCAGCTGTTTTTTATCCTGTAACCAACGAACCACGCCCACCGCAATTTCGGCTACTGCTGTTGCGGTTAATGTTGCAGTTTGCTCTTCCGTATCCAAAGCAATTCCCCGAATATCCGAACCATTTTGTAGCGCTTTCAATTCTACCAAGAAAAAAACTCCCTTCTATTGATGCTTTCAATTTTAAAAAATCATATTTTCGATGCGTTCGATAAAGTGTTCCGCATCCTCTTCTGAACGTGTAATCACAATAATTGTATCCGCACCAGCCACTGTACCAGCCACTTCTGGATAAGCTACTTCATCTAAAAAGTTACTCACCACATCGGCATTTCCCATCTCTGTATGCAAGATGACAATAAATTGTACTCGCTCCATTCGAACAACTGAATCTTTTACTGATTCTCGTAATTTCTCTTCACTGCTTGTGCCTTGTGCTTGAGAAAAAATTGCATATTTGACACGACCATCTGCACCATGTGTTTTAACAATACTCATTTCACGGATATCTCTTGAAACAGTCGCTTGAGTGGCTCGGACGCCAAGTTCTTCCAAACGAGTGATTAATTCATCTTGTGTTTCAATTTCTTGTTGCATAATTAATTGTTTAATCAAACGTTGACGTTCTGCTTTTTTCATATAGACCACTCCTCTCCATTCATTTCTTTTATTATATCCAAAAATGAGTAAAAATACAGGTACTTTTCACATTAAACTCTTTATTTATCTGAAAAAGACTGGATAAATGTTTATATACCAGTCTTTTTCAGTAAAAAATACTTATTTAAGAAGATTCTTTTCTTTTAAATAGTCTTTCGCCACTATGCTAGGATCTTGCCCTTCCACATTGACTTGATAATTCATTTCACTCATTTCTTCTTCGCTAATTTTTCCTGCCAATTTATTCAATATTTCTGCTAATTCTGGATATTTTTCCAACGTTGCTGTTTTAATAAGTGGTGCTCCTTGATAAGGCGGAAATAGCGCTTGATCATCTTCTAACGTTACTAAATCGTATTGTCTCAATTCACTATCCGTTGAATAGGCATCAATCACATTTACCTCACCATTATTAATCGCTTGATAGCGTAACGCCGGTTCCATCGATTGGACATTCAGATTTAAATGATATTTTTCTTGTAATCCCTTATAACCATCTTGCCGATCAATAAATTCTAACGTAAAACCTGCTTTCAACTGATTGCTAATTTTCTGTAAATCACTAATCGTTTTTAATTGATGCGCTTTTGCAAATGAGCGTTTAACTGCGACGGCATACGTATTTTCATAGCGCATCGGTTTCAACAAAGTAAGGTTTTCTTGTTTTTTCAAGCCAGCGCGTGCCGCTTCATAGACTACTTGAGGTTGATTGTCTAGCTGAGGAGGATTTTTTAAAAAGGTTTCGATCACTGTGCCTGTAAATTCCGGATAAAGATCGATTTCATCTGATTTCAAGGCATTATATAAAAAAGTAGTCTTGCCAAAGTTTGGCTTTAACGTCACCTGAATGTCGCTATTTTCTTCAATTAAGGCTTTATACATATTAATAATAATATCTGGTTCCGCTCCTAATTTGCCAGCAATTGTTAGCTGTTTTTCCTTTGAAGAAGTTTGTTGATTCCAGAAAAATGAACCACCTAACAAAAGGCCTAAAATAGTACCACCAATGATTAGTCGCCGCCCATTCGCTTTTTCCAACCAATGAATTCCATAATTAAATAAGACTGCTAGTGCAGCTGATGAAAGAGCTCCAATAAAAATCAACGATAAATTATTTCGATCAATTCCTAATAAAATGAAGGTCCCTAAACCGCCTGCTCCAATTAACGCCGCCAACGTGGCCGTACCAATAATTAAAACGGTAGCCGTTCGAATCCCAGAAATAATAAATGGTAATGCCATTTGTAACTCAAACTTAAACAGTTTTTCTTTTTTACTCATCCCAAATGCTTCTGCGGCTTCTTCTAACGAAGGATCAATTTCCGTCAAACCAGTATAGGTGTTTTGTAAAATTGGGAATAAGGCATAAATCACTAGCGCAACAATTGCCGGTGGTTGACCAATACCAATTAACGGAATCAGTAAGCCTAGCAAGGCTAAAGAAGGGATGGTTTGGAAAATCCCAGTCACTTGTAACAGACTTTCCGCTAACTTACGATGACTTGTTAAATAAATGGCTAAAGGAATTGCAATCAACGCAGCGAATAATAACGAGATAAAGGACAATTGCATATGCTCGATTAACGCTTGCAGATATTCTTCTTTTCGAGCGAAAAAAGTTTCAATCAGTGCTTGCATCTACTGTCCCTCGCTTTCCAACAGCTGTTCCATAAAACGAGTAATCGTTTTTGAGGTGATACACCCTAAAACTTGTTGTTTTTCTACTAAATTTGCTTTCTCTTGTGCATTAATGAGTTGGACAATCTCTTTTAAATTGGTTTCCATGAAAACAGTTGGCACTGGCTCAATCGTCTCATCTGCGGCTTCTAAAAATGCAGTCAAGTCAGCGCCACAATAGTTCGCTAGTTCTGGCGAAGATTGTTTGAAAAATTGACCGACAAAATTATTTTTCGGATGTTTTTGAATGGCTTCTGGCGTATCGACTTGAATAATTTTGCCAGCGTCCATAATACAGATGCGCTCTCCTAACAGTAAAGCTTCATTCATATCATGGGTCACAAAAACAATGGTACTCGCTAATTCCTGATGAAGTTCTTTCACCAAACGTTGAAGATGATGTCTTGAAATCGGATCTAGCGCGCTAAAAGGTTCATCCATTAAAATCACTTCTGGTTCAGCTGCAATGGCGCGTAAAATTCCAATACGTTGTTGCTCGCCTCCTGAAAGCGCTGCTGGCTTACGATGCAGATATTCCTCAGGATTCAGCTGAACTTTTTTCAATAGTTCAATGGTTCGCTCTCTGCGTTGCTCTTTGGGCCATTTTTTCATTTCAGGAATCAACTCAATATTTTCCGCCACGGTTAAGTTAGGAAATAAGGCAATTTGCTGAAGAACATAGCCAATTTTTAGTCGTAATTCACGTAAAGGATAATTGGTTACCGCTTGTTCATTGAGAGCCACTTCACCTGTCGTTGGCTCAATGAGCCGATTAATCATTTTCAAAGTCGTCGTTTTTCCACTACCACTCGGCCCTACTAATACAAAAAATTCGCCTTGTTGGATTGTTAAATTCACATCGGACAAAACAGCATTTTCTTGATATACTTTTGAAACATTTTGAAATTTTATCATTTATTTTCACCGCATCTTTCACTTCTTAATAAACAAAATCTTTGGAGGATCGTCACTCTTTCAGTATAATTTAAGACTAACATCCTGCCTAATTTTTTGTTTTAAGCGCAAGTATGTGGGGCTCATTTAACGGCTGCCGGTTCGTATCTACAATTATCTACTCAATGAATGGAAAAATTGTCCTCTTCTGCCTTAAACAAAAGTGAACTGTTTTCTACTAAAAGGAGTGATCGTTATGGAAAACGACAAGCGAATTTATAAATGGGACAACGTGAAACTTTTTTTAATTTTCTTAGTGATTTTTGGGCATATTTTAGATCGTGAAGCTTCTCCTTCACGACTCATGGAAACGATCAACTTTTGGATCTATTCATTCCATATGCCAGCCTTTATTTTTGTCTCTGGACTCTTTAGTAAACATGCAATTAAACAACGAAAATATCTACGCTTACTTTCCTTTGTTTGGCTTTATCTCTTAGCGAAGTTGTTGATTACGCTTGCTAATTTCGCCTTTGCAAATAAAATGAATTTTGATTTACTGAACGAAACAGGCGTTCCTTGGTACTTACTTTCCTTAGCAAGTTTCTACTTAATTACCATCTTTCTTCAGCGCGTTCAGCCGAAAATCATGTTGCCAATCATCATTGTTATCGGCTGCGCCTCAGGCTATTTACCTGTGGAAGGTTTCTTGTCTTTAGGACGGACTCTGGGCTTCTTCCCTTTCTTTTATTGTGGCTACTTAATGGATATTCAAAAGCTACAAACCTTTTTAGATCATCGCAAAGTCAAATGGGCAGCGATAGGCGTAATTTTAAGCTCCTTTTTATTTGTAAATAGTCAATGGTCATTGGCAACGAAATTTTGGGGCTTCTTAACTGGTTGGGCTTCCTACGCTGAAATTAGTCCGGCCTTTGAATACAGTAGTTTCATTCAGCTGTTCTTTTACGTTGCTGCAGCATTGGTGTCTCTTTCTTGGTTTGCATTATTGCCGAAACGAAAGTTACCTTTAAGCGCCCTCGGAAAAGATACCCTCTACCCTTATCTCTTGCATATGCCCTTAATTATTCTGTTGGAAAGTGGTTTGCAATTAGACACACTCTTTAAAGAATGGTTTACTTTCCGAATCCTGGCACTTTTCTTCTTAGCCCTCTTCATTTTAGCTATTACGAATATGCCTGTGGTGAAACGGGGAGCGGATTATCTTTTTAATCCACAATCAATAATGATTCCCAAGAAAATATACAAATAAAGAGCATAGGAAATTAATCCGCTTTCTATGTTTCATGAATCTCATTAAGCATCTTTAACCACATTGAAAGTTCTATCTTTCAATGTGGTTAACTTGACTTTAATTGGGGCCTCAGTTTTACTTTTTTGTATCATCAAATAGTACAACAAAAGCATGAAATATTAATAAAACAGGGAGTGTCATTTTCAATAAATTGGGGATTAATTCTTGATTTATAGATAAGTGATTTTTATTCAAAAGAAATAAATGCGAACATACATAGCCACTATAAAAAAGTAAACTACATAAAGTAGCATTTGAAAAATGCCAATTTTTATTATCCAGTTTCGTAGAAAGCGCATTCATTACAAAGCGTCTATAAATATTAAATAAGTAATGTTCCAAACAGAGTTAATGTATGTAAATCTTCATCGGACTGTAGCGTAAAAAATTTTGATACCATTAGTAAATTCGTAACTACTTTAACATATTCCATTTCTTTTTTTATTTTGTTAAATCCTTTCCTTCTTATTATAATCACCTCCTTAAATATTTAACTAATGATTAATATAGAAAAATTGTAGCATATAAAAAAAGGAGGAACAACTACTTTTAAAATCAATAACTTCGTTCAACACATATAATAACAACATAGCTGTAAAACTAAATATTTAACTAATCGTACTCTCTATTCGTAAAGTAATAAATAACGTGACTCTAAAATTAAATAATTTCGTAATCGCATCACTTGCTCTAGCAAAGCTTTAATTCGTTACTTATATTTTTTATATAATAACCATATTTATACATATCAATGATATTTTTACATCAATCATATCGTATTTGCGAAAACTAAACAACATGACTCTAAAACGTTCTACATATGTAATGAATGCTCATTAGAGATTTGGTACCATTCTAAACAACATGACTCTAAAACTTTTTCAGCTGCTCTAATTTTTCTGCATAAGTTTTGGTACCATTCTAAACAACATGACTCTAAAACTGTGAAAGTAAATACCATCGGTTTTCATCAGTTTTGGTACCATTCTAAACAACATGACTCTAAAACATGACATGTGACAATCCATAAATTGTACCTGTTTTGGTACCATTCTAAACAACATGACTCTAAAACGCGCTGTTTGCTCTGTCACGTCTTTTCTAAGTTTTGGTACCATTCTAAACAACATGACTCTAAAACACATGTTTCGTTATGTATGAATTTAAAACAGTTTTGGTACCATTCTAAACAACATGACTCTAAAACCTCATTATAAACGATTAGGCGCCTATATTAGTTTTGGTACCATTCTAAACAACATGACTCTAAAACTCATAAAGCAGCGATCCCCACTCATGATTAGTTTTGGTACCATTCTAAACAACATGACTCTAAAACACCTATAAGAGCCTTCCAGTCGAACTTAATGTTTTGGTACCATTCTAAACAACATGACTCTAAAACCAATGGTGTGCGTTGAGGTTCAATAACTAAGTTTTGGTACCATTCTAAACAACATGACTCTAAAACATAGAACAACACATTCATATTGGACAAGTGGTTTTGGTACCATTCTAAACAACATGACTCTAAAACTGTGAAAGTAAATACCATCGGTTTTCATCAGTTTTGGTACCATTCTAAACAACATGACTCTAAAACCAAGAAAGGGGCTTCCGAAACATAGACACCGTTTTGGTACCATTCTAAACAACATGACTCTAAAACACGAGAAAACATCATCAAAAATCCTTTAGCGTTTTGGTACCATTCTAAACAACATGACTCTAAAACATCGTTGTATCGTTTTCAGTTTTGCCCTTAGTTTTGGTACCATTCTAAACAACATGACTCTAAAACTCAATACTTACGTCAACTTTTATTTCTGGTGTTTTGGTACCATTCTAAACAACATGACTCTAAAACGAAAATTTTGTGATCACTACGAAAGGAAATGTTTTGGTACCATTCTAAACAACATGACTCTAAAACAGTCCGGCCGATCTACAGCCTTACAGAACAGTTTTGGTACCATTCTAAACAACATGACTCTAAAACACAGATGTTTCACTAATCCCAACAATCCCTGTTTTGGTACCATTCTAAACAACATGACTCTAAAACGAAAACGTTCCAGTATTCCGTTCAAGTGGTGTTTTGGTACCATTCTAAACAACATGACTCTAAAACATGGCGTTGGCTACATCATCAATTAACGATGTTTTGGTACCATTCTAAACAACATGACTCTAAAACGAAAATGTTGTTTTAGCAGAAGAAGTGTTTGTTTTGGTACCATTCTAAACAACATGACTCTAAAACAGAAGACTGTAACTCAGGCATTACAAGCCAGTTTTGGTACCATTCTAAACAACATGACTCTAAAACAACAAACCTTTTTTGGATTTGAAGGCACGTGTTTTGGTACCATTCTAAACAACATGACTCTAAAACACTGTGGGGCTTGCTACTTTTCCGGCGCTGGTTTTGGTACCATTCTAAACAACATGACTCTAAAACAGCGTGTTAGGAGGAGAAAACGAATGAGCAGTGTTTTGGTACCATTCTAAACAACATGACTCTAAAACCTCGGAGAATTATTTTTTCTCCAAAGTTCCGTACTCGCATCACTTATCCATAGCTAGATTTCAGTTTAGAATGAACCACTAATCAATAACAATTTAAGCTTTTTCATAACTCAAATAAAAGTTTTCGTCCAAAATATATTGGAATCTGTTCTGGACCACCCTTTGTTCTAAAAACAGGACATCCACATTATTTAAAGAGATATATTCTACCACTTGTTGCACTTCATCCTCTGTCAAATACGTACACGCATTAATAAAAATCAATAATTTTTTCTTTGATAAATAACGATGTACTTGTGTAATTTCCATAACTTTTTCAAAAATCGTATCACTCGTTGTTTCGATTTTGATTCCAAGAGCTTTGAAAAGTTCCTGCACAGTGATGCCATCTTCTTCCAAATCCATTTCATGTTCCAACAATTCATAGCCAATTAATTGACTAATTGTTCCAGTTAACTTCTCAATCATTGATTTGACTTCTGGTTTATCATTTAATTGTGCTTCTAAATCCCCATAGATTAATTTCAGCGTAGCAGCCGAATTAACGTCATAGCCTAAAATATCCGTAACAACAAATAATTCCGTTGGTTTCAGCCCTTTTTGTTGCGCATCAAATAGTTTTAAATCATTTTCCCCATCATATTGATAAATTAACTTCACTAGATGGGCAAAGGTTTGAACGTCTTTAATCGTTAAAAAGGTGGCTTTTTCAATTTCAATGGGTTCTTCCAATAAAGAAAAATTAACTCTCATCTATTCTTCTCCTAAAAAGACAATCCGTTCATCTGAATTAGCAACTCGATTGTCTTGTTCTCCATGCAAATAAATCATTCGAGAAAATTGTTTTTCTGTTACATTTAATAGTGTAATTAGTCCTCTTTGCGGATTATTCTGCTTTAAGCGAGCCAACATTGCTTTATTAGCAGTATCATTCAACAAAATTTTGCTGTAAACCGAAAATTGATGCATAATAAATCCTTCATTAATCAAAAATTTCCGGAACTTCCGATACGCTTTGCGGTCACTGGCTGTGTCCGTCGGCATATCAAACATTAATAATAGACGCATATATCGATAACTCATATCCCAAACTCTGGAACTCCTTCCTCCTCTTGATTCAGAACTTTTACTACATGTTTTGTATAATCGGTAGTAATATTGGTTAAAAACATTTGTTTTTTCTTGTACATATACGTATTCATAAACAAAGCAAATAACTTACGTTTCATTATCGGAAATGCTTCTTTTCTATTCTCATAAATGATTTGATCTACCAATGGACGAAAAGGCTCCATAAGATCACTTGCTAAGTTAAAGTCATTAAATTGGTTGGCATGTTTTAGTCCTAGTTGTGTAAAACAACCTGTCTGGACTAACTCTCGAGCAAAAATACTTAATAACAACGTATAACCATAATTTAAACCAGCATTAATGTCATTTTCTTGTTCACGTGTAAAATCATTGCCGAAGAGAGTATTAAAATAACTTCGAGCTGCATGACCTTCTCGATTGGCTGGATCAAACAGACGTAATTCAGCGCGCATAGCTAACAAAGCAGCAGCCTTTTGACCATAGTCTCGTTGCGCTAAGTGTAAACTCTGATTGGTGATTTTTTGTGCAATGATCGCTGTCCAAACTTGACCTTTTCGTTCTTCCGTCCAAGCCAACTGGCGTGTCAATTGCAAGCTACTATCATGCCGTCCATAAAAGGGCAAAATTTTACCAATTGGCAAACGCTTATCATCGCAAAATAACACTAATATTTTTTCATCAATTAATCGTTTTAATAGCATCGTGGTTAACGAAATGTCCGTTGTTTCCAACAACAAAACATCAATCTCAGACAAATGAATTAATTCTTGGTGATCAATTGCTTTAAAAACAAGATGATTGTTTTTATAGGATAATTTTGAATGCTTGTTAACCACTACCGTTCGCCAGCCCATCTAGTCGACAACCTTTCTGCGTGTTTCATACAGGCCCGTAGTCGATTGGTAAATGATAGTGGCATCAAAAATTTCTTTGATTGACGTGTAGCGTGCTCGCTCAATGTCTTTTTGGAAAAATTTAAACGTACTTGGTGCGCCCATCGCATTAAACTGCATAAGTTGGATAAAGGATGCCGCAATCTCTTTCACATCTGCTGTTTGATTTGCTTCAAAAAGTTTCACAATTTGCTGGACTTTTGACTTGGCTAATGTATGCACTTCAGCAAAGTCAACCACTCTCTCTAAAATCTCTTGAAATTCTGGTTGATGTTGTTCTACATAAGCCAAACTTTCTGATTGATTTGGTAACAAACATTGTTTCGCATGGTACAGTAATGTAAGTAAATGTTCAGGTAAAACCATCTGGTTCCCTTTTTGTGCTTCTTTAGCGCTGGCTAATAAGCGCCGGCGTCCCTCTGGAAATTGATACAGTGTATACTTAGGCAATTTCATTAATACACGAGGCCGTAGGAAGCCTTTCTCCTCTAAAAAAAGAATAGGATTTTGTTCAAACCTTGTTTTTTCCATAATCGTAATGCCCAGTATCTCCTGTTTAATAAGAGGTTTTTTACCTTTTTCATGCGTGAATAGCACTGTATAAGCAACTATAGGACTATCAAAACCGCCATATTTTTGGGGATCCAAACCATTTTTGACAGGAATCAATTTATTCGATGGTCCTTTGGGTTTAATCGACTCTTTTGAAAAACCGCCTTTTTGCACTTCTACTTTTTTGACAATATTCATTTGATGGTAATTTAATTCTTTTTTGATAGTTTTTAAATAACTGTTACTCCAAAGAATTTCGCCATCCTTCGTGAACCGTGGTTCATCTTCCGTGAAAAAGCGCAGCAAATTTGTATAAATTATAGCCTTCGCCGTGGCTTTATTTTCTTTAAAGGTCTGGAACTTAGGATATTCTCCGTAAACAAATTCTGGTGCTAAATTAGGATAAACTTTTAATAACGTGGTTGCGACCACACAGTTTAAATAAGCATCTTGTCCATGGTGATAATCATTCACTTCACGAACTTTATACAAGCCAAAAATCGAACGAAATTGGCTCGTTAAACTAGCTTTCAAGGTGATGATTTGGACTTTTTTCTCTTTTGACTTGGCATTGTAGCGTTGATCTAAGATCCCTGCAACATTTTTGGTAATTTGACGAGTTTCTACTAATTGTCGTTGGATAAAATGCGCTTTGTCTTCGAGAGTCAAGCCACCTTGCTCCCCCTTGGTCAGACGTTGGAATTTCCGTTGACTAATTAAGCCAGCAGCATATAATTTCTCCCAATAAGCTTTCATATCCTTAACAACTTCCTTGCTAGGTACATCATCGGATTTCCCTCGATTTTCAGTAGAGCCCACTAAAACTAGGTTATCCAATGAATCGTCTTTCATAAAACTTTGTGGGATAATATGATCAATATCATAGTGAGATAAACGATGAAGCGATAATTCATCTCCCGTGTACATATCTTTACCATTTTGCATATAGTAAAGGAAAAGACGGGTATCTCGTAACTGTTCATTAGTCGTTGGTTGTTCTTTTAATAAATTGCTGCCGATTTCGGCCATTGCTTTTTCAACTATTTTCAAGCGTTGGATGGATCTTCTCTTGCCAGTGCTAGTCGTTTGATTTTCACGTGCCATTTCGACAACAATCCGCTTAGGCGCATAACCCATAATCGCGACTAGTTCATCGACAATTTTTAAACTTTGATAAATTCCTTTTTTTATTGCTGGGCTACCAGCTAATTCATTGACAGTTTCACTTAATGTTTCTTCATGTTCACTGGACTGTGCTTTTTGAATAGCATTTTTAAAAGATAATTGTGAATCATTAATCAGTTGCATAAAATTGCGATTATAGTGTTTTGAGACCCCATCATCTTTAATTAAATAGTCCAAAATTGTTTTACCCGATTCTTTATCGTAGATACCATTGATTAATTTTTTCGACAATCTTCCCCAGCCAGTGTAGTGCTTGCGTTCTAATTTTTTTAGTACTTCTGCTGAGAACTGCCCTTTGAATGTGGAAAGTTGCGTCCGAATTCGTTGCCGATCTTCAAAAATAGTTAAAATTTTTATGATATCTTCCAATTTTTCGGCATTATCTGGGTGGTCTAATTCTGCTCTTGTCAAACCACATTTCAGTGAATCCTGATACGTGCTAAAACTAGCATTAAATTGGTCTTCTTCAAGTCCACTAAGCGTGACAATCTCCGTATTATATTCGTTTCGATAGAATTGAATGATATCCTTTTTCTTAACTTTTCGACGCGTCTTAAACAGATAATCAAAGATTTTTTCTTTTTCCTTACCTGAAAAATTGGCTTTGATTCCTCGATCATCCGTATAAGAAATCTTGGTCAATTCATTAAATACCATAAACTTTTCATATAACAAACTATGTTTCGGTAAAACTTTTTCAGAAGGTAAATACGTATCAAAATTGGTCATTCGTTCAATAAAGGCTGTCGCTGATTGGTCCAAATCAACGGTTTCTTGAAGGTTCCAAGGACGAATTGGTTCCTCACTTTGACGTTTTAACCAAGCGAAGGTATTTGCATCTCCTTTTGATAATGGTCCGACATAATAAGGAATTCGAAATGTAACCAGTTGTTCAATTTTTTCTTGATTTTCTTTTAAAAATGGATAATAGGCCGCTTGACGATGAATGATTGCTTGTAACTCAGCCAAATGAATTTGATGAGGAATCACCCCATTATCAAAGGTCCGTTGCTTTCTTAAAAAGTTTTCTTGAGCAATTTTTTCTAAAAAATATTCTGCTCCAGCAATATCTTGAATGATTTTCTTAACATACTGGTAAAATTTAAGCTGTGAAACCTTACCTGCGTGTGTAATATAGCCTGCATAGCCGTCTTTCTGTTCATTTTTAAAGAGATTATCATATTCGTCTGGACAATTTTCACGAATAAATCGTTTGAAATTTTTTAAATCTTCTTGATGTTCTGTAAAACGGACAATCATGCTAGAAGATAATTTCGCGTGACTTTTTTTATCCGAATCTGCTAAAATCGTTGATAATTCAACTGCATCGTACACATTTTTAGCAGCTAAAAACACGTCACTATATTCATCCCCAACCTTTGCTAAAATGCCTTCTAAATCTTCTTCATAGCTTTCACTAGCGTAAGTTATTTTGGCTTCTTCTTCCAAACCAAAAACTTTTTTAAAGTCAGCTTTATTCCCTACCATTAGCTTTAAGAACTGACCAAATAAGCCATTAGCTTTTTCTTGAGGAAATTGTTGTAAGACTTTTTCAGATTTTTTAGTACGAGAAGCTTTTTCAGTCAACTCTTCCTCAATCAAGACAGATTCAGGTAATGGCGCACTAACTAAGCGACTCTCTCCATTCACAAAGGTTTGGTTATAAATGATCATAAATTGTTGAAATTGTTCTTTAACAGAAATATTTTCTGTACTTAATTTTCCTTCAATTAAAAAATGTCCACGATATTTGACAATATGTGCCAACGCCAAATAAATTAGTCGTAAATCTGCTTGCTCAGATGAATCTGCTAATTTTTTGCGTAAATGGTAGATTGTCGGATACGTTTCATGGTAAGCTACTTCATCTTCCAACTTAGCAAAAATCGGATGTCTGTGCCACTTCTTATCTTCAGGCACTAAAAAACTCTCTTGTAAACGAGCAAAAAAGTTTTCATCCAAAGCTGTCATCGCTTCTTCAAAAAAAGCTTGTAAGTAGCGTAAACGATTCCGTCGACGACTAATTCTTCGTCGTGCTGTTCTTTTTAATCGGCGATCTTCGGCTGTATGCCCTTCTTCAAATAAACGCACACCCCAAAAATTTTTCTTGATTTTCTTTTTTTCAGTGTTTCCATAAATAGGCATTTTTTTCTTCACCAACTGATAGTCTTCTGTCATAACTGCCCAGCCGACAGAATTAGTCCCTATATCCAGCCCAATAACGTAGTCTTTCTTCATTTTATTTCCACTCCTTTTTTTAAATTACTACTTGAATGATTTTTATTCTATGCTATAATTTAGTTAAGTTCTTTTGGGACTATTCTAAACAACATAGCAAGTTAAAATAAGGTTTTAACCGTAATCAACTGTAAAGTGGCGCTGTTTCGGCGCTTTTTTTGTTTACAACCAGAAAGTAATCGCTTTCAAATTAATCAAACTGAATACCGCTACTTAAAGTTTACCATTCTTATTTTCTTAAAAAAAGGGGTATTTATAGTTTTTGTAAACTAATAGAATTATATACATAACAAAAATAACATTATCTATTTAAGAATCTCTTACCTTAATTTCTTTACTTTCCTTAAAATAACGAATCTATATTTATTGTATGGTAATATCTTTTACTATTTGTTGATGTTGTCAAACTTTACATGGCAAAAAAGGCAAAACACAGTGCGTGGTTAACTGTGTTTTGCCTTTTTAATTACGACTATTGAAACAATCCTTTAATTTTATCAAACAAACCATCGGTCGTTGTATCAGCTAACATCGCTGTAATTTTATGATAGTGTTCGCCTAATTCATCTTTATGTTCTTCAATGAATTGTTGCGCATGTTCCACGTTGCCTTCTCCAATTAAATCTTTTGCTTTTTGAACTAATTCTTCTACGTTCATCTTCACACGTCCTTTGATTAAATAGTTAACAATAAGTGTTTCACTCATTGCCTTTTCTCCTATTTATCGTATCGTGGGATCCTTTGATTTGCAAGAAATTTTCAGTAAATTGACGGTTCTGATTTTGGGTTTTTAAAAGGCAAAAATTGCAAAAAAAGCTGTTTTCGAAAATCGAAAACAGCTTTTTTACTTTACTTCGCTAAACGATAAATCGCATCTGCATAAATAGCAGCTGCTCGGAATAAGTCATCTAATTCCATAAATTCGTTGGCTTGGTGCATTGTGTCTGTGTAGCCAGGGAACATTGCGCCATAGGCAACACCACGTTTTAATAAGCGGCCATAAGTACCGCCACCAATGATTTGTTCTTGGCCTTTTTCGCCTGTATGGTCTTCGTAAACTTGTAGTAACGTTGCCACCAATGGATCATCAACTGGTACATAATGCGGTTCTTGGTTGCGATCTCCTTGTGTTGCAGTGACCGTTTCACCGACTGTTGCTTGAACTTTTGCTTGTAATTCTTCTGCTGAAGTTCCTTTTGGATAGCGGAAGTTTAATGTTACTAAGCTATTTTCAGGATTTTCTGGATCAAAGTTAACAATCCCAGCGTTCATTGTCAATTTACCCATTTTTTCGTCTTCAAAAGCCACACCTAATTTTTCGCCATAAAAATCTTCATGGATAAATTCAGCAATGGTATTAATAAAGCTGTATGCGCCTTCTGCAAAGCTGTAATCATTTAAGAAAGTTGCCAAGAAAGTCGCTGCGTTAATTCCAGATTGTGGGCTAGCACCGTGAGCACCTTTACCAACTACATGGAAAGTCACTGTTTTATCTGAAAGTTCTGCGTTACCTGAAATTTTTGCTTCTTGTTTGATGAATGTTTCAAAGCTAGCAGCTAGTGAAGCCGCTTCGTCTGCTGAAGCAGCCGTTACAACAGCATCTGCTGTTCCCGGAACCATGTTTTCACGTAAACCAGATTTGAAGCTTTCTAATTTATAATCAGCACCGTTACCGCCTCGGAAAGTTAAACGAATAGTCACATTTCCTTTTTCCCCATTGATAATTGGGAACTCAGCATCTGGTGAGAAACCAAAGTCTGGCGCTTCTTCATGTTGGAAATAGTAATCCATATCGCCCCAGCCGCTTTCTTCGTCACTTCCTACTACGAAACGGATTTTTTTAGACACGGGTAAGCCTAATTCTTTGATAATTTTCATTGCGTAATAAGCAGCCATACTTGGGCCTTTATCATCGCTTGCACCACGTGCATAAATTTTGCCATCTTTAATGACTGGTTCATAAGGATCTGTTTCCCAACCATCACCAGCAGGAACAACGTCCATATGACCAAAAATCCCTAACGTTTCGTCGCCTTCACCATATTCAATGTGTCCAGCGTAATTGTCGACATTTTTCACCGTAAAGCCATCACGTTCACCATACGCTAACATGTGTTTTAAGCCAGCAACTGGCCCAGGTCCAAAGGGCGCTTCAGGTGTTGCTTGTGCATCATCACGTTCACTGTTGATCCGTAATAAGTTTTGTAAATCTTCTAATAAGTCGTCTTTACGTGCTTCGACTTCTTTTGTCCAATCAATTGTCATTTGTTGTCACTCCTATTCATAAAGTTCTACATAGTCAATCATACCATTTTATGCAGAAAAAGAAAGAAACCCGACACTATTTTTCGAGAAAATTTTTATCTTTTCCGCAGAAAGGGCTGGGTTTTTGTTTATTTTAATTGAGGTATGATTGTTTAGGTTGTAGTTGTTGCAATTCGGCTTCTGTTAAGGGCCGATATCCCCCTAGTTCTAACGTTTCATCCAACCATAGTTCGCCCATTCGTAGTCGTTTTAAATACGTCACAGGTTTGCCTACAGTGGCTAACATCCGTTTGACTTGATGGAATTTCCCCTCTTGAATCACTAAACGGACTACGGAAGTCCCTTCTTCCTCATTGATCGTCTCAATGACTAAACGACTTGGTTTAACCATTTCTCCATCTTTCAAGGCAAATCCTTGCGCAAACAGTTGACAATCTTCCGCTGTCACAAGTCCCTCAACTTCAGCTAAATATTCTTTATCCACATGCTTTTTGGGTGATAATAATTGATGCGCTAACTGGCCATCATTTGTTAATAGAAGCAAGCCTTCAGTATCTTTATCCAATCGACCAACTGGGAACAAGTCGGCACGATAATCCTGATCAGTTAACAAGTCAATTACCGTTTCATCTCGCTGATCTTCCGTCGCAGAAATGACACCTTGTGGTTTATGCAACATGTAATAAAAGAATTTCTGATACGTAAGAATTTCTCCCATCAAGGCAATTTGATCTGTTTCTTCATTTACTTGTGTTTTGGCTTCTTTTACGACGTCACCATTCACCGTAACGACTTTTTTCTTTAACAATTGTTTGATTTCTTTACGACTACCGATACCAACATCGGCTAAAAATTTATCTAAACGCATCGTCATTCCTCTTTCCTTTAAAAAAATAGCTTGGGACATAAATCGAATCGATCGATGTCTCAAGCCTTGTCTCTTAAGAGAATCTGCTGAAAGGAGTTCAATCAGCTATTATTTAATATTGAATTTTGCACGTAATTTTGCGGCATTTTTCCCTAATAAACGATCAGCTAAGCGAATCTTCAAGACCGAATAGCCATAAAAAGCGCCTCCTGCAGCAGCCACAATTACAACGATAATGAAGGCTTGGAAACGTCTAGTTGGATCTAAAAATAGATACAAGAACTGACGGAAAATCAAAGCGATAATCATCATGATGACTGTAATACAGAACATTAACAATGTTCGCCGTAAGGTTAATTTGTAATTAAAACGTGTCACTTGACGAATTCTTCTTAGAATCAATACGCAAGAAACCGTAAAGCCAATCATCGTTGCTAATAACGGACCGTAAACTTCAAATAAACGGATTGCGGGGAATTGCACGATTAATTTCACTGCTAAACCAATTCCTAAATAACGCATTGCGTCACGATTTTCATACATCCCCATCAACATATTTGACACTAACATATACAAGCCCAAGAATAAACTAGCGTAACAAGCTTGCACTAATAAAGAAGTGCCTAAAGCATCTGGCATGTAAAAAACAGTGTATAGTGGTTGCGCTAAAACAATCATACCAAACGTTGCTGGCAACATTACAAACACAAAAAGTTGTAAATTATTACTAATCAAACGCGCTAACTCACGGTGATTTTTTAAGGTGACCGCTTCTGTAATCAACGGTAATCCAGTAGCCGAAATCGAAGTTGCTAAAGCCACGACAATCATGGTTAATTTGTCCGGATTGGCATTAAAAATACCGAAAAGCTCTCGTAATTGGGTATCTGAATAATCCGTAAACAAACGCATAAAGTTTGAGAAAGTAAACTGATCGACAAGTTTAAAGACCGTCACCCCTGAGCCAACTACGATAAAAGGAATCGCCTCTTTAAAAGTTTCAATCAATAACTCTTTTGGAGCAATTTCATGTTCATTGGCGCTGTGTTCTTCTAAATAATCAAATAATGGTTTTTGTTTGTACATGTAATAACCTAAAACCGCAAAACTTGCGAGCATCCCAATAAATGCCGCAAAAGTGGCTTGGGTCACCGCTGTAACGTAATTACCTTCAAAGACTTTCATGATAATAAAAGCAGTTAATAACATGTAAAAAACTCGTGCTACTTGTTCAACAATTTGTGATAAAGCAAAGGGCATCATTTCTTGATTTCCTTGGAAATAACCGCGAATGACACTCATGCTTGGGAAAACTAAAACGGCTAAACTTAATGAACGCATCGTTGGAACTAATTCAGGACCTCCGCCAGACAAAGCTGCTAATGCCGGAGATGCCAAATACATCACAATAGCAAAAACCACACCTAAGCCACCCATTAGTTGTAAGGCACGATAAAAAAGCTGTCGACTAATTTTATATTCGTTCAATGAATTATAATGCGAGGTCTGCTTGGCAATCGCACCTGGAATTCCGGCGGTAGAGATCATTAGGAATAAGGCATAAATCGTATACCCCATTGAAAACAAACTGTTCGCTTCGTTTCCGTGCTCGCCCATCCAAGCGTACCAGGGGATGATGTAAATCGCCCCTAACATGCGGGAGATAATATTACTAGCTGTCATCCAAGCTGAGCCTTTGACCATTTTTTCTTGGTTCGTCAGGATTGGTTGATCAACTGAATTTGGTTGATTGATCATTTTGTCCTCCAATATTCTTTGAGTATGCTTTCTTTATTTTAATTGTTCATCTTGGGATATGCAACGACTTTCTCGAAGAATTATCCTATTTTAACATTTCTCATGGATTTTCTCACGCTAACGAGATGGTTTTTTTAAAAGAAAAATAATGCTATAATGACATCAGTTTTGAAATTTCGTTGAAACGTTTGGAGGCAAAAAAAGTGACGATTTCATTATTCGCAATTCGCGATTGCTTAGAAAAAGAAGATTTATTAAAAGAATTTATTTCACCAGAAGGCTGGCACTTGACTCTTTCCGACACGTTAGGTCAACGAGAAGTAACGGCTCTTTCTTACGATTCGAGAGACGTAACAGCAGAAACACTCTTTTTTTGTAAAGGATTAAACTTTAAAGAAATCTATTTAGAAAATGCTGTAAAAGACGGCCTAGAAATCTATGTTTCTGAGGTGCCTTATGAGGTTCCTGCACAACTAGGAATTATCGTGACTGACATTAAAAAAGCAATGGCTGTGTTAAGCATGGCTTTTTATGATTATCCACAAAATAAATTAAAACTGATTGGCTTTACTGGAACCAAAGGTAAAACAACAGCGGCTTATTTCACCAAATATATTTTAGATGTTGCTACACAACAAAAAACAGCCTTGCTTTCTACCATGAATTCGACATTAGATGGCAAAACATTCTTTAAATCTGCCTTGACTACACCCGAATCTTTGGACTTGTATCGAATGATGGCAACCGCTGTTGCTAACGGGATGACTCATTTTATTATGGAAGTTTCTTCCCAAGCCTACAAAACTAATCGTGTCTACAAGCTATTTTTTGATGTCGGCATTTTTTTAAACATTACCCCCGACCATATCAGTCCAATTGAACATCCAACCTTTGACGATTACTTTTATTGCAAACGTCAATTGATTACACATTCTAAAGTCATTGTGTTGAATCACGAAGCTGATTATTTTCCATTACTTAAAGAAACTGCACAACAGCAAAAAGTCCCAGCCATTGTCTATGGCAGTCAGCCGGCTCCAGAAGTTGACTATTCATTCGCTGTTTCTTCAGAGGATTCCTTACGTTTTATCGTTGAAAGTCCTGCAGATGCGTTAGGATTGGCTGGCTCTTATCACCTTCGTTTAGGTGGTGATTTTAACAAAGGTAATGCGTTAAGTGCGGCGATTGCTAGTGTCCTTGTGGGAGCTTCAAAAGAAGAGTGCCAACAAGGGATCGCAGCAACCACCGTCCCTGGCCGGATGGAATCTTTAACGAATACCAACGGTGCAACCGTCTATGTTGATTACGCTCATAACTATGACAGTTTGAAGAATCTTTTAACCTTTGTCCGTGAAGAACATCCTGACGGCCGCTTAATTGTTCTTGTCGGTAGCACGGGAGACAAAGCGATTTCTCGCCGCAAAGACTTTGGTAGGGTTCTTTCTGAATTGGCTGATGTTGCAGTCCTAACAACCGATGACCCAGCCAGTGAAGATCCAGCAAAAATTTGCCAAGAAATTCAAGCCCATATTACCAAAGAAATGCCTGTTTACACCATTTTAGATCGTGGCGAAGCAATTGCTCACGCATTATCTTTAAGCACAACGGCTGATGATGCGATTGTCTTAGCTGGTAAAGGCGCCGACCTTTATCAAAAAGTAAACGGCGTAGATGAACCTTACGCAGGAGACTTTGCCCTTGCGGAAGCTTTCATTAATAAAAAGAACTAAATCATTTAAACACACATGAAAAAAACAAGCTGCAACCACTTATCAACAAAGGTTGCAGCTTGTTTTTTAAAGAACTTCTTTTATTTTCGTTACTTCTTCTTCCGATAACCCATGACCGCCATCCACTAGTAAAAAGTCGACTGGAAAATGTTTCTTTAATTGATTAGCTAAAGAAAGAACTTGTCCCGGAATACTCAACTCATCCTGAGCCCCTGTTGTGACAATCACTTTTGTCGCAAACTCACCAGATACATATTGATAGCCTAAATTGCTTGGATGCAGTAAAATAACAGTGTTAGCAATAGTCGGGTTCTTTTCTAACAGGCCTAAAATAAAATTGGCACCGTTAGAGTACCCTATAAAAATAACTTCATCGTATAACTTTTGCGGTTGCCAAACTTCTTCTAGAAACGCCGTCACTCGCTCATCAAAGTTAGCACGAGGTAATGCTCCATTGACTAATGGCGCAAAAAAGCGTCGCTGTTCGCCTACACCTTCTGTTCCTAAGTAACTTAGAACACTCGCTTCTGGATAAAGGGTTGCGATGGTGGTTAATAATTGATATTCATTGCCACCAGTACCATGGAAAGCGACAACTAATTGATTAGGTTTCGACCCTTTTTGAAAAAATTGTTTCATTTAATAAACCTCCAAGAAAGGAATTTTACTATGTATGCACAAATTCATCACATCTCTATTTTAAATCGATTGATAAAGCCTACATTTGACTTCTATCATAATACACTGGGATTAAAATTACTAATGAAAACGATCAACCAAGATGACCACACCATGTATCACTTATTTTTCTCAGATAATGAGCAACGAACAGGTACCGAATTAACTTTTTTTGAATTGAATGATGGCCAAGATCAATCATTTGGGACAAATACAATTGAACGAACTATTTTAAAAGTACCAACGCGCGCCTCTTTGGATTTTTGGGCAGAACGTCTTGAGCAAGCGGGTATCTGCCACTATGGTGTGGAAACATTTAACCAACACCCAATTTTGCGTTTTGAAGCGCCCGATAATACGCAAATGGCGCTTGTTCCGTTACGTGAATTTGAAAATGCGGAAGATTATTTTCCAGCTGAGCATGCTGAAATTCCAGTAGAACATGCAATTTTAGGCATTGATGCAATTCAATTACGCGTCCAATATGCCGCAGCTACCAAACAACCTTTAGTGGATTATTTACATTGGCATGAAAAAGAAACAGTACCTTTTTTTGAAACTGCGCATGAAGTAACCGTTCTGGAAAATCATCATCCACAGTTTTATCAAGAGGTGCACATCATTGATGATCGTACCAATCCGCTTGCCATTGAAGGAATTGGTGGCGTTCATCACGTCGCCTTTGGGGTGGAAGATACGCAAGAATTAACGCAAGTTGATAGCCTGTTAGAGGAAAAGAATTTTACAAACTCAGGAATTAAAGACCGCGAATTTTTCAAATCATTGTATTTTAGAGAACCGAACCACTTGTTATTTGAAGTAGCCACACAAAAAGGCCTGCTAGATGCCGAAGCCTATGAAAATCAAAGCTCAAACTTTGATGAAATCCCCCTTTATTTGCCTCACTTTTTGGCAGATCAAAGAGAACGAATCGAAGCGATTTTAGCACAACAACGCCATGAGTAAACAAAAATAGCGGTTAGGACCGCTATTTTTGTTTTTTAATATCCTATTATTGCCCTTTTTTGAAAAAAAGGAGTACACTAATAGTAGATGAACTGCGCAAGGAGGTGAGTACATGTTATCTAAGGAAGAAGTTCTACACTTATTGAACGAAGCAAAAAAAGAAGTCGATCGTTTAGAAACAAACCGCCAAGAAGATTTAGGTAATTCAATCAACTATATTGAAAATGAATTACAGCTCCAACGTGTCTTATCTCAAGTGGAAGCTTATGAAAAAGTACTTGGTTAATTGATTACGCATTAAATGAGAGAGGAGCAACCAGATTCAGGTGAATGAATCTGGTTGCTCCTCTCTCATTTTTTACTAGACTAATTCGTAAGCAAGTTCTCGTGCAATAATTTTTGCGGTTGTTTCAGCGATTTCTCCAGTAAAGCCAATGCATTGTTCCATATGTTCAGGTGAACCCATCGTCATTTTACTTGTCAAAATACTGCAGCAAACCACTCGATGCTTTTGTCGAAAACTTTGATGCAATTCGTTGGCTAAAGCCATCGTTTTATTTACTTGTTCTCCTTTGGCTTCTGTCCGACCAAAAAAGTAGCCCAGACACATAACCCCGCCTGAAAGAGCACCACAAATACACTTCGCTCCTCCAACACCTACAGGAAACCCAGAAGCCATGGCCACAGCTTCAATGGGAATCTCCGCATCGAAGTGTTGCCGAATGGTCGCCACAATCGCTTCCGAGCAATAAAAATCACCGTTACGATAATAGGCTTCCGCTTCTTCCCTGATTGCTTGTAAACAAATTCTCTTTTTCAAAATGCCCTCCATTCTGTATTCGCTTTCATTTTATGAATAAAAGGACGCCAAGCATCCCTTTATTTTATAGATTTTCTGCAGAGGTAAATACTTCTGACACATCATCATCGTCTTCTAACTTGTCAACCAAGCGCTCTAATTGCGCTTTTTGTTCATCGTTCAAGGTTAGTAAGGTTTGCGGAACCATTGTTAATTCAGCTTGTGCTAATGAATAACCTGCTTGTTCTAAAGCATCGCGAACCGCTGTAAAATCTTCTGGTGCTGTGTAAATTTCAAATACTTCTGGTGATGTTTCTAAATCCTCGCCGCCTGCTTCCAAAACGACTTCTAGCATGTCGTCTTCCTCAATTGCATGATCTTCTCGCTTAATGACAATATAGCCTTTACGATCAAACATATAATTAACCGAACCCGTTTCACCTAAAGAGCCACCATTTCGAGTAAACGCGACGCGAACATTGGTGGCCGTTCGGTTGCGGTTATCTGTTAGTGCATGAACTAAAACTGCCACGCCACCTGGCCCGTATCCTTCATAAGTTACCTCGTCATAATGTTCCCCTTCACCAGCACTACTGGCTTTTTTTATGGCGCGAGCAATATTATCATTGGGCATATTGGCTGACTTAGCTTTATCGACTGCTAAACGTAAAGCAGGATTCATTGCGGGGTCAGGGCCACCTGCTTTTGCCGCCATATAGATTTCCCTTGAAACTTTTTGGAAAATTTTCCCACGTTTGGCATCTTGCGCATTTTTACGCCCTTGAATGTTGCTCCATTTGCTGTGTCCTGACATCCTTGATTCCTCCTGACTTTTCGTTACTATTCTCCTTTATTCTACTCTTCTTTTCAGTTAGGAACAAGCGCTACAAAAAAAGACCCTCGCTTACCCACCGTTCTGACGAATAAACGAAGCTCTTCTAAATTAGCGTCTTCTTTTTTTATTTTTCTTCAAACCATGAACCACCAAACAAATAACGATGGCTGTCAAAGCACCCATGGCATCCAACATAACATCTTGAAAAAGAGGGGTCCTTCCGCCTGTGATCATTTGATGAAATTCATCTAAACCTGCATAGCCAGTAGCAGCTAGCCAGGAAACAACAGCTGTTAAAAACAGACCTTTGATTCTTGGCACTAATCCAATAAACCAACTACCACCTAATAGAAAATACGTACCAAAATGGGCTCCCTTACGAATAAAAAATTCAACAAATTTACTATAACCACTAGCTTGAATGCTCACTTCACTGCCAGCATATTGAAAAGAAATGTTTTTTAATTGTTCTTCAAAAGGATGACTGCCCAGAAGTTTATCTAAAAGACCAACTTGTGATTGCTGTTCATACGTCTGTGATGAACTGAAAAATAAAATGGCCATAATAACAAACGCAATGACTAAATATAAATTACTATCTTTCAAATAATTTTTCATATAATCCTCTTTTCTTGGTTTCAAGTTGCCCCGTGTCTGCCACGGAAAATTCTTTTTTATTATAGTCGGTTTCGAGGGAAAAAGAAACAACTTCTCTTAGGTCTTATGATATACTGAAAAGAAAAAAATGAAAGAAGGATTGGATATGACCTATTCTATTACATGGGATTTAGACAGTATTTTCCCCAATGGGAGCGAGTCCAAAGAACTTAGCCAACGAATGACTCAATTAACCGAACAGACAAAAGAGTACCATCAATTAATCACAGAATGGACACCAGAAAGTGCCCAAGGCAAAGAACAATTTGCTGAAATCTTAACGTTACAAGGGAAAATCTCAAATGGCTTTTCACAATGTAATAGTTTTTTAACTGCTTTAATTTCTGCTAATACTAATGATACCAAGGCCAAAATTTTATCAGGCGATTTATACAATCTGTTGCCAGCGATTCAATTAGCTGAAACCATTTTTACTAAAAAAATCACCGAGATTTCAGCAGAACATTGGCAAGCCCTGTTAGCCGAAGAACCGTTCAAAACAATGGCTTTTCGCTTAAATGAATTACGCCGTGATGGAAAAAAACTGCTTTCCGAACAAGAAGAAAATATCATCAATACGCTTTCTCTAGATGGTTTAAATGCTTGGAGTACACATTACGATACGATTGTTGCTTCCATTGTGATTCCTTTTGAAGAAAAAGATGGCTCTGTGACAGAACTATCTGCAGGCCAAGCCTTTAACCGCATGATGGGAGATCCTGATAAAAAGGTTCGTCAACGTTTGTTTACAGCCTGGGAGAAAGCTTGGAGTGGCAAAGCTTCAATTTTGGCAGACACCCTAAATCACTTGGATGGGTTCCGTTTATCTGATTACAAATTGCATGGCACTACAGATTATTTAGAAAATCCCTTAAACTATAATCGAATGAGTCAAGAAACATTAACGGTTATGTGGGAAACCATCCAAAAAAATAAACAACCATTCGTCGACTTTCTAACGCGCAAAGCGCAATTATTCGGCAAAGAAAAAATGGATTGGCAAGACCAAGATGCACCAATTATTTTAGGTGATTTAGAAGAAAAAACGTATTCCTTTGATCAAGCCGCTGCCTTTATTTTAGAAAATTTCCGTAAATTCAGTCCGAAAATGGCCGATTTTGCCCAAATGGCTTTTGAAAAAAGTTGGATTGAAGCTGAAGATCGTCCAGGCAAACGTCCTGGGGGGTATTGTACAGAATTACCTGAAACACAAGAGTCGCGGATTTTCATGACCTTTGGCAATTCAATCAACGAAGTAGCTACTTTAGCCCATGAATTAGGTCACGCTTTCCATAGTAGCGTGATGTGGGATTTACCTTCATTGAATCGAGAGTATGCCATGAACGTAGCAGAAACAGCTAGTACCTTTGCAGAATTGATTGTTGCTGACGCCACCTTAAAAGAGGCCAAATCAGATGTTGAAAAGATTAACCTTTTAGACACAAAAATGCAAAATGCCATTGCTATGTTTATGAACATTCATGCGCGTTTTATCTTTGAAAATAATTTTTATCAAGCGCGCCAAAAAGGTTTAGTAGCGGAAGAAGATATTACTGAATTAATGTTAGCGGCGCAAAAAGAAAGCTACAAAGATAGTCTTGGCAGTTATCATCCTCATTTCTGGGCGAGCAAATTGCACTTCTTTATTGATGATGTGCCTTTCTATAATTTCCCATATACTTTTGGCTATCTATTCAGCATGGGTATCTATGCGTATGCCAATCAACAAGGCAGTTCTTTTGAAGACCAATACATTGCGTTATTAAGAGACACTGCTTCGATGACAAGCGAAGAATTAGCGAAAAAACATTTAAATGTTGACTTAACAAAACCTGATTTCTGGCAAGCCGGCATTGATCAAGTCCTAAAAGATGTGGAACAATTCATGACTTTAACTGAAAACTATGTAAACTAAGCAAAAAAGAAGCAGTAACCAACATCAGGTTACTGCTTCTCTTTTTTTCAAATAGTTTCGATACGCAAGGTAGCCCACAAGCATTAGTCCAAACGTAACAAATTCAACTACTGGCATGGCTAACCAAACACCGGTTAATCCTAGTAATTTCACCAAAATAAATAAAACTGGCACAATTAAAAAGAACCCACGCAAAGAGGAAATCATTAGCGCCATTTTCGGTTTACGAACTGCCGAAAAGTAATAAATCCCCATAAAATTCAATCCTGTAAACAAGAAGGAAATCGCATATAAGCGGATGGCTGTCCTAGCAATTTGCGCCAACTGGTCGTTCCCTTCGCTATTAAAGACCTCAATAATTTGTCCCGTAAACACTTGACTGATTAAAAAGAACAGGAAGCCGGCGACCAAGTACGTAATAAAGCTAAGTTTAACAAATTTACGCAACACCTTCGTTTCCCCTAAACCATAGTATCGGCTGAGTAATGGTTGCGCCCCTTGCCCAATCCCTGTAAAAATGGCAATCACAATAATATTGAGGTTGGCAACAATCGCATAAGCTGAAATCGCCACATGACCAACTAAGTTTAACAAAACAATATTAAATAAAAACATGACAAAGGCCGAAGAAAATTCATTTAAAAAGGAAGAAAAACCAATCGACATAATTTCTCGAACATCATGGAATTTCACTTTAAACTTTTCAAAACGTAAAACTCGTTGCGGCGACCACTTATGCAACGTAATCAGGATTAAGCTTGTTAACGGTGACATCACCGTTGCAATGGCCGCACCTGCCATACCCCACCCAAATTGATAAATAAAGACATAATCCAAAATAATGTTGACAATTCCCCCACTGACAAAAGCAATCGTTGCCAAACGAGGATTATGGTCATTTCTTAAAAAAGTAATCAGGCAATTGTTTAAAATAAATAATAATGAACAGCTAAGGTAAATCATATAATATTCCTTTGCCAAACCAAACAAGACACCAGTCCCCTGAAGTCCCCGAATAATTTGATCGGAAAAAGTCAAGCTCGCTAAAGTAAAGAGACTCCCTATAACGAAAACTAACCCAATCGTTAAACTAAAATACTGATTGGCTTTTTTGATTTCTTTTTGCGCAACCGTGGTCGAAAACAACGTAGCGCCGCCAACGCCAAACATCCAACCTAATCCATTAATAATATTAACGAGTGGTAAGACAATGTTAAGCCCCGCCAACGCCTCGGTGCCGATTCCATTTGCAATGAAAAATGTGTCCGCCAAAATAAAAATTGATTGCGCCGCCATACTTAAAATTCCTAACAGAACATTTTTATAAAACAACGCAGTAAAATGGTTTTGCTGTGTTTGCTCCATACCCAAATCTCCTTCTAACAAAAAAAGGACTCATTCTTTTTGCTTCAAGGCTTACGCAAAAATCAGAATCCTTCAACTATTCAACCCAGCGATTAAATAATCTGTCTATTTATTGATACTTCTAGGGTAGCATTCTCTCTTCGAAAAAACAACCATCCTTTTATTTTTCTCATTTTAAACTTTCTTAAGCAGTTGCAGTTGTTTTTGAACCACTTGCCAATCTTCTTTCACGACTTCTTTTAAACGATAATTATAAAAGACAGCCGCTGGATGGAAGAGTGGAATGATTTGATAGGTTTTCTGCGTCCAATGATAGTTTTGTGATTGCTCATCAAATGTTTGAATGGGCGACTGAATGACCGTTCCGTGCACTGCAGTGATTGTTGGCTTTGGTCCTAAAAGTCGTTGCAACCCAATATTCCCCAGTGTCAAAATTAGTTCAGGTTGGCAAACAGCGATTTCCCAATCAAGCAAAGGCGCAAAAATTTTGATTTCTTCTTTGGTTGGGGTTCGATTAGGAAATTTGGTTACTCTTTCTCCCGTTTTTGCAATCTGCTTCGTTTTTACAGAAAAAGGCCGACTCCTAACCGCACTGGTGATATACACCGTTTCACGACTTAAGCCAACTTGTTGTAATTGTTCCATCAACAATTGACCTGAACGACCAATAAATGGTACGTTTTCTTTAATTTCTTCTTTTCCAGGGGCTTCCCCAATCAGCATCACTTTTGGCTGTTGCGGGCCTTGCCCTTCCACAAAACCTTCTAATGGTAAGTCTTTCGCTTTAGCTAAAACTGCTTTTTTCAGATGTTCAGGATAGTGCATTTACCATCACGCCTCTCTTCTGGTGTTCTTCCTTCGCTATATTGATTATAAATAGGACCCAAAAGAAACTCAAAAAAAGGGACCTACTCATTTAGGAGCTGGTTTTTCTACACACAAAGCTTTGTCTTTAGCTAGATAAAAAGGCCGTAAGTAACCAACTAAATTAGACATTGGTAAAACCTCCGATGGTAAATCAATCTTCAATGTCTCTTTTAAATAGGCTTTGCGTGTCGCAATCCGTTGCCACATGTCTGGATAAGTTTGCTGAATCTCTTTTTGCAATGTTTCATCAGCCAAAGCCACACATTCTTCTGCACTCACCCCTGTATAACCAGGTACAGAAGGAATAATATCCACTTGAAAGAGCATGCCACTTTCCAAGCGAATGGCTGAATCTGGATAAATAGGCGACGACATCCATTCATCATCCGAAACTAAATGCCCAGGATTCAAATGCCAGTAATAGATTTCTTTTGGTAACTGTTCTTCAATCGCTTGGTACATTTCTCGCCCTAACAGTCCGATTCGAATGGTTTCAAGCCAGTGAACGACAGCTTGAAAATAGGGTTTTGCTACGCGCTCTAAATAATCACGTTGCGCTTCTGGCAATTGCTGCTCGTTTTCAATAACAAAACCTGTTCGGCTAGACAAGCCGCCTTTGTAGCCTGTAGTTAATGATAAGGCATCACCTAACTGAATTTCTTTGGCAGTCGGATACATGTTTGCATATTCAAAACGTTGACCAGTTGCCGCAATGGTTACTACCGTCGGCGTTTGACCTTCATCATTTAACAAAGCCCCAATGTCCGTTTCACGCTGTCCTATTTCAATTGCATTTAAGGCCTTTAACATACTGCGAGAAGCCAAATTCGCCCCATATTCATAGTGCGCCAATTCGTTGGCATTATTTGTTGTGCGGGCCCCCTTTGCTCCAATCAATAAGTGGGTCCCATTTAGTAAACGAGCTTCTTTCGGCAGCGCTTTTTTCAGTGCTTCGACAATAAAATATGGCACATCAAACATAGTAGCAGGTTCTTGCTGTTGTGTTGTAAACATTTTCCAACCAACAATACCTATTTTTTGAGCTGTTTCATCGAGAAGCGTTTCAAAAATCTGCGACAATTTTTGTTCCCCAGCCATTGGTTGATTCGGTAGCGAAAAAGCTGGATAATGAATTAAATCGGCTGAGATGCGGGCATGTTGGCACATTTTTAAATTTTCATTACCTAAAATAAGTGTCGCCATACCATCCTTATTTAACACAAGGAGTCCTTCTTCAAACCTCGGAATAAAGCCAGTTAAGTATTCAAAATTACTGCCATGCTCTTTGTCTGCATAGAAGACCAATTGATCGAATTTTTCTGTTTCCATTCGTTGTAATACTTTCTGCTTACGCGCCATCATCGTTTCATTCGTCAAATACGTTGGAAAAACATTCTCAAAAACAGTAGGTTCAGCAATATGTGTATAATTAATTTTTCGCTTCATTATTATCCTCCATTATTCATCTGCGACAATCAACGTTACGCCTGCTTGCGCTAACTGTTCACAGAATTTTTCATCAGGTCGTGTATCTGTCACTAAACAATCAATTTCTGTTAATTCGCAAATTTTAAATAAACCCGTTTTGTTTAATTTCGTTTGGTCTGCTAAGGCAATGACTTGTTTGCCTTGTTGAATCATTCGCCGTTTGACTTGACCTTCTTCTTCTGTGTGAATAAATAATCCTTGTTCAGATAACGCAAACACACCTAATAATGTATAGTCGGGGACAAATTCCCCAACCTTAGCGACTGTTTCTGCCCCAAACAAAAAGAGTTGTTGTTTATGCAGTTGCCCAGGTAATACTGTAATTTTTGTTTGATCCATTTGCGCTAGAAGTAGCGCATGACTGAGAGAGTTCGTGATCGCGTGAATCGGACTATTTTCCATCGCTCGAATAGCTGCTTCCACCGTGGTTGATGAATCAAAAAAAATGGACGCTTGTTTGGGAATATTTGCCCAAACTTTTTGGGCAATGGCTTGTTTTTTCTCTGGATGCTTCATTATTCGTTGAGCATAATCATAAATAGTTGCTTCAGACTGCACTGAGATAGCGCCACCATGCGTTCTCTTTAAATGTCCTTCCTTTTCTAAACGAATTAAATCTCGTCGAATAGTATCTTTTGAAACGGAGACTTGCTCCGCTAAAGCTTCCATGGAAATACTTTTTTGTTCATTCACTATTTTTTGAATCTTGGCTAAACGTTCTTCAATCAACATGCTTCCTCACCTCTTCTAAGTAAAGATAGCATCTTTTGCATTTTTTTGCAAACAAATGCAAAATAATGCAAACAAGACAAAAAAACTAGTCCTTCATTTTCTAACGAAGGGCTAGTTTGAGAGTGGTTTTAATAGGTAAATTGAATAATCATGCCGCTAGGATCTTCTAACGCAAGTAAATGATCTTTGGCAATAAAATGTAACTTTGCTTCTTCCGCATTGGCTTGGACGATCTCTAAATCTGCCGCAGTTGGTAAACGGAAGGTGTAATTTTCTAAGCCAAATTGATTTTCTTGAATCGTTGGCAGCTGTTTGCCGCTCCATGTATTTGTCCCAATATGATGATGGTACTGACCCGCTGCAAAAAACTTCGCTTGTTGACCAAAGTTAGACTTTAAGCCAAACCCTAAGTTTTTATAGAACGTTTCAGTGGCATCTAAATCGGCCACTTTCAAATGAATGTGCCCAATTTTAGAACCTTCGGAAATTCCTAGCCAGTGACCGTCAGCTTCTGCAGCTAAACTATCACCGTCTAATTCTTCTGTCACACCGATAATTTCACCATTTGGACGAATATCCCAGACTTCTTCTGGTTTATCCCAATAAATTTCGATGCCATTATTTTCTGGATCACTTAAGTAAAGGGCTTCACTATAGCCATGATCTGCTGCGCCAATTTGCACATTTTCCTGCAAAAGCCACAGCAACATATTGCCTAAATCTTTGCGGGTTGGTAGCAGGAAAGCAATATGGTACAAGCCAGTGGTACCCTGATTTTCTTCCCCAGCTGTTAGTTCTTTTAAGACAAGAATTGCATCGTTGGTGCCTTGTGGCGCTAGCCAAGCACGTCCCTCTCCTTGTTTTAAAAGTTTTAAGCCAATTGTTTTCGTATAAAAGTTTACCATTTTATCTAAATCAGCCACTTTCAAAGTGACTTGTTGAATCCCAATATTACTTGGTAATGCTTGAACCATTTGCTTTCACTCCTCTCCTCTTCATTTTACTAAAGCAATGATTTAGTTGAATTCTTTAAAACGAGCACTATCTTCCATGTATTCTTTTTCGCCAGCTGGCGCTTCAATGGAACCAATGACCATTTGTGCACGTAAATTCCAGTTTGCAGGAATTGACCATTCTGCAGCAACCGCTTCGTCAATGACTGGGTTGTAGTGTTGTAAGTTTGCGCCGATATTTTCTTGCGCTAAGGCAGTCCAAACGTTCGCTTGTGTTAAACCAGTTGCTTGTTCAGACCAAACAGGGAAGTTATCCGCATATAATGGAAAGCTATCTTGTAAGTTTTTCACGATATCTGTATCTTCAAAGAATAAAATTGTGCCCGCACCAGCTGCAAAACCTTGTAATTTAGCTTGTGTGTTTGGAAATGCTTCTGCTGGAGTTAATGGTTTTAAGGCATCTTCAGTCATTGCCCATAATTTTTTGTGAGCATCGCCGAATAAGAACACAACACGTTGTGTTTGAGAGTTAAAAGCTGTTGGACTTTCTCTAACAACTTCTTTTACTAAAGCAGTTACTTCTTCTTTTGAAATTGGTAAGTTTTCTCCTAAAGCATAGATTGAACGACGGTTTTTCATCATTTCAGTAAATTTTGACATAATATGTTCATCCTTTCGAATTTCCTCAGTAAATTCATTTAATTTTGTTTACATACTTACTATACTACCTTACTAAAAGTAAGTAAAGCTTTTTGTCTTACTTTTTGTAAGTTTTTTTATTTTTTAGTGAAAAACCTTATTCTACCAAAGAAAAAACAACCAGCTTTTTTCTAAGAAAAAGAAAAATCTGGTTGTCGATTAATAAATGTAGAAGTCAATTGAATCGTTTTCGGCCGTTTTTCTTGAAATAAATGTGTGGCTTTTTCCCCTAACTCCATTAATGGATGACAGATTGTTGAAAAATTTAAAATTTCACTTAATAAAGTTTGCTCCTGTCCCACTAAAAAGAGTGGTCTTTCAATAACGGCTTGAATCCCTGCAGCAATTTCATCACCGTTGGTCACAACCGCTTGGAGCGTTGGATCTTGCCCACAGTGTCGTCCTACTTCACACCCATCTTCATAGGTTAAACAGTCCTTAAATAACCGATTTTCAGGAATCACTCCATAAATTTCCTGATATGCGTCAACTAAATAGCGTGCGCTTGTACTTTTTTCTGGTGCACGGTTAATCGTAATTGCCACTTCACTACATCCTTGTTGTTTCAATGCTTGGAAGACCCGCCGATAAACGGTTAAACGATCGATATAGATACTAGCATAACTAGGGTCTTCTATTTTTTCACAAAAAACAACTTGCTCTTTATACGGAGCAAACACACTTAAAGGATTTGCCTTTGACAAAACAATCATGCCATCAAACGCACCCGTGGCCATTTTTTCCAAGTAACTTTTTTCAACTTCTTTATCATAATCCGTTGGTAATAAACTGACCATCATCCCTTGTTGAAATGCTTGGTGGATAATCCCACTTAAAATAGCATCAAAATAAGGTTGATTCGTATAAGGAACCATGACACCTAATGTATTACTTTTCCCAAAGCTAAGATTTCTCGCTAATATATTGGGCTTATAGCCCAACTCATCGATAATTGCTTGGATTTTCAGTCGTTTTTCTTCAGAAACATAAGGATGATGATTAATCACACGCGAAACAGTCGTAACTGAAGATCCTGAAAGGCGCGCAATTTCTCGAATTGTTGTCATACTTTCACCTCATTACTTTACAAAATTGAGTTAAATAAGGCACAATCCCTGTTCCGTAATCAACAAAACGATAAAAGGTCTCCTGCCAAGCAAAAGAAATTTCCTGAATATCCTCCTGCTGTGTCAAGTGCCACTCCGTTATCTGATGGTACGGAATTTCTTGATGCCAAATCTTATAGTATTTTTTGGGACTATTTAACTGCAGACTTTTGGCCGTCGTAGTCACCGAGACAAAATAGTAATCCATACCAAGTCTATCGCTTATCTCCACTATAACATTCATTTTCATGCCCTCCAATATTTTGATACACATAGCTTACCTTATGAAACGCGTACCAGAGCAAGAGGAAAAATAAAAAAAGTGAGACCATGTTATACTAGATGTATCATATAAAAGCAAAGGATGAGTGCAATGGAAACTGTTACAGTAGCAACAAAAAGCGACTTACTAACAAATTTGAACAAGCAAACAGATGAAATCATTATCTCGGAGGCACTTGCACAAGAAATTTACCACTTAAAAAAACAACAATTAACCGAAACGGAAGAAATGGGCTTCTTAGTGGGCAGCCAAGGTGCTGGCTCATTTTTAACCTATTTAATCGAGAAGTTATCCTATATAAATTCGGCGCTATCACCAGAAGAACAAAAAATTGAACATGCGATTTTGCGTTTGTATGTTATTAAAAAATTAACTCCAGAAACTACTTTATTACGTCTAAAACAGTTAGATTATTAAAATTTTATTTAATCAAGATAGACCAATTCCCTGCGTACAACGAGTCCCTTTCATTAATCACTTGATATAATTACCTTTATTCAAGTTCCCACCATTGTCATTATCGATTAACCAATGGTATATTAGAAGTAACAGATAAGTCATTTTATTTGAAAAAGTGTTTGGGAAATGTTTGGGGAGGAATGTTTATGTGTCAACCGCAGGAAAAAAAGAAAGAAATTTCTGTTGCTAAGTTACGTTATCGTTTTGAATTACCAATGATTATCATTGGTTTTGTTTTATTGTTTTTAGCATTGGGGTTAGTTGCCTTATTGATATTGAGTGATTTGCCGATTCCTGACTGGTTATTAATTGTCTTAATTGCACCAATTGCGCCAGTCATTGCTTTTTTTACCATTCGTTATATGTACATGGATACTGCTTCTAACGGAGTGGAAATTACAGAAAATCAGTTACCAGAAATTTATTCCTTGTATATTGATTTGGCAAAAGAAATGGGCTTTGGCACTAAAAAATTAAGGATGCCACGTCTTTATTTAATCAACGGGAATGGTGTCTTAAACGCTTTTGCGGCAAAATGCTCTTTACACAGACGCTATGTTGTCATTCACAGTGATTTGTTGGACATCGCGTACAATACAGGCGATTTTTCGCTGATTCGCTTTATTTTGGCACACGAGCTAGGACACCATAAATGTGGACACACTAATTTATGGCGGCTAATGTTATCCATTATTTTGAAACCAGTTGCGTTAGATAAAAGTTTTACAAGAACGCAAGAATATACCGCTGATCGCGCAGGTTTATACTACGCAGAAGAAGGTGCTTTAAGCATGATTTATTTATTTTCAGGAAAATATATGGGCAGTCGTGTGGATTTAGAAGAATACTTTCACAGTATTGATTTACATGATGATACCATCTGGCTTAAATTGAGTAACTTCTTATCCGATCATCCTGTTGGCTTCCGTCGAATGCAAACATTGAAAAAAGCCAAAGATACTGGCAATTGGGACGTTCATGGAAAATTTTTCTAGCAAGAGCCAACCATCATTAAATAAACGTGCTGGGACAAAAGATTCTTTAACTTTTGTCCCAGCACGTTTATTAATCCACCAATAAATGAACAAATTCTTCTTTGGTGATATTTACAAAGTAGTCTTCAAAGTTAAACGCTGCTAATGCTTGCCAAATTGATGAATACTGATAGTCCACACCTAATAAAGCCGCAACGATTTCCGCTGTTTCTTTTTTGGCAAAGTAATCACCATAAATCGTTAACTCAATTATTTTACCTTTTTCAACAGTCAAACGTGCATCCACAATGCCGCCTTTAAACTTTTCTTCTTTTTTGATCGTAAATTTAGGCGCTTCACCAAAAATCCAAGCTTCATTGCCATACACTTCAGCGACCAATTTCCTAATTTCCTGTTGATCTGCTTTGGTTAGGACATATTCTTTCTCCGCAATTTCAGTTAGAGATTCGACATCAAAGAGCTCCATCAGTAAACGATTGCGAAATTCCTCAATGGTTAATTGTTGATATTTTTCGTCTAAGTACGGCCGTAAATTGGTTACGCGTCCCCGAACAGATTTTGTCCCTTTTGATTCAATTTTTTTCTTAGAAACAGTTAAGACACGTTGAACTTCTGCCAAACCAACATCATACATCAAGGTACCATGAGTATACATCTTCCCCTTTTTTGTATACATGGCATTGCCAGAAAATTTTTTCCCATCAATTAATAAATCATTGCGACCGCTAATCTCGGCCCCCGTTGCGCCCATTTTATGTAATGCTTCAATAATTGGTTTAGTGAACGCTTTAAAATCCCCAAAAGCTTGATGTCCTTCCTGAACAACAAAACTAAAGCTGACATTCCCGAGATCATCATAAACAGCACCACCGCCCGATAAACGGCGAGTAATAACGATTCCCTTCTCTCTAGCATAAGCTAAGTCAATTTCTTCATAAGCATTTTGATTTCGGCCTAAAATAACACAGGGTTCCTGAATATAAAACAACACTAAGGGCTCTTCAAAAGAGAGAGTGTTTAATAGATAATCTTCCGTTGCTAAATTTTCACGAATATCTCGTGACTGCATTATGACATAACGCATAAGGTCGCCCCACTTCTTTTTCTTCTAGTGTATCACTTTCTTTCAAAATTGGTTCACTAAACGTCTTCTCTGGCCATTCTCAAAAGCGGATGATCAACAAAAAAACGAACGTGGGACAACAATCACTTTGGATGTTTGTTCCACGCTCAAAATCTAATAAACAGCAATTGCAGAACTGTTTAGCTTTTTAGTCTAACCAAGTTACTACTTCTGAAACATCTCGTCGGACTGTTTCAAAGCCGGGTGTTTGAGCTTTGCCAATCGGAATAATCAGTCCGTTCACTAAATGGTCCTCAATATTAAATAACTTGCGAACCGCTTCTGTTTCAAACCCAGACATCGCCACCGTATCATAGCCTCGATCTTTTGCAGAAAGCATCAGCTGCATCGCAACTAAGCCTTGGTCTAACATTAGCCACTCTCTTTTTTGTTCTTCGCTAACATCATAGTACCAAGAAACATTTTCATTAATTCCTTGACGAATTTCTTCCGTCATCGTTCCTTGTGCGACAGCTTTAGCACTGATTTCATCTGCATTGGCCACTGTATAAGCAGTCAAATCACCTAATAAAATAATCACCGCCGCTGCCCCTTTAACTGCTGGTTGTTGCATCGAAACTTCGTAAAGGGCTTCTTTTTGTTCTTTTTCTGTGACAATTAAAAAACGCCATGAATTTAAATTGGTACTATTTGGCGCGAACATCGCTTCCTCAATTATGGCCATTAATTCCTCTTTAGGAATCTCAACATCTGACATAAAATCCCGAACTGAGCGGCGGCTGCGAACAACATCTTGATACATCATATTTCTTCTTCCTTCCTCTTGCCTTACTTGACATAGTTATTATTACTCACTATGATGGAGAAAAAAAGTACGCACTTTTTATTCACCTAGGAAGAAAAAAGTAACCATTACGTGTCACAAGGAGAAACTATGACAACTGATAAACAAACCAGTATCAACTTAGCCCTTTCCACCATTAACGGCAAATGGAAATTATCATTAATGGATGAATTATTCCAAGGAACCAAGCGCAACGGTGAATTGATGCGTGCGCTCGACGGAATCACTCAGCGCGTCCTGACAGATCGCTTGAGAGAAATGGAAAAAGATGGCCTAGTCCATCGAGAATCCTTTAACGAACTACCCCCGCGTGTGGAATATACGCTCACTCCGGAAGGATATGCTCTTTACGATGCCCTCTCTTCACTTTGCCATTGGGGCGAAACATTTGCACAAAAAAAGGCGAGACTTAACAAATAAGTCTCGTCTTTTTTTATCTATTTTGGGTATTATGGGTAAACTTAAGATATTTTTGAAGTCCTTCTTGAATTGAATAAACGGGTGAAAAACCTAAGCCTTTCAAAGCAGAACTATCTGAAAGAGAATATTTTATATCGCCATCTCGTTCCTTTTGATAAGAAACTGGCAAAGAAAGTCCCACTAATTGGTTCATTTCTTCAATTAATTGATTAAGGGAAATGGCAACTTCGGTACCCACATTATAAACGTGTCCCAACGCTTCACTTTTGGTTGCTACTAAATTTAATGCAGTTAGGACATCCTCAATGTAGATAAAGTCACGTGTTTGCTGACCATCTCCAAATATTTGAAATTGGCTCGCTTGCCCTTGTTCTAACTGGATATAACGATCCATCAAAATGGACAGGACACCAGAATAGGGTGAAGCAGGATTTTGATTGGGACCATAGACGTTAAAGAAGCGAACTGCGCTCGTGGGTACCCCGTGTAAATGGTATTCATTGAGAACATAACGTTCAGCAGCAAACTTATCAATAGCATAGGGACTCAAAGGGCAAATCACCGAAGTTTCTCTTTTAGGCAACGTTGGCTCTGCACCGTAAACGGCTGCCGACGAAGCAAAAACAAAACGTTTGAGCTTTTTTTGATATTTTTTTATTGATTCCAGTATTTTCAATACACTTAAAAAATTGACCTCGTGGGTCTCTAGAGGCTGTGCCACAGAACTTGCCACGCTTGCCACGGCCGCGAGATGAAAGATATACTCAAACGAATGCTTTGAAAGTACTTCGTCCAATAATTGCTGATCCGTCACACTTCCTTTAATAAAAACCAACTGCTCAGTTTGTTGCAAATTTGACACTCGCCCCATGGACAAATCATCAATCACAAAAACTTGATACTGTTGACTATAAAAATTAGCCAAATTAGAACCAATAAAGCCAGCTCCTCCAGTAATTAATAGTTTCTTCACCTCTTTGCTTCCTCTCTTTTTTTTAATTTAATTCCACTTTTTTCGTGTTATTTTCTCTTTGGAATAAAAAAATGCAATATCGAATGAACACATAACTTACAATAGCCACAGCTAATAAAAGTTCAAAAGTAGACAAAATATTTAACAGACTCGTTAGGCCTACCTTTTCTGCAAATAAAGGTTTAACTTTGACTAATGCTGTCGCAGAAATTACTAATGGGAATGTAAAGGCAGCATAACTTGGATAGAATGTCACTTGCATAATTTTATATAGATTCACTACTACAATCCCATAAATACATTGAGATAAAATTAGCAAGAAAACAACTAATGGCATATACAAATGACCACCCATTGAAATATAGCCAGCTAAACATAACGAACCTGGCGCTGTCATAATCGTCAATAAAGGAATGGTCGATTCAGGCATTTCTTTCGACTTCGTAATTCTCTTGATTAAAATTGGTAACAAGAGTAAATAAAAGAACAACGCTACCCAAAAAACAATTTTTCCCAACTCATTGATAAACAATTGAGAAGTATTAGGAATAACGCCAATGCCGACAAACGTAATAAACCAGCTTGGATAAATATGTTCCAGTTCGATTTTTGTTGGAAAAATATGCACCGCTACAAAATAAATCATTAAAATAAAATGTAAAATCACTGCGCCAATCCACAACACGTTAATCCAAGCAGCATTGGTAAATATCCGATCTAAGAAAACACAGATAACCATTAAAGCCATTGTAAATGTTGGTGATACCGAAGCAATAATTGGATCATCTAAGGTGCTTAATGCATGTTTCATTGTAAAAATAATTTTTAAAATAACTAAAATCATTAAGAGACTGCCAAGTACACAATAAATGGTCCCAATTGTTGCATATCCCAAGGAATAAAGTAAATTCCCCAAAGAAACCATCCCTAAAATTAGTCCGCAAATGGGAATCGGGACTTTCCGCAAGAATTTTTTCGCACTTTCTACCATTATGTAGTCACACTCCGTCTTTATTTATTATTATTGATATTAATCAAAAGTATGTTATTATACTAAATGAAATATTTATATTTGTAAAATAAATATTTGCAATACCAACTATTAAGATAGTAAATAGAAAGAGGCGATTTTATGTTCGAATGGATCAAAACATTTATTGCTGTGTATGAAACCAAAAATTTTAGTACGGCGGCCAAACAATTGTATATTTCTCAGCCAACTGTTTCTTTGCAAATCAAGAAATTAGAGCAACACTTTTCGATCAAGCTGTTCTATCGTAATGGAAAACAATCGGTTATTCCTACCAAAGAAGCTGATTTTTTATATCCAAAAATGCTCTCGATTATTGAAAGCTTAACTACTTCTTTTGCGCAAGCTGCAGAAAAAGAGAATTTTAAAGAAGACTGCATTATAGCCTCTTCAAATACAGTTGCTATTTATTTACTGCCAGATATTATGGAGAGTTTGGTTACCGCTTTTCCACTCATCAACTTTTCGATTCAACTGATGAATTCAAACGAAGTCGTGGATATGGTTCAAAATAATCATGCCCACATTGGACTAATTGAAAAACCCATTGAAACCAAAAATCTACACAAAGAAATTGTTTATGAAGATCAACTAGTTCTAGCAGGAGATGCCGCTTCAAAATTTTGGCTCTTAAGAGAAAAGAACTCTGGCTTACGTTTTTTCAATGAGCTTTATCTCAACGAACACAGCATCAACTTACCAATTATCGAATTAAACAACAACGAAGTCCTGTTACAATTGCTAAAAAATAACATTGGGCAATCAATTGTTTCTCGATTATCTATTTCCGATGAGATCCCTTGGCAACCAATTGATCAGTCCTTTGCTTCTCGAAAAATTTTCATTGTCCAGACCGATCACCATGCCAATACTTCCTTCTCTGAAGTTTATAACCGAATCGTTGAAAAAATTCGTGAACGACAAACCTAAAAAACAGGAAAACGACTTAGCTTTCGCTAAATCGTTTTCCTGTTTTTTATTCATCAGTTTCCTCTACCAATTCAAATTCAAAAGGTTCTAACTCAAATAGTTGGTGTAAAATTTGCTGGGTTTCTTGGAACACTTGTTGTGGCTCTTTAGACAAAAGAGTGCTTTGAATGGTCTGTTTTTTTGATTGAAAAAGAATTCTCGTTTCCTCTTCCTTAAATACAACTTGATGAGTTTCCCTTTCAAACATCGTATATTCTTCGAACATTTCCATAACTAATTTTTGACGAAACCCTTCTTTGAGTGCTAATAAAGTTACTAAATCTGCAACGGTTAGCATTTCTAACGCAATTGTTTCATCTTCTACATGAACAAGATAATTCGTACACTTCACATTCGGACAGGCATTGCAGCCGCCATTAATCAAGTCTGAGGTAGTTGTTATTTTCACCTGTTTCATCTTAATCCTTCTTTCCTACTTTTCGAGAAAAACACAAGGGGTCTCCTCAAAAATATTCAATAAAATATGATTTACTTCTTGAAAGACTTCTTCGTGATTCCGGCATTGTTTTTCCATTACTAAACGCAGATCATTCACAACAAAAGTCAACGTCGTCGCTTGTTGGGAAACATGTATACAACGGTTGCCTTTAACAAAACATTCTGTTTGTTCTTCAATGAATGGTTCTTTTTGATAGCCATATGCTGAAGCGACACATTCCAGGATTTCGTAGATTTCTATTTTTGGAAGTTCATAGCTACAGCTACCGATAACTAGTTGAAAACGGTTCGGCTGTTTTTCATTATTGCTTGCATAATACACTGTTGTCGTTGTCATTTTGCCTCCTTATCTCCTCTATTTTCCTACTCTTATCATAACAAAAAAAGCACGCTTCCCTTATTTAAATTGTTAATAAAGACTATTACAGATTGGTATAACCACACCTAAAAAGTTCGTGATATAATTCACTAAGAAAGAAATATTACAGAAAGAAGAGATGAACGATGAAAGTATTTAACAAAAAAGTCGCAATTATTGGTACTGGTTTTGTTGGCACAAGTATTGCCTATTCCATGATCAACCAAGGGATTGCGAATGAATTAATCTTAGTTGATATTGACAAAGCCAAATCTGAAGGCGAAGCAATTGACTTATTAGATGGTGTGTCTTGGGGTCAAGAAAATGTAAACGTCTGGGCTGGCGACTATCAAGACTGCCAAGATGCCGATATCGTCGTGATTACAGCTGGCGCTAATCAAAAACCTGGGCAAAGTCGTCTAGATTTGGTTTCAATCAATGCAGAAATTATGAAAACAATTGTTAACAATATCATGAAATCTGGTTTTGATGGAATTTTAGTGATTGCCTCAAATCCTGTCGATGTACTGACTTATGTGGCCTGGCAAGCTTCTGGTTTACCTGTTTCAAGAGTAATTGGAACTGGTACAACTTTGGACACAACTCGTTTCCGCAAAGAACTGTCTCAACGTTTAGCGATTGATCCACGCAATGTTCACGGCTATATTATTGGCGAACACGGGGATTCTGAAGTGGCTGTCTGGTCTCATACCATGATTGGTACCAAACCTATTTTAGAAATTGTGGATACGACAGAGCGCTTAACTAGTGACGATTTACCAATCATTTCTGATAAAGTGAAAAATACAGCTTATGAAATTATCGATCGCAAACAAGCGACCTATTATGGGATTGGTATGAGTACTGCACGCATTGTTAAAGCCATTTTAAATAATGAACAAGCTATTTTACCTGTCTCAGCTTACTTAGATGGGCAATATGGGCAACAAGATGTATTTACAGGGATTCCTGCAGTCGTTGGCAATCAAGGTGTGACTGACATTATTGAATTGAATCTGAATGCCGCTGAAAAAGAACTCTTCCAAAAATCAGTGACACAATTAAAACAAGTGATGGCATCGTTACAACCGAACGCTTAGTAATTTTTAACTAAAAATAACACTTCAACTAAATTATTCTCTACCAAAATAGATTCTAATTCCCCTTTATCGTTCTTTTTGGTACCATGAAAGAAGAACTTCAACTAAAGCAGAAATTAGGAGGACAAAAAATGGTAATCCAAGGAGATACGTTAGAAAATAGCGCACGTCGTTTATTGCAAGAACGTGGCGTAACAATGAATGATTTAGCTGAACTTGTGTTATTTTTACAAAAAGATTATATTGACAATTTAACATTAGATACTTGTTTAGAAAGTGTTGATGCCGTGTTAACAAAGCGTGAAGTACACAACGCGATTATTACAGGTGTCCAACTGGATATTCTGGCGGAAAAAAACAAGCTACTTTCACCGTTACAAGAAATTTTAACGGAAGATGAAGGGCTTTATGGCATTGATGAAATTATGGCGCTCTCCATTGTAAATGTTTATGGATCTATCGGTTTTACGAACTATGGGTATATCGACAAGGTAAAACCAGGCATTTTAAAAGAGTTAAATGCGCATGATGGCGAACATGTCCACACATTCTTGGATGATATCGTGGGCGCAATTGCGGCTGCAGCTGCCAGTCGGTTGGCTCACTCACAACCAGATTTAAGTGATATTACTAAATAAAAAACTTGCCTCTTCATTTTTATGAGAAGAGGCAAGTTTTTTATTTGCTGGACTTCTCACAAGCTTTCTACTTAACAGTAATTATTTGCCGTGTTATGTTACAGTCAAGAATAAACAGCTAAAGGAGGTTATCTAGAAATGAAAAAGTTTTTACGCGTATTTTTAATTTTTATTGGGGTATTCTTTCTTGCAAGTTGCGGTTCAAAAATAGAGACAAAAACCTTTGTAGGTTCGCCACAAGATGGGATTGATTCCACCTTAACCTATACGTACCAAGGAGATAAAGTCTTAACGCAAACGGCTAAAAACATTGTTTCTTATGACAAATTGGGGATTACAAAAGAAGAGGCAAAAACAGCGTTGGAACCCGTTTCTAAACAATATGAGGACATCAAAGGGCTTGATTACAAACTGACCTATGAGGACAAACAAGCCATCGAAAAATTGACGATTAATTATGAAAAACTTGATTATGATAAAGCCAAAAAAGTGGATGGTATCCAGATTGATGGAGATTCTTCTAAGGGAATCAGCATGAAGAAAAGCCAAGAATTGGTGGAGTCACAAGGTTATACAGAACAAAAATAATAAAAGAAAGCGTGCGACAATGGGCATTGTCGCACGCTTTCTTTTTATTAATTACATTGATGTTGCCATCTTCACTGCTTGAATTGGGTCAAAATGATGGACAGAGTAAACGACTGTACCGGCTTGCCAAACTACTGAGTTTCGATTATAGTCAGTGGTTCCTGCCACGTTCAGTGTGATTTGACCAACGGTATTCGGTGCTGGTAATGTTTCTTGTTCCAAAATGTTGACAACATTTTTCGCTAAATCATCAGGCGATTCACCATTGATATTTGAGGCCCGTACGACTAAACTCCAATTGCCTTCTTGCCAAGATAAGTAACTAGAACCTGCCGCCCCTTGTTTATACCCAGTAATATTGTAACCTAAATCTACTGGTTGACCGCCATTGTCAATGATTTGGTTCACTGCATTTTTTGCTTCGGCATCAGAGCCATATGTTTTTTTCTCAAAAGAACTAATTGGCGTTAACTGATTAACACGTGCATCATTCACTGGAATCGCTTCTTTTTCTGCATAATATAAAACACGGAAATTGTTTTGATCCGCTTGTGATGTTGTCGCTGCAGTTAAAAAGTTATTCGTTTGACTCGTTAAAATTGCCTGCGGTAAGCCTTGACCAGGAAACATGTTTGCTAACTGGTTAAGCACTTGGTTGGCTTGGTCATCTGGATTCGCATTTTTCGCTGGTGATTGCTTCTCTGCTGAGCCATTATTTGCCGCTTCCTTCGTAGAAGAAGCTGTTGCTTTCGAATCATCTGTTGTTGTTCCTGACGGTTTCGCATCACTAGATTTTGTTGCTGCTTTGCTACTTGATTCTTTTGTAGCAGATGCTTTTGTACTCTCGACTGTGGTACTTTCCGCAGCACTGGAACGACTATCCGTATTTTCTGTACTTTTTCCGCCGCCACATGCTGCTAAAGCAAGGGTTAAAAGAAAAGCACTAGAAATAAGCCCTATCTTTTTCATAAGAATTCCTCCTTGTTTTCCCTACCCTTATTGTACCTTAATCATGTGTATCCGTCACTTGTTTGTGTTTCGTTCTAGTTGGTTTAAATAACAGAAAGTGGACGGTAGGATTCGAACCTACACCTCAACATTGAGCAAGAATAAACTACTGTTAGTCTCTATGAGTTTAACACCACGTTCATCCACCTATTTGATTGATCCTTTGTATCATAACTTAGAATAATTAAATTGCCTTTAAGGAGCTTCAAAGATTATATGAAGAATTGTAAAAAATCTGTGACGAAAAAACGATTGAACCAATCAGTAGATACACTGAGGTTCAATCGTAACCAATTGTTTAATTATCTGAAAAAACTCACAATTCAACGTTAGTCCCTGGTGCTTTTTTGTTTTCCCCTTGTTGTTTTTTTAAGAATATCCCCAAAATGACAGTGATAATAGGGCAAAGCAATGGGAAAAAGGCATACGGTAAGTATTCTAGTGCACCAACTTTTAACGTTCCCATAATGAAGGTACCACTAACTCCCCAAGGAATTAACGAGTTGACTGCCGCCCCAGCATCTGCCAAAGTACGAGTTAAATATTTTTTATCAATACCTAAACGAGTAAATGAGGATTTAAATGTTTCCCCTGGTAAAATAATTGACAAATATTGTTCGCCAACTAGTAAGTTAATTCCCACAGAACTTAAGGCAGTTAAAGCGATTAATTTGGCTGGATTATTCACATAGCCTTTAATTTTATCAATTAAAGTAGCCACGATGTTAAACTTAATCAACAAGCCGCCCAAACCTAATGCCAAAATAATCAACGCAGCAGAACCTAACATGCTTTCAATCCCACCACGAGATAAAAGTGTATCAATACTTTGATCCCCTGTATCTGCCACATAACCACTCATTAAGATGGTAGAAACTTTCGCTAAACTTAGGTGATGATCATTTATAAAAGCTAAGATGACCGCCACTGTAGAGCCGACTAGTAACGTTGGAATAGCCGGTACCTTTTTCCAGGCGAATAAGAATAAAACCGCTACTGGCAACAATGTAATCGGTGAAATCCAGAATCCTTGATGTAACGTTTGGACCATTGCATCAACCGATTGTAAATCCGCCGAACCAGATTGATGCCCCAAGAAGATATAGCCGACAATCGAAATAATAAACGCCGGAATAACAGTGTACATCATGTTTAGTATATGTTCAAAAAGGTTCACGCCACCAATTCCAGCAGCTAAGTTTGTTGTATCAGATAACGGTGAAATGTTGTTCCCTAAAAAGGCACCTGAAACAACTGCACCAGCTGTCATCGCATTGTCGAATCCAAGAATATGTCCAATACCTAGAAAGGCAATCCCCATAGTTGAAACAGTCGTAAAGGAGCTCCCTACCGTCACACCAACTAGTGCACAGACCACAAAAACGGTTGGTAAGAAGAACTTCACTGAGATAATTTTAAAACCATAAACCATAATTGTTGGAATCGTCCCAGACAAGATCCAAGTAGCAACTAAGACACCTATCAACAAGAAAATAATAATCGGAATGATCCCTGGTTTAATCCCTTCCACAATGCCTTCGTGGATCTCATCCCAAGAAAATCCTTTCCATTTGCCATAAAGCAACAACAACATGAATACAAAAAGAATCGGTATGTGAGGGGTTAATTTTTGACCAATAATTAAGTACCCGAGAATCGCTAACAAGGCAATCAAAATGCCTAAACTTTCAGCGAACGAAACAGTGGGTTTCGTTGATTTCATATGAAAACCTCCTTTTATGGAAAGCGAAAACTGAAGCAATAATCGAACTTGCTTCAGTTTCCAAACGACAATTTACTATAGTCATCAGGTGAAGAGGCACTCAGCAAAATAATTGCTAGCCTTTTTATTCACCTAAATCTTCTTTTACTTCCGTTGCCCAACTTGCTTTTTTAAAGCGATTAATGATTAACGGAATCACAAACATAACAATAGTGATTAATGCAACTAAGACTGCATCAGTCACGGTTGTTGTACCTAATGTGGCGAAAATAACAATGATAACACTAAAAATTAACATTGCTGCCACTAAATAAGCTAAGCCATTACCTTTTTTACCAATTCGGTAAGGACGTAGTGTATCTGGTTGAGATTTACGTAATTTAATTAGGGAAATCGCAATCAATACATACACAATACTATAAATAATTGTTGTTGCATTTGTTAAAGTTAAGAATACAGCGTTGACATCATCCATTACCCCATAAAGTAAAGCGAATAATGAGATAACCACAGATTGTGTTAACACAACATTACGAGAAACGCCATATTTATTTTCGCGATGGAAACCAAATTTTGGTGGCAATAAGCCATCACGAGCAACTTGAATAATTGTTTTTGATGGTCCAGTAACCCAAGCAGATAATTGTAATAACACACCTAAGAAGACCATGAAACTAAAGATATTACCAATAATTGTTGGTAAACCTAAAACGTCACAATAAAGCAAAATTGGTTGTGTAATGTTAGACAATTCCATTTTGCCATTTGGAACAATATTAGCAACAAACATTGCATTAATAACGTTTAATAAAACTAAACCAATTAATGAAATGAAAACGCCTTTTGTATAATTTTTTGTTGCATCTTTCAAACGAGGAATATAAACAGAAGACATTTCAATCCCAACAAAGATAAACGCAATCCCTGCTAGATATTTAAATGTGTCCATATTTTCTAAGTTTGGTAAAACTTTTGACCAAGAGAAGGCACCTAAATAGCCGCCAGGTGTTAAGCCTACTTTAATCATTGAAAGAAGACCTAAAACAAACATAACTAATACTGGGATGTAAACACCTAGCCAAACACCAATATTTCCGCCAACTTTCGCCATATCAAATTTCAAGTTCAAGATTGTAATAATCCAGTAAATCACTAAGATACAACCTAATACGAACCAATGATTTTCACCTAAATGAACATTACCAAATGTATTACCTAGCAAAGGGCCTAATGTAGAAGCAACCATTACCATTCCTGGGAACATTTGCACCCATAGTAACCAAGCGACAACAAAACCCCATTTGCTACCTAAGGCAGTTTTAACCCAAAGTTGAGGGCCACCTTCTTGAGGAAGCATCGTAGATAATTCACCAGATATCAATGCGATTGGACCAGCAAAGAATAAGACCGCGAAAATTGTGTAAGAAATTAATGTCCAACCAACAGCAGCAAGTGTTGGGATACTACGTACAGTTGCACACAATGCCATTGTTAAACCGATAAAAGTACCTAATTCAATTTTTTTAACTTGTTGTTTATCCAATTTTGTACACTCCTTATAAGATTTTGGATAAGGAGCATGAATGACTGTTATACGCTGAGTAAAACAGTCATTCGACTGCCTCTTACCCAGACAAAGAATTGGTTAAGAGGTTAGCCGTCTGGTTGATTTATCTCTTGAATAAATCAACCAGACGAACGTTCCCTCGTTCGGTTACCATTTCTTTTTTCCGTTTAAGATTCAATTATTTTACGTCGTAAATTTGTTCTAATTTTTCTTGTAAAGCAGCTTGAATCTTAGGAGCGTAAACATCAAATTCTTCTTTATCGTTCATGTATGGAGTCATTACAGCAGCACGTAACACAGTTACTTTACCTGCACGGTTCCATTCTTCGTCACTAAATCCTAAGCTGTTTACAAATTTTAATGGGCTGTTGCCATAATCTGGAATAGCAAAGTCAGTATGTGAAGTAATGAATTCGTTGTTGTAAATATTTCCTTTAACGTATGATGCATAGTCATATACATCATGGTTTAATTTGTTCATTGCTACTAAATCATCGTTGCCTTTTTCTTTAAACACATAGTCAACCATGTTGAAGTCTGGATGAGTTAATGTGTGGACTTCGATTTCTTTGTCGCCAACTTTGAATGTTAAATCATTCAAGAAGTTATAGAAATGATGTGATCCTTCAATTGAAGCACCAATTAATTTACCATAACCTGCAACGTTTAAAGGTAAAACGTGATGTGCAGCCCATACAGAAGCAGCTGTTGCACCAGCTTTTGAACCTTCAAGGATATAAGCACCTAGTAACGCAGGAATATCGGCACCTTTTTCAAATACGTAAGTTGCGAAGTAAGAAATAACGTCGCGCATACGGATATCTTGGATAACGATACCACCAGCTGAATAAGGGATATAACCCATTTTATGAGGGTCAATTGTTACTGATTCTGCTAATTCGATTGCTTTATATGCATCATACACTTCTCTTGAAATGTGTTCTTTTTTCTCTTTGAAGACACCGTATTCTTCGTGAACATCTTGTAAATCTTCGTAAGGAATGAAGTTGTTGTCTTCGTCTAAGAAGATGGCACGTCCATAACCACCATAAGCAGCATCAACGTGTACATAATAGTAAATACCGTCTTTCATTAATTCATCGCGTAAAGCAATAATTTTATCGATTGAGTCAACGGCACCTTCTTCAGTAGAACCAACTACACCGACAACACCTAGCACTGGAATTTGTTCTTCTGCTAAGCCACGAACGATTTTTTCTAATTCGTTGATATCCATACGGTAGTTATGGTCAACTGGTACTGGGATAACTTGATCTAAACCGATACCGATAATATCAGCAGCTTTTAACCAAGAATAGTGTTTAGTTTGTGGAACTAACCATTTACCGATTGCTTGTAAATGTTTACCTGAACGAGCTGAATGAGCTTTGATTTCATCAATTTCATCTTCAGCTGATTCTAATAAGTCCATAATTTCTTTTGTTGGCATGTTCAATAGTTCCCAATCTGATTTGCCAGCAACTAATTCTGGTTTTACTTCTTTCATAGCAAATGGTAATGATTTAATGTTACGGGCATACCATAAGCCTTCTAAGTTAGCTAAAGAACCATCAGCAACGATGTGTCCCCAACCATTTTTGTAGCTCATTAAGTGAGCAAATTCATGTCCTACTTCTTCTTCCATTTGAGAAGTTGCTGGAGAAGATTCATAGGCAACGTTGTTCCCGTTCCATAGCATTGCAAAGTTGTAAGCTAATAGAGAAGGCATTAATGTTTCTGAGTTCATATGTCCCCAATATCTACCTGCTGTATGCCATGGAACTGAATGTGTACGCATGCGAGAAGAGATTTCATTCAATACATCTTTCATATGGTTGACAGTTTTTTCGTAGCTTTCAGATGTGCGTTCTTGAGAAGAGATAACTGGCATGTCTTGTGGCATGTAGTTTTGACGCCATCCTAAATGTTCATCTACTAAGTCGATCAACAAGTCTTTATATAATTGTCCGTTTTCGGCTTTGTCCCCAATGAATAGTGCATTAAGGTTCATTTCGCCTTTTGCTAATTTTTCGTTTTTCATACGAAAATTCCTCCTTACAAATTTTAATGAATTAGATTTTGCATTCACAACTTACACCCAAACGGCTAAAGTGTAAAGAAGAAAAATAACAATGGTTATCATAGCTCTTTAATTTTATAATTTTTTCACAAGGTGTCTTGTCAGAACCATTATATAAAAAAATAAGAGTGGGATTGTGTGTACAATCCCACTCTTATTAGGTGTATTAACGGTTTCACCACTACCTGTAAGGAGAAATAGAATTTTAACTTTGATCAAATAATCACACGTCTTCTCTTCGTGAAATTATTATCAATTTCTAATCCATTACTTTTGCTAAAAAGTAATTTTTCTTCCCTTTCCGTACAACAACGAATTTTCCATCGAAATGTTGTGTTGGATCGACTGCAAAATCTAAATCGGTAACTCGGTCACCGTTAATACTTATAGCTCCTCCGCTCACATCTTCGCGAGCTTGACGTTTTGATGGTTCGATTTCTGTGTCAACTAACCAATCTACGATGTTTTTAGCATCTTTGGTAATTTCAACAGTTGGCACATGTTCTAACCCTTGCTCGATTTCCTCAATCGTTAAGTCTTTAATATTGCCTGAGAAAAGAGCTTCTGAAATTTTTTGCGCTTCTTCTAATGCTGCATCATCGTGAACAAATCGTGTCACTTCTTCAGCTAAGCGTCTTTGTGCTTCACGTTTACCTGGTTCTTTTTCAACTTTTTCAGCTAACGCATCGATTTCTTCTTTATCTAAGAAAGTAAAGAATTTCAAGTATTTGATGACATCACGATCATCTTGATTTAACCAGAATTGGTAGAATTCAAATGGTGAGGTTTTCTTAGGATCTAACCAGATAGCGCCACCCGCTGTTTTCCCAAATTTTGTACCATCTGCTTTTAGCATTAAAGGAATGGTTAACCCGAATACTTTGGCTTCTGGTCCTTCTTTTTTACGAATCAAATCTAATCCTGCAGTGATATTGCCCCATTGATCAGCGCCACCAATTTGCAATTGAATATTATGTTTTTTATGCAATGTGTAAAAGTCAATTGATTGAAGAATTTGGTATGTGAATTCTGTAAAGGAAATGCCACTTTCTAAACGACTAGCGACAATGTCTTTTGCCAACATCGTGTTGACATTAAAGTTTTTCCCGTAATCTCTTAAAAAATCTAATAAAGATAGTTCTGATAACCAATCGTAGTTGTTCACCATTGTTACCTCAGCATCTTTACCAAATAATTTTTTCATTTGGTTTGAAAGACTGTCCACATTATGTTGCACAGCTTCCATCGTTTGTAAGACACGTTCGGTTGTTCGTCCACTTGGGTCACCAATTGTTCCAGTTCCGCCACCAATTAAAATGTATGGGTGATGACCTGCTAATTGGAATCGTTTCATCATCATAAAAGGAATTAAATGTCCAATATGCATGCTATCTCCAGTTGGATCGACACCGCAATATAGCGAAATGCTCGTATTTTCTGTAAGTTCTCTTAGTCCTTCTTCGTTTGTTTGTTGATTGATTGCATCACGCCATGCTAGCTCGTCAATGATATTCATGTTATCACCCTCCATATTTATAATTATCTCTTTATAGGAAATCGTTCATTTAACGAAACAAACGATTAACACACTTGTTTTTACACGATATCCCGTGTTTATTTCTATGTATACACGGGTTCACGAAATTTTCTTTGGTCTGCCACGTATTCAAAAAAAGAATACAAAAAATCCCTAAGTCGTCGAAACGACTTAGGGACGAATTTCTCGTGGTACCACCCAAATTTATACATAGTTTAGTTTATTTAAAATACTATATACCTCTTAACAAATAACGCTGTTACCCGTGCCCTGTAGGCAGAAGCTCAAGAATGTAATTCGATAAATAACGTGTACTAGTTTCCAGCGCCACTAGCTTTCTGTAACAGTGGTTATTTCTCTACTGCTTTTCTGTCATTGCTTTGTATTTAACTTGTACATGTAGCATATTCCTTTTCGTTTTTTTTGTCAACACTCTTTGCTTAATTTTTTTTACTTTTATAAAAGATGTCCCTTTTTCACAAAAATAAAATAACGAATTCAAAATAATATTTATTTGTTTTAACAGCAACTACAGATAAAAAAATAACGAAAAAATTTAAAAAATATTCTTTTAAATTTTTTTGACTTTTTTTGTGATTTTCTATACTTTTATAAAATTCCCGAAGAAAAATGACGAACTTCGGATCAGAAGTTCGTCATTTTGTGAAAAACAGTTTTAAAGAATTGGTGAAAATAATCGTGAAATTTGTTGTTTAAAAATCAACCATTTTGACATGTCGCGAACAACTTCTGGAGTCATTGTTGTACATTTTTTTCGATCTTCTAAGAAAATTGCTTCTAATTGATCAATGATTTTTTTATCATATAACACAGCATTTGCTTCAAAGTTTAATTTGTAACTTCGGATATCTTGATTGGCTGAACCAACTGTGCAGACTTCATCATCCATAATCATTGTTTTCGCATGTAAGAAACCACCGTTATAAATTAAAATTTCAATATTTTCTTTCATCAATAAGCGGCCGTAATACTGTGTTGCTCGATAAATAAACGGATGGTCGGGCTTATCTGGAATCATAATTTTAACATCTACTCCTGAAGCCGCAGCAACCTTTAAAGCAGCCAAGACACTATCATCAGGAACTAAATACGGCGTTTGAATCCAGACTCTTTTCTTGGCAGAAGTAATCAATTTAATAAAGGCCAATTTAATTTGTTCACGGTCACTGTTAGGACCACTGGCAATCATCTGAATGGATGTATTTGCCTCTGGCACCAATGCTTCAAGTTTAAAGAAATAATCCAATTGATACGCCACACGATTTTTCTCGGGGGAAGAGACGTTCCAATCCATTAAAAAACGCATTTGCAGTAATGAGGCTGCTGGCCCTTGAATCCGTAAATGTGTATCCCGCCAATAGCCAAACTTTTTAGTCGTTCCGGCATATTGATCGGCAACATTAAAGCCGCCAATGTAGCCTACTTTTCCGTCAATAACAACAATTTTCCGGTGATCATGATAATTCAAACGAAACTTCAAAAGTGCTTTTTGAGAAGTAATAAACGTTTGGACAAAACCGCCGTTTTTTTTCAATTCATTCAAATGATGAACCTTGGTGCCCTTTGAGCCAAAGGCATCGTAAAGCAACCGCACTTCAACCCCTTCAGCCGCCTTTTCTTCTAATAAGTTCAAAATTTTGGTGCCGATATGATCCGTTACAAAGGCATAATATTCAATATGAATGGAGTGCTGAGCTTTTTTTATGTCCGCCATCAACGCATTGAATTTTTCCGTACCATCCGTAAAAATTTCAACATCATTTTTCTTAGTCAGAGGCATCCTATTTAACGAGGAAAAAAAGTCTGTAAACTGTTGTTGCTCCTCCGTCGGCATCTTTTGACTATAAAGTTCAAAACTTTCTTCTTGGAAATTCTGAAAATTCTCTAATTCCCGCAAATCACTTTGTTGCAAATAAAATTTCTTTTTGTCGGTTAAACCGCGCCCAAAGAATAAATATAAGAAAAAACCAAAAACGGGTAGAGCAATCAGTACGAGTAGCCATGCCCAAATTGCTGCTACATCTCGAGGTTTTAACAAAATGGTAATTCCCGCAATAATTGCATTAATAAAATAAATAACTGTTAAGACGCTAAGAATCAATTGTCTTCCTCCTTTATTTGTTACGTTTTAGTATACCATCAATTACGGATTTGGAATATCTTTTCTTTAGCTGCTTCTGTCTCAAAAAATAAAAAGACCCCCTCATTCTAGTACCAGTAACTAGAATGAGGGGGTCTTTTTGATGTTTGTTTGAAAGTCTTTTAACTTAATTTCGTGTAAATGGACCTTTAGGAGCAATCAATTCTAAATTTGTACCATCTGGATCGGTAAAGTAAGCAACCCCTGTACCAAAACCGCTCTTCAAGCCATCTTCTTCTTGGAATGTAATCGGCTCTCCATCAGGTTCTACGCCAATCGCTCTTAAACGTGCAACAGCTGCATCAATATCTTCCACTTCGAAACACATATGCATTGCACTAATTTGTTCGTTGGAATAAGAAGCTTTTTCTGATTTTGGTTTAACATATTCTAATAAATCAATATTGATGTTTTCTAGATGCACATTGGCATACTTGATTAATGTATCATCTAACCCTTGTGTTTGGGCCATCCGTTTTCCACCAATTTCATCACGATTTGCGATTTTTGTTCCTGTTAATGCTTCATAAAACTTCACTGATTCATCCAAATTACTGACTGTAATCCCCACGTGGTTGACTACTGAAAAACCTTTAACTGCTTCACTCATTGTATCTCCTCCTAGTTAATTTTTAGAAATCAAACGTGTCTGGATCTGGTCCCACACGTAACGATTCATTCAATTGGTTGATTTGTGCCATTTCTTCTGCACTTAGTTCAAAATCAAAGACCGCTGCATTGCTAATCATCCGTTCTTTGTGGACAGATTTCACGGCTAATAAGATATCTTGTTGAATATCCCAACGTAAAATCACTTGGGCTGCTGATTTATTATGGTTCTCAGCAATCGCCAAAATGGTTTCATTAGATAATAATTGGCCTTGCATCAATGGTGACCAAGCTTGGACTTTGATATCATGTTTTTCACAGAAATTACGCACTTCTTTTTGATCCAATTTTGGATGTAGTTCCACTTGGTTAATTACCGGAACAACTTTTGCATAAGAAAGTAAATCTTCTAAATGATGAACTTGGAAGTTGCTGACACCAATTGCTTTCACTTTTCCTTCGGCGTATAAAGTTTCTAAAGCTTGCCATGATTCTTTGTAAGAATTATTTCCTGGCCAATGAATTAAATACAAATCTAAATAATCTAAACCTAAACGTTCCAAACTATCATTGAAAGCTTGAATTGTTTCATCATAGGAAATATGCGCGTTCCAAACTTTCGAGGTAACAAATAAGTCCTCACGGTTCAAACCAGTTGCCGCTAAGCCTGCTTTAATTCCCGCTCCTGTGCCAGATTCATTACCATAGATTTGCGCTGTATCGATTAAACGATAACCATTGATAATCCCTTCTTCGACCACTTTTGCTGTCTCTTCATCTGGTATTTGGAATACCCCGAGACCCATTCCTGGAATTTTAGTGCCGTTGTTTAATGTTACTGTATCTGCTAGTGATGTAATCATTTGATTCGCTCCTTTAACATTTTCTGATATCATCATATACCGTGCCGTACATGCTGTATAGTACGTACTTTTTCGTTTCATAGGAACCAAAAAGTGCGCTTTTTGTTAAATTCGCTTTTTTAGCCTGAAAAATTTTTAACTTTTTTTATATAACGTACTTTCTCGCTCTTCTAAGCGTAGCATTCTTTAACCGATTTAACTAGTGTATCTCTCACGACACACGACATTTTATGTAAAAAAAGAGAACGCGTACTCCGTCTTCGAAACGTCCTAAGACGCCGACAGAATACCGTTCTCGTGGGTTTGGCACCCAATGGGGGCATAGGGATTCGAACCCTAGACCCTCTGATTAAGAGTCAGATGCTCTAACCAACTGAGCTATGCCCCCGTTGTATAAAATGGCTTTTCAGCTACCTCAATATTGTAGCACTCCGCTATTATTTATACAAGAGGGAATTTTTTTCAGTTGTTATTCTTGTGAAGATTGTTCTTTTTTTACAGGACAAGCTGTTTGACAATCTTCACAACTTTCCCCTTTTTTGATTCGTCGATAGGTGATGATTCCTGCTGTTCCAAAAATTAAAATGGATAAAATAATTGTTGCCATCCGTTATTACCCTCTTTCTAAAGAAGTGATTGCTTGGACACTTTCTTTGCCTGGCTTTGGTTTTCTTATAAGGAAATAAAATCCAGCTAAAACAACACCCATCGCTAAAAAAGTCCCCAGAGTTAGTGTGCCTTTTTCGACTAACACATGGCCTAATTGATAAATCACAAAACTGACCATATAAGCCAAACCGCATTGATAACCAATGGCTCCTAATGTCCATTTGAGGTCTCCCATTTCACGACGAATTGCGCCAATTGCAGCAAAACAAGGTGCACATAATAAGTTAAAAGTTAAGAACGAATAGGCCGCGACTGGCGTAAAGGTGTGTTGCAGTGCGCCCCAGACTTCTACCCCGTTTTCAGAAACATCTTTCACATTGCCAAATAAAATACCTAAGGTACCAATAATATTTTCTTTCGCTATCAATCCTGTAATTGTGGCAACTGCCCCTTGCCAATTACCCCAGCCTAATGGGATAAATAGCACCGCCAACCCTTTACCTAGAAATGCTAGAATACTTTGACTTTCTGGAACGGGTTGAAACGTCACAGAATAATGTGACATGAACCAAATGAGAATACTGGAAACAAAAATAATCGTACCTGCTTTTTTTACAAATGAGCGACATCGTTCATAGGCATGCCGAACCACACTTCTAAGCTGTGGCAAATGATAGGCGGGAAGTTCCATAATGAATGGTGCTGGATCTCCCGAAAAATGCTTGGTCTTTTTTAAAGCAATTCCTGATAACACAATGGAAGCAACCCCTAAGAAATAAGCAGAGGGCGAGACCCAACTTTGGTTAGGAAAAAATGCACCTGCAATCAGAGCGATAATTGGCAACTTCGCCGAACATGGCATAAAAGTCGTGACCATAATAGTCATTCGCCGATCGCGTTCGTTTTCAATCGTTCGACTAGCCATCACGCCTGGGACCCCACAACCTGTCGCAATTAACATTGGAATAAACGACTTACCAGATAGGCCGAATTTCCGAAACAAGCGATCCATGACAAAGGCAATCCGGGCCATATAGCCACAATCTTCTAAAAAACCTAAACATAAAAACAGGACGGCCAGTTGTGGTAAAAATCCTAACACCGCCCCAACACCTGCAATGATCCCATCTAAAATTAAACTTTGCATCCATGGCGCTACTTGCCATTGCGCCAACCAATTTCCCACAAATTGAGGAACCCATTCCCCAAAAAAGACATCATTTAACCAGTCTGTCCCCATTGTACCAACCGTTTGAATAGATAAGTAATAGACCAACCACATCACAAACGCAAAGATTGGCAACGCCAACCACCGATTGGTTACCACTCGGTCAATCTTATCACTGTGAGTAAATGTCATTTCTGTTTTTTTCGTCGCACACAAAGCAATTAATCGAGCAATAAAGGCATAGCGTTCATTAATGATAATCGCTTCACTTTCATCTTGAAAGATTTTTTCAGTAATTTGAATGACTTCTTCAATTTCTTTTTCTTGAAAAGAACTCAATAATAATTGCTCTTTGGTTCGAACATCTCGTTCAAAAAGTTTTAAACTATACCAACGCTGTTGCGTTTCAGGAACAGTATTCCCTAAAATATCAACAATTTCAGCAAGTGCTGCTTCTAAGCGATTATCATAAGAAGGATAAATAACCTCTGTCTCTATGGCATTCGCTCGCTGCTTACTTTGTTTTAAAGCATGATCCAACCCACGATTCTTCAAAGCACTAATCTCAACAACAGGCACGCCTAAGCCATAACTTAACTTTTCACTATTCAATGTTTGGCCGTTTTTTTCCAACAAATCCATCATATTTAACGCACAAACAACCGGTAATCCAGTTTCAATTAATTGTGTTGTTAAATAAAGATTCCGTTCCAAATTGGTCACATCGAGAATATTCAAAATCACTGAAGGTTGGTCCTCCAAAAGATAATCTCGTGCCACAATTTCTTCAGGCGTATAAGGAGAAAGAGAGTAAATCCCTGGCAAATCTTGAATAATGAGTGTCTTATCTTTCTTTGCCACCCCCTCTTTGCGTTCCACAGTCACCCCTGGCCAGTTTCCAACATATTGGTTGGCTCCTGTTAACATATTGAACGTTGTCGTTTTACCGCTATTAGGGTTGCCGGCTAGTGCAATTTGCTGAGTCATTCGCTTTCCTCCTTTTCAACCAAGATTAGTTCCGCTTCACTTTTTCGTAACGTTAGTTCGTAGCCACGTACATTGATTTCAATTGGATCAGCTAAAGGAGCTACTTTGCGAATAAAAATTACTGTTCCTTTTGTTAAGCCCATGTCCATCAACCGACGTTTCACCGCTCCTTGTCCGTGGATCCCTACTATTGTAGCGCGTTCTCCAACTTTTAAGGTATCCAAGGAGACCCAAACTTTCTCATTCGCCGAGCGCTCCTCCACATGAATCGCTTGTAAAATCGTATCTGTCAGCGCAATTCGACTATTATGTAATAAAACAATACCATTTTGATTCTGATAATTGACAAGGACAACTGCTTGGCCTGCAACGACACCTAAATTGTTCAGATGTTTCTTTGTCTGAACATCTGCTTGGACGCTTTCGACTGTATAGACTTTCCCAACTTCTGCCTGCGCTAACGTAATCATTTACTTTCCTCCATGTGAAAAAGTTTCAAACGAAAATGAGAATCGTTCTCAATTAAAAGAATACGCTTGCTTACACGGAAAGTCAATGAATTTCTGGATGTATCTCCTGTTTTCTTCTATTTTCCTTCTATATAGAGACACTTTTTTCAGGTTACTATTTTTGAAAAAAGTCAGCTCTTGTTTTTTATGTTACTAGCTACTATAAAATTCCACTCATTCAATAACAAATCCACTTATTTTTTCTTCTTGTGCCTAACTCAAATGTCAACACAATATTTAGTGTTTTTTCACTAAATGTTCTCTTTCAAAATTTTAATTTTTTTGTTTGTCAAACACTGACCAATGTGTTTTTTCTCCCAAAAACGAGGATTCACGTGTTTTCATTTTTCTTTCAAAAACACAAAAACTAGTATTATGAGAAAAACGCACCACAATATATAGTGTTAAAGTGTTGACTTTTTTCTACATAGATTTATACTAGTCTATGTAGAAAAAAAGAGGAGGAACTTTCAATGAACGTAAAAATCTTTTCAAAAAATAACTGTATCCAATGTAAAATGGCGAAACGTTTCCTAAGTGAAAATAACATCGCTTTTGAAGAAATCAATATCGACGCACAACCAGATGCTATCGACTGGTTAAAAGAACAAGGGTTCCAAAGCGTACCGGTAATCACATCTGAAGCAACAACCGTTGTTGGCTTCCGTCCAGACCAATTAAAACAATTGGCTAGCTAAGATGAAACTTGTTTATTTTTCAGTCACCGGTCAAACAAGGCGCTTTATTAAAAAATTGGATTTGCCTGCTTATGAACTTGAGCCAGCGAATCCTTTTTTTGAAATAAATGAGCCTTTTATTCTTGTCATTCCTACCTATGATGCAGAAATTACAGAGGTAGTGAATGACTTTCTTGATTATAAAAGTAACCAAGAACTGTTAGTTGGTGTAGCTGGTGGGGGCAACCGTAATTTTGCTGAATTATTTGTCTATACCGCCAAAGATATTGCCCGCGATTACCACGTTCCGCTTCTGTACTCCTTTGAGTTTAGCGGAACAGACGAAGACGTGGAGACCTTTAAGAAAGTAGTGGAAGAAATTGAGTCTAAAAGAAATTAAAGATGTCAGCTATTTCAAACTGAATAACGAGATTAACCGTCCTGTTGATGGTCAAATCCCTTTAAATAAAGATAAAGAAGCACTCGCAGCCTTCTTTAAAGAAAATGTAGAACCGAATACACGTAAATTCAGCTCTGCTGAAGAAAAAATCAACTTTTTAATGAAAGAAGATTTTATTGAAACTGAATTCATCGAAAAATATTCAATGGACTTTATTGAAAAATTATATGCTTTCTTAGATGAACAACATTTCCAATTCAAGTCTTTCATGGCGGCTTATAAATTTTATTCTCAATACGCTTTAAAGAACAACGCCGGAACAGAGTATTTAGAAACATATGAAGATCGTGTTGCCTTTAATGCCTTGTATTTTGCGGATGGCGATGAAGAGTTGGCTTTAACATTGGCGGATGAAATGATCCATCAACGGTATCAACCAGCCACACCTTCTTTCTTAAACGCTGGGCGTAAACGTCGAGGTGAATTGGTTTCTTGTTTCTTAGTTCAAGTAACAGATGATATGAACAGCATTGGGCGTTCAATTAATTCTGCCCTTCAATTATCACGAATCGGCGGTGGCGTAGGGATTACTCTTTCCAACTTACGTGAAGCGGGCGCACCAATCAAAGGTTATGATGGCGCAGCAAGTGGTGTTGTCCCTGTTATGAAATTATTTGAAGATAGCTTTAGCTACTCTAACCAACTAGGTCAACGTCAAGGTGCTGGTGTGGTTTATCTAAACGTCTTCCATCCAGATATTGAAATGTTCTTATCTGCTAAAAAAGAAAACGCTGATGAAAAAATCCGTGTAAAAACGTTGTCTCTTGGTGTTATTGTTCCAGATAAATTTTACGAATTAACACGTAACAACGAAGATATGTATTTATTTAGTCCTTATAGTGTGGAACGTGAATATGGTGTGCCTTATTCCTATGTAGATATCACCAAAGAATATGATAACCTAGTGGCCAATCCAAACATACGTAAACGTAAAATTAAAGCCCGTGACTTAGAAAATGAAATTTCTAAATTACAACAAGAATCTGGCTATCCTTATATCATCAATATTGATACAGCTAACAAAAACAATCCGATTGATGGCAAGATTATCATGAGTAACTTATGTTCTGAAATTCTTCAAGTTCAAACGCCTTCTGTTATTAATGGGAAACAAGAATATGAAGTTTTAGGAACAGATATTAGTTGTAACTTAGGTTCAACTAACATTGTTAATTTAATGGAAAGTCCTGACTTTGGAAAATCTGTCCGCGCTATGACGCGTGCGTTAACTTTTGTAACAGATGCTTCTGAAATTGATGTCGTGCCAACTATCCAAAATGGAAATCGTTTAAGCCATACAATCGGACTAGGCGCAATGGGCTTACACACCTTCTTCGCTAAAAATCATATGGAATACGGCTCTGAAGAATCATTAGACTTTACAGACATTTATTTCATGTTATTAAATTACTGGACTTTAATGGAAAGTAACCAAATTGCGAAAGAACGTAACCAAGTCTTCCATAATTTTGAAAAATCAGATTATGCTTCTGGTGCTTACTTCGATAAATATATTGAAGGCAACTTTACACCAAAATTTGATAAAGTGAAAGAAATTTTTAAAGACATTCAGATTCCAACGGCTGAAGATTGGGCTGCGTTACGCGATGCTGTGAAAAAAAATGGTCTTTATCATCAAAATCGTTTAGCCGTAGCGCCAAATGGTTCAATTTCATATATTAATGATACTAGTGCCAGCATTCATCCAATTACTCGCATGATTGAAGAACGTCAAGAGAAGAAAATTGGTAAGATTTACTATCCAGCGCCTTATTTAGCTAATGATACAATCCCTTACTATACTTCTGCTTACGACATGGATATGCGCAAAGTGATTGATGTCTACGCAACAGCGCAACAACACGTTGATCAAGGAATGAGTTTAACCTTGTTTATGCGTTCAGAAATCCCTGAAGGCTTGTATGAATGGAAAGAAACACCAAAACAAACAACCCGTGACTTAAACATTTTACGTCATTATGCGTTCAACAAAGGGATTAAATCAATTTACTATATTCGTACATTTACAGATGATGCTGAAGAAATTGGCAGCAATCAATGTGAGTCTTGCGTGATTTAATGAAAAGCACTTAAATAAGGCGTTCTGCTTGAGCGTCTTATTTTTTAGGAATGTTCTCTTTTTAAACAGGACATTTTCAGATATACTGGACAAAGAAGAACGGCTGCATGCTCCTATTTGGACTCTGTAGAACGTTTTAAGCGAAGAAACGAGACAACTAGTCAAACAGACTGCTGTCCCAGCATACAGGAGGAATAACCATGGCAACGTATTATGAAGCAATTAACTGGAACGCCATTGAAGACGTCATTGATAAATCCACTTGGGAAAAATTAACCGAACAATTTTGGTTAGATACACGGATTCCGTTATCCAATGACTTAGATGATTGGCGGACTCTTTCCGATTTAGAAAAAACTACTGTCGGCTACGTTTTCGGCGGTTTAACTTTATTAGATACTGTTCAATCAGAAAGCGGCATGGATCAACTGAGAAATGATGTGCGGACGCCCCATGAAGAAGCCGTCTTAAATAACATCCAATTCATGGAATCTGTCCATGCCAAAAGTTATTCTTCTATCTTCAGTACATTAAATACAAAAAAAGAGATTGATGATATTTTTGAGTGGACAAATACCAACAAACATCTGCAATATAAAGCAGAACGGATTAACGAAATTTATAAAAACGGTACTCCGTTAGAGAAAAAAATTGCTAGTGTATTTTTAGAAACGTTTTTATTCTATTCTGGGTTTTACACTCCTCTTTACTATTTAGGAAACAATAAACTAGCGAACGTCGCTGAAATTATTAAATTGATTATCCGTGATGAATCAGTGCACGGCACGTATATTGGCTATAAATTCCAATTAGGATTTAATGAATTACCAGAAGATGAGCAAGATAAACTAAAAGATTGGATGTATAATTTACTTTACGAATTGTACGAAAATGAAGAACGTTATACAGAAGAATTATATGATGACTTAGGTTGGACCGAAGAAGTAAAAACCTTTTTACGTTACAACGCCAACAAAGCTTTAATGAACTTAGGTATGGATCCCTTATTTGCGGATACAGCCAATGATGTGAACCCGATTGTAATGAATGGTATTTCGACAGGAACTAGCAACCATGACTTCTTCTCTCAAGTAGGAAATGGCTATTTACTAGGAACAGTTGAAGCCATGAAAGATGATGACTATCTTTACGGTTTAGATAAATAGCAAAAAGCTAGAAACGATTAACGTTTCTAGCTTTTTATTTTACCAACTTCCAGAGGCACCGCCACCGCCGAATGAGCCGCCACCGAACCAAGAACTAATCCAACCAAACATACTTTTCACCTCCCTAAGTAAAAGATATATATAAATTAGAGTATGAAACCATTTTATTATGTACCCTACTCTAACTTATAAGTAATTTCTTTTCTCATTGCCCCTGATAAACAGGATAACAATTAGCTTATGCAAAATGGATTACTTTTTTCTTTTAAAAGCAACCTGGATAATTTTGGAGAAAATAAAGCTAAAAATTATGATGCAGGCTAAAATAACAAAAGAACCGATAGTATTTTCCAAAACATTCTTAAATACGGGAATTTTTATTAACCCTAGATACCCAATAAGAGATAAAATAATGCCCACCAAATAAAATTGGAGTATTTCTCGGCTAGATTTTTCTTCTCCTTTTTCAAATCTGGTAGAAGCAAAATCTCCCACTTGAAATGGAAGGGGTGAACCATTTTGCGAAGGATCTACTTTTGTATTCATTTTATCAAAAGAAGAATTAGAGATATTCATTTTCTCATTAGCTTTTTCTTGATTATTTTTCATCCTACATCCCTCTCTATTTTCATTATCCCTATAAAACCAAACGCTAAAAGCATTCATTTCATGAGATATTTTTTAATTTCTATACATTAATCAATCGTAATTTTGTTACATTATTTGAAACAGATAGATCTTCGATAACATCGGCATACGTTAGGCCTTTAGGTAAATCAATAGTATAGATATTCGTATAGATTTTTGTATCATCCACCCAAGAAACATTGAAATTCACATCATAAATTTCAATATGTTTTTCTTCAAAATACTGATTAATAAATTCTTTGGTTTCTTGTTTATGTTGATAGCGAATTTCTAATTTTTTGATTGTTGGTACGTGAATAATTCGTTTGACAATGGTTAAGGCAAATAATACACCGATAAAACTTGTTAAGGCAATCGTATAGTAGCCCATGCCCACCGCGATCCCTAAACCAGCAACGGTCCATAGTGACGCTGCTGTCGTCAATCCGGTGACACTTTGTTTCGTTACAATGATGGTTCCAGCACCTAAAAAGCCGATTCCACTTACAACTTGTGCGATCAACCTTGCTTGATCTGAACGAATGACCCCCGTCAAAGCCGGATTAGCTAACGCATCTTTCAATGCATTGATTGCAATTTGCGACTGAATTAACGCAATAATAGCCGCGCCCATACAAACTAAAATGTGAGTGCGCATCCCTGCTGGGCGATTCTTATATTGTCTTTCAAAACCAATTGCGCCACCCATCACCATCGCTAGGACTAACCGTAAAATAATTTCTGGAATTGTTAGCTGTAACATCCTTTTCACCTCTTCTTCTATTACTTCCAGTATAACAAAAAAAGAACTTGAAACATAAGGAAATCCTTATGTTTCAAGTTCTTTTTCATCAACGATTATAATTTACTTGCAGCTGCATCATCAATGATTACAACAACATCTTGATGGTTTTGTAATGCACTTGCTGGCATGTCTGTTGTTACTGGTCCGTCAATCATTCCTTTAATGGCCTCTGCTTTTGCTTCGCCATAAGCCATTAAAATCATTTTTTTACCTTTCATGATTGAGCCAATCCCCATAGAAACAGCACGTGTTGGGACATCTTCTACTTTGTCAAAATAACGTTTGTTTGCGTTGATTGTTGATTCAGTCAACTCAACGACATGGGTTAAGCTATCTAGAGGTGTGCCTGGTTCGTTGAAACCAATGTGTCCATTTTGACCAATACCTAAGATTTGGATATCTACTGGATGTGCATCGATAATTTTTTCATATTCTGCGGAAGCAGCATCTAAATCTTCTGCTTTACCATTTGGTACAAATGTTTCTTTAAATGGTTTTTTGTCGAATAAGTGTTTGTTCATGAAATAACGGTAACTTTGCTCATCTTCGCCACCTAAACCAACATATTCATCTAAGTTTACAGAAGTCATTTCTGTAAAGTCGACATCACTTGCAGTCATTTCTTTATATAATGTTTCTGGTGTACTACCTGTTGCTAAGCCTAAAACTTTCGCACCATTGTTCATACCTTCTTTAATTAATTCAAACGCTTTTTTGCCGCCTTCTTCTGCATTTGCTACACGGATAATTTGCATTTTGACACGCTCCTTACGGTTTATTTTGGTATAGTCCAATTATAACACCTTCTGAAAAAAATTTCTAGAATAAAAGAAAAAAACTTCTATTTCTCATCAGAAATAGAAGTTTTCGAGCTTGTTTAACAGATTAATATTGTGGTGCGTTGGGATCCACATACGTATTTGGATCAGCATAAGCGTTTGGATCTGTGTACGCATTTGGGTCAACGTACGTATTCGGATCGTAGGCTCCTTCTGCTGCTTGTTGCGTATTGCCGTTGTATTCTGTTTGTCCGGCTGTGGTGTCCGCTGTGCTACTCGAACTAGTAGAGCTATTAGCACTTGAATCACCAGATTCACCAATCAGTGCAGTATCTGTAACAGCATAGCTAAACTGATTATAAAAGGCTAAATCTTTTTCACGTTCAGAAGCATGTTCTTTTAAACCAAGTTGTTTTCTAAGCGTTGTTTGTGTTTTGTATAAGCTATTTGGATCTAGGACTTGATAATAAATATCATCAATGGTTGCACTGTATCCTTGTAATTGTTCTGAGTCAATTGTTTTAAAGGCAGACAAATATTTTGATTGGATGTCCATCATGTCATCCCAGGTTAAGTCTGTTTTTACATTGGCTTCAACAGCATCAAGAATTTTTCGATATTTTGAAACACCATCAAAACTCATGACTTTGCGCACAATTTTCTCAACAACTTCTCGTTGGCGGCGTTGACGACCCACATCTCCTTCAGGATCTTCGTGACGCATCCGCGCATAAGCCAAACCTGTCGTGCCATCTAACTTGATTTTACCTGCTGGAACAGTAATACCGTCCAACGTAAATTCACCAATCGTATTATCTACTTCAATACCGCCTACCGCATCAATCAGGTCTTTTAACCCTTTCATATTGATGGATACATAGTGATGGATGGGAATATCCAGTAATTCTTGGACTGTATTAATCGCCATTTCGGCGCCACCAAATGCATAGGCATGGTTCAATTTGTCTTGTGTGTCATTTCCAACAATATCTGTTAGAATATCTCTATCCAAACTGATCATTGTGGACTTGTTTTCTTTCGGGTTGATGGTTACAACCATTGTAGTATCTGAACGACCTTGTTCTGTTCGACCTAAATCGCCTGTGTCAATCCCCATTAAAAGAACAGAGAATGGTTCTTGCGCATCAATATTGGCCGTGGCTCCTTTATTGGACTTACGGTTAACTGATTGATAGATCCCATTAATTGTTGAATTGGCATCTGAATACATCTTAATCCCGTAAGCACATACCCCAGCTACTACCACTAGCAAGACGCTCAAGAAGCCCAGTACTACTTTTTTCCATAGTTTCATAAGACACTTCCTCGTTTATCTAAGAATAATTCTTAATTCATGCCCTTTATTTTCTCATAGTTTGCTTATTCAAGCAATATTTTTTATTTTTTGGAACAAGAACTTAACACAATTGTAAAATAAAAGAGCGCTTTATCAAGGAACAATTGTTATTTTTGAGAAAGTGTTTGCAGAAATTCTTGATAATGTTTCTGTTCATTCGTTTCAGTGATAGTTATTTTCTCAAATGCACCATTTAGTAAATCAGTCAGTGATCCTTCAATCAAATGCGTAATCGTGGCATTCCCAATTAATTCCATCCAATAACTGCCATCAGACGTTTCGTGGACGACTGTTTTCACCATACCTCCAGCATTTTTGACGGTTATTTCTTCATAAAAAACACCATCTTTCAATAACGTATAAAGTAAACTACTTGCGCACATAGCTGTCCCACAAGCACTTGTAAAACCTACACCACGTTCATACGTTCGAACAAATAGTTGATTTTTGCCAAGAATTTCAACAAAACTCACATTTATCCCTTCTGGAAAATATGGATTTTCATTATTTACATAGGTAGCGATTCGTTCAAATTCTGGACCATTTAAGGTTTCGTGATCCACAAATGCTACAAGGTGCGGATTAGGCACTGCTACCGCTGTAAAGCGAATGGTGTTAGATAAGGCTGGTACGATTTCATCAATTAATGTTTGGACCCCTAAATGCATTGGGATAGTGACTGCTTCAAAACTTACTGGTGAAATTTCCACTTGGTAAGTCGCTACTTCTTCAGCTAAATTGGGGGCTTGACGTACTTTCAAATCTGCAAACATTGTTTCAACTGTAAATGATTTTTCTTGGTTTTTTTCAGATAAATAACGGGCAACCGTACGCAAGCCGTTCCCGCACATGCTTGCTTCACTACCATCGCTGTTAATCACTCGCATTCTAGCATTGGACGTGCCGTGAGTCCCTTCTCCTACCAAAAGTAACCCATCTGCTCCCGCCAATAATCCTGTTTCCCGCGAACATAACTGGATGCGCAATTGCTCAATTTCCTCAGCGGTTAAAGAACGCTCAAACTGTGTTTCATCCAATAAAAAGAAATCATTTTCTGACCCGTGTACTTTTTGCATCATAACATTCATTTTTTTAGCTCCTTCTTTATGTATCCGTTATCTTTCCCTACTTACTTTAGTATGCCATAAACGAACAACTATTTCGACCCTGGATTTGTAAAAGGAAAGAGTCAAATGACAGCCGTCATTTGACTCTTTCCTTCACAATTGGCAAACTTATTTTGCTGCTGCAAAAAGTTCGTTTACTTTATCCCAGTTAACAACGTTCCAGAATGCTTCAATGTAATCTGGACGAACGTTTTTATATTTTAAGTAATACGCATGTTCCCAAACGTCAAGACCTAAAACAGGTGTTTGGCCATCCATTAATGGTGAATCTTGGTTTGGTGTTGAAGTGATTTCTAATTTACCGTTATTCACAACTAACCAAGCCCAACCTGAACCAAAGCGGCCAGTTGCAGCTGTTTTGAAAGCAGCTTTCATTTCATCAAAGCTACCAAATGTTTCATCGATTGCTTCTTTAATAGCGCCAGTTGGTTGACCACCAGCATTTGGTGCCATAATTTCCCAGAAGAATGTATGGTTTGCGTGACCGCCACCATTGTTACGAACGGCTGTGCGGATATCTTCAGGAATAGCATTCATATCTGAAATTAGGTCTTCTACAGATTTTTCGCCTAATTCTGGATGTTTTTCAATCGCTGCGTTTAAGTTAGTCACATAAGTGTTGTGGTGTTTATCATGGTGTAAGTGCATTGTTTCCACGTCAATGTAAGGTTCTAATGCATCATAAGCATATGGTAATTCTGGTAATGTATAAGTCATTTTTTAAATCCCCCTATTTTTTAGTATGTAACATACGTCTTTCATACAACTATTATGATAACAGAGTGAACCGCTTTCTACAAAATAGTTTGCTTGCCAAAAGAAAAGTTTTACAAAAGAGGGAGATTACCTTGTGTTTCCCTCATAAATTCGCTAGAATGACCTGTAGAAGAACGATGTGAGGAGTAAATAAATGAATACATTGCAATTATTTAAGCAGGCCTTTTTTTCAGTTTCAGAATTACGGCATGCGAAAAAAATGGCGTTTTGGAAAGTAATTCTCTATGCTGTTTTTTTAAGTGCTATTTTAGCACTACCTATTACCAAACAAGTCTTTTCTGTGCTACAAGAGGTGCAACAAGATGGCCAAAAAATTGCAGAAAAGTTGCCTGACTTTTCTATTGAAAATGGCACGTTGCAAACAAAGGCCAAAGAATCTGGCTTTATTTATCAAACCGACTCGATTATTTTTACGTTTGATCCAGATGGAAAACGTACAGCCGCTGATGTCCAAAAGGATTTAATTGGTAATGCGTTTGGTTTGGCTTTTTTACAAGATGAATTTGTAGTCGCCTTACCAAATTCAGGCGCAACTGAATCAATTCTAGGCACCGACCAATTTATCTTCCCCTATAGTAAAGGAACCTTAGATGGCGTTAACGCTCAGAGTATCAAGACTGCGCTAAGTGAGGCAGCGATCCCCTGGTGGACAAAACTCATTGTCTTTTTAGTGGCTATCTACCCTGTTCTAATCGGTTTAGTTTTAGACTTACTGATTGCCGCTATCGGTGCATCTCTCTATTCAAAATTACGTTTTTATTCTTTACGTTTGATTGATTGTTTAAAAATTATTACGTATTGTGCTACCGTGCCAGTTATCTTAAGTGCTATTTTAAACTTCGTAAATCCGATGTTTAACGATGGCATCCTAGTTATTTTACTAAGTCTGTTCTTTTTCTTTGTCACAACCAAAAACGAACCACGGAATATCCCTGGTTCTTAAAAAAAGAGCCTGGAACAAAAATCACTTTGGATTTTTGTTCCAGGCTCAAAACCTGATAAACGGCGGGAACAGAACCAACTCCTTCGGAAATAAGCCGAAATTCTCCAAAAATTAAAAAGCAATTTTCGGAAATTCCTTCTTATTTCTCGGAGCTAAACGGTTCCGTCCCGACCTCTTTCTATTCTTCAAATTCTTCTTCATCTGTTAATTCAGGTAAGTCAATCGTGGTCACCGCAGATTGGCCAATTTGCGTTAAATATGCAGCTAATTCATCCACATTTTCCACAGGTGAGACGGCTGCTTCAATTGCCATTGCTAAATTAAGTCCAGCGACTACTCGCAATTGCGGATAAGTGCCCATGGCCATCATAGCCACATTACAAGGTGTTCCTCCTTTTAAATCAGCTAATACAAGCGTCGGGACATTGCCAGCTTCTTTTAAGATTGCTGCCAGTTTTGCTTGCGTGCCGCTCAAGCCATCTTCTGCGGTCATTGACACAATCGCAGCATCTGCTAATTCCCCGACAATCATTTGAGTAGAAGCTAAGGTTTCTTCTGCCATCCGTCCATGGCTCATTAAAATTAATTTTGGTTTCATCATATCCTCCTAAAAATACTGCTGATAAATTTTTGTTCGTGCTTTCAGAAAGCCACGTTCTTCACGAGTGGGATGAATCCGATTCGTCAGCAAAATTAGGGCTTCTTTGGTCTCTTTTTTCATACCAATCGCCGTTCCAGTAAAGCCAGTATGATACAAATAGCCTGCCCCTGCTTGCGTCTTTTTCACTTCCCAACCAAATGTACGTCCCCCTTGGTTCATAGACCAGAGAGCATCGAACATTTTTTCAGAAAATAATGGTTTGCCAGACGGGTAGCGATTGTTCATAAAACACTGAACAAAAGTGAGTAAATCTGGTAAAGTTGCAAATAAACCTGCACTGCCAATTGGCGCTTTTAGTTGATAGGCTTTCGAATCGTGGACCACTCCCTGAATAACGCCGCGTTGTTTTGTAATCTCTGTGGGCACTGCCTGGGCAAAATCGCTGACCGTAAAACTTGTATGCTGTAGGTTCATTGGTTGAAATAAGTATGTTTGAAAGCTCTCTTCTAATGAGCAGCGATCCAATACTTGAATAATTTCTCCCAATAAGTAATACCCTAAATCAGAATAAGTGGTTTTCCCTCGTTCAGATAACGAATGCGTTAAAATGATTTCTTGCAAGCTTTTTTTTGTGACATTTTTCTTATCGACAACATCAGCTGGCAGTCCGCTCTGATGCAGTAGAAGCTCCCCAATCGAACAAGATAGTCCTTGATAATCAGGTAGGATTTCCCCCACAGTGGTTGAAAAAGTAAGCTGATTTGTATCGATTAATTGTAACATTCGATTTGTTGTCCCAATAACTTTCGTTAAGGACGCTAAATCATACAGGCTAGCTGATGAAACCTTTTGTCTTGCAAATGGACCAGTATTACCTAAAAAGCCCGTATACTGTTCTGATAAGCTATCTTCTGTGATCGTCCCCCAAGCGACACCCGGAACGACTTGCTGATTAATCAGTCTCTGAATTGTTTCTTGAATTGCGATTTGATTCATTGTTCACCACTTCTATGCTAAAACTTCTGAAATCCGTCCATCATGTTCTGCTAATAGTTGTTTGGCTTTTTGAAAATCAACGTGGGCTTTTGCCATTACAATGGCTGGTGCCACTTCTAGCTGTGCTGCCTCCAAGTATTCTTTGGCTTGCGATTCCTCGATTTCTGCTGCTTCTTTAATGATATTCGTGGCACGTTGAATTAATTTTTCGTTCGTTGGTTGTACATTGACCATCAAATTTTGATAGATATTCCCTACTTTAACCATAATTCCTGTTGAAAACATATTTAACACCATTTTCTGTGCTGAACCCGCTTTCATTCTAGTTGACCCTGTAATGACTTCCGGTCCGACAATTGGCGCAATCCCAATTTCCGCCAATTGATTCATCGGACTTTGATTATTACAGGTAACTGAAATGGTTAGAGCGCCCACTTTTTTTCCGTATTCAATTGCGGAAACAGCATATGGTGTCCGACCACTAGCAGCAATCGCAATTACGACATCTCGGGCGGTCAATTGATGTTGCGTTAAATCTTCGATAGCTAATTCTTTCGAGTCTTCAGCGCCTTCAATTGCTTGATACATTGCTTTTTCACCACCAGCTAAAATACCAAATGCGCGTTCTGGCGACACACTATATGTGGGCGTTAATTCAATCGCATCCAAAGCACCTAAACGTCCAGACGTTCCTGCACCACAATAGATTAAACGGCCCCCTTTTTTAAATCGTTCTGCCGCTGCATCAATTGCTGCAGCGATCTGCGGAAGCACCTTTTCAATTGCTTGTGCTACCTTTTGGTCTTCTTGATTTATTAAAGTCACCATCTCTAATGTTGACACTTGGTCAATCTTTTTAGTCGCTTCATTTCTGGCTTCTGTCGTTAATCCTTCTAAGTTCATTTGCTTGCACACCCCTACTTCTCTTTTAGACGGCTGACAAGTTGACTCGTTTCAATCATATTGCGTTCAATTTCTGTGTCTAAATCATCTTGAATTGAACCTAAATACAGAACATCGCCAATTGCCATTGACGAAGCAATCGATGAAATAGCCCCAACTCGGATGAGGTGCTCATTATTGGGGACTAAAAGAACTTCATCGCTCAATGATCGCACGTTTTCTCCATCGTTACTGGTAATAAAAATAACCGTTGCACCTCTATTTTTGGCAATTTCACAGGCGATTAAGGCTTCTTTTGTCAAACCACTATAGGAGACCGTGATCAAAATGTCTTGTGCCGTTGCATAATTTAAAAACTCCAACATCATGTGACTATCATAATTAAAAATCGCTTGGCGACCAGCGCGGTTAAACTTGTGATAAAGATTATAAGTCGTTAAAGAAGAGGCACCAATTCCAACCAAATGAATTTTTTCCGCTTTTTTAACATGCGCGATTGCTCGTTCCAAGGCTTGTTTATCCACTGTATAAAATAAATCCTCAATCGTAGCATTTAATAAAGATTCCACTTTCATACAAATAGTATCCACCGAATCATCCGCCGCTACAATTGGATCAATATCTTTTTTACCGTTACTGGCAGCTTGTACCGCTGCAATGGATAGTTTTAACTCTTCCCAGCTGTCAAACCCTAATTGTTTAGAAAAACGGGTAACTGACGCTGGAGAAGTTTCGCTATTGCTAGCAATTTCGTTTGCTGTTAATGAGAGAAGACGGGTCGGATCCTTCAGTATATAGTCTGCGATTCTCTTATTTACTTTGGAAAAGTCCTTATATTTTTGTCTGATTGAACGGATTGGCTCCATCTTCTCATCTCCATTTCTATTTTATGAAAGTTAAAATTGCTTCGTTTGGTTCAGAAGGGATCATCTGTGCGGTAATAGTCACCCCATTATCTGTTAAACGACGAACGGTTTGAATATCTTCATCGGTTAATGCAACAGATTTTTTAATTGCTCGACTGCCTTCTTTTTGAGAAATATTGCCGACATTGAAGCTCTGTAATGGGACACCGCCATCAATTAAAGCCGCCATGTCTGCAATGTCTTTCGTAATTAAAAAGACTTTTTCTTCATCATAATTGCCTGCTAAAATTTTTTCAATCGCTTTACGTTTTGATAAAATGGATAATTTAACTCCTGCAGGCTTAGCCATTTTTAAGGCACCAATTTGTAATTGATCTTTGACAGCGGCATCATTTACTACCATGATTCTTTGTGCGCCAACCGTATTCGTCCAAACAGTTGCAACTTGTCCGTGAATTAAACGCTCATCTACTCTTGCATGTACAATTGTCATAATAAATCTCTCCTATTATATACTATTTTTTTAAAATAAACCGCCAACCCAAGCCAACATTGGTTGTAAATTGCCTAAAACCATGCCAATTAAAATTAAAACAAAGATTAGCCGTGTTGAATTCATTTTCTTTTTCCCTAGTAACCAATAGGATAAAAGAACAATCCCTAAAGGAATTAATGCGGGTAAAATTTTATCCAACATTTCTTGAACAGATAATGTTACATCTCCCATTTTATAAGTTAAATCTAATTTGTAAGTAATTACCGAAGGAATCAAACCGCCGACCACCGTTAACCCTAAAATAGCTGCACCTTGCGTAAACAATTTCATTTTATCCGCAAATTCTGTCGCAATTTTTTTCCCTTGATGGTAACCAATCCAAGTGAATTTATAGCGAACCCATAGGACCACTGCTCCGGCAATTAACGGGATCAGTAACCCAACAACCTGGCCCCCTTGCGCCATGTAAGCTGCAATCGAAAAAACAATCGCACGATAAATCGCGATAAAAATGGTATCACCAACACCAGCAAACGGACCCATTAGACCTGTTTTCAAACCAGTAATGGCCGTTTCATCTTCAATGCCGACTTCTTCTTCCAAAGCCATATCAGCTCCGACAATTAAGTGCGACATGGCTGGCGTTGTATTCATAAAGCCAAGATGTGTCTTCAAGGCTTTCTTCATAGCTACTGGATCTTCACTGTATAGTCGCTTTAATGCAGGCATCATCACCCAAGCGTAACCAAGTCCTTGCATTTTTTCATAGTTCCAGCCCCACTGATAGCCAAAAAGATTACGGACGTAAACTTTATTAATATCCTTTTTTGTTAATTTGTTAGTCATCAATCTCAACCTCCTCATCATCTTCGTAAATAACCGTGCCACTTGTTGTAGCTGCGCCGCCTTTGTTATGATTCATCACATAAATCGCTGCTAAAGCCAAGCCAACCAGTGCGACACCTAAAACTGAGAAGAATTGGGCCCCATAAGCAAGTAACACGAACCCAATAATAAAATAGGGCCAGTATGTTTTAATTGGTAAGTAACGCATTAAAATAGCAATCCCCATCGCTGGTAAAATAGCGCCTGCTGCTTTTAACCCATTCATCACCCAAATAGGAATCCAATCATTGATAGCGTTTACAACTTGTTCACCAAAAGCTAGGCCAATAAAAACTGGGATGACACGAGAAATCGTCCAAGGAAAAATTCCTAAAACATTGCAACGCTCGACCCCTTTATAATTGCCTTCTTCCGCATAACGATCTGCTTTGTGTTGAAAAAACGTATTAGCCATTCTGCCTAAAATATCTAGTTGTGTTAATAATAACCCAATCGGAACCGCAACTCCGATACCATACTCTGCCCCTTTCCCTGAAATGATTGCATAAGCCGTTCCCATAATGGCCCCCGAAAGAAAGTCTGGGACTGTTGCTCCTCCATAAGTCGCTACGCCTAATGTCATCAATTGAAGCGTTGCCCCAATCATCAAACCTGTTTGAACATCTCCTAAGACTAGGCCAGTAAACGTTGCAGCAAACAATGGTGTATATGGACCAATCTGAATAGAAATTTGGTCAAGTACACCAACAACTGTGTAAAGACATAAAATCAAAATAATACCAATCGATACTGTCATGCTTTCTCATCCTCCTTGAATGCGTTTTCTTTTTTGTATTTGTAGAATACCATTAAAGAAATATCATTTCAAGTTCTTTTTAAAAATATTTTTAAATGAAATTACATTTCTTATATAATTTTTGTGCTATACTAAAAGAAAACGGTTTAGGAGTGATTATGTGCGGGTTTTGCTGATTTATTTCATAACTATTTTTCTATCCAATACAGTTGGGGCGCTCTCTGGGATGGGTGGAGGCGTCATTATTAAGCCTGTTTTGGATTTTCTTGGGTTCCATTCGTTAAATAGTATTGCGTTCTATTCAAGTGTCGCTGTTTTTGTCATGTCCATTTCTTCGACTTATAAACAGTATCAAAATGGTGTCCAAATTGAATGGAAAAAAGCCGCGAGTATTTCGTTTGGTTCCTTAGTCGGCGGCATGTTAGGTGATTTACTTCTTAATCAGGCGATTGCACTAGCGCCAAATGAAGAAAAAGTACAACTAATCCAATATATCATCATGTTGCTGACCTTGGTTTTGGTTCTTCTCTACAATCAATTTTCCAACTGGCACTTACACCTCAACGGATTGAGCATTTTTCTGATTGTTGGATTAGGCTTAGGGATTCTGTCAACCTTTTTAGGCATCGGTGGCGGTCCCATTAATGTAGCTTGCCTTATTCTCTTTTTTGGAATGGATATCAAATCAGCAACTGTCTATTCCATCATTACTATTTTTTTCTCCCAACTCGCCAAACTTGGCAATATCGGCTTGACCACAGGGTTTGCGGTTTTTGATTTGACAATGCTTTGGGCTATTATTCCTGCCGCTTTATTCGGTGGTTATGTCGGCGGTCTTTTCAGTAAAAAATTATCCCAACAACGGGTCGCCCAAATTTATAGTTTAGTTGTTTTTTTAGTTATTTTGTTAAATATGTATAATTTGTGGAGTGTTATCTAAAAAAGAAGCGCTTTGTCGTATAGACAAAGCGCTTCTTTTTTAATTAAATCACTGTTAATTTAACATCTATATTATTTCTTGTTGCTTTAGAATATGGGCAAATTTCGTGGGCTTTTTTAACAAGTTCTTCTGCTTTAGCTTGATCTACCCCATCAATATGAACTTCTAATTCAGCACCAACGCTAAATCCATCTTCTCCTTGGAATAAGGAAACACGTGCAGTTACTGTACTTTTACCTTCGACTTTTTCTTGATCCATCACTAATTCTAATGCACCGTTAAAGCAAGCACTGTAAGCCGCTGCGAATAATTGTTCTGGATTTGTTGTATTTTCTTTCTTGACACCTGGCGAAGCAACCGCATAAGAAAATGATTTATCCGGTGAGTGAACTTCTCCTGCACGTCCACCCGTATTAATGATAGTTGTTTCATAGATTTTTTTCATGTAAATTCCTCTCCTTTGTAAAGTTTTACACTTCTGAGAACTTGTTACTTACATAATTATTGTAGGAAACTTTGTCAGATACAGCAAACGTTGTGCTTGTGAATAATAAAAAATAACATTTAACGTTGTATTTTTGACGTAGAAAAAGAACCCATTCTATGATAGGATAAAGTGAACTTGTACATTTGTACACAAACTATTTTACAAAGGAGACTTTCCCTTGACACACTTACTTGATTATCAACCATTAAACCTCTACACAAACTATCAAGAAGCCGCAGAAAAAACACCAACTGTTCCAATTATTTTTGATGAATCTTTGCCTGCTTTTCCTGCACTTGGCTTAGAAACAACTTATGGTGAAAGCCATCAAGAAATTTTGAAACGGGCATATCAATTAGCCGCTTTAGGTGTAAAAAAAGGCGACAAAATTATTATTTATAAAAGTCCTAAATTCGACACGTATTTACTAGCTGTTGCAGCCTCATATCTAGCAGCCGTTCCTGTAATGGTTTCATACCATTTACCTTTTGAAACAATTGAAGTATTCGTTGATCGTTTAGAAGATCCTTATATTTTATTTGATGATGTGACTGCTGAAAAAGTTCAAGCTGTTCGTAACAGCTCTGCCAATAAAAAACTTTCGGTTGCTTCTCTTTTAGAAGCTGATGCCACGGAAGTTCCTCAAGACGAACTGACTAAAGACGAAATTGCCTACATGACCCACACCTCTGGAACAACAGGTATTCCTAAACTTATCTGTCATTCCAATCACTCTATGGGTTGGCGTACAAAATGGCAAAAAACCATTTTTACAAAAATTGCTGAAAAGAAATTAGTTGGCTTTCATATTTCGCCAGTTCATTCTCGTTTTAACATTGGCGTGTCTTCTTTAATGGCCATGGGCTTCCCTATGATGCCTTTAGCAAATGCTTCGAGCGAAAAAGTCGCTGAAATGTTCAGCACCTATCAACCAATCGCTGTAGAAACACACCCCAATAACTTCGTTCAATGGGTTCGTTTGACCAAAGAAAAACCTGAAGCTTTCGCTAGTGTCCATTATTATCATTCTACTTTTGATGCAATTAACAACGCTACAATGGTGGCTTTCTTAAAAGCATCTGCTGCCAATGAACCAATTTTCCTACAAGTTTATGGACAAAGTGAATGCGGGCCAATGATCTTACGAGCGCATACTTTAGACTCCCTAAAAGATTCAGATGCTCGTGACATGGGTGTTGGTTTAGAGGATTTAACACAAGCTCGAATTACTGATGAAAAAGGACAAGTTTTACCTGCGATGACGGACGGCCATATCCAATTCTTATCAAAAGGACGGGCCTTAACATATTACAAAGAAGATGCCCGCTTTGCAGAAAATGTCTACGGCGAATGGTGGGACAGCGGCGATTACGGAATGTTAGATGAACGCGGCCACTTATTCTTGAAAGATCGCCAAGTAGATCTAATTGAAAACATCGACAGTAATTTAGCTATTGAAGATCATTTATTGGATGCATTAGATTTCTTAGAAGAAGTGATTATTGTCCGTGGCAAAGAAAATGAACCTCAGCCAATTTTAGCGGTTGTCCCTGGGGAAGAAATGGATTGGGACGCTTGGTGGACACAAGTAGCCGATTTACCACATTTAAACGAACCTATCATTATGGCTTTTGACGAAATCCCTCACACAGCTACTATGAAAGTGCAACGTTTACAACTAGAAAAATGGTTAAAAGAACAATAAAATAAAATTCTTTGTTAAACAGTGTTGGTCAAAAGAACGTTTAGACCAGCGTTGGAGCAAGTGGAGCAGAAAGCTAAAAAGTTAACTCGTTGTAGGTTATCTTAAGCTTTAAAAAGAGGGGTAGTCGTCGTTTTGACGGCTGCTCCTCTTTCTTTTGCATACCGTTAATTAAATCCTTTTTGTGAAGAGCTTGACATGGGATGGTTCCCACAAATTATACTTAGCTTATTCAAAGAATGGAGTGAGCAAGTATGAAAATTTTAATTAAACAAGATTTCGACACGATGAGCGAATGGGCAAAAATGTTACTTCTAAGCACGATGAGCCAAGATAAACGAGTGAATTTATCAATTACCGCTGGTAAAACGCCAGCACTTGTTTACCAAAAATTAGCCTCGATTGTGAAAAATTCATCTGACTTTGATAATGTTCATTATTATAACTTTGATGAAATCCCCGTTCCTCATCAAAAGGAAGGCATTACTCTGACAGATTTGCGAACGCTGTATTTGACACCTGCGGAAATATCCGAGCAAAACATCCATCCATTAACTGTTGAAAACTTTCAACAACAAGAACAACGGATTGCTGACGCAGGCGGCTTAGATTTGATGTTAATTGGCTTAGGAGCAGATGGTCATTTTTGTGGGAACATGCCCACTACCACTCATTTTAAAAACGAAACCTATCAAGTGACCGTCACTGGTTCAGAGCCTTGGTTTGTTCCTGAAATGATGCAGCCAGGCATGACCTTTGTTACGATGGGGCCAGCCAGCATCATGAAAGTTAAGCATCTTGTCCTAATTGTAAATGGTGAACAAAAAGCTCAGATGGTCAAACAAGTGCTCCAAGGACCTGTCACAGAAACGTATCCTGCCTCTATTCTTCAACTCCATCCAAATTTAACGGTTCTCTTGGATGAAGCCGCAGCGAGTCAATTAGAAAAATAAAAAATTGCGCCTAGATTATGCTTCTCTGCATAGTCATAGGCGCAATTTTGTTATCATTACATGATTTTTTGATACTGACTGTATTTTAGCAAATTCGTCTGGGAAAGTGTAACACCAATACCAAGTCCCTGAGGCACGGTCATTGTCCCTTGCTCTAAAATAAAAGGTTCCGTGATGATATCTTCATAAAAATAGCGTTCCGTTGCTGAAATATCACCTGGAAAGGAAAAGGTAGGCTGTGACGCAAATTGCAAATTCAATGCGCGACCAACACCAGACTCAAACATACCACCTAACCAAACCAATAAATCATTTTCTTGGCAAAATGTGGCAATCTTCAACGCCTCGTGAATCCCACCTACACGAGGAATCTTCAAATTGATACTACGGCAACTGCCCAATGCTAACGCCACTTGGCAGTCTTTGAGACTACGAATATTTTCATCCAAACAAATTCTTGTCTTCAGTTCTCTTTGTAATTGTGCGTGATCTAAAAAATCATCTGCAGCAAAAGGCTGTTCAATCATCGCTAATTGATAGTGATCTAAACGTTGCAATTGAGGCAAATCTGCCAATGTATACGCTGAATTTGCATCGACCATTAAAGGCAAGTTAGGAAAATGCTGACGAATCAAAGCAACAGGTTCCACATCATAACCGGGACGAATTTTCAGCTTCACTCGTTGATACCCTTTTTCTACAGCTAACTGAACTTGTTTAAGCAATTGAGGTAAGTCTTCTTGAATCCCTAAACTAATCCCTACAGGAATTTTCCTCCGCGTTGGTCCAAAAAATTCAGTTAAACTCTTCTGTTGCCGTTTGGCATATAAATCCCAGATGGCAGTTTCTAACGCAGCTTTTCCCATCCAATGTCCTTTAACTTCTTCAAAAATTGTTGAAACCTCTTGCGGCTGTTCAATCGCTTCTGTTAAAAGTAACGGAATTAAATGCTGTTGGATGATGAAGCGTTCGGTTACCAACGTTTCTTGCACATAATCAGGTTGCTCAAAAGCCACTAATTCGCCAAACCCTTGATTTCCTTGCTCATCTGTTATTACAAATAGATCAAACGCTTTTTCTTCCAGGCGACCATAGCTCGTGACAAACGGCGTTTTTAAAGGCAAACGAACCTGATAGGTTTCAATTGATTGAATGTTCATTCAGATAGCTCCTTCCAATAACGCTGTCACCTTTTCATAGAAAATCGTTGGTTGTTCTAAATGGATACAATGTCCTGCTTCAGGAAAAATTGTCAGCCTCAACAACGGTTGACGTGCCTGCATTTTTTTCGCAATTCCAATAAATTTTTGATCTTCGCCGCCTACCAATAAATCGGTAGGAATCGGCTGCAATTCTGCTAGACGTTCCCAGTAACTCTCTTGCGCTCCTGTACCCATATACCACAAACTACTAGCCAACCCAAAGGCCGATTGGCTCAAACGTTCCTGACGAATGGCCATTTGCTGTGCCACAGGCAAGGCTTTTTGCGTTTGAAATAACGGTAATTCTTGCCAGAAATCAATAAAATCCACAAGCGGTTCCTCTAAGAGATGTTCCGCCAAACGATGATCTTGACAGATACGAGCCTGACGTTCTGCGGCGGTGGCCAAACCTGGTGATCCACTTTCCAATAAAAGATGCTGTACCTTTTGTGGATAATGTAATGCAAAACCTAAAGCTGTTCGAGCGCCCATTGAATAGCCTAATAAACAAAAGCAAGGCAAATTTAGCGATTCGGTTAGTTCAGCAAGATCATGGCAAACCTGTTTCATGGTATAACGCTCTGGTGCTACCAAACTAGCAGTCGCGCCATGCCCAGGTAAATCAATGCCTAAAACGTTATAAGGTGTTTGACTGGGAAAAACGGCTGCAAACGTGGCTAACGTTCCTGTGAAACCGTGTAAACAGACTAGTGTCGTTCGCTTTGCATCAAAAGGTGTTAACCATTGATAATGGTACTGCATCCCCCGAATTAACCGTTCCATGAAATCCCCTGTCTTTCTACTCGTCTACCAATTTCAGCTAAAATTGATTCGTACAAATGAACATTCTCTTGGCGATTTCCTTTGACTTCTATCACTTGAAATTGTGGTTCTTCAGCCGCTGTTTGTAAAATTTGCTTGAGCTCCGCGATTGTTTTGACTTCTTGATACGAAGCACCGTAAAGTTCAGCAACTAACGAAAAATCTAAATCAAGCGGTGTTCCAAATAAAGGCTCGAAATCGTCCTCACGTAAAGTTCGTTGAGATAGAAAAGAGAAAATCCCGCCACCATTGTTATTTAATAAAACAATTGTTAACGGCAACTGATAACGTTTAGCCAAAAATAAACCATTCATATCATGATATAGCGCTAAATCACCAATCAGTAGAACGTTTTGCTGTGTCGGTGCTACGGCACTCATTCCTAAAGCAGTTGAAACAATCCCATCAATCCCGTTGATGCCGCGATTTCCAAACATCCGATAAGGGCGACTATCCATAAATCGATCTAAGTAGCGGATAGCCATACTATTAGATACAAATAACTGACCGTTCTCTTTCATTGTTTGGTGAACAGCTAAGCTGGCTGTTGTTTCATTTAATTCTGTCGCGTTCAGCGTTTCTAGAAGAACTTCAGAGACCGTTTTTTCCAGCAGGAGCCATTGTGCTAACCAAGTCGCTTCTGTTGGTTTGACAACCGTTAGCAGTTGTTCTACAAACGTGGTTTCCTTTGCCTGAATAACTGTTTGTGATTTTTTCAATTGCTCTTGCCATTGCCCATTTTCGTCCACAAAATAAAAAGCAGTCTCTGTCGTTGCTAAGCGTTTCAACCATAACATGATGTTTTTAGAAATTGGCAGCGAACCAAAACGCACTACCACTTCTGGTTCTTGTGGCAAGGTCGCCACATTTAGAAACAGATCACTATGTGCAATAACAACTTCACTATTTTGCCCATGTGTCACAATGTTTGCTAAAGGATCCGCTAGTAACGGCCATTGCAAAGCTTCGGCTAATTGAATAAATAACGCCGCTTCTTCCTCTGTATGACTGCCACCGACAACCAAAACGCCGTTTTTCTGGTACCATTGATCCGCTAGCTGTTGCACTTGTTCTGTAGAAAGGATTGATTGACCAGCGAATAAAGCCGTTTGTTGAGAACTCTTTGTTTTTCTCTCTAAGTCAGGTAATAATGGTTCCCGCAAAGGAAAATTCAAATGAACAGGTGCTGCAGGCGTTTGTTGCGCGAATGCTGCTCCTTTAGCGCCTTGCCAATAGGCGTAATTCAACATCTCTTCTGTTGCTTCTGGCAAAGCCATTTCAACAAATAATTTCACATGATTTTGATACATTTGTAATTGGTCCATGGCTTGAGGAGCACCAACTTGACGTAACTCATGCGGCCGATCCGTTGTTAAAACGACTAAAGGCACATGGCTAATATTGGCTTCACAAATTGCTGGATAATAGTTTGCAGCTGCTGTTCCAGAGGTACAAAGTAAGACCACTGGTTTTTGACTCGCTTTACTTAATCCTAAAGCAAAAAAAGCAGCGGAACGTTCATCGACATCGACAAAAGTTTGGATTGCGGTTTCCCGATGAAGTAATAAAGCCAGTGGTGTGGAACGGGACCCTGGACTAATGACTGCTTGTTCAACCCCACTATTTTTTAAGCCTTCAATAAAGGCCGTTAAATAATCGGTCATTGTTTCTTGATGATTCATTAAACCTGCCCTCCAATTCCTCGTAACATCGGTTGAAATTTTATTTTCGTTTCTTCTCTTTCTAGCTCTGCTTGGGAATCCGCAACAATACCACAACCTGCATAAAGAACGCCTTGCTGACCAGCAAAGACACCTGAACGCAAGGCCACAGCAAACTCGCCACTATCATCATTCCCTGAAATCCAACCGATTGGCGCACCATATAACCCACGACTCCCTGGCTCATATTGTCGAATCCATTCGACTGCCAACTCTTTGGGCTCACCACCTAAAGCTGGCGTTGGGTGTAGTTGCATCACACTTTCCAAGAACGAAATTCCCGGCTTACGTTGACCCGAGATTGGCACATAAAGATGTTGTACATCTCGATTTTCCAAAATAATGGGTGCTTGAATACTGTTTTCAGAAGTCGTCATCTTCGCCAACTCTTTCGCTAAACGTTCCACCACAATTTGGTGTTCTCCGGTATTTTTGCGGTCTTGTAAAAGTTGTGCTCCTAAAGTTTTCGTTTCTTCTGGTGTTTGACCCGTTTTAATGGTTCCTGCAATACAAGCGGTCGCAAACGTTTCTTTAGTACCCAACAGAAGTCGTTCTGGTGTTGCACCAATGAAACTTGTGTCTTTGGCTTCTAAAGCAAACAAATACGTATTTTGTTGTTGTGCCATTAAATTAACGAGCACTTGGTTACTTCGAATTTTTTCAGGACTGCTCACAGCAAGTTGTCGAGCCAAAACCACTTTTTTTAAAGGGCCATCTTCTCTTAAGACTGCTACTGTTTCGTTGACAGCTTGTAGCCATTCAGTCACGGCAACTTCTTCCTTGTCAATCTTTGTTTCCGCTACAGCTGGCAACTCCTCACAGGTAGCTAACAAGCGATCAAACTGAGCCACCAAAGTCGACCAACGTTCCTCGACTTCTTGTTCACTAGAACCTGAAAAGTTCAGCGTTCCATAAATACGTGAACCTGAAAAAGTAAATAGAATACTTGGTAGATAAAACCAACCTTCCCCTAACTCTCCCCAGGCCTCAGTAGGCGTTTGTTCTGTATCAAAAGGCAAACCGCCAAACAGAAGAGCCCCCGTACCAGAAATAGACATATTTTGAAAACGAGTTGCCGCCTCTTTTTTTAAAAAGTTGTTCAATTGGTGCGTTTCTGTTTCTGCGCCTTTTAAGATAGTTTCATATCCGAAGCCAACCAAAGCAAAATCTTTTTTCGGCGTTTGCCAAAAAAAACGTTCTCCTTGGTATGCCTTTTCACCAGCGGCAAAAATTGCCAAGGCTGTTTGTTCTGTTTCTAATGGAAAAACCCAACTGAACTGACGGGCATTCTTCTGATAGGCTTGTCGTAATTCATCAGGCAATTTCATCTGATTAAAAACGCCTCTCTTTCTTCTGTCATGAAACGATGTTTGGCAATCTTTCCACTTGCTGTTTGCGGGAAAGAATGACAAAAATAAATGCGTTTCGGTCGTTTATATTTTGCCAGTTTTCGTGAACACTGGTCTTGAATTTGCGCTAAGGTGATTTCTTGGTCACTAATCACATATGCAACTGGGACGGCTCCCCATTGCGCATCTGGTTCTCCTACAACTGCCGCTGCTTTAATTCCTGTTATCGCCTGTAACACCTGTTCAACCTCAGTGGGGTAAATATTTTCACCACCAGAGATAATGAGTTCACTTAAACGACTAACCAAATACAGGTAACCTTGTGCATCTAAATAGCCCATGTCGCCTGTTTTAAACCAACCATCTGCTGTCCATTTTTCAGGTTGACGCTGGTTAAGGTAACCTGAAACAACGTTTGGTCCCTTAAGTAAAATTTCCCCGACTTGCTTTTCTGGCTGTTCTTGTCCTAGTTCATCAACAATTTTGATCTGCATATCTTTTAACGGTTGCCCAGCAGAGCCGATTTTCAGCGCCGCATCTTCAAATTTCAAGGCAACAACTTGCGAACACGTTTCCGTCATCCCGTAAGATTGAATGACTGGAATCCCTTTTTCCTCACACTGCGCTAATTTATCCGGTGCAATCGGTCCGCCGCCTAATAGCATTCCTTTAAAGCTGGCGCTGTAGCCAGCTTCAGGATAGACAGACAATAATTGTTGCAACATTGTCGCAACCACTGAAATGACGGTTCCACGGCCTTCTTGTAAATCTTGTGTCACTTGCTGTTCATCAAATTTATCGTAAAGGCGAATACTACAACCTAAGACGAGTTGTCGAACAACAATCGACAATCCGCTAATGTGAAATAATGGGACTGCACACAACCAACAATCTTCAGCAGTAATCCCCATATTTTCTTGAGTGCCTCTAGCACTGGCCAAATGATTTTTAAACCGTTGCAAGACCCCTTTAGGCTGTCCTGTAGTTCCAGATGTATACATAATAGAAGCCACCGACTCTAAGTCACTTGGCTGTTGAAACTCCTGATGTGAAAGACTATGCTGTTTTTTAACCATTGGCTGAACGTCGACAAAAGAAATCTCCTCTAACAAAGCCTGCGTTTCAGGCGCACCAATAATCGTTTTAACTTGCGCATCTTTTAACTGAAAAGTCAGTTCAGCAAGTGTCAAATGCGTATTTAAAAATAATAACTCTTTCCCCAATTCCCATAAGGCTAGAATTGAAAAATACAACTCTTTGCTGTTCTTACTGAATAAAGCCACACGTTTTTCTTCTGGTGCAAGCACCTGTTGATATGTGGCTACCCAATGGCTGACTTCTTGTTGCACTTCTAAAAACGTCCAAGATTCATCCTGAAAATAAAAAGCAGGATGATCGGGACGTTTTTGTACTTGTTTATTTAACCAAGTCATTGGTTTATGGGAATTTAGGGAATTGATCGAAATCTGGTGTCCGTTTTTCTTTAAATGCATCTCGGCCTTCTTGTGCTTCAGCCATTGTATAGTAAAGAAGTGTCGCATCACCAGCTAATTGTTGCACACCAGCCAAGCCATCTGTATCGGCATTTAAAGAGGCTTTAATCATCCGTAAAGCAATCGGGCTTTTGGTTAACATTTCTTCTGCCCACTCCATTGTCACATCTTCTACTTGATCCAATGGAACAACTGTATTAATCCAGCCCATATCTAAAGCTTCTTGAGCAGAATACTGTTTACACATAAACCAAACTTCTTTCGCTTTTTTATGGCCGATAACGCGCGCCAAGTAACCTGAGCCGTATCCACCATCAAAGCTACCGACATTTGGTCCTGTTTGCCCAAACTTAGCATTTTCAGCCGCAATTGTTAAATCACAAACTAATTGTAAAACATTGCCGCCGCCAATGGACCAGCCTTTCACCATTGCGATGACTGGTTTGGGAATGACACGGATTAACCGTTGTAAATCTAACACATTTAAACGTGGAATGTTGTCTTCGCCAACGTATCCACCATTACCTCGAACTTTTTGATCGCCACCAGAACAGAATGCTTGGTCACCTGCGCCTGTTAAAATAATAACCCCGACATCTTCTTTATCACGACTAATGTTGAATGCATCAATCATTTCCATGACTGTTTTCGGTGTGAATGCGTTGTGAACATGCGGGCGGTTGATAGTAATTTTTGCTACTTTGCCTGCTTGCTCAAATAAAATTTCATCATATTCTTTAATTGTTGTCCAGTTTCTCATTAGGAAACCTCCTTCATTAATCTCATCTTTTCTATTATACACAAGAATCGGCACTTTAGAGAAAAAGTCGCTTGAATTTTAAGAAAAAACATGGCTATTTCAAATTTTCTTCATTCCTGTATAATAAATAAAAAACCTTTTATTCTCTCTTTTATTAGAAAGGACTGATTACTATTCATCTTTTAGATTATTTAGGCATCACGATTCAACAGGTTTCTGCTGAGAAATGTCAGCTTACTTTAGCGGTAAAAGACGTGCATAAACAACCCTATGGCCTTGTCCACGGGGGCTTAAACGGCGTCTTAATTGAAACTGCCTGTAGTTTAGGTGCGAACGAAAACGTTCCTGAAAACACTTTTGCTGTCGGCATAGACTTACAAGTAAATCATCTTCGTAGTGTCCATGATGGTAGCCTTACCGTGATTGCGACGCCCGATCACTCGGGAAAGACCCTTCAAGTTTGGGAAGCAAAAATATATAACGCAGACCACCAATTGACGAGCGTGGGGCGTTGTACCTTAACAAATAAACAAAAAAAACAGTAATCTTTACAGGTTACTGTTTTTTTGTTTATGGTTTTTAATAAGTAATTAGATTACTTCGTTTATTTAATTTTAGTACCAACCATTTGCTAACCAGAATGATTTAGCTGCATCCCATGAACCATAGCGACCTGCTACGTACTGATCTGCCACGCGTTCTTGGTTGGCAGGTGAATAGTCACCATTTAAATAAGAGGCAGATAATTGGTAACGACCGATATACTGGCCGTTTGTTGCATCGTAAGAACCACTAGATTCACGTTGTGCGATCCACTCTTTTGCATCACTGCTTGCGGCAGGTGCTGCTGGTTGCGCTACTTCTTGAGCAACAGGTTGTTGTACTTCTTGTTGTACTGGTTGTGCAACAGGTTGTTCAACTACTTGTTGTACTGGTGCAACTTCTACAGCTGGTGCTGGAGTATTAGCAACTTCTTTTTCTGAACGAATAACTAATTGTTCTCCTTCAAAAATTAAATCAAGGTTTGGCAATTTGTTATCAGAAGCAATTTTTTGAATTAAGCTATTGTCTCCTGCAAATTGATGAGAAATTGTTGATAAAGTATCTCCTGCTTTAACTGTATATAAGCTTTCTGCGTTTGCGTCTGTTCCTAAGAATAATCCTAAACCTGCGGCCAAAGTTGTTCCAAGTAAAATCGTTTTGATTGATTTCATGTATGTTTCTCCTTTGTAATTAAAAATATTTGATTGTTGCTCTTAGCTCTCGGCAACAACCACGTCTGCTTCGCTTTATCGAAACGACTTCACATACTTTATCATCGAATGGCCGGCCGTAGGTGAATATCTCGTGACAATTTATTACTAGAATGTCGATTTTGTTACATTTTGTAATAAAAAGCTGCTGGAAGCTTGATATTATCCTGTTTATATTTTGCGAAAAAAAGTTAAAAAAACAGGATTTTATTTTTGAGAAACCGTTTTCTAACCCTTGATTAGCCCTTAAATGTCGGTTTTTTTACATTCGTTTCAGTCAAAAAGTAACAAAATGTTAAAGATACTAGACATAAGAATGTTTTTTTCAAAAACTCACGCCTAAAAAGAACAGGTGTTTTCTTTGAATTTTTTTATCATTTACTATTTTTATTTTTCCTTCTATTATATAGATAAATTTTTTGTCGTATTCATTTTTCGATTCTGAAAAAACACTAAGCACTTCCTATTGAAACAAAAAGAGTTAAACAAAAAAATCTTATATTTTGCTTGTTATTTATTCATTTTAATCTTATTCAAAAAAAGAACAGTTAAAACGACTGTGAAAACAAAGTATTGAAAATGAAGCAGAATAAATATTCATTTTTATTGTAATTCACGAATAAAAAACAAATAATCACTCGAACGCTTGTTATTTAAAAACGTAATCAGTTTTTTCTCTTTCTATTTTCCAATCTATGAGTAATAAAATATATGAATCTACATTTAAGTCATTTTATTATCAAATATTCTGAATATTATAAGAATTGGAGTTTTATCTATGAGTGACAAAGAACAACTTGAGAAATTAGACAAATCCTTTCTGGGACAACCGAAAGGACTAGCAACACTGTTCTTCACAGAAATGTGGGAACGTTTCAGTTACTACGGCATGCGTGCTATTCTAATGTATTACATTTACGATACCGTAGCCAATGGCGGTTTAGGTCTCCCCAAAGCAACTGCCTTAGCCATCATGTCCATTTATGGATCAATGGTTTTCATGTCCAGTATCATTGGCGGTTGGGTCTCTGACCGAGTCTTAGGTTCAAGGAAAACTGTTTTTATTGGTGGTTTGTTAATCATTGCTGGACATATTGTTCTCGCTACCCCATTTGGTGTCCCCGCCTTATTCGTTTCTATTATGTTAATTGTGTTTGGGACTGGGATGTTAAAACCAAACGTTTCAGGGATGGTTGGCCATCTTTATTCAAAAACTGACTTACGTAGAGATGCAGGCTTCTCCATTTTTTACATGGGGATTAATATCGGAGCCTTAATCGCTCCCCTTGTTGTCGGAACTTTAGGACAAGAATATAATTATCATTTAGGCTTTTCAGTTGCCGCAGTAGGGATGTTCTTCGGGCTACTACAATATTATTTCCAAGGACGTAAATCTCTTGCTGGGATTGGTCAGGCCCCAACTAATCCAATGTCTAAAGAAGAGCAAAAGAAATTTGCTAAAGCATTTATGTTGGCAATTGTCGTTGCTTTACTTATTTTTGGTGGCGCCTATGTCACAGGACATTTAACAATTGATTTCTTTATTAATACCATCAGCGTGTTAGGAATCCTGTTACCTGTTTATTATTTCAGCAAAATGTTAACGTCTAAAGATGTCACTGCTGAAGAAAAACCAAAAGTTCTGGCTTACTTGCCATTATTCTTAGCAGCAATTGTTTTCTGGTCATTGGAAGAACAAGGTTCGTCTATTCTTGCTCTATTTGCAAATGAACGGACGCAAACGAGTTTGTTTGGCTTCCCGATTGCCGCTAGCTGGTTCCAATCATTAAATCCTGTATTCGTAGTTATTTTGACCCCTATTTTTGTTACATTATGGACAAAACTAGGTAAACGTCAACCATCAACAGTTGTGAAGTTTTCACTAGGGCTAGTTTTTGCTGGTCTTTCCTTCGTCTTATTAATGTTGCCAGGTCTACTTTATGGTACCGAAGGACGGGTGAGTCCACTTTGGTTATTCTTTAGTTTCTTCATTATGATTGTCGGAGAAATGTGTTTATCTCCCGTTGGCTTATCGATTACTACAAAATTAGCACCGAAAGCTTTCGAAGCTCAAACCGTTGCTATTTGGTTATTAGCAGATGCCGCTTCACAAGCCATTAACGCTCAAATTGCTCGTTTCTATACACCTGGAACAGAGTCAGCATATTTTGGGATTGTCGGACTTGTAGCTGTCGTTGCTGGGATTCTCTTATTCATTGTGAAAAAACCAATCCAAAACTTAATGGGTGACGTCCGTTAAACCGTCAAAAAGTTGCCTTTCTCTTTTTTGAAAGGCAACTTTTTTATACAGCGTTTTGATAACGTTTTCATCAAGTGGTATACTAAATAGAAGGAGGACGAGGACATGCGTTACTTAATTGGCGGTATTTTTTTATTGATTAGTATCTGGCAATTCATTGTTACTGGACGGACATTTTCCTACTTAAAGAAAGAGGGCGGTAAAAGAACCTCACCATTTATTCTGTTAGGACTATGGAGTAGTTTAGTGTTTGCTATTATTTCATTTGCTGTGGCGATTGCTTCTTTCTTTTATGTGAGTTTTTAAGGCAAGTGTATTTTATATTTTGTCTTATTAAGCAACAAAAACATCTCAAAAAATCGAGATGTTTTTTGTTGCACATTTTTATCTAAATGGAATGATATTGCGAAACTTTTTGATAGGCACTTGCTATTTTTTCAAATGGTGTTTCCTCAAAAATAGTGAACAGTCCGGGCTTATGTTTATTCAAAAATTGAATGGTTTCTTTAAGAGGTACCTGCCCTTCGCCAATGGCTACCGGAAATATCTGCTGATTTCTTATAATGAAATCTTTCAAATGAAAAGCAACGATTTTTTCACCAAAACACTCAAACGCTTCTTCTACTATTTCCAAATACGTTTTATCTATATCCACTCGAATTAAGTTGGTAGGATCCAAAATAATGCCTAAATTAGTTGAAGCAACCTCGTCAATCAATCGTTGCATTTTTTCAATTGTATGAATTGGATGATTGATTCCTGGTTCAATCCCAACAATTATCCCATACTTTTCAGCTTCTCGACATAATCTTCTAACAGAAAATAAAACTTCTTCGTAGGCTTCTTCTGTATAATTATCTTCAGTGTAATAAATCGTTTCATATATACTGCCTGTTTCAGTTGCAACGATTTTTGCCCCAAACATTGAAGCGTAACGAATGTATGTTTCAAATTGATGAAGTCGTTTTTCTCGCTCTTCTAAATCTGGATGAATCAGATTAATATAACAACTTAGGACACTAATCGTAATCTTTTCATCTTCGAAAATATTCTTCAATTGGCTTCCTAGTCCTGGAGATAGAACAGCAGCACTTGCATATTCTGGATAAGAAATACCTAAGGCAAATTGAATTGAAGTTATGTTCGTTTCAGCAATTTTTTTAGCCAATTCCACAGGAGATATTTTGGTGCCAACATCATGGGCACGTACTGCAAGTGTCAACATTTTATTCAAGCCTCACTTTCTTTATAGATTCTTCGTAATGATCAAAATGAATGATCTGATTATTCTTATGTTGCACCAAAAATTCTTTTGGTGTCATATTAAACTCTTTTTTAAAGGATTTCAAAAAGTGTGGATATGATTTAAATCCACATTTCAGGTAAACATCACTAGCACTGCGATATTCTTTTAATAACTGTTTAGCGTAAAGTAATTTCTTTTTCAGCACAAATTGATGGAAAGTAAATCCTGTATGTTTCTTAAATTCCCGCGTTACATAATACTTAGTCACAAAAAAATTTTTTTCCATCTGTTCTAAGGTTAATGGTTGATCCAAATTTTGAGAAATGTAGGTAATCATTGCTTCAATTCGTTCATTTTCAATCATTTGTTTTGGTTGGCTCTCATTCTCTTCTTTCAGAACTAATTGATTTAAGTAAATTAAAAAGTCTAACAGTTGTTGTTCATAACGAACATCCGCACCATATTCTTCTGGCAAAGGAGAATGATCTAACGGGGTCAAGTAGTTTGCTAATTTTGCTACATCCACTTTGATAACTTTACTACGACGCTGACCAAAATGTTGAAAACAAGCAGACAAGTTTGTCCGTTTACTAGATCGTTGTTGTAAAAAATCAGGTGTTAAAAAAATATACATCCGTTCAAAATCATCAGTACTCTGCTTAATAATTCGATGTAAATCATGATAATGAATGAGTAAAACGGTCCCTGCTTCAACATCAAATTGATGTCCATCTAAAAAGAACGTTGCTACCCCTTTTAACGTACAATGGACTTCATAAAAATCGTGGTAATGATAGATGGTTTTTTCTGGACTAACCATATCTTTTACATGAAAGATCTCATATTGATCTGAAATCATACTATTTACTTGTGATTTCCGGATTTCTTTTACACTCTTCAACAAGATTCACCTCTTTTTTTAGAAGTTAACTATTTTTTGAATAAACAGTTACAGCTAATGTTGGTACAATTTATTTCTTTCTGGAACAGCCGTTACCACAAAGGCTTTCTTTGTAAGTTCTAGAACAATCCCTTGAAATCAACTCTACTCAAGTAAGTTGTTTTGTGTACAATCATACGATTCACTATAACAAACTGTTCTATTTTAAATTATAGTTCAAAAACTTTTTTTAATTCAGCCGTCACCGGCGAGCAATCCGGATTTGTTTCCATAATATCTTCCATATAGTTCCACCATTTTTGATTGATTGGTGTCAGTGCTATTTGCTCCCAGCGAGCTTCATCTTCTATTTCTAAATAACCAAAAAGTGTACTGGTTTCAGGATTTAAAAAAATTTGATACTTAATTGCCCCATGTTCTTTCAGCATTTGACGCATTTCTGGCCATAACTTCTCATGACGTCGTTGATATTCGGCATGTTGATCAGGATATACTTGCATACAAAAGGCTTTTTTTATCATAGCTTTCTCCGTTTTGATACTTTCTCTTCCAAATAGCCAACTTTCGGTGTCACACCAAACGCTTCTGCTAAGCGCCATAAATCTGCATCTGAAATTGTTTGGCGAACGCCTCCTTGCGCACAAACATAAGTGTACACTTCAGCGGCTTTTTCGGCAGTTTCAATTAAACCAAATACTTCATCCATATCACGGCCAGTACCATAAATACCATGTTGCGGCCATAAAACTAAACGAGATTCTTTCATTTTTTCAGCCGTTGCTACACCAATTTCATTCGTTCCAGGAACCAACCACGGAATAATACCAACACCGTCTGGAAATACTACTAAACATTCGGTACACATTTGCCATAATGTTCTAGTAAAGACTTTTTCATCTAATTCGTGAGTAAAACTCATTGCTAATAAATGACTCGCATGATTATGCATGACAATGCGATTTTCTGGATCAACAGCTAAACGAGCAATATGGCTCATAAAATGGCTAGGTAATTCACTCGTTGGCACAGCTTCATCTTCTAAGCCCCACAATAGTTCTAATTCCTGGCCATTTTCACTAACTCGTAAAATCCCTAAGTTTTCGCTTGGTGCATCACAGACATTTTTAAAATATTTTCCTGAGCCTGTCACGATAAAATATTTTCCTGCTAATTTCGTTGCATCAAATTTCATTGGAATCTTTCGGAGCACTTGTGTTGGATTTAGAAAAGGTAAAATCTCCTCCTCTTTTAATAAATACGAAATATTTCCGCCATTTCGTTCATCCCAACCTAAACGATATAAATTTTTGGTCGTTTTGACCATTTCTTCCACAAATGGTGCTTGTAACACGTTCATTTTTTTCATTTTAGAAGTTCCTCTCGTTTGTTAATTTTATGAAAAACGACAACTATCTTTACCTGTTGGCAATTGACGAGTTGGTAAAATCACTTTTTCGTATTCTTGAACATCCGTTAACCAATCTAAGCCGATAGGTACGTGATTTTCTTGACAGTAGTAGTTCCAGATATCGGCAAATGGAAAGTCTTTTAACTCTTCCGTTAAGGCTAAACGTGTGGTAAAATCTCCCATCAATTCAGCTTCTTTTAAAACGTTTGTTGGCTCAAGCATCGCTTTCATTAACGCTTTTTGTGTATTGCGGGTGCCAATCACCCAAGCGGCAACACGATTGATTGTGGCATCAAAGAAATCTAAGCCCACGTGTGTTTTTCCTAATAAATCATTGCGAACTAACTCCTTGGCAATTTCTTGCAATTCATCATCCATAATGACAACGTGGTCACTATCCCAGCGAACTGGACGACTGACATGTAATAGCATTCCTTCGCCAAATAAGGATAATGAAGATAACTTATTAGAAATCACTTCTGTTGGATGAAAATGACCGGCATCTAAACAAATTAATTTATTCCGCGTTAAACCGTAGCCCATATAAAATTCATGAGACCCAACTGTATAGGCTTCTGAACCAATCCCAAAGAGCTTACTTTCCACTGCATCGACTGTATAAGCTGGATCAATTTCCTCTGAAAAAATTTCATCTAGCGAAGCCATTAGCCGCTTTCTCGGCGTTAAACGATCAACTGGGTTATCTTTAAAGCCATCTGGCACCCAAAAGTTATTGACAGCTACTTGTCCTAATTCTCTTCCAAAATATTCAGCAATTCTTCGTGAACGTTTCCCATGCTCAATCCAAAAGTCTCGAACTTGCGGATTCGGATGAGCTAAAGTAAAGCCATCGCGGTACATTGGATGCGAGAAAAAGGTTGGATTAAAGTCCAATCCTAAGCCATTTTCTTTTGCCCAAGTCACCCATGGTTCAAAATGCTTTGGTTCCAGTTCGTTTAAATCCACCCTTTCCTCTGTGTCTAAATAAATAGCATGCAAATTCAATTTGTGTTTTCCTGGAATTAAAGAAAACGCTTTTTCTAAATCTTGACGTAGTTGCTGGGGACTTCGAGCAACGCCTGGATAATTCCCTGTAACTGAAATACCACCAGAAAGTTCATCCTCACTTAAGAAGCCTCTCACATCATCTCCTTGCCACACATGCATTGAAATTTTGACATCAGCCATTTTTTCCAATACAGCTTCGGTATCTACGTCAATGCTGGCATATTTTTCTTTCGCTTCTTCATATTTTTGTGTAATGGTTGTCATAATGAGCTCCTTTTCATAAATGCTTGATAGCGATTTTTTATTGTTGAATCAATTGGATTTGCTTGATAGATTTCCGTGGGAAAAGATGTTTGGATACAAGTACGAGCTGCTGGAATATCTTTAAGTTCACCTGTTGCAATCATCTGCATCAAAAGATTACCTAAAGCAGTTGCTTCCCCAGGTCCCGCTTTCACTGTAACATTAGCAACATCCGCAGTTAGCTGGTTCAATAAACGATTATTGGAACCACCACCGACAACATGTAAAGTTGTAATTTTCTGTTCGATTCCTGTTAATTGAGCTAATTTTTCTAGTTCTACGCTGTAACACAATGCTAAATTATCATAAATACAACGAGCGAGTTCACCAGGGCTTTCAGGAACTGTTTGTTGTGTTTCACGGCAATAGGCTTGTAATTCAGTAATCATATTTCCCGGATTTAAAAAACGAGGATCATTTACATCAATAAATTGTTGAAATGCTGGTTCTTTTTCAGCTAAGGCGGCCAATTCAGCATAGCTATATTGGTAGTTTTGGTGCCGTGCCACTTCTTGAATTAGCCACATACCCATAATATTTTTTAAGAAACGAATTGTGTTCTGGGCGCCCCATTCATTCGTGTAATTTTCTTGGAAAGCTTCAGCAGAAATTGTTGTAACAGTCGTTTCAATGCCTAATAAAGACCAAGTACCACTGCTAATGTACGCCCAGTCATCGCCAATGCCTGGCGTACCTAAAATTGCTGAAGCTGTATCATGACTAGCTATCGTAATCAACGTTGCATTTGGTAAATCATAGTCTGGAAAAGCCGCTGTTTGCAGGTCGCCTAAAATCGTGCCCGGCTCTACTAATGTTGGAAATAGTGTTTCATCAATTCCTAGGAAATCCAGTAATTCACTTTCCCATTGTTTCGTTCCAGCATTCAACAGTTGCGTGGTGGAGGCGTTGGTTGCTTCGATGACTGCTTTTCCAGTAAAGACATAACCTAAGTAATCAGGGATTAACAACAATTGACTGGCTGCAGCCAAACGTTCCTTTTCCTCTACAAATAACTGAAAAATGGTATTAAAAGGTTGAACTTGAATCCCCGTTTGTTGGTACAATTTTTCTAATGAATAGCCTTTTGAAAAATTTTTTACAGCTGCTTCTGTCCGTCCATCTCGATAAGCAATCGGTTCGTCCAAAAGTTGTCCAGATTGATCCAGCAGACAATAGTCAACACCCCAAGTATCAATTCCAATAAAGCATTCCTTGATACCTAATTGTTTAACTTTTTGCAGACCAAGCAGTAACTCATGAACTAAACTAGCCATATCCCAACGCTGATACCCATCTTTTTGATGAAAACCATTTTTAAAACGATGAATTTCTTCTATTGTTATCTGACCATTCGCTAAGCGTTGACTTTTCATTATGCGACCGCTAGAAGCGCCAATATCAACCGCTAAATAGGTTCGTTTTTCAACTTGTTCTTTTTTCACTTTGTTGATAGTTGTCAATCCTTTCACTATTTTTATTTTTTGTACGTTAGACTAACTTTATGTATTCATCATAAACAAAAAATAGCGCTTTCACCTCTCACAATTTTGAGATATAATTGTACTATCTTGGTAATTAGGAGGTTCTTATGGATTATTGGGAAAAAGCCGACTACTCTTGGTCAGACGATTCTAAGCGACATATTTTGACACCTAGCAGCAAAAGTCGCACACTTTTTTATTACATACAGGAAATTGGACAGTTTAAAGCCTCGCGCCCTTATTATACGGAGCGGGCACATTTACCATCATACTTAATTAAATTCACGCTAAATGGTACTGGGGAATTACGCTATCGTTATCATACATACAGCTTACAGAGAGGTGATTTATTCTTTATTGACTGTCGGGATTATCAATACTATCAAGCAACCAGCGAAGATCCTTGGGAAATGGACTGGATTCATTTTGAAGGAGGAAATTCTGGTGCTTTTTTCCAAGAATTTATGAAAAATGGTTCACCAGTTTTCTCCACTAATCAGCTTCCAGAAGATAATCCTATTCATTTAATCATTCAGCAATTATTACAATTACAAGATTTACAACATGCGCAAACTGATTACCAATCTTCCGTCTTAATTCATCAATTACTGAACGAATTATTGTTGCAAAAGTATCGTCAAGACTTTACCTACGAAACGATTCCATCATTGGTTTTGGAAATGAAAGCTTACATTGATCAACATTTCAAAGAAACAATTTCTTTAGAAGACTTGGCTCAACTCTTTCATTTAAATAAATATCAATTGAACAAAGAGTTCTCCAAATACATTGGATTACCGCCAATTAAATATCAAATTAGTAAAAAAATTTCTTATTCAAAAGATTTACTACGCTATTCTAATCAAACAGTGAAAGAAATTGCTGTAGATGTTGGTTTAGAAAACTATGCCTACTTTAGTCGATTATTTAAAAAGCGAACTGGATTAACTCCTAGTCAATACCGTAAAAGTGGCTTCTAAAAAATCTCTCTATGACACATAATGTCATAGAGAGATTTTTTATTTCTATGCCTCCTAAACTCAATATTTTATAGTAAATTACCAAATCTAGTTGATTGAACAACTTATATTTCGCTCAATTGGGGTTGTTAGACAATTTGTATTGAATTAAGAAATTAGATTTGGTAACCACATGACAAGTTCAGGTACATATGTGATTAAAAGTAAAATTGCTAAGATTACCAGATAAAATGGAACTAGTGGTTTCAGCATTTGCTCAGCTTTAACACCCCCAACACTAGCACCAACATATAATCCTGTTCCAACAGGTGGTGTAATTGAACCAACACACAAGTTCATAATCGCAAATAAACCAAAATGAACTGGATCCACCCCAACATTCATAACAATTGGTAAAAAGATTGGCGTAAAAATCAAAATAGCTGGACCAACATCCATAAACATTCCCACAAACAATAGGACAACGTTTACTAATAGTAGAATTAAGTATTTATTGTCTGTGATTCCTAAAATAGCTGTACTGATTGCTTCTGGTATCCCTGTAAAAGCCATCGCAAAAGACATCATTGAAGAAGTTGCCAACAAGAACATAATGGTTCCACTCATCAAGACAGCCTCTTTTAACATTTTAGGTAAATCGTTTATTTTCACTGTTTTGTAGTAAAACATTGAAATCAATAATGAGTATGCAACAGCAATTGCTGATGCTTCAATCGCTGTAAATAACCCCGTCAAAATACCACCAATAATAATGACAATTAACAATACACTGGGAACCGCTTCTCGCAGAACCTTGCTGACTTCTCCTTTTTTTGCTTTTGCCACAGTAGGATAATTATGACGTTTTGCAATAACATAAGCTACCACCATAATTCCTAACGCCCACAAAGAACCTACCAAATAACCTCCTAAAAATAAAGAAGAAATAGAGGCCCCACCAGCCACCAATGAATACATAATAAACGCTGTACTTGGTGGAATAACCATTCCTGTAGGAGCAGAGGCAATATTTACAGCCGTTGCAAATTTCCGATCATAGCCCTCATTTACTTGTTGCGGAATTAGTACGCCACCAATAGCAGTAGATGCTGCAATTGCAGAGCTAGAAATCGAACCAAATAATGCATTCCCTAACACATTAGTATGTGCTAGCGCGCCGGGAACACGACCAACAAATAACATAGAAAAATTTACCAACTTTTGGGCAATTCCCCCATTATTCATAATCACACCAGAAAAAATAAAAAACGGAATTGCTACGAGAGAGAAACTATTTAAACTAGAGACCATTTTTTGAGCTGAGGTAAATGCAGCTGCTTCAAAAGGAATTACTAATAACAATGTTGCAATTGAAGATGCCGCAATGCTCATACCAATTGGCATACCAACTACCAATAAGACTGCAAAAACTACAAATAAGATAATGCCTGCTTCTAAAGCCATATTTTTACTCCTATTCTTTTTCTTCTATAAACGCATTAAGAATCTTTTGATTGCGTGAATAACTCTAGCAAATTCATCAAACTATAAATAAACATCAAAACACCTGCTACTGGAACGGCTAAATAGACATAACCCATAGGAATTGCCAAAGATGGTGAAATTTGTCCTAACGTAATTACTACACCATTCCAACCGCCAAATATCATAATCACTCCTGCAAAAAGTAGGAACAACAATTGAACAATAAATTCTAAAAAGCGTTTTTGTTTCCCTTGTAATTTTTCACTTAACAAAGTTACTGCTAAATGTCCCTTTTTTCCAACCACATAAGCAGAAGCTAACATCGCCAGCCAGACCAATGCAAAGCGAACAAATTCTTCTGTTAAGGTACTAGGATTTTTTAACACTGTCCGGGCAAACACTTGGTACAAAACGACCAAAACCATTGCAGCAAGAATGATTGATCCAAGTATTTCTAAAAGTCGATTTAAAAATTTTCTAAAACCTTTCATAATTACCTCCTTAATTAGTCCGCCAACTGGCGAATAGCCTGATACAGTTCGCCATGTTCTGAGCTATTTTTGAATGATTCATGCAACGGTTGAACAAGTTTTTGGAATGGTTCACTGTCTACTTGATTGAACACAACACCATATTCTGCTTGTGCTTTTTTCTTTTCTTCTTCAACCGCTTCTTTAAAGACCGTTTTTTCAAAAGCGGTCGATTCTTTTGCTGCTTCTTCAATCGCTTGTTCTTGTTTCGCTGTCAAACGTTCTTTTGTCCCCTCGTTCATAATCACAATATCTGGCACTCGAGTATGCTCATCATAAGAATAATACTTAGCCACACCACCATGACCAGCTGTATATAAAACGAACTCATTATTCTCTGCACCGTTGATTAGATTAGATTGTAGAGAAGTATATACTTCCGAACTACCCATAGGTACTGGCGAACCCCCTAAAAGTTCTACCATTTTGATGGCGGTTTCACTTTGCATGACCCGAATTTTTTTACCTTTCAAATCATCTGGAGATGTAACAGGCCCTTTGCTCATATAAAAACTTCGTTGACCAGAGTCATAATAAGTTAAACCAACAAATCCTAATTTTTTTGTAGAATCATACACTGGTTGCATTAGCGCTTGATTATCCATTACTTTAAAAAAATGTTTTTCATTATCAAAAATATACGGAATGGCAAATACAGAATAATCTTTAGAAAAACTTTCTAATGCTGATCCACTGACCTTTGCAAAATCAATTGCTCCTGTTTGTGTTAATTCAATTAGTTCTGTTTCTCCCCCTAACTGACCATCTGGAAAGTATTCAATTTGAACTTTACCATCTGTTTTTTCCTCTACCAATTCCCCGAATTTCTTCATAGAATCGATAACTGGTTGGCTATTACTAGCATACGCATAGCGCAAGACTACCGTATCATTTGCCGAAGCTTCTGTTTTGCCGCAACCACTTAGCAACTGTAATCCTGCCAATACCATAACTGCTGTAAATAAAACCTTTCTTTTTTTCATGAACTTTTCTCCTTACTTTTCTAGCAATAAGAAACAAGCAATTCAGTCAAACATAGGATTGTTAATGATTGACCATAAGGCATCGCTGTCATTCCAATTGTGCGATAAAAATCTAAATTATCACCCATTCCTGTACCAACTGACACATGTTGTACTTCTCCCGTTTCATCAATCTCATTTAGTAAGCCAGCAATTGCTTTGTTTGCCACTTCTTCATATTCAGAAGAAATATATTTTTTATGAACCGCTTTTAAAATCCCATAAGCGAATCCCGCTGTCGCAGAAGATTCTAAATACGAATTTGAATCATTAATTAATGTATGCCATAAACCAGATTCATCTTGGTATTTCGCTAAAGCTGCCACTTGCGCATTGAGGGTACTTAATAAAAATTCCCGTAAACTATCACCTTTTGGCAACTCTAAGATTTCAATAATTTCTGGAATAGCAATCGTAATCCAGCAGTTTCCTCTTGCCCACAGTGCTTCCGCATAGTTATGATTTCCCTCAAAAGTCCAACCGTGATACCATAGACCACTTTTTTTATCTTGTAAATATTTAATATGGATTAAAAATTGATGCTTTGCTTCTTCCAAATAATCGAGTCGATTCAACAACTTACCAATTTTTGCCAAAGGTAAGACAGTCATCATTAACGTATCATCCCATAATTGATTTTTATTTTCTGGTCCATATGTCGCATGTTGCAAGCCCCCTTCATTCGTTCGGGGCATTTCTTCCATCACCCATTCCGCCCATTGCTCTAAGTAAGGTATATATTTAGAGTCTTTAGTGTCTTCATATAGATAAGCCATTGTTAAAAGCGGAGCCATCGTATTCACATTCTTAGGCGGCGCGCCTTCTTGCATCCGACCTTCAAACCAGTCGTTAACTACTTGTAAAGCTTTTTCACTTTTAGTATTTCGATAATTCTTATATATACCATACAACCCAACGCCTTGCGGCCAGTTCCAAATCGTCCAACTTTTGTCATCAACTTTTAAACCATCAAAATCTAACAGAAATTCACCTGTGTTATCTTTAATCGTTGTTAAATTTCTAATTAATAAGTCAATCGTTGTTTCTACTGTATCTTTTGGTATGAATTGTTCCTGTTTAATAATCATCGGCAATCAAAACTCCTTTTCCATCCCACTAGCGCAAATGAAACGCTTTCATTTTTTTGTAATTTTAGTTTAGCAAGGAATGTTAGCAAATTATATAGTTAATCTTGACGAATTACTGTCAAAAATTGACTTTTTTAAAAATTAGATACGGTTTTTACCAATTCAATCAATGAGTAAATAACAAAAAACGGACATCCTTTTTAGGTATGTCCGCTTTTTGTTACTTATTTATGGTTGTTTTCCAATATAAGCTAAAATTCCACCATCGACATATAAGATATGTCCGTTAACAAAGTCAGAAGCGTTAGATGCTAAGAAAACTGCTGGGCCAGCTAAGTCTGCTGGTGTGCCCCAACGATTAGCAGGTGTTCGTCCCAAGATGAATTCGTTAAATGGATGCCCTGGTTCTCTTAATGGCGCCGTCTGTGGCGTTTCAATGTAGCCAGGTCCAATCCCATTACATTGAATATTATATTGTCCATATTCAGAAGCAATATTTTTCGTTAACATTTTTAGTCCGCCTTTTGCTGCCGCGTACGCACTAACTGTTTCACGACCTAGTTCACTCATCATTGAACAGATATTGATAATTTTGCCATGACCCTTTTCAATCATATCTGGAATAACCGCTTTTGCCATAATAAATGGCGCATTCAAGTCAACATCAATCACTTGACGGAACTCTTCTGCTGACATCTCCACCATTGGAATTCGTTTAATAATTCCCGCATTATTGACTAAAATATCAATAGAGCCGACTTCTTCTTTAATCTGAGCAACCATCGCTTGAACTTGCTCTTCATCAGTGACATCACACACATAACCACGTGCTTCAATCCCTGCGGCCCGATAATTTTCCAAGCCTTGTTCAACTGATTCAGGAGATAAGTTATTAAAAACAATTGTTGCTCCTGCTTCAGCTAGGGATTTCGCAATCTCAAAGCCAATCCCATAAACAGCACCTGTAATTAACGCTACTTTTCCATCTAATTGAAAATCATTCATTTTAAATTCCATGTTTTCTCCTCTTTCTTTGGTTTATTTTAATTGATCCATTGCAACCATATCCATGTCTGTGTACGTAATATTTTCTCCGCACATGGCCCAAATAAAGGAATAATTACTTGTACCAACCCCAGAATGAATTGACCAGCTTGGTGAAATAGCTGCTTGTTCATTACTCATTACTAAATGTTTCGTTTCGTCTGGTTTACCCATCATGTGGAAAATCCGCGTATCTTCTTCCATATCAAAATAAACATACGCTTCCATACGACGTTCATGTGTATGACAAGGCATTGTATTCCAAGCGCTACCTGGTTCTAAAATGGTGTAGCCCATTTGTAACTGGCAACTTTCACAAACGTTTGGATGAATGTATTGGTAAATTTTACGTTGGTTCAATGTTAATGGATCACCCGTTTCCATTGGGGTAATTTCATCAATACTAATTTTTACGTTGGGATATTTATGATGTGCTGGGACACAACTAATGTAAAATTTCGCTGGATTATCAGGGTTTTCTGAAGAAAAACGAACATGTTTTGTTTCTTTCCCAATATAATAGCCATCTTGTTTTTTCATTGTTTCTTTGGCGCCATCAATTTCAATAAAGCCTGGTCCCCCAATATTAATAACCCCTAGTTCACGGCGTTCTAAGAAATAGTCAACCCCTAATTCTTTGTCCAAAATAATTTCTAATTCTTCTGTGGTCGGTGTCACACCACCAAAAATCATCCGATCATTATGTGTGTAGGTTAAGCTGATTGCACCTGGAATAAAAACTTTCTCTACTAAAAATTCATCTCTCAATTGTTCTGTTGAATAGTGACGGATATCCGCCGGACTATGTGTATAACGTGTTTCCATATTTTGCATAACTAAAATCTCCTATCTATTTATTTTTCCTGAGCCCGTTGCCAAAAAAGCAAGGACTTCTTTTTGACTAAATTGATTACAATCACCATGGACAGTATGTTTTAACGCACTAGCCGCTGTCGCAAAATCAATGCAGGTTTGTGGATCATAGGCAGCTAATATGCCATGTAAAACCCCACCAGCAAACGCATCACCGGCACCGACACGGTCAACAATCGGTTGTAATCGATGACATTTGGACGTATAATACGCACCTTTGTACCATAGCGTTCCGATTAATTCATTATCTGTCGCTGAATGAACTTGACGTTTGGTTGAATAAAATACTTGAATGTTGGGATAACGTTCTTGCATTTTTCGGTAGTACCACGTTAATGCGTCTTCAAGTTCTTCCTCTGGTTCTGGAATCTCCAGTAAATAACGAGCATCTAATACCCCAGCTGAACAAATATCAACAAATGGAAGAATGGCCTTCAATGCCACGCTCGCTTCTTTCTGGGACCAAAGTTTCCCTCGATAATTAATGTCAAAACTTACTTGGCACCCTGCTTGCTTCGCTGCTTTAACTAACGCAACCGTCATACTTTGCCAATTTTTTGATAACGCCGCTGTAATCCCTGAAATATGAAAGATCTCTACTCCTGAAAACAGCTCATGTAAGTCCCATTCCATTTCTTCGATTTGAGCAAAGCTTGAATAGGCGCGATCATAGACAACACTGGCTGCTCGTTCTCCTGTACCAGTTTCCAAGTAATACGTTCCTAGACGTGTTCCGCCAGTTCGTACAAATTCCGTTGAAACCCCATAACGACTTAAATGCTTTTTGGCGGCTTCTCCTAATGAATTATCGGGCACTTTACTAGCAAAAGTCACTTGGTGGCCATAGTTCGCTAACGAAATCGCTACATTCGCTTCACCACCGCCGTAATGTACAGCGAAATTTTCTGTTTGTGCTACGCGTATTCCGACAGGCGTTGACAAACGCAACATGATTTCTCCCAATGTTACGACTTTCCCCATGTGCCTACACCCCTTTGATTGCTTGGAATTTTTCCATATAGGCTTGGGCAACCTCACGAACTTTTTCAAAATCCCCAGTTGCTGCTGGCGCTAACAGATTGCCACCAACACCGACGGCCGTCACACCTGCGTCAAACCACTCGGCCATATTTTCCAAACTGACACCACCCGTTGGCATAATATTTAACTGAGGCAATGGCGCTTTAAATGCTGAAATAACACTCGGTCCATAAACACTTCCTGGAAATAGTTTAATAATATCTGCTCCGCTTTTCAGTGCTTCTTTCATTTCTGTGATGGTCATACAGCCTGGCAAGTAAGGAACTTGATATAAATTGCAAATTTTAGCGGTTTCTTCATCGAAGCTTGGACTCACAATATATTCAGCCCCTGCTACAATAGCTAAACGAGCAGTCGTAGCATCCAAAACTGTCCCCGCACCAATGACTACGTCAGGATTCTCTTGGTATAACGCAACTAATTCCTGAATCACTTCTGTTGCTTGAGGAACAGTAAAGGTTAACTCAATCCCCCGCATACCGCCTGCTACAATGGCTTGACTAGCTTTTAGCGCTTCCTCTTTTGTCTTTCCGCGAACCACAGCAATCACGCCAGCATTTTCTAATTTTTGTAAAATTGATACTCGCTTCAACAGACTCCCTCATTTCTTATTTAGAAATATATATTTATTATAAAGAAATTCACAACTTCATTATACAGATAAAAAAAGAAAATGCAAACGTTTTTACAAAAATAAAAAAAGAAAGACAAACAGAAATCCCAATCGACTTTTGTTTGTCTTTCTTTTTCTACTATAATTTCGCTTCAATCGCTGCTTTTGTTGCTAAAAGTGCTTGATTAATCGTCGTTTTATTTTCCTCTGTCAAACGATATTTCGGCATGCTTACACTAAAAGCACCCGCAATTTCGCCATCTTTCATTAAAGATACTCCGCTACAGAAAATATCTTGTTCAATTTCTTCATCATCGTAAGCAACCCCCGTTTGTTGCACTTGTTTTAATTCTTTTTTCAAACGCAAGGGATTGGTAATCGTATTTTCGGTATAGGGAATTAATGTCTGCGTGTCTAAATATTGTTGCACTTGTTCTTCCGAAAATTCTGCTAAAACGGCTTTACCCATTGCCGAATTATACAAAGGTCGAGTAATTCCCACTTTTGAGGACATGCGAATCGTTTGATTTTTCGGTTCTAATTTATTGATATACAGAATTTCATTATTATTTAAAATCCCTAAATGAATGGTTTCATCGACCGTATTTTGAAGGTTTTCTAAATAAGGTACCGCAATTTCAGCTAAATCGATTTGCTCCACACTTTGATTCGCATAGCGAATCAATTTTGTTCCTAAGCGGTACGTCTTGTTCGTGTCTTTTTGAACATAGCCAATTAATGTTAAGGTTTCTAAAATTTTGATTGCCGTTGATGCCGTCATTTCGGTATTCTTTGCAATTTCCTGTAAGGTTTGATCGGGTTGTAAACTTAGACAGTCCATGATTTTAGCCGCTTTTAACAAGACTGTTCCGTAAGGTTTTGTTTCTTTCATCGAAACCCTCCTTTTCCATATAAGAAATTATATAGAAAAATAAAGAAATTGCAAGAAAAAAAGAACTCGAAGATTCATTCAGTAACGTTTTACTTTCACTTCAGGTCTTTCTCCCAGTCCTATTTCATTCTTATTTTCTTTTCTTTAACTCATCAGAAACATCTGCATCCTTAGGAATTAAAAGATACTCACTGACTTCTGTGGTTTCATTAAATACAACATATAATTTTTGTTCTTCATCGAAATCGCCCAAATCAATCGCTACGTAATTGGGACAAACTTCTGAGATACCATGAAACATTTGACTAAAGATTTTTTTCGTCATCCCCACATTACGATGCTGCTCTTCTGCTTTTTCCACCGCACTTTGTAACGTATATCCTTCATCTAAAAAACGCTTGATCCAATGCACTTTGACGACTGTATGTAACCGATATTTCCGTGGACCGTTTGCGTCTTTCGCAATAGAAGAAATATACCCTTTTTCTTCCCAATAACGAAGTTGACGTGGCGAAACTTCAGCAATTTCACTTAGTTCACTAATTCCTATCAACAAATTTTCTTCATTTAACAAACGCTGAATCATTTTTGACCACATTAGTTTAACTTCCTTTCCCTTATCCTTTCCTTAATTGTAGTTTTTTTTACACCTTTGTCAAGTAAGTTGACAAAGATTCTAATTAGTTGTAAAGTAGTTAATGCAATTTAATTTGAAACTTACAGAAAAAGGAGCGATATATGTGACTTCACAACAACCTGTGGATATTCACGGAAAACCTTATAACCGGTCGTTACTAGTCGGTGTTTTACTAATCGGAACATTTTGTACGATTTTAAACCAAACGCTTTTAACGACGGCCTTACCTACATTAATGAAAGAATTTGATATCTCAGCTTCAAGTGTACAGTGGCTAACCACTGGATTCCTACTTGTGAACGGCATTATGATTCCCATCAGTGCTTGGTTGATTAACAAATTCAGTTCAAAAAAATTATACATAACAGCGATGTCAACGTTCTTAATCGGAACCATCATCTGTTTTGTAGCGCAAGACTTCGGCATGTTATTGACTGGACGTCTTGTTCAAGCCGCAGGGGTCGGTGTATCTATGCCTCTTTTACAAACAATTATGCTTTCAATTTTCCCGCCTGAAAAACGTGGCGCTGCCATGGGCACAACGGGAATTGTTATCGGATTAGCACCCGCTTTAGGTCCAACATTATCTGGTTGGATTATTGATTCTTATACATGGCGTGACCTTTTTGGGATGGTCATTCCAATTGTCGTTTTAGTCCTAATTTTAGCTTCATTTTTAATGAAAAATGTCATTCAATTATCTAATCCAAGTATCGATGTCTTATCGGTCATTCTTTCTACTCTCGGCTTTGGTAGCTTACTTTACGGTTTCTCAAGCGTTGGTGATAAAGGTTGGGGTAGCCCGCAAGTCTATGGATTCTTAATTGTTGGTGCGATTGTTTTATGTCTTTTTACATATCGACAATTGCATTTAGAACAACCTTTCTTAGAACTACGCGTTTTTAAATCAAAAGTCTTTACTGTTGCGGCCATTTTATCTGGCGTAACCAACATGGCAATGATTGGCGCCGAAATGGTTTTACCTTTGTATATCCAAAATATTCGTGGCGAATCTGCCTTCCATTCAGGGTTAATGCTTTTACCAGGAGCGTTAGTCATGGGACTTATGATGCCAGTAACTGGTCGCATTTTTGATAAAATTGGTGCCCGTCGTCTTGCGATTACTGGGATGTTTATTTTAACAGCTGCAACGTTACCGTTTGCTTTCTTAACAAAAGCAACACCTATTATTTATATCATTGTCCTATATGCGATTCGGATGTTTGGTATTTCGATGGTCATGATGCCTGTGACAACTTCTGGCATGAATGCTTTACCAATGAATTTATTAAGTCACGGGACTGCTGTAAACAACACCTTCCGACAAGTAGCCAGCTCAATTGGAACAGCTGTTTTGATTAGTGTTTTAACAAATGTTACCAAAGACGGCTTACCTGCATCGGACTTATTAAAAACAGCCCCACTCACTTATCGCGACCAAGCAACAAACGCAACACTAAACGGTTATCACGCAGCCTTCTTCGTGGCAACAATCTTTGGCGTTCTCGGCTTGGCGATTACTTTCTTCTTAAATAAAAAAGAAGCGATGCCTGTTAAGGAAGTAGGTGCAATGAAATAATGATTATTTTCCTTTTAATCCTTTGCGTGTTAGGCTTTGCCTATACGAATGTATTTGGCCGAAAAGTTTGGCATAAATGCTGTATGGTTATTTTTGGTTTAGGGTTCTTAGCTTCGTTAAGTCTTATCGTTTTAAACGATAAAGATCATTTTGGTATGACCGAAGTTACTCAGGACAAAACGTTTGAACTAAAAAGCAGTAGTTCAAGCAAAGATGGCCCCAACATGTTATTGTACCAGCCGTTGGGCGATGGTTCCGAAAAAGTTTATTTATATAACACACCAGATAAAAAGAAACTACAAAAAACAGGAACGGAAAACGTCACAAACACGGTTCAAAAAGATGCTCAAAAAGCCACATTAGTCCAAAAAACGACGAAATGGTCCTATCAAGAGTCTTGGGCCAAAACACTATTTGGCCTTGCTGACAACGATAACCAATTTGCAAAACAAGAAAACACCTTCAACGTTGCTAGTGACTGGCTAGTTTTAAGTGCTGATCAAGCCAAAAAATTAGGCGAATATATGGAACAACATGCCGCTGATATCAAAAAAGAAGGGACTGAAACAGTTGGCAAAAAAATGATGGCTGCTATGATGGCGAATCCATCAATGTCCCAAGAAGAACAAGCGAAACTCACCGAACAATATACCAAAGAGTTTCAACAAGAATTGATTCAGAAAATTCTTAGTGACATGAAATAAAAAAGCGAGCTTGATAGGATCATCAAACAAGATGTGACTACCAAGCTCTTCTTTTTAATTATAAATCGCTTTAATCGGATCCATCCTCGAGGCACCAATGGCTGGAATAATTCCGAAAAAGATACCTGTGAAGACCGAAACCAATGTTGAAATGGCAAAGATGGACGGCGTAATAATTGGCGTAATCGAAATATACCCACCGACCACAGTTGCCAATAAGTAGCCGCAGCCGACACCAATCAAACCACCAATCAATGTGATAAACGCTGCTTCCATTAAAAATTGGAATAAAATGACTCGTGGTTTAGCACCAATGGCCCGACGAATCCCAATTTCTCGTTTCCGTTCCGTGACAGACACATACATGATGTTCATGACGCCAATTCCCCCGACTAATAGGGAGATTGCAGTAATTGCCATCAGAAACATTGTCATACCCGTGACCATTTCTTCCATTTGTTGTTGGAGTTGTTGGTCTTGGTCGTTTTCTTTAAACGTTCCTTTCACTTCAGGATGATTTTCACTTAAAATGGTGATTGCCTGTCCTAAAATTGCTTCACGGTCCGCTCCCTCACGAACCTTAATATTGATGCCACTAATTGCTTTTGTTTTCGCTAATTTATTGTATGATTCTCGAGAAACAAAACTACTCATAGCAGTTGCCCAATCATCGTTCATACCCAAACTATCTAAATCTTTTGGTGCTAAAATACCAATCACCTTGTACATATAACCACCAATTGAAACAGCTTTTCCAATGAGTTGGCTAGGATCATCAAGCCGAATTTGCGCTTCAAAGATATCATGATTTAAGACAATCGCATCTGTATTTGCATCGCTCGGTTGAAAATCACGACCATATAAAATATCATTCTGCCCTTTAGTCGACGTAATGGATAAATTCGCTTGCGCCCCAAAATAATCCATTGGTACAAACAAATTGTCTCCGCCCCCCATCATTGATTCACCATATTGAGGATAAATACTTTCAATTCCTTGAATGTCTTGTAATTTTTTCAAGTCCACTCGGCTAAACGTATAATCTGGCTCTTCATAGGACATAAAATTGTCACTGCTACCATCCGACATTGTATAATGAATCTTCAAAACATCCGCGTTCACTGCACTGGATGCCTTCACAACTTGACGCTTCATCCCTTCACCTAGCGCAGAAATCGTTACGACTGATGTAATCCCAATAATAATCCCGACCATCGTTAAAAATACCCGCAACTTATGTGCCTTTAAGCTTAAAAAAGTACTAACAAATAAATTAGCAATCATCTAATCACCTCTTCTTCCAAAAAGCGACCATCTTTCATATGAATCACTCGTGAGGCATATTTTTTCATATCTTCATCATGTGTCACCATGACAATTGTTTTGCCTTGTTCATTCAATTCTTTCAATAATTCCATAATTTCTGTACCCGTTTCACTATCCAATGCCCCAGTCGGTTCATCAGCCATAATCAATAATGGATCATTCACCAAGGAACGAGCAATGGCTACTCTTTGTTGCTGTCCTCCAGAAAGTTCAGTAACTTTTGATTTGGCTTTTGTTTCCAAACCGACAATTTTTAGGTATTTTTCAGCAATCGCTTTTTTCTCAGCGCGGCTTTTTTTCCCTTCATAAACACAGGGCAATTGAACATTTTGACTAACATTTAAGGAATTAATCAAGAAAAATTGTTGAAAAATAAACCCTAGATATTCATTGCGAAAGGCTGATTTTTTATTTTCAGACAATTTTGAAACATCTGTTCCTGAGAAATGATAACTTCCGTCTGTTAAGCGATCCAAGAAACCAATAATGTTCATCAGCGTTGTCTTACCGCTACCGGACTTCCCCATGATTAAAATGAACTCTCCTTGATGGATGGTCAAGTTCAATTCTTTTAAAACATGTAGTTTTTCCTTACCTACTGGATAGAACTTGTTAATGTCCCGCAATTCAATGAGGGGTTGATTTGTATTGTTTGCTTCCACCATCAAGCCCTCCTATTTCGACGCATCTGTCATTGATTCGTTGGTTGCTGATTCATCAGAAGCAATCGCTGCATCTGATTCCACAATATCACCGACTTTTACTGGTTTTTTTGAAGAAATAACCACTCGGTCGGCTGATTCTAAGCCAGATTCAATCGCCATTTTGTCGCCATTTTCTTGCCCGACTTGGACATCACGACGAATGATGGTTCCAAAATCATTCACTAAAACGTAGGCCTGTTCACCCTCTTTTTGAATTGCTTTTTTCGGTAACTCAATCGCCCCTAAATCGCCTAAATCAATGGTTGCTTGCATATGATAGCCATTTTTGACTTTGTCTAAATTGGCCAACGCAATTTTGACGCTATAACTAGACATCGTTGTGCCGCCCTCTGGATTGCCACTCGCGGCATCGCTGTTGCCTTCAGGAGGATTATCATCGATGTAAGAAATTGAGCCATCCACAACCACATTGTTGGAAACAGAAGTTAGTTTAGCTTTTTGCCCAACACTAATTTTAGTCAAGTCCTTTTCATTCACTTTTCCAGCTAAATAAAGATCTTCTGAAGTTAACCGTAAAATCGGTGAATTGGCATCTTTTACTTCTGGAATTGATACGCGACCTTTGAAATTAGCCTTTGTGGAAATATATTGCTTCGCTCCTAAATCCGCTAAGGTTTCATTGGTAAAGGTAATCTCTTCATCTACCGCATCGACTTCTGTTTGATATTGTTCATTTAAATCATCACCAGACATCGTGCGGTCTTCTTCTTTAGTTTTATTAAATTTATCAATGGCCCGATTCCACTTATTATAGATATTCGCCCGCTTCGTTTCTAATTTGGCTAAGCTATTTTGTTGTGCCTCAATTTCTTTAGTGACCGCCTCATCTTCATAAGTAAATAATTCTGTGCCTGCATCTACGACATCGCCGTTTTTCACCTTAATCTCTGGATCCTTTGTTATTTTTTGATCACGCGCAAAGGCTTCCATTTGTTCCGGTTGGATGACACCGTTAATATAAATTTGTTGCAAGTCGGGAACGTCAAAATAGTCAATTCCCCAGTCATCTTTAGGCGCTTGCTTGACAGCTACTTGTTGTGCATTTTTATTTAACGCATTCACAGTTACGATGCCCCCAACCGCAATTACCGCAACTGCCCCCAATATAATTATCGTTTTCTTCTTCATTTTCTTCGTTTCATCTCCTCATTCTGTCTATTTTCCCCAACAAACTAAATTGCTCGGTCGTTCACTTATAACTATTTAACCATGCTTGAATTCAAGAAACAAGGGCATTTCTCTAGGCCTTTAGTCTGATTTATTTCATTTTTGTTCATTTTTTTATTTATTTCACGACAATAAATAACCATTGTTGGGTCTTTGTATTTCAACAATCTAAAAAGGTTATTTTTATGTTATTTATAACTAAACTATACGCAATCGAGATTTTTTGCTTCTTTTTTTATTTAAGGTACACTAGAAGAAACAATTGAAAGTGAGGGCTTGCCATGAAAGTCATTATTTTTGGCGGTAGCGGTTTTTTAGGTCAACAAATCGCGAAAATTTTAGTCCAACGCCAACATCAAGTCATCAGTGTTTCACGTCATGGAAAGCCTGCCACGCTCTCCGCATCTTGGAGCCACCAAGTGCAGTGGGTATGCTCCGATGTTACTCGTGACACGAATTGGCAAGAACAAGTCCAGCGTGCTGACTGGGTCATTGATACAGTAGGTATTTTATTTGAAAATCCACGAAAAAAGAAAACCTATCAACGGCTAATTCTGACGCCAGTGAAAAAAATCAGCTCTTTTTTAGCACAACAAAAAAAGCCAGCTAAGTTTTTATTTATTTCAGCCAATACTGTTCCTTTCCCTTTGAGAAAATATATGGATGCCAAATTAGCAGCGGAGGAACTAATCCACCAAGAAGTCGCCGAAGCAGTGATTTTTTATCCTAGTTTACTTGTAGGTCAAGAACGTACCGGCACCATACTTTTTAGTAAATGTATTTATTTTTTTAAGAAAATCCCCTTTTTAAAGAACTTATTTATTGGCTATGATCCTGTGCCTGTGGCAGAAATGGCACAAGAAATTGTTCACGTTTTAGAAGGCGGCAATTCTATTTACACACACAGAAGGACCCGTTAACAAGTTATCTCCCAATCGTCTCTGTCTAGAGGCGGTTTTTTTGTGTTACAATACAACTGTTCGAAGGAGAGAAGAAGCATGAAAAAAATTGCCATTATTGGCGGCGGCATTATCGGAATGACGTTAGCTAATTATTTAGATCCACAAAAATTTGACATTACCGTTTATGATGAAGGGCTCGGCCAAGCGACTAAAGCGAGCGCTGGGATTATTTCCCCTTGGCTATCCAAACGTCGGAATAAGAAATGGTACCAATTAGCGCGAGAGGGCGCTTCCCTATTTCCAAAGCTAGTCAAAGATTTTCAGCTGACGGAGGATATTTATCGTCAATCAGGGACAGTCATTTTGCGCCCGGCAGCCGCTTTGGCAGACTTAGCCCATTTGGCAGAAGAGCGTAAGCAAACTGCACCTGAAATTGGAGAAATCACGATGTTGTCAGCGGTTCAAACAGCGAAGTTCTTACCGCTACTTAAGGAAACTCCCTCACTTTTTATTTCTGGCGGCGGTCGCCTAGATGGACCAGCTTATCTAAACCATCTTCAGAAACGCGCCGAAGCTAAAGGGGTCACTTTTTGCTCACAACGGGCGCACTTTCGACAACTGAATCAAGGGTGGGAAATTGTCACAAATTCAGAAAAAAAGAGCGTTGATTTTCTCGCTTTAACACCTGGTCCTCATTTAAAGGAATTACTAGCTACTTTAAATTTATCTGTGGACATTCGTCCCCAAAAAGGACAATTATTAGTTTTCGAGACCCCTTTTACAAACAGTCAGCAATGGCCTGTTGCTATGTTAGATGGCGAAGCCGATTTAATTCCTTTTAATCAAGGAAAAATTTTATTAGGTGCCACCCACGAAAATGAACAAGCCTGGGATTTAGAAGAGACTGTTAGCGCTTTTCAACAACTAACTTCTGGGACTGCACCATTTCTAAAAGAAGCAGAGCAGCTTTTTAAGCAACCCATGCATTACCGCGTCGGTACACGTGCTTATACATCTGATTTCGCTCCGTTTTTTGGCCCTTTGCCAGAAATGCCCCACCTTGTGGTTGCTAGCGGACTTGGTTCATCAGGACTCACTACTGGCCCATTCATTGGTTACCAATTAGCTGAATACTTCAATACAGGTGCCTTCAAAGGAGAGCTTTATCAAAAACCACTTAGTCAATATGTTAAAAACAACCCCTCACTTTAATCAGCGAGCGGTTGTTTTTTTCCTTTAAATTAAGAAATGTGAAGTATCTTGGTAGAAGGATTTTGTTATTATGCTACTTGTGGTCGCGCATAGCGTTCTACGTTTTGTTTAATATTTTTAACCGTTTCTGGATCTTCAATGCCCGTTACTTCAGCGATCACTGTATCAACGCTTTCTTGGTCAAGCATTTCCTGTAATTGACGGCTTTGTTCATCTTCTGGATCATGATAATTAAAAACAATACCAATCATTGCTAATAAATGCGGCGACACTAGATTGCGTTCCTGTAATTCACGGATTGGTCGAATAAACCGTTCTTGCGCACCTAATTTTCTGATTGGTGTCCGTGCTACACGTGTAATAGCATCTGAAATATATTTATTTTGGAAACGTTGAATAATTTTTTCAATATAGGCTGCATGTTCTTGTTCATCAAAATTCCATTTGGCCACTAAAAGTTTACCGGTTTCCTGCAAAACTGATTTGAGTTGTGCTACTACTAAGGCGTCCTGCATCGCTTCGTCAATGGTTTGATAGCCTAACAACGCCCCTGTATAGGCAACTGTAGCATGGCCAGTGTTTACACTAAATAATTTTCGTTCAATATACGGCTCTAAATCAGCAACGTAATGAACGCCTTCTAACTGAATCTCTTTGGCTTTTCGGTTGGTATCATCAATGACCCATTCACAAAAAGGCTCAACTTGAACAAAAAGTGGGTCTTCATGTTTTTGTAATGGAACAATCCGATCAACTGCCGCATCAGGAAAACCAATCCATTGTTCAGCATAAGCTGGATTTTTCAAATATTTGGCCACTTCTTCTGCTAAAAAGGTTGAACCACCAATCATATTTTCACAAGCGATAATATCCAGCGGCTTTTGACAATTTGCTTCAGCACGTGCATCAATTCCTTGGGCAATTAATTCAGCAATTCTTGGTAAAATATTGGGACCAATCGCCGTCGTGACTAAATCAGCTTCCGCAATTGCTTCTACTACTTTTTCTGGTTCTGTCATGTTATTTAACCCGGTCACATTTTCAACGTTAATTTGTTGATGTGAGGCATCGGCCAATTCAATTGTATAACTTTTACGTTCTTTTAACGCTTGAATGATGGTTTCATTAACATCCACAAACGTAATATGAAACCCGTTTTTAGCTAAAATTTCGCCGATAAAGCCGCGTCCAATATTTCCTGCTCCAAAATGTACTGCGTTCATTCTTATTCTCTCCTTTAAGCAATGGCTAAATTTTCTGTTATTTCTTCTTTACTTAATGCGTCGGCAAGTTGCACCACGTTATCCATATCACTACAATAAAGTGCAATTTGTTGGACTAATTGCAAATGTTCTTCACCGACTCCGGCAATCCCAAATAATACGGTAGCAATTTTTTCATCTTCTTCGGTGCCAAAATTAACGCCTTCTGGGACTTGCACTACACAGATTCCTGATTTTTTCACTAATTTTTTGGCTTCTTCTGTTCCATGAGGAATGGCAATAAAATTCCCCATATAAACAGATAGCAATTGGTCTCTTTCAATCATTGCTTCGATATAAGCGGGCTCAACACAGCCTGCCTCTACTAGTTTTTCGCCGCAAAAGCGAATAGCTTCTTCTTTTGTATTAAACTGTTGATTTAATTCAATTGAAATATTCGTAAGATTTTCCATTGTTTTCTTCCTCTCTAGGCACTTTCTTTTAAGAGCGAAACTACTGTTTCATATTTTTTGGGATTAACCATACTTTTTACTGATAAGTGTGTCGCTTTCGGTGCTTTTTTACGGGCTTGTTCCGTTAGTTCAGCTTTTGTGACAATTAAAGCCTGTGTTTGTTGAGTTAATTCATTAATATTAATTTTTCGAATCGGCATTGAAATTTTCTCTTTATCTAAAATTTCTTCTAAGACTTTCATTCCCATCGTTGCTGACCCGACACGGTCATCGTGAACCAAAAGAATTTCATTGACATTTGCTAAATCTCCCTCAATTTCAGAAGCAGGTGTTGCTTTGGAGGCTGTTGGTTGTGCGTCGTTTTTTTCTTTGGTACCTGATAGTTCAGCCACAATTTCATCATAACGTGGTGAGTTCAAGAAATTTTCAACTGCTACAAAGGTTGCATTAGGTGCTTTCTGTTTGGCCCGTTCTTGCAATTCCGCTTGTGTGACAATCAATGTATTTCCCTCATCGGTCAAATTATTAATAGCCCGATTCGTCACAGTTTGTACTAAACCAGCCTCTTGGACCTTTTTCCGTAAGATAGACGCCCCCATTGCACTAGAGCCCATCCCAGCATCACAAGCAAAAATAATTTGTTGAATTCCTGACAATGAAGCACTACCATTTGTGACAGTTAATCCTTTTGATGCTGCTTTAGCAGCTTGGGTTTCTTTCACTTTTTGGGCAAATTCATCACTTTCTTCTTTCGCATCTGCTTTTAAAATGACTGCGGATACTGCAAAGGAAACAGCAGTTGCTGCCAAAACACCTAAAATAACTGGTAAGTAAGAACCCATTGGTGTCATCGCTAAAATAGCTATAATGGAGCCTGGTGAAGCGGGCGCACGTAAACCAGCATCTAACGTTTGGAAAACCAAACTACCTGTCGCACCACCTGCAATAACCGATAAGAATAATAACGGTTTCATCATTACATATGGGAAGTAAATTTCGTGGATACCACCAAGGAAATGAATAATTATTGCTCCCGGCGCAGAAGATTTTGCCGCACCTTTTCCAAAAAACATAAATGCTAATAAGACACCTAACCCAGGACCAGGGTTTGCTTCTAATAGGAAAAGAATTGATTTACCAGCCGATAAGACTTGTTCTGTCCCTAGGGGTGTTAAAATGCCATGATTAATCGCATTGTTTAAAAAGAGCACTTTTGCCGGTTCAATAAAAATACTCGTTAATGGAATCAAATGAGCATTTAAAATGATTTCCACACCACGTGCCATTGCAGCAGTCAGCGCATCGACAATTGGGCCAATCGCTGAAAAACCAAGTAAAGCTAACGCAAAACCAATTAATCCAGCTGAAAAATTGTTTACTAACATTTCAAAACCAGCTTTAATCCGATGTTGGAAATACTGATCAAATTTCTTAATTGTAAAGCCACCAAGTGGACCCATAATCATGGCACCTAGCATCATCGGAATATCGGTTCCCACAATCACGCCCATTGTCGCAATTGCGCCAACTACGGCACCGCGATCACCTGCAATTACTTTCCCACCAGTGTAGCCAATTAATAATGGAATTAAATAGGTCAACATTGGGCCAACCATCGTGGCAAAGGCTTTATTTGGCAGATATCCATCTGGGATAAATAGCGCTGTCAAAACGCCCCACGCAATCAACGCCCCGATATTGGGCATCACCATGCTAGATAAGGTACTGCCAAGTCTTTGGACTTTCGCTTTAATTGATACTTTATTTTTTTCTGGTACTTGTTCCATTTTTATTCCCCTTCTCTCAAGTAACTTTTCTTGTTGACTAAATTGTATCCGCTTTCCGAATCTGGAAAAAGTCGTACTTTGGCACAAACCATTGTGCCAAAAGTTGAAAGAAAAAAGCACGTGTTCTCTAGTTACGAAAACCAGAAAACACGTGCTTATTCCATTTCTAATAATTTCAATAATAAATGAACAACTTTTTATGCTATACTCAAATTGGCGACTTGCCTCGAAAGGAGGTGCATCACATGTACGAGATTGTCACAAAAATTCTTGTGCCGATTTTTGTCGGGATTGTCCTGAAACTTGTAACCATTTGGTTGGAAAAACAGAACGAGGAATAAACAAGTTGCTTCCAACCGCTGCTGTCTAAACAGCAAAAAAAGACACCCTACTACTGATAGGGTGTCTTTTTAGTGCATCCATGCACGACTTTGTCACAAGTTACCTTAAATTTATCATAGGTCCTATTTTTTGTCAAGGAATCTTCTTATCTTTTTTGTTTAACCTCTTAAATTAAAATATTTTATTTTTTTAATATAAAATTATTTCAATAATTATTGAACATTTCAGAATGAATTGATTTTTTTCAGACGTAACTTTAGGCTTGAGCCAGAATTTTTTGTGCTTCATCTATTGTTTGACAATCACTGAGCCGCTGAATGTTTTCGAGATCTGAACAGAAAAAAGCTAATTCTTGAAGCATGCTTAATTGCCGTTGACTTTTTAGAGCAACGACAAATAACAAAGTAGCTATTTTTCGATCTGCTTCCGTACCAAAGTTGACCCCATCAGGCACTTGAATAAAGCAAATCCCTTCTTTTAAAACTTGTTCATCTTGTCCTTCCGCATGAGGCAATGCCACGAAGTTACCGATATACACGCTGACTTTTTGTTGACGTTGATACATTGCTTTGACATAGTCAGGCGTGACCAACTGATTTTTTAGCAGTAATTCACCAGAAGCTGCAAGTGCTTCCTCCCAACTAGCATACGATTGATTCAACATTATTTGCTCCGCTGTAATTTCAAACATCTCTCAACACCTAGCCTTTCATTTCTTCAATTAATAATGACGAAAGCAACTGATAAACAATGGCTTCATTTCCTGAATGAAAAATTTCTGTATTTAAATCATTCATAATAATCGCACCACTGATTTTTCCTAAAATTTTCCCGATTGTTTCATCAATCGGCATCGGCGCTAGCATGAGTAACATACGTTGTAACTGCATCGGCTTTTTATCCATCCCTTCAATCATAAGTGGCTGGGCCAGATTAAAAATACAAAAAACAGGCTGTGTCACTGCTGTACTTGAGGTATGGAATAAGGCCATTTCCGTCTGAGGAATCCCAATAGGCGCTTGCTCGTAACGTTTCATCAATTGCTGACAGACGATTGCACTATCGGTGATTAAATCTGCGGAAAGTTGCGCGAGAGCTTGTTGAACGGTTTCTGCTAAATCCGCTTGATTATTTAAATCTGCTATGAAAAATGTTTCTAATAGTTTACTAATTTCTTCCATGAAAGCGACCACTGTTTCGTAGCTTTCTTCGCCACCTATTTTTTTCACAGGCGCTTTCCTAAGCGAGCGTTTTTCGTGACTAATCCGCTTAAACTCTTCTTTCAATTGGCGGATTTCATCGTCTAAAAGTAACGGTGAGATCAATTTATATTTACCATTGTATCCTGGTAATAACGAAGTGGAAATCACTAAGTCATAGTTTTCCTCAACATTCACCTTACCTAAATCCGCAATCCGAAAAAAATGAATCTGGTTGATAAAAGGAAAGTAGCGCCGTAATCGCATTTCCAGCATACTTGTCGAAGCCAAACCGCTAGGAGAAAAACCAGCAATATCAACTTCCATAATTTTGGGACTCCGCTCTAAAGAATTGGCAAAATGAAGCACCATGTAGGCAATTTCCTCTTCCGATAGATTCTTTTGCGGAAAAATTTGCGGCAACGCTTGGCGTAAAGCCGCAGCTATTTCTTGATATTGATTCATGATCCGTTCTAAAATGGGATTCGTTAAATCTTCTTCTTGTAAAACCGCCCGCGAAAAAACACCTGATAAATGCGTCAACAACATTTTATACAGATTGGTATCTTCGAAAAAATTAACTTCTGTTTCTTGACTTACTGCTTCAATCAGTTGTTTCACTGCATAAGCCAGCTGAGTGTCAAAATGTTCATCAAAAAAATCTTCATCAAAAGAATTAGAAAAATCACTTAATAAGCTAGCAAAAAAAACAATCTCACTGACAGCGTATAGTTGTTTCGTTTCAGCAGCGACTTTTGAAAAAAGTCGTTTAGAACAATTTAGAAAGGCCTTATTCATCTGCCCAGTATAGGTCTCATCAGCTAAATAAAAACCTGCAGTGACCCGATCCATCGCAATTGTTAACATTAAAATCAAATGTTGTAATTTGCGATCACTTAATGCTGGAAATAAAGTTTCTACTTCTGGCTGAACAATTTTTTGTGCAAATGCTAAATGTTCTGCATGAATAAACTGAAAGAAAAAATGGTCGTTTGTTGTTAATTCGGTAAAATGAAAAAATTGGTACTCATTAATTTCCATACTTAGAATATTCGCCATTAGAAGACGGCGATATTTTTCAGAACCAGTCACTTCATAACCTTGATTCCGAGAAATCGTCAACGGAATCCGAGCAATCCGTGTTTCTAATTGTTTAATATCGGCATAAAAAGTCGTATTACTAATACAATACGTTTCCAGAAAATAATGCATAGAGACTGGCTCTTTTGTTTGAAGTAATGTCAATAAAATCGCATGTTGCCGCGCCAAAGTAGAAAGTTCCTGTGTCTCTTCTCCTAAAATAGCAGCCTGAATTTCCGTCATCGCTGCTTCATCTGCTTGAATCGAAAAGCGCCCACGAGCTACTTTTTCCAACGTCGCGCCCATCGATGCTAGCGAGGTTTCTAAATTTTCTAATTCACGATATACCGTCCGGCGGCTAACCTTTAACAAATTCATCATGCGGTTTACTGAAACGGGGGTAGGACTATTCACTAATTCCGTTAATAGAACAGTTTCTCTTGTCGTTAAAAACATCTATCAGCTCCTCCTTCCAGCCATTCTTGATACTCTTTCTTATTCAAAAAACTAGTAACTACGTATAAATTTTGTTGCGTTAGATCTAAATGATAGGCTTGCGCCAGTTCACGAGTCACTACGTAGGTTGTCTCCTTGGTAAAAAAGACTGTTTCCAGTGGCTCTTTAGATACTTCAATCGCGACTCCTTGTTTCGCCGCTTGTTGCCGCAATAATTCCATTCCCATTGTTTGCGATCCTCGAACATTCTCGGCATATAAAAAAACAAGCTTCTGTATTTGTTTGGTCGGGTTCGTTCCAGTAGACTCTGAACCAAGTGAAGATTGCTCTTGAGAAGAAGCAGTCAGTTTGGCTAAAACTTGCGGGTAATAGGATTTAATTTCTAAAAAATTTTGAACACTCACCATATCCTTTTCTGGGACGTACTTTTGTGCTAACTGTTTCAATTCTGCTTGAATTACCACTAATGTCTTTGGCTGCCACTTCATCTGATGAACGGACTTGTAAGTCACAGGCATCTCCAAGTCCACAGCTTTTAATTGTCGGCTTAGCAAACTAGCCCCCATGGCACTTGAGCCCATTCCTGCATCACAAACAAATAAAATTTGCTGATAGTTAGGTGTGACTGTTTCCACTTGGTCTTCCTCCTTCATCTTTATCATTGAAACTGGTTCAATTCCTCGTTGACGTTTTAATAACAAGCTTGCTATTGCAAAAGAGCACAGAAAGCTAACAAAAATTCCACTAAAAACCGCCAGCCTCGCATCAGTCGGGGCATTGGCTAAAATCGCAACCAATGAACCTGGCGAAGCTGGAGCACTTAGCCCCACATTAAATATTTGAAAAACAAGCGTACCACTCATTCCTCCAGCAATTACTGCTAAAAATAAGCGCGGGTCCATCAAAACAAACGGAAAATAAATTTCATGAATGCCCCCAATCAGTTGAATCATGGTGGCACCTCCTGCTGTTTTTCGTTGTCCTACAGACCCAAACAGCAGAAAAGCAACCAAAACGCCCACGCCTGGTCCAGGGTTTGTTTCCAATAGAAATAAAATGGACTGACCTGTTTGACTAGCACCTTCTAAACCTAGAGGCGTTAATAAGCCATGGTTAATCGCATTATTAAAAAATAACACTTTTAAAGGTTCTAAGAAAACGTGAACCAATGGTAAAAGATTGGCTTCAATTAACCAAGAAGAAAATTGATACAGCCAAAAACTAGCGCTTTCAACAGCCGGAGCTACAACCAGAATACCAAAACAGCACAGCAGTCCTCCCACAATTCCTGCTAAAAAGTTTTTAGTCAGCATCTCATAGCCTTCTTTAACTTTCGGTAAGAGAATTTGTTCAATTTTGGCGAAAGTATATCCTGCTAAAGGACCAATAAACATAGCACCAAACAACTGTGGAACATCTGTGGAAACAATCACGCCCACTGTCGCAATAGCAGCAACAACGCCGCCACGTTGTTCCTCGAACATTTTTCCGCCTGTAAAACCAATTAGAATCGGTAAAACAACTCGAATCATTATCGTTTCGACTTCAGAAAGAGCTAGCCGTAGATTCCCTGTCGTATAGCCAGCCACCAAAGACAATAAGCTCCACGCAATAAAAATACTCAAATTTGGCATAATCATCCCACTCAAACGATGACCAAAACGACGTAAATAGGGGGTTACTTTCACAAACTTATGTTTAAAAAAGAGCGAATGCATTTCTTTTTCCTTCATATTCCTTGTCCCTCGCTCTCTATGTAGATAATTAGAATACTTCTATTATATGAAATTTCACAAAAAAATAGTATAGATTTTTGTAAAATAATTCTTTTATACACCTCACAAGAGAATCCGTTTACATTAATAGAAAAAACTTTTATACTAAAAGAAAGAAACTCTTCGGATTGGAGGCCAATTATGGCAATCAAAGCAATTGTAATGGATATTGATGGTACCTTGTTAACTTCAGAAAAAAAGATTTCACCAAAAACGCGACAAGCATTAGTAGATGCACAAAAGCAAGGCCTATCACTGATTTTGGCTTCTGGCCGCCCGACTAACGGTATGCGGCCCTTAGCAGATGAATTGGAGATGGCTCATTATAATGGACACTTACTTTCCTATAACGGCGCTTGTGTCACCCACCATGGCAGTCAGCAACAACTATTTAATCAGACAATTTCAAAGTCATTGAGTCAACAAATTTTAGAGCATTTGAAACAATTTGACGTAATTCCAATGATTAATGATGAAACATTTATGTATGTCAATGATGTTTTTCATAACACCTTACATTTAGAGACTGGTGATTTTAATATTATTGAATATGAATCACGGGGCGGCAACTTTCAATTATGTGAGTGGCATGATTTAGCCGCCAGACTAAACTTTCCCTTGAACAAAATTTTAATTGCTGGTGAACCCGCCTATTTACAAAAATATCATGAGGCCATCTACGCGCCTTTCAAAGAAACCGTCACCGCTGCTTTTTCCGCTCCTTTCTATTTTGAATTTACCGCTAAAAATATTGATAAAGCGCGTTCTTTAGAAAAACTAACCCTACAGTTAGGCATAACTGCTGAAGAAGTAATTGCTTTTGGTGATGGTCACAACGACTATACAATGTTGGAATGGGCCGGCACGGGGATTGCTATGGAAAACGCCGTTGACGAGCTTAAAAGCATCGCAACGGAAGTCACTTTATCCAACGACAATGACGGCATCGCTGTTGCATTAGCCAACTTTCTTTAAGATCGTTGGTTAATGCAAGCGTACGCCGTCATTTTTTATTGCCTATTCAAATGTCGTGATTTTTTCTGGTGCTAAACGAACAGATTCATAGCCAGTTTCCATGCCCTTACCCACAGATAAAATCATTACTGGGACATAGCGCTCTTGATCTAAACCAAATGTTTCGGCTAATTTTTCCGATTCAAAACCACCGATTGGATTTGTTTCATATCCGTGAGCTCGGGCCACTAACATAAATTGCATAGCTGCTAAACTCGCATCAATTTTTACGATGTCATTCATTTGTTCTCTACTTAAACTTTCATAATGGGGAATAATGGCTGCTAATTGTTGGTCCCGTACTTCTTTAGGCATTTTACCACTAGCATAGGCTTGATTGTAAATCTCCTCTCCTCGCTCATGGCAGTTTAAATCACCAAAAATTAAGAGCATTGCAGAAGATGTTTCATTTTGACGCGTATTAAAGCGAATTAAGGGTTTTAATTTTTCTTTGCCTGCTTCACTTTCCACTACGACAAAACGCCATGGCTGCATGTTAACAGAAGAAGGGGCAGTGGTCGCTTCTTGAATCATTGTTAACATTTCTTCATGAGAAATTTTATGGGTTTCATCGTACACCCGAACCGATTTGCGGCCAAAAACAATCTCTGAAAAATCATTCGTTGTATATGTTGTCATTCTATCATACCTCTTTCGTTGTAATACTTTGATCTAGTTTTGTCAAAAGTTCTTTTAATTGGCGACAGTCGTCCTTTGTAAATGTACTGGGAATAATTTCTGTTACCGTTTGTTGCTTGGCTGTACATTGCTGTAGTTCTTGTTGTGCTTTTTCTGTTAAATGCACTAGCACTTCCCGATTATTTTCTGGATTTCGCTGTCGTGTCACATACTGTTTCTCTTCTAAAATTTTCAAATGGCGAGTGACCGCACCACTATCGATTTTTAAGTGTTCTTGAATCTCCGTTTGAAGACACGGCTGACGTTCTTTTAAAATCATCAGCAACTCATAACGAGTCAAACTCAAGCCAACTTGCTCTTCAAAAACTTTGGTAATTTTTTGATCTAATACCTTTAACTGACATAATAATTGGCTGACTTCCCGTAATGATAACGACATAGTTTCCTCCTTAAAAAGATGACTCGTCAACAATTGACTAGTCAACTATAACTGTTTCTTTCTAAAAATGCAACCTTTTTTACAAGAAAAATAGAACAATTGACAGGGAGAAACTACAGTATTCCCCATCAACTGTTCTATTTTAATCAATCTATTTTTCGGTAACAGGTTCTGCTGATAACCGCTTAATTCCTAAACCAGTAAATGCACTGACCATTGAGAAGACAGGCGATAATAAGCTAAAGAAAACAAATGGTAAGTAAGTCAACGTTGGTACGCCAAAGGTCCCCGCTACGAAGCTACCTGCAATCCCCCAAGGAATGAGGTAGTTAATAACCGTCCCACCATCCTCCAAGGTTCTGCCTAAAACAGTCGGATCCAAACCTTCTTTTTTGTAAACTTCTTTAAAGGCATTCCCTGGTAAAATAACCGATAGGAATTGTTCACCAATAAAAATATTTACGCCAATTCCTGTTAATAACGTTGATAAAATCAATTTCGGTGTACTGCTCATTTTCTGAGAAACAACTTCCATGACCGCAGAAATCAATCCTAATTCCATTAATAAGCCACCTAGAGACAACGTTAGAATAATAAGTGCCACAGTCGGCATCATACTCATAATCCCGCCACGACTTAATAATTGATCAATTTGTGCGTTCCCCGTTTGAGAAACAAACCCATTTTCCAACGTGTTTCCTAATGCCTGCAACGATACTTTCGGATTTTGAATAATAATCATAATTACTGCCACAATAATGTTCAACAAAATCGTGATAATCGCTGGAATTTTGCGCCAGGCACAGATTAACATTAAGGCTAATGGTAACAATGACCAAATTGAAATGGTAAAGTGGTCTTCCAATACTTGAATAACTTGAACTACTTCTGTCAGACTAGTATTCGCGTACGTTTGTCCTAAAATCATAAACAAGATTAAAGAGACGATAAATGCTGGTACAGTCGACCACATCAAGTTTTTTATATGTTTAAACAAATCCGCTTCAACAATCGCTGCGGCTAAGTTTGTTGATTCTGATAAAGGTGACATTTTATCACCAAAAACTGAACCAGAAACAATCGCCCCCACAACTAAAGCAGGATTTAACCCTAAGGTACTGCCAATACCGAAAAAGGCAATTCCAATTGTTGACATCACTGTAAAAGCACTACCTACTGCACTGCCGACAATCGCACAGACAATAAAAACTGACGGCACAAACCATTTAACACTAATCATTTTAAAACCAAAAACCATAATCGTTGGAATAATTCCTGCTTGAATCCAAACGGCAATCAATGCCCCCACTAAAATGAAAATAAAAATTGGAATAATTCCTGGCTTCAAGCCATCAACAATCCCTTTATGCATTTGATCAAATGGTACTTTACGAAACATTGCGTAGCCTAAAATCAATGCAATCACAAACAAAATAGTAATATTTGGCGATATCTTTAAGCCAATTACTCCTGTTGCAATAGCTGCCACAATAATTAATAATACGATACTTGCTTCTCGAACACTCACGGTCTTCTTTTTCTGTTTTTCTTTCATTTCGTTACTCTCCTCTAATCTTTTTTCTGAATACTCTGACATTAAAGGATCTTATGATAACGAATAACCCCTCCACAACTCATTGAAAACGCCTCCTAAAGCTACATAAAAAGAGAGATTCATCCTTAAAGAATAAGGACGAATCTCTCCGCGGTACCACCTTAATTAGAAGCTTACTTGCTTCTCGCTTATGTATTATGTAATTGTTACTACTTATTAGTGTAATTCACAAATAGACTTGATCGATTCGCAGCAACCATCGACTTTCTGAACAAAACATCTATTTCCTACTGGGCTAATAATTTATGAATCTCAATATACCAAGAAGAAACCGACTTGTCAACGAAAATAGTATAAAAAATTTTTTCACACGCCAACAAAAATTACTTTTTCTTTTTGTAAAAATAGAAAAGCGCCTCCGTTCTCACGAAAGCGCCTGTTAATTAATGGGTTGTGCCACCTTGTAGTTGAATATCTTCTTGCGTTTTTACTGCTGCTTCAATCATATAGAACAAAGAATCTGTGATTGCTTCTAATGACATAGAAGCAAACGTTGGTTTATCAATTGTTTGTTCTGGTAGGAACGGAACATGAATAAATCCGCCACGAATAGTTGGATATTTAGTGTTAATTAAGTGTAGTAAGTGATACATAATATCATTACATACAAAGGTTCCTGCTGTATAAGAAATCGCTGCAGGTAATTGATGGTCATGACAATTTTTTACCATCGCTTTAATCGGTAAATTTGTAAAATAGGCTGTTGCTCCATCTTCAACCAACGGCACATCGCTTGGTTGTTGTCCTGCATTATCCGGGATACGCGCTTCCGCTAAATTAATCGCCACTTTTTCAACAGTGACTGTTTGACGGCCGCCTGCTTGTCCAACACAAATCACCATATCTGGTTGATGGGTTTCAATTGCTTCAGCCACTTTTTCACCACTAGTGCCAAAAACAGTTGGCACCTCAACTTTAATAATTTCAGCTCCTGCAATTTCAGCAGGTAATTTTTTGACTGCTTCAAAGGCAGGATTGATTGCTTCTCCTCCAAATGGATCAAAGCCAGTAACGACAACTTTCATTTCGATCATCCTTTCTTATTTGAATAGAATCATATAAACAATTTGGAAAATTAACATGAAAAGTGCAATCGGCAATTGATTTTTAATGACGCCGTACTTATCTTTCATTTCCAACATGGCTACAGGTACGATATTAAAGTTCGCAGCCATCGGTGTTAACAGTGTACCACAAAAACCACATGTTAAGGCAACCATCCCAACTAATGCGGGATCTGCACCTAAAGAAAAGACAAACGGCACACCAATTCCGACTGTCATCACGGTTATTGCTGCAAAGGCATTGCCCATGATAGCCGTAAAAATAACCATTCCCACAGCATAAATAATAATCCCTACATTGACATTTCCTGCTGGTACTACGGCACTAACCCCTTTTGAAATAATCTCACCAACACCAGCGCTAGTAAAAACAGCACCTAAACAAGCTAACAGCATTGGCAACGTACTAAGAGGACCGACTGTTTCTAACATTTCCGCCGCATCATCAAAAAATACTTTCGGCGTATTATTTTTAGAAAAGAACATCATGATGAAAATCGCTACAAAGACACCAACACCGACACCGACTAAAGCTCCTAAAGTAGTCAATGTGGCAAAAAGAATTGCAAAAACCCCGATACTTAGTGCGGGAATAAAAATCTTCATTCCTAATTTTTGAGACATTTTTTCCATGTATTCTTTCGAAGGTAAGCGACTTTCTCCTTTTGTCACTTTTTGAAGAATTGCCGGAATTGTCATCACAAAAATAAGTACGCCACAGGCAACTGGTGGAATAAACCGACCAAAACCGATTAAGATTCCTAAAATTCCCCAGAATAAACTAGTCCCATACGCATGTTGATTGGTTTTATCACGAAAACTACGAAAACTCGTATATAACAAGATAATCCCCATAAAAATGTAAAGGACTTCCAATAACTTTGCACTCAAATCAATACTTGGATCTGTGAAAAAACTCATTTCAGTCCCTCCTGTCCATAATATTTTTTACGTAATCTTTTTTCTTTTAAAGTAAAGTAAATACTTGCCGAAATTAAGGCAACTAAGGCGACTGGTACTTCCACTAAAGCCAGTTTACCTAATGTCACTTCATAGCCTAAATCTTTCAATGTTGATTGAACAAGCAATGCCCCAGCCCCACCAACAAACAAAACTTGACCAAAGAACCAACAGATATTTTCCATGGCTGAAGCCATCCCTTTTAGTTCTTCTTCATACTCTGGCACCATTGGTAAATTTTTTGATTCAATTGTTCCTAACGCCATTGGCAAAATAATCGGACGCACAAAACCTGCTACCCCACCGAAACTTACGTTAAAAGCGGCGAAGATAATCCGAAAGACACCATAAATGTCAATAATCACACCAGCAGATACCTTTTTGAATCGTTTAATCAACGTAGCTGCTGACTCTTTCAAGCCATTTCTTTCTAACGTTCCTGTTGCTAACATAATAATAATAAAGATAGCCATGCCTCGATTATTCACAAAGGTTGTTCCTAGTGTTTCTAGCATTGATGTCAAACCAAGCCCGCCAGTAAAAGCCGTCACTATTAAAGCAACCATCACAATCAAGATAGCATCAAATTTCAATGCGAAGCCGACAATGACGATCAATACGCCTAATAAAGGTAATAAATCCATCAAATCTCTCCTTCTTAAAATAAAATTTCACTTTCCATTATATGCCAATTTTCGCTCATTTGTAAGACTTTTTTAATTTTTAATGTTATTTTTTCTAAAGACACAGTTTCCAACACTTTTTAGAGCTACCACTCGCACTTTTTTCTTTTTTCCGCTAGAATAAAAGAAACAATAACATTGAGGAGGATTTTTATGTTCCAAACTTTTAGAGAAAATTTTCGGCGCCATACCCTATTGCGCGACGCCGTCTTTATCGTTATCGGAAGTGCCATTGTCTTTAATCCCGGTGCTTTCTTCCAGTTCGTCGGTTATTTAATTGCTGGTTATTTGATGCTTTTAGGGTTAATTAATATTTATGATGACTACAAAATAAAAAAACAAACGGGTAGCTGGGGACTTGGTTTCGTAACAGGTTTAATCTTTGTCGTCTTAGCAGTAGCCTTTTTATTTTTTGCACCAGTGATCGTTTCGATTCTGCCGTTTTTATTAGGGATTAGCATTGTTATAAACGGCCTCGTTCAATTGACTTTTGCTTTAAATACTCGTCAAACAGGCGCGCTTATCTACAGTATTCTGGTTTTAATCGCTGGAGCTGTTTTAGTTTTCAACCCCTTCAAAAGTCTCTTAGTTTTGATGCAAGTCTTTGGATTTATCCTGATTTTCATGGGTGTCATTGAAATTATTGGTCATTTTAGAAATAAAGCTTAACGAAAGGAGCAACTTATGGATAAAGAAAGTACCAAGTGGATCCGCTTTTTAGGTGGGAAAAATTTACTTTACACATTAACTATCCTTTGTCTAATTGCTGTAACTATCTTTTTATTCAACACTGTTTCATTTATCTTTAAACCAATTTTTGTTATTTTTAGTGCCGTCTTAGGCCCGGTACTTTTTGGTATTATTCTATTTTATTTGCTTAATCCAATGGTGAAACGCCTTGAGAAAAAAATTCCCCGTGTTTGGGCGATTGCGATTCTCTATGTCTTAATTATTGCATTATTAGTGTTAGCTGGACTGCAACTTTTCCCAATTATCCAAGACCAAACGGAAGAATTAATCAAACAATTCCCAAGTTTTTGGAAAAGCACGCTCCAAACAGTACAAGAATTTATGGCTAAAACACCTTTTGCAAAAGATTTAGAATCTGCTAATGAGTCGATTAATCAGCTCTGGGGCAAACTTGCAAACTCCTTTAAAGACTTTGCAGGGGATTACCTACAAACAGGCGCACAAGGTCTGGGAAGCGTCTTTTCTGCAGTCTCTTCTACTTTCCTAACCTTGTTTACAGGACCTATCATCGCCTTTTTCCTTTTAAAAGACAAAGAAAAGTTTTATCGCTTTGTAAAAGGCATCATTCCCCCAGCTTTTCGTCCTGATTTTGATGAATATAGCCAAATTGCCAACATTCAAATTGGCGATTATCTAAAAGGTCAAGTCATTGCTTCGTTGGTTTTAGGGATTATGTATTGGCCAGCTTTTCTATTAATTGGTTTACAATTTGGTAGCATTTTAGCTTTAGCTGCGGGTATTTTATGTATTATTCCTTATATCGGGCCATTTATTGCCTTTATTCCTGGATTGATTATTGCCTTTCAGGATTCCACATTTATGGTAGTTAAATTTGTTATCGTCTGGTTTGCCATCCAATTGATTCATGGTGATTTTGTTATTCCTCGTGTGATGGGCGATAAATTAAAAGTCCATCCGATTACTATTTTACTTGTCTTGTTAGTTATGGGTGAACTGTTTGGTTTAATGGGCGTTATTTTTGGGATTCCAATGTATTGCCTAGTTAAAGTGACAGTCATTTATTTATTCCGCAAATTCAAACAACGCTATAACCGCTTTTATGGTGACAACGGCGAGTATGAACACACGAATTTTACTAAAGATCAATATTTAAAATAATACAATGAAAAAACTGGGACATAAGCCGTTTAGACTTATGTCCCAGTTTTTTACCATACTTCTCTAGCAATTTCTTGAAGTAATTGAACTTTGCGCCATTGTTCTTTCTCCGTCAAACGATTTCCTTCTTCCGTTGAAGCAAAACCGCATTGCGGACTAATACTTAAGTTTTCTAAAGGAACAAACTGTTGGGCTTCTTCAATTCGTGCTTTCACTTGTTCAGTCTCTTCTAATCCAGGAAACTTAGAAGTAACTAAACCTAAAACGACTTTGCTGCCATTATTTTGCCAATGTCTTAATGGTGAAAAGTCCCCTGCACGATCTGAGTCATATTCCAAGAAAAAACCATCATAATTCGTAGCAAATAATTCTTTTGCTATCGGTTCATAACCACCTGAAAATAACCAAGACGAAGCATGGTTCCCACGGCAAATGTGTGTGGTTACAGTTAAATCTTCTGGCTTGCCAGCTAAGGCTTCATTAATAATCGTGGTACACACTTGTGCAATTTCTTCTGGCTGTATTCCTTTGGCTCGTAATTCTTCTTGTTTTGTCTGATCCGCTAGAAACGCCCAATTTGTATCATCAAATTGCAAATAACGGCAACCTCTCTCGTAAAAGGCCGCAATTGCATCTTTATATGTTTGTGCTAAATCCTTATAAAAATCACCAATCTCTGGATAAATTGTTTGAATACGCGAGGTGCCGTCGTTGGATAAAATTTCTTGACGTAAAATCATGGTCGGACTAGGGATCGTTGCTTTGGCTACCGTGCCATCACCAACTTCCACCACCTCTTTTAAAAATGAAAAGTCCTCTAAAAATGGATGTTGCGCAGGAAAAGATATTTTATCCACTACGCGGATATTATAGGCTGGAGCTGCTTTTCCATGAAAGGTTTGGTTATACCCCGTTTCTGGGATATAGCCTGTCACACCATTTAATCCTTCTAAGAAATCAATATGCCAAAAACCGCGACGAAATTCACCATCTGTGATTCCCCGTAAACCGCCAGCTTTTTGTTTTGCTACTAATGCTTTGATTTCCTCATCTTCAATAAGACGTAGCTCTGCTTGAGATAAAGCACCTGCTTGGACCTTTTTCCGTGCTTTCTTAATTGTTTCCGGACGTAAAAAACTTCCCACATGATCAACTGTAAAAGGAATCTGACTACTCATTTGCCTCACTCTTTCCTATTTTTATTTATAAAAAAACGCCCTTTTACTAGCCGTAACTAGTAAAAGGGCGATTATTATCGCGGTACCACCTTTTTTCGGAAAGATGACTCTTTCCCTTCAACTGACAATCATAATCAGCGGTCTTGTTAACGAAAGACATTACGTTTTTGCCTACGTTTCGACAAAAATTCCTCCTAGGCCATTTTTCGATACAGACATCTAACTTTTTTCACCAACCAAAGTCTCTCTACCAACTGTCTTGTATTTACTTTCCTATTCAACGGAAATTATTAGATTATAATTAGAATACCACGTTTAGCAAATTTGTCAACGGAGATGGATGAAATAGTAATGAAAAAAGCAGCTTCTTTTCAGAAGCTGCTTACGTCTATTTTTATCATTGCTGATTAGGCTGAGTGTCCTACGATTGTGCTACCTGAGTAACCAAAACCGACACGTGTAATACCTGGGTTAATTTCCCAATCACGGTGACCGCTACCTGAAGCTGTTACCATACCTGTTTCATTGTACCATGCCATGATTACTGAGTTACCTGGCGCCCACATAATTGCGATAACTTCATCTCCACGAGACCAGTGATCATTTGGAATGCCACCTGCTTCAACTTGTGCTGCACGAGCAGTTGCAGAAGCTGCTAAGCCTGCATCCCATACTACTGGACGTAAACCTAATGATTGACGTAGAACGTTCAATGCATCAAGCGTCACATCACCTGTAGCTGGTGGTGGTGTTGGAATTGGATCTTTTTTATCTGGTTCTGGTGTTGGTGGTGTAACTGTTCCCTCACCATTACTTTCACTACCACTTGGTGTTGTTGATTGTTCTGAAGAAGAGCCAGTATTTTCTGTTGCACTATTATCTGTACTTGGTGTAGTTGTTTCAGTTGTTTGTTGCGTGCTTGATTCAGTTGCTGAGCTTGAGCTTGCTGGCGCTTGCGCTTCTGTTGTTGAAGAAGAGGCAACTGGTGCTTCTGCTTTTACTTCTGCTTTAGCTTGAACTGGTTTTGCAGCAGCTTGTTTAGCTTTTTCAGCTGCAGCTTTTTGTTCAGCAGCTAAGCGTGCTTGCTCTGCTTCAGCAGCTGCTTTTTGTTTTTCTAAGCCAGCTTTAGAACTTTCAGCTGATGATTGTTCTAATGCTAATGAAGCTTTCATTACGTTTAATTCAGATTGTTTAGAAAGTAAATCTTGACGTTTTGTTTCTAATTCAGCTTCTGTTGCTTCAAGTTGTTTCACTTTTTTCTCGTTTTCAGCTTTTTTATCAACAACCGCTTGTTTGTCTTCTTTTTGTTGTTGCATTAAGTCGTTGTTGGCACTTACGATTGTTGAAACAGCTTGAACACGGCTGATTGCATCTGCAACTGAGTCCGCATCTAAAACTGCATCTAGCATTGTTGTGCTTTGTCCATTAACTTGAACATCACGTGCTTGATTTTTGATTGCTTCGTTACGTTTTTCAATACGTTGATTCAAGTTTGTAATTTCTTGTTGTAATTGTTCTGATTTTGCTTTTAGTGTTTGCTTTTGTTCACGTAAAGCCATGCTTTCATCAAATACTGAAGATACTTCTGCTTCTAAAGAAGATACTTGTGAAGCTAAATCCCCTTGTTTTGCTTTTAATGATGAAATTTCTTGATTTTTTTCTTCAATTTTTTTATCAACATTGTCCGCCAAAGCGATGCTTGGGGTAGCAATTGCTGATAGCGTTAATGAACATAGTAATACTGATGCAAATAGACGTTTCTTCACTTGTCATTCCTCCGAATTAATTTCTAAAGTTTATTTAAAATATCTTAATCTTTTCTTACGACAAAAACATTCTACCACACCCATATTTCAATTAAGCAATAGAAATGTTACAAAAACATTTCAGATCACTCCTTCTTTCTCCATAATAGGTAAACTTACCTTTTGTAAGGCTTTTACACCTTGTCACGACTAGTTTTCACGTGTTTTCAATTGTTAAACAATTCTTCGATTTTTTTTCATATTTTTTCTTTTTTTATTCAAATTTTGCTTCTTTTTTGTCGATATATGCTTTTTTTCGTAAAATTAATCATTTTTCCTTCTTTTTATTAAACGTTTTTGTTACAAAATTCGTTATATTTTGGTAACGAATCAAGAAAAAGGCCGCTTCGTTGAGCCGCCTTTTATTATTTCTATGCAATATTTTTGATCAAACTATTCAATTTATTTTTTATGGACTTATGGGCCTGTCACTAAATTCCAAGTCACCATTGCTTGATAAGTTTGATCTTTTCTACCTTGATTTGCTGGAATTTCTAATTTGATTTGATCAAAAGAAAAATCAAATTGATAAACATCACTTTCGTCAAACTGACCATTGGCAACAATATGGCTAGCTACACCGTTGGCAACTAATTGAATAGCGGTTGTTTTGCCAAGAGCAACTTTAGTTTCCGTTGGTTGATTGTACTGAATAAAACCTGAAACATTGGTTGTTCCTAACAATAACTTTGTCATTGATGATAGTTGATCCACTCTTCCTTCAAAGGGGGATAGTTCTGCAGTTAGTGCCCAATTGGGTTGTGATTTTTTCAAACGTAAATATGGATTTTCCTGACCATTTTCATAATAATCTGCTGCCTGCTTTAAACCATGTTGCTGCGTGTTGCTAGAAATGGCGACTTTGCCAAAATCAAAAGTTGGTGTGCTGATAAAACCTTCCTCATCTGGTGCCACAATTTCTTGATTTTTAGGTTGGATTCTGACAGTATCAGCTGCGTGAACAGCAGAAAAATTTCCATTCATTTCAACAGCCGCTTGTAACACTTGATCTGGTTCACCTGTAGCAATTGTTGTCATCATAATAGTTGCTGTCTGACCAATAGGCACTTCCGTATTTAAAGCAATGCCAACTCGCCAATTTTCATCAGTAATAGGAACAATTTTGTTTGGTTCAGATCCAACACGAATCGTGACTTGGATTGGCCGAGCTAGACCTGGTGACCAACCAATTGCTGGCTTTAAGTTTATTTTTTTTAACGGTACTTCTCCCACATTTGTAAGCATAATCTGCCAAATTTGTATATAACCACTTGGCATGACTTTGACTAGTCCTTCTATTTGCATTTCAGCTTTTGCAGTTATTTCCTTATACACTGCTGTAATAGCGTTCATTTCATTAAAAACAGGGGAGTTTATGGGTCGCTTCGTTTTTTCTAAGCTCTCTTGTTTTGTTTTATCTTGATACCAACCTTGATATAAATAAGTTTTACCGTTAACGCTGTATTGTTGTGGCAGTTTTTTTCCAGCTAAATAGCGAAAGCCATCCGTAGTTATTGGTTGTTGGTGATCCTGAATAAAATCAGATGGTGGTGCAATTTCAACACCATTGACATCCTCAAATGTATAATTTTTTTGAGGTATCTCCTTATAGACAACAGTTAAATCATCATTGTCGTCATAGGTAATATCATAACTGGGCGTTACGCTTTTTTCTAAATTTTCAGGTTTCGTTTTCCCTTTATACCATCCTTGAAATTGATACGTTTTTGAGTCAATTTCATAGCTACTTGGCAAAAGATCTTTCTGTTTAAATGCGTAAGGGTCACGCTCAATAAGTGTTTGCTTTCCTTGTCTAAACCCCGGTGGTGGAGGGATTGGTTTCCCTTGAGTATCCACAAAATGTTCTGTCACTTTGCGATTGGTAACATGATAATAAACCGGCCCTGAAAATTTAAAGTAATTCAATAGCCCAGATTGATTCGATGAATCAACCTTCACTTGGTTGTACAAAGGAACGATTAGTTTTTGACTCTCGCTAATGTTAAACGTTACTCCTGTTTTCTGACTATATTGTTGTGCAGACATTTTTTCCAATTCAAATTGCGAAATTGTTGTTGGATATTGGTTTCCTGATGCGTCGGAAATAGTTGGCAGCGGATAATTGGGATCAATTTCCCCTTTCTTATTGTATAAGCTTAAAGAAGTATAATATCTTGGTAAAAAAAATGTTTGATTACTCGCTGCAAGCACCGTTGACATGTCGGAATAGACGGCTACTTTCTCACTTGGAATTACCACTTCTTTTAAATTAGCCACTGTAGATGCTGTCACTGGTTGACTTTCACCTTCCCACACATTTATGCCATCTGGGGAATTGCCTTGCCAACTATGATACTGTAGAAGGATCTCATTGGCGTTTACTGGCTGCCCCTCTTCATTAATAAATCCATAACGATAAGTTAGGTTAGGCGTCTCAATTCTTTCTCTAATCGTTTGACTTGTAACATTAGCCTCATTATCGATTAACTCACTTTTTGGCAATGCTAGTGGTTCTTCATCATGTAGTTTATCCTTTGTCTGTGGTTGTTCACTTTCGGCTTTTTCTGCTGTTAATGAATGATTGGTTCCTTCTCTTACTTGTTTTGTACTTGGTAATGTTTCTGCAAAAACAGTTGTCTGTATTAGTATGGGGAATACTAATATATGGCAGATGCCCGTTACTATCAATTCTTTCCATTTACTTCGCTTCATATTGTCCCTTCTTTCTAAAGAACAATCCAACAATTCTTAGTTAACTAAACATTAAGACACTAAACTTAGCAGAATGATCACTTACCATTTTCAGCAACAGTCTTGTCTTGTGGTATCGGTTTCATTTTTCTTTATACTTTGGATCATTCACTTGTTTCAGCGCTATTCGTCCAATACTTCTTTTTACTAACCAGTTATAACTAGTTTAGCAAAAAAGAATAATTTCTGAAATTCCGAATTTTAAACAGATAGGAGCATTTCCTGAAGATTCTATATATATCAAGGAAAATCGACCAAAAATAAACTGAAAATAAACTTTTCAATAGAGAATCATAGCTAAAACAGGATAAATTAATCATATTTTCACCTTCCTAGCTTTACCTTTATCAAAAAAAGCTCAAAATGTTAGTTTTGACAACTAACATTTTGAGCTTTTTGTTTTTTTTCTTAACGAATGATTTCGACTTTTTTGTCTGTCTTGACTGTAACACGGCCGTTTTTAATAACATATAACCGTTCTGGAATATCAATAATCGCATGTTCAACCACTTTTGTGTCTAATAAGACTAAATCTGCTTTATTCCCAACTGCGACACCGTATCCTTCTAGTCCCATCGCACGAGCAGGACTTGTTGTTACCATTGGTAGCACTGTTTTTAAGTCATCCGCTCCACCTAGGTGCCCAACAGGAATGGCTAACATCGCTGTTTGAACAATATCCCCTGTGCCATATGGTGTAAAAGCATTGCGAATATTATTCGTAGCAATACAGACATTCACGCCACCATCGCGTAATTTACGGATTGGCGTAACCGCACGTCGAACATTGTACTGATCACCACGAGCCCCTAAATGTAAATCCGTTGCTGGTAAAGCCATCACGCTAATATTTGCTTCCGCCATTTTTGCAATAATAGGCGCCAATTCTGCTTCAGGTAAGGCATGCAATGCCGTTAAGTGGCCCACTGAAACACGGCCTTGGTAGCCTTCAGCGATGGTTTTTTCACATAAATATTCAATACTCATATCATCAGCTTCATCGGCAAAATCTTGGTGTAAATCTACATCTTTATCATATTTTTTAGCAATTTCAAACACTAAATCAATATGTTCTTTCGCTGGTGCATCATTATAAGGAATACCGCCGACAACGTCTGCGCCCATATCCATTGCTTCATACATCATTTGTTCTGTTCCAGGGGCTTTAAAAATTCCTTCTTGCGGAAATGCAACTACTTGCATGTCAATTAACTCTTTGTATTCTTCTTTCAAACGCATAATTGTTTTGAAGCCAGTAAAACCTTGCGCTGGGTCAAATTCTGCATGCGTTCTTAACGCCGTGGTCCCATGAACGATTAACATTTCTAAAGCACGTTTGGCACGGTCGTAAATGTCTTCTTCGGTAAATGTTGGTTTTAATTCTGCGGTTACTTCAATTGCTTCTTTCAACGTACCTGATTTATTTGGTTTACGATCAGCAATTAATGCCTTGTCCAAATGTAAATGGCTTTCTACAAAACCTGGGATTAAAACACGACCATCTGCTTCGATGACTTCTTTGGCATCGCCAGTAATAACTGGGGCGATTTCAATGATTTTACCTTCTTTAATAGCTACATCTTGTAATGCTTCACCGTCTTGAAGACGAACTTGTTTAATTAATAAATCCATGTTTTCCACTCCCTAAATTGTTTTTTATCCAAAGATTAAACCGATAACTAATAATAGTACAGAGGCAATACTTAACCATTTCACGTTTCCTTTAACAACATCCAAAATTGGAATTTGGAAGCCTGAAGATAAAGCTTGCATAGTAATATTAACGAAACTCATTTGACTACCTAAACCAACACCCATTGCTACAAAACCTAATGCTAACGGCGGGAAGTTCAACGATACAGCAACTGGTAGCACTAAAGTTAAAACAGAACCTACGTAGGCCCCAGCTGGAATCCCAATTAAAATCCCTGTTAAAATGGCAACTGGCACGACAATAAAGGCTGGTGCATTTTCAGCAACACCTGCGATTACAGCAAACGTTCCTGTTTGTGCAATAACATTAATAAAGGCTAAGAAAATCCCTACTTGGAATAAACGAGTCAAAATATATGTAGACCCATCTACCATCGCTTCGACAGATTTGTTCATTGAGAAATCTGTACATAAGAAAATTAAAACTAATGTTAAAATCATGTATACAAGTGGCGTAAAGAAGGCAAAACCAATTAAATCATTCACAATTGGTCCAAAAATTACAGCAAACAATAAGAAAATGGCTGGCAAGGTAATTTTAAATAATTCACCATTGCTCTTTTTATCAAATTCATCATCTGCCGACTCTTTAAAGCCAACATTTCTATGTTTCGTTCCCCAAAAGGCTAACACAATCGCTAATGCTACGAAGAATAACCAGTAAGGTCGCATGGTTGAAACATATGAACCGACACTGATATCGCCTAATTTTGAAACAATACTTGATTCTAATGAAGCGGGTGATGTTGTAAATGATACCGCAGCAGCTAAAGACATTGCTGCAATTAATTCAGGAACAACCCCAACTGCAGCAAAGGCCAATGGCGCAATAACCATCGCACTTCCGCCACCAATTCCTGACATATATGTGGCTGCGGCTAATAAGATAACAATAAAAGCTGAAACATACTCGACTTTTCCTTTTGTGCCTCGTTTGGCTAAAGTTAATGCAGCTGAATAACTACCTGCTTTAAAGACCGCCATCGCAACAGCTGAATTAATGATGGGAACGGTAATTCCTAACATCATTGGGATAGCTTCCAACATCTGTTTATTCGCTTCTTCTAGTCCAATGCCACCAATCAGCATCGCTAAGACGCCACCAATTAAACCAGCGATAATCATATCGACTTTCATAAACAATAGAACCAAAACAACAATCAATGGAATAATCACAACTAATGCCATGATTCCTGTCGGGGCAACTACATCCCCAATCTCATCAGCAAAGGCCGCAACTGGCACAAAAATACTAACTAAGAATGCAAAAATAAGTGCTACTTTTGACGATTTTTTCATCTTACTTTCCTCCAATAGAAAGAAGGCGAGAGCAACGCAGTAGCGAATACTCTCTGCGCTCCTCATTATTTGGCAAAGGCACCTTGCCCGCCATATTTATCGTAATGTACAATCTCACTAACTAAATAATCATAAATACTTTGTGGAATTTCAATGCCTTCTGACATGGCTTTTTGATAGTTTAGCTGACCAATTTCTCCTGGATAGTAAACTTGTTGAAACCCTTCTGCTGTAGGCACACTATGAAGCTCTTCCACCATTTGATTAATATTTTCTTTAAATCGTTCAGAATCTGTAAAGCGGCTTGGATCAATGATTAAAAACATCTGTCCCAGATTCCGTTTCTCCGTTAAATCCGCATACATGGAGCTGACATGTTTGCCAAAAGGTAAGCCTAACAACGAACCAGCTAAGACATCGACCATCATCATTAGTCCATATCCTTTTGGTCCTGAAATCGGCAATAAACCTCGTACTTCATAAGGATCAGTCGTTGGCTGGCCTTTTTCGTCTACTGCCCATGTGTCGGGAATTTCAACATCTCTTGAACGTGCATCTAAAATTTTCCCCCAAGCCTGTACTGTCGTAGCCATATCAAACACGACTGGTTCATGACCTGCTCTAGGTGCTGCAAAAGCGATTGGATTTGTTCCAAAATAATTGCTTGTACCACCAAACGGTACCACCATTGGATCAGATTGACACATCGAAAGAGCAACCATGCCTTGTTCCGCTGCTTTTTTAACATAATACGATAACGTCCCGCTATGACTCGTTTGAGAAACGCCAACATATGCTAACCCTGAATCTTTGGCTAGGTCAACTGCAGCAGCTAATGCTTCGTTACAAACAAATTGACCCACGCCATTATCGCCATGAAAAATGGCAGTGGACGGTCCAGTTTTTTCAAATGATAATTCGGGGTCAATCGTGATCCCGCCTTTTGCAATCCGTTCCGCATAATAATCCATACGAACCGCCCCGTGTGAATGAATACCGCTAGCATCTGCAAAAGTTAAATGTCGAGCAACTTCTTCGGCATGTTCAGAATGTAAACCAGCAGCTTCTAATTTTTGTTTCATCAGCTTTTCTAATTTTTCCGGTGTAACGACAACCATTTCTTCCATTGCGCTTGCTCCTTTATCATTAATCTTAAAAAAGGGAAAGAAAACAAGTGATTTTCTTCTTCGTCCTTGCATTTCCTCCCCTTTTTTCACTACTTATTGCTACTGTTAAAGACAGTATAGTCAATTTCATCCACTGATTTTGCAACTAGAATAGCAGAGTAAACATCTGAATTGACATTTAAAATTGTTCGTAACATGCCAACAAACCATTCGACGCCTGCAAAAATTGCAATACTCTCAATGGGTAAACCCATTTGCGGAACAATCACTGCCAGTGAGACTAAGCCCGCACCGGGAACAACTGCGTTTGCTAGTGAGACAAACGTTGCTGTAATTGCTAAGTAAATCATTTTCGTAATATCAAAATCTAGCTGATACATCTGAGCGATAGTCATTACAGTAAAAGCCATATGCATCGCTGAACCGTTACTGTTTAATGACATACCTAACGGCAACACTAAGTTAGTAATTCGCTTACTTAAACCTAATTTTGTTTCTGTTTCTTCCAAAGCTACTGGTAAAGTAATTGCTGAAGAAGTTGTCGCCAAGGCCATCACAGACATATTTTTCATGTTTGTAATTAAACGTAGTGGACTTACTTTACAGTACAATGTGATAACCAAAATCCAGATGCCCAAAAATAAAATAGTTCCTAATCCATAGACCAATAGATACTTCACTAACGGTAAAATAATTTGAAGGCCTAAGTGACTAATTGTTGAAGCAATTAAAGCAAAAATCCCCAGAGGTGCTAGATACATGACATATCGAATGACTGTAATGATAACTTCATTAAAGTCCACAATTATTTGGAAGAGTTGTGTCTCTGGATGGCTTTGTAAGTATTTATTCAGTGCTAAACCAAAAAATAATGCAAAGACAATAATTTGAATAATCGATCCTTGAGTCAGTGAATCAAAAATATTTTTCGGAACGAAATTTAAAATCGTATCAGTGATTGAGATTTCTTGCGCTTTAATAGAAGCATCTTGGAAGCCAGTCATTTTAACACCATATCCTGGATTAAAAATGACTGCCATTAGGACGCCCCATAAAGCGGCAGCTAAGGAGGAAATCCCGAAAACAGCGATTGTTCTACCCCCAAGGCTCGTTAATTCTTTTGGATTAATACTGCCAACTGCTTGGACAATTTGCCCTAAGATCAAGATAGGAATAGCCATTTGCATCAGTCGCAAAAAGACATCTCCAACTATTTTCAAGTAATTGCCGCTAGCAGGAATCAAGAGTCCTACGAGGATTCCTACGACAACAGCAATTGCAATTTGGGTGATCATGGACGGTTTTTTCATGGTAAACTACCCCTTTTGACTGATCACAGTTCCTGCTTCTTTATCGATGTTTTCTAAGTTTTCGATAGAAGTAATGATTGCTTTCCGTTTGTCATCACCTTTTACGAAGTCTAAGGCAGCTTCGATTTTTGGTAGCATACTACCAGCAGCAAAGTGACCTTCTTTAATGTATTCTTCTGCTTCGGCTACACTGATTTGTTCTAATGCTTTTTGATCTGGTTGATTGTAATTAATGTAGATGTTATCAACGCCTGTCAAAATAATCAAACGGTCTGCATCAACGTTTTCAGCTAAAACACGTGCAGAGAAATCTTTGTCGTTAACCGCTTCCACACCTACGTATTGTCCGTCTTCTGCTACGACCGGAATGCCCCCGCCACCAGAACAGATAGTTAAAACGTCCGCCTCTACTAAAGCACGAACCGCCTCTTTTTCAACAATTTCTTTAGGCATTGGTGATGGAACAACTTTTCGGTAGCCACGGCCAGCATCTTCCACATACGTAGAGCCATCTTTGGCTGCTTCCGCGTCAGCTTCTTCTTTTGTATAGAATGGACCAATTGGTTTGGATGGTTTTTTAAACGAAGGATCTTCTTTGTCCACACGCACTTGCGTAACTACAGAGATAACTGGTTTAGCAATGTTACGTTTTTCAAACTCATTAGTTAAAGCATTTTGTAACCAGTAACCGATGCTTCCTTGTGTCATCGCAACACAAGTATCCAATTTCAACGCTGGATTTTTTTCACTTTCGCCTGCTTTTTGTTGTAAAAGCAAATTCCCTACTTGTGGTCCGTTTCCGTGACAGACAATGACTTGTTCCCCTTTAGCAACAAATTCTGCAATATATTTGGCCGCGTGATTAACGACGGCTTTTTGGCCTTCATCTGTTGGATCCGTATCTAAAATAGCATTCCCACCTAGGGCAATTACGTTTAAACTCATTGATTGATTCGCTCCTTTTTAGTAAAGCAAAGACAAAATCTTTTCAGTATCGACGGATAAGAAATAATTTGTTTACGAAATGAAAGATTTTGTCTTGCTCATTTTGATTGTTTCAGTCATTATCGAAGGGATAATTAACCTAATTTCGGTTTACTCTCATCTTTAGCTAAGAAAGCAAAAGCTAGTAAACCAATAACTAATAGTACACAAGAAAGATAGAAGCCAACTTGCATTGAGCCTGCTGTATCTGCTAAATATCCTGTGACATACGGTGCTAGGATTGACCCTGACATCCCGATAAAATTATAGGCACTTAACGTTGTTCCTAAGGCCGCTTTTGGTGCATGTTTGGTAACAAAAGTCACCATAATTGGATCTAACGCTAATTTCCCTGTTAACCCATAAAGAATTAAAACAGAAATTAACAATGTCCGATTTGTTACAAAAGCAATCGCAAAGACAGATAGGATTGCTAAAGGTACTAATGTAAAGACTAATTTTTTCGTCGCACCTGTTTTATCATTCAAACGAGCGAAGATTAAGGCTCCTGGAATAGAGGCCCATGGTACAAGTGATGAAATGAAACCAACGCTCGCTCCTGTAAAGCCACGTTCAGCAATTAAAAATTGTGGCAACCAAGTAATAATGACAAAGTTTGCATAAATACTTGTGAAACATAAAATAAATGCGGCTAATAAATTACGATTTGAGAAAATTTCTTTTAATGAGATCTTTTCTTGTGGTCCTTCTTCAGCAGCTGCTCGTGCAGCTTCTTCACCAGGACGAATCACTTTTTCTTTCAAAATTGTATAGAAAAGAATTCCTACGATAAACGTTGGAATCGCCATGATAAAGAATGGTTTGCTCCAATGTTCACCATTTTCTAAAACCAACTTACTTGAAAGTAAGTACCCACCTGATGTACCGAAGGCCATCCCACTATTGATGATGGCATTACCGATGGTCCGTTTACTTGCTGGAATCGCTTCTGTCGATAGCGCATATTGCGGGCCATAGTAAGCTCCTTGACCAATACCAGCAATTGCACGAATGACTAAAAACATAACAAAGGTTGTCGCTAATCCACTAAAATAAGTAGAAATAGCAAGAACGATAAACCCAACAGCAATGACTAATTTCCGCCCAATTTTATCGCCAATCATCCCAAAAGGAATCTGTGCAACAGCATAGGTTAGAAAGAAGATACTATTGGCTAAACCAAGTTGTGTGTTACTTAGACCAAATTGTTCTCCAATGACCCCCATCACTGGATTAAAAATAGTTCGTGTTGCGTACATTAAAATCCAGCCTACGAAGAAAATGGCTACGACTTTAATCCAGTAACTATTGCTCACTTGCACTGCTTGATTTTTTTTACTATTCTCCATGTCTTCTCCTCACTTCTCATCTAACTCTACAGATTGTAAAGCTAGTAACATTCCAAATGACATATCTTTACCAGAGGAATGTCCGATTTGTATAATTCTGTCAATATTTTCGTCAACTCTATTATCCCGATGGTTCTCCAAATCCAAGAGTAACTGATACAACAATGAATTTACATATCCCTTAGCCGAGCTTGCAATATAGCCTTTACTAACATCTGTTGTGGATAAATTTGCTGCCGAAAGAGTAGCGGCTAACGCCGCAGCTCTTTCATCAGCAAGTATGAACAGAATTGTTTGATACGCTACTAAAATGTCATCACCACTCGGGGTTAACCCTTTGCCCCGACCAATCAGATAATTCGTTACTTCTTGCCATTCCGATAGTGTCCAAACTTTTTGTTTTTGGCTCATTTTTTTGAAAATATGCTTCGCTCGTTCGTCTAAAGGCAGGCCAATTCTACGTTCTAAGTTTCTCGCTAATAAGCGGTCTCGCAACAAGCGTAATTGGTCTTTTTCTAACTTGAAATGAGTAATGTTTAAAGAAACGACCTCAGCAGGTGTGAGTTGGATCGTTTTCACGCCGACTGTACTGTAAAAGGTCAACTGATTTTCTGTGATTTTGACTTTATTACCTTGTTGTACATACGGAAAGATTTCTTGAAACAATTGATCTGGCAAAAACATACCAAAGCTTGATAAATAATTATGGAAGTTTGCAACATTGATTAATTGATCCTGGACTTTCAGATTAAATGAACGTTCAAAAACACTGTGAATGGTTCCCATCTTGCCATATTGGTGGATAGGAAAAATGTAGTCACTAATGACTAGTTGGTTATTCAACCGTAATGCCTAGTTTCTCAGCATACGCTTCTAGGGCTTTTTCAAAACAGCCTAGAGGTGCTCTAACTGTCCCTGCACCAATTTGACCAACACCGGCATTTTTGTGTGCAATCCCTGTATTGATGATTGGTGTAATTCCCAATTCCACCACTTTACGGATATCAATTCCTAAACAAGTTCCTTGGAAATCCCAAGTTGGAATTGAGAATGTTGGGTTGTGTCCTTCACAGATTTTTGCCATTTCATTTGAGGTTGCTAACGCATCTTCAAAGCCACCTGCACCAACAAACCGTGTTACGCCAGGTGCAGCTACCATAGCCATTGCTCCAACGCCTACTGTTTCAGTAATTGCACTATCCCCGACATCAGGATTTCCGTCTTCTTCGCTGAAACCAGTGAAGTAAAGACCTTTTGGTGTATTTACTGGTGCGGTATGCCATTGATCGCCTGTTTCTGCAATCCGGACCCCAAAGTTCACGCCGTTACGAGTCATCGTTGTGACAATCGTTCCGTTGGTATCTTTACGGGCACCATCAACAATTGCTTTTCCAGTTGCCATCATGACATTTAAGAAGAATTGATCTGTGTCAGCTAAGAATTTGATTACTTCGTATTTTTGATCTTCTGGAATATCTGTTTTGATAATTAATGGAGACAATTCTTTTAAGAAGTTCAAAGATGCGGCAATATTTCTTTGGTGGAACTCGTCACCCATTGTAATAGAGCGCGCAATCAATACGTTTAAGTTCAAGCCTTCTTCAGAAAGTTTCAAGGCTTTCGCAATAGTTGGTCCTAAAACATCTTTAATCCAATCTAAACGATCAACTACTTCTTGTGAATAAGCACCAAAACGCAATACTTTACCGATACCTTCATTCAAGATACAGTATGCTTCGTTACCTTCTAAGCGATTTTCTACAACAAAGACTGGCATATTACCAGAAGTAATACCGCCCATTGGTCCTACTGCTTTTACATGGTGACAAGGAATGAAACGTACTTCGCCAGCTTCAAAAATCTTCAAAGCATCTTCTTCGTTGTCTGCCCAACGTTCGAATAATGCTGCACCGATACAAGCACCTTTCATTGGTCCAGTCATTTCAGACCATTGGATTGGTGGTCCAGCATGAAGTAATGTTTTTTGTGCGTCATCATTTAATTCTGGAATCACTGATTTCGCAGGTACCACATCTACTAAGAATGGTTGTGCATTTTTAATTTTGTCTGTTACTTTGTGATTTTCAGCTTCGATTTGTTCACTGTAATCTTCCAAAGCATCCAAAATTTTAATCATTTTTTTATTGCCGTTAGCACGTGGACGCCAGTTAAATTGAACAGTTTCGCCACCGTAATCAACGATTGATTCTGTAAAGCTTTGCAACCCAACGTTAATGATTCTTGGTTTGGTTGTTAATAGTTCCATTACTTTTTCGCCTGGTTTTGGTACATCGACAGTTGGTCCGTTGTAAGCAACCACTTCTTTATCGTCTTCTGAAATTTCGATTCCTTTTAGCAATAGAGCTAATTGAACAGCTTTAGCATTGCTTTCTGCAACTAAAACGCCGCCTTCTTTCAAACGATCAACCGATGATTGGTAATTTTGCGGATCTTTCGTCGTCCCACAAACAGTTGCAACAAAGTAAAGATCACGTCCGGCTTCTTTGGCTGTGGCACGCGCTTCTTCAATTGCTGGTAACAATGCACCAACCATGTCTTCATGAGCACCGTAGCCTAACACCACATCGAATAAGATAATCCCCGTTTTTTCATCTTGTGCGTATTCACGAATTTTTTCGATACGAACATCTGGGTCAATCATTGGGTGCGGACGACCTTGTGTATACATATCATCGCCTAAGTCAATGACTTCATAACCGTGAGATTTCAAGACATAACCTTCTGCTTTCACTAAACCGCCAAGGTCTAAAGCTTCAGAAATTAACATACCTGCTTCAGAAGCTAATGTACCACCTGAATATAAGCCTTTTACAACTTTATCTTCTGGTAATGTTGGTACAGCTGGTTTTGCTAATGCTTCAAAGTAATTTTTCTTCACGGCCACATCATTTGCTAAATCAACAGCAATTTTAGCTGTTTCTTCTAATGTATGAGCTAGATAAACTTTGCCTTCGTGACTTGTTGGTTTTTCTCCTAAGAAAATCGCAACGACTGGTTTTGAAATGCTTTGTAATAATTCAACCACTTCATCACGAACTTCTTTTGCAGGTGGTTTAGAAATAACTGTAATCACATCGGTTGGTTCGTGATTTTCTAAAGCCACAATAGCATCTTTCACTGTGATAGCGCCTACTTTGTCGCTTAAGTCACGACCACCAGTTCCAATGGCGTGAACAACTCCGCCACCTAAGCGGTCAATAATCGTTGTAACTTCTTGAATCCCTGTTCCTGAAGCACCAACAACGCCAATGTTTCCTGGAGAAACAACATTTGTAAAGGCGATTGGAATACTTGAGATAATACCAGTTCCACAGTCAGGCCCCATCATTAGTAAGCCTTTTTCATGCGCTAATTTTTTCAAACGTACTTCATCTTCAATTGACACATTATCCGTGAAAGAGAACACGTGTAAATCATTTTTTAAGGCACGTTCCATTTCTGGCGCACCATATTCACCAGGAATACTGAATAGCGCTACATTCGCCTCTGGTAAAAGATCAAACGCTTCTGACCAAGAAGTTGCTGCTTGTGCTTCTTCACTAGTTCCCTTTGCTGATAAATCATCTAAGAATTCATCAATCGCTGGCATAACTTCTTCCATGATGTTTTCTTTTTCACTGTCAACCACAATCATCATGTCGTTTGCAGATGCACTATTGGCCTCATCCGTTAACAAGTTCGTGTTGTTAAGGATGTCTTTGTTGGCATCTGTTCCCATCATGATTTGACTCATGGTTACACCATCTAATGCATTGATTTTATTGGTCAATAACATTAAATTGATGGAGTCTTGGTAATTGTTTTTCAAAATTACTGTGTGTAACATTGTTCATCCTCCTATCTATTCCTTACAATGCTATTGTATCGAAACGAGAAAGTGTTTTCATCGGACATAATTCTAAAAAAATGGTATAATTTTTATCCATAAGAGGAAAAAAGGAGAAAACGATGAAATTAAGAGAGTTATTATCGATAGGTGACTTAAAAAAAGGTAAAATTTTGACGAAAGAGATTGGTTTAGACAATGAAGTTGATTCGGCAATGGTCTTAGAAGCGATTGATATCGAGAACTGGAGTAGAAAGAATCAGTTAATTTTGACTTCTTTCTACGCATTGCATGATTTACCAGAAAAAGAGTTGGAAAATTTTTTCGTAAAGATGCGCCGAATTGGCATCAGCGGCTTAATTTTGAAAACAGATCGATTCATTAAAATGATTCCAGAGTGGTTTATCGAATTATGTTTCAATTATGAAATTCCTTTAATTAAAATCACACAAGACATTAGCTATGAAAAAATTCTGTTTACGATTTACGAGCCTTTGTTGAATTATCAGTCGCATGTCTTACGTACGTATTACGATGTGCGCCAACGTTTCACCAAATTAGAGCGCCACTACCCAACGGTTGAGACGATTATGCAAGAATTTTATGACATCATTAAATTACCCTTCGCTTTAAAAATGTTGGATAAACATCTGGAAATTAGCGATGGCGACTTACCCCATGATGCGATTGTGCTCTCAAGAGAAAAACTAAAAAACAGTGAGTTCACTAAAAATGATTACTCTCTTTTAACACTTTATTCTCATGCCAACCCCAAAAAACAGTTGGCACTAGAAGTTTCTATTTTCAATAGTTATTCCACTAATTGTTTACTTCTGGTTTATTTACAAGATGAAAAGGTTAAAGAAACGGATTTAGTGATTATCGAAAATGCGATTGATGTCTTACAAGAAAAATTCAATACCGAAAATTTGTTAAAAAAAGAACGGTATACTCGTTTGAACAACTTAGCAGATGCTATTTTACAAAATACACCGCAAAATCCTGACGAGCTAAACAGTTTGCTTCGTGAAGTGCAAATGCAAGAGCTAGATTCTTACCAAGCGATTGCTTTTTCTACCAAAGACACCAATACACAACTCATGAAAGAACGAATTATTGCCTTACTTCGTACCCTGCGTGTGAAATCCATCTTCTTCGATCAGCTAAATTATTCGGCGGTCCTTTTTAACTTCAATGAAAGTGATGGAAAAATTACAAAGCTGCAATTAAGTCGTTTATTAGCTGAACTTTTAGAAGAAAACGACACGCTTACCGTTGCCGTCAGCAGTTTAAAATCACGAGAAGGGATTAAAGAGCTACTGATTGAATGTCTGGACATTCTGCGCTTTAATGAAACTTTTTATAACGGACCAATTGTCACCTTAGCCGATATCGGGGTATTTAAAAATTTTATCCGCGAAGACCAATTGGAAAATTTAGACGAATTAATTCCTCGCGCACTTTATCAATTAGCCGAAAACAACTACGATTTATTTGAAACTTTGTACAGTTTTTTCCAAAATAATCGCAACTATAAACAGACCTCTGAAGCGATGTTCCTTCATTCAAAAACGATTCGTTATCGTTTAAACAAAGTGGAACAACTTCTTGATATTGACTTAGCCAATCCCTTGCAATTGTTAAATTATGAAATTGCCACATACATTATAAAGATGAGGAGACGTGCACTTGAAAAACAATCAAACACTCGCTAATGGCGCAACAGTTACTATCTACCCCACTACGACTGAACCAACGAACTATGTCGTCTATTTACACGGTGGCGGGATGATTTATGGAACCAAAAGTGATTTACCAGAAGAACTGAAGGAGCTGTTTACAAGCAATGGCTATACCGTTTTAGCACTGGACTATTTGTTGGCTCCAAATACAAAAATCGATCACATCTTAGGGACGCTAACAGAAACCTTCCAATTGCTAAACGAAGAGATTATTCAAAACCAGCCCTTTGGTTTGTGCGGGCGTTCCGCTGGCGGTTATTTAATGTTACAGTTAACCAAACAATTACAAACACTAAATTTGACGCCACAATTTTTAGTCAATTTTTACGGCTATACAGATTTAGAATTTATTAAAGAGCCACGAAAATTATTAAAGCAAGCCATTTCCGCTAAAGAAATAGCTACCATCGACCAAACAAAGCCTGTTTGGGATGATCCTTTTCTTTCTCGCTATCTGCTGTATCATTACAGTATTCAGCAAGCGCTATTGCCGCACTTTTACGGATTACCAGAAAATGGGGACTGGTCTGCTTACGCACTGTCAGACGAAACATTAAAAACTTTTCCACCTTGTTTCAGTACAGCTAGCAGTTCAGACGAAGAAGTGCCGTTCCGCTATAGCAAAAAAATCGGACGGACCATTCCTGAGAGTACCTTTAAAGCGATTTACTATTTAGAACATGATTTTTTAAAACAAACCAAAGATCCTTCGGTCATCACTTTATTTGAGCAATTGGATAGCTGGCTGAAGGAACGATAAGCAATCAAGAAATTTTATTAAAGTATTAGACTTGTGATAGAAACTTTTTTATGATCCATGATATACTGTATATACAATGTATACGAAAGGTGGGTTACTAGTGGAAATCAAAGAAAGAAAACTTAGAAAAGTTGGGAATTCTGTTGTTATGACATTGTCAAAAGAGTTTCTAGAAAGCATTGGTGCGACTGCGACAGACACCGTTTATGTAGACGAAGAAAAATTAAAAGATATTATTGTTAAAAAAAATATGTCAGAACATCAAAAAAAATTACAACAAATGATGGAGAACTCAAAACAAAAACATAATGAGCTGTACAAAGAATTGGTTACTAAATGAAAAGTATTTATTATTTATCAGCGGATGATCTATTTCAAATGAATACTTTCTTGATCCAAACGTATTCTCCCGCAGAACAAATTGGCATCAAAGATCGTAATGCATTAGAAATGGCTAGCAACCAACCAGCACAATTCGTCTTTGACGTTGACCTGTACCCAACAATTGAAGAAAAAGCAGCTATTTTAATGATTAACATTGCAACAAAGCATTGTTTTTACAATGCAAATAAACGGACAGCTGTAATGGCAACCGACTTATTTTTACAATTAAACGGTTATGATTTCCAATTAGATACGCAAGAAGGCGTTGATTTATTGGTTTTTATTGCTACTTATAGATCAGATTTTGATCAGTTGAAAAACGATGTATCAAAAGTAATCAGAGCTAAATTAAATCATACTTCTTCTCACTAATTTCATCAATGAAATATAAGATGGATGTCGTTTTCAATTGTAAAATTAAGCGTCTAATCCAAATAAATTTAATAACAAAAAAAGAAGCGAGAAATCTCGCTTCTTTTTGTTATTTTTGATAAAGTGTGGTTCCTTTTACCACACTGATTTCCACCGGTGTCTGACGAGCGACAAAAGCCGCCGCACATTCTGCTTCAGTGAGTAAGTAAGTTGCTTCAGCACCAACTTGCGGCCAATTTGCTTGCCCTTGTTCGTCTAAAGTTGTGACACCATCTGTCACTAAGCCCAATAATTGGGTTAAAGCATCTTGATCTTTCACATTAAAAAGTTCACCTAAACGAGCCAATTTTTCTTGTAATGAACCATCACCATAGGGAGACCAGCAATCGTAGATATTGTCACAACCAAGATGGACATTGACTCCATGACGTAACAATTCCATAATTGGCGGAATCGTGTTAGGTGTGATTGGCACGCTGGAATTAATATGAATTTTTTCTGCTGCTAAAGCATCATAAACTTCGTCACGTTCTTCACCAATGAAATCATTTAACCCGAAGGCATGGCTGATAAATACTTTGTCTTGTAGGCCATATTCTTTCGTTAAACGGATAATTTCTTTAATCGTTGTTGTCCCAGCTTCGTGACGGTCATGTAAATGAATATCCACACCGACACCATGTTTATCTGCTAAGCGGAATGTTTCAGCCAATGATTTTTTGTAATCACCATCTAGTGAATAAGGATCCACGCCACCAATAAAATCGGCACCTTTTGCCAATGCTTGATCAACTAATTCAACGGAATCTGAACGCAGTAAGCCGTGCTGTGGAAAGACGACAATTTCTACCGCAAATGGTTTCGTTTGGGCCAACGCTTGGACTTCATCAAAATAACGTAAGTCTGTCATCGGTTCCACGTCGACATGTGTTCTGAAGGCTGTCGCGCCATGTGGTAATTCTAAGTCAATTAAATGGTTGGCGCGTTCTGTTAAAGAAAGTTCTAAACTATCTAAATAAGGGATTTCTGTTTCGACACGTTCCACAATTGACTTCGCTGGCGTCACCGGATACCACGGAACACCTAGTTTACTTTTATCAAAGTGACAATGTTTTTCAATCAAACCTGGTAAAATCAATTGATGGTGACCATCAATAATTGTCAACCCAGGTTCTTCTACCAATTCTTCATTGGGGATGATTTTTGTAAATACTCCATCTGTTACTTCAATTGCCACTTCTTTGGTTACTGTCCCAGATAACCAGTCACCTTCTTTTTGATACCCTGTTTCAATTCGAACATTTTTTAACCAATAATTCATGCTTTCCTTCACTCCTACCTGTATTTATTCCTTCCCGAAAGGACACAATACTTAGTTGTACTGTGCTAAAATTTTACTAATTTCCGTATAACCTTTTTGATTGGCATAGTCCATTGCTGTTCGACCAGAATTGTCTTTAATGGATTGATCCGCACCATTTTCCATTAACAATTTTACAATATCTTGGTAAAGTTGGTTCCCTTCACGTAACCCCACTGCCTCAATCAATGCTGTATAGCCAAAGTCATTTTGGAAATCTATGTCTTCTCGTCCATCTTCTAACAAGAGCTTCACATTGTCAATATGTCCTTTTTCAGCTGCCGGAATTAACGCATTGCCACCGTAACGGTTATGCTTAGTTAAATCTGGTGTCGCATTTTTTAACATATACGCTAAAATCTCCGTACGTCCTTGCGCTCCCGCATAAAGATAGGGACTATCACTAATGCTATTTTGCAGATTAATATCGGCATCCCGATCAATCAACGCTTTTGCAATCTCAATGTCATTATTGTGCACAGCAATATTGAGCGGTGTATTGCCTTCTGTGTCGACTTCATCCACTTGATAAGTAGTATCTTGTAAAATTTCCTTGACCTTCTTCGTATCTCGTTGATTGGCTGCTTCTAAAAGCGCACCCACTTCATAGGTCTTCATCGGTTCTTTCACTTCCTCTTTTGATGTTGTTTGAGCCACCGAACGGGTTGTACTGGTGCTTTCAGTTTTTGCACTACTTTGAGTAGTCACCGTTTGACTATTTTTTGACGCTGCGGAAGGTGTTTCTCCTCCTTGACACGCAGCAAGTAATGGAATGGTCACGACACTTAATAGCCCCATTAAAATTTTTTTGTTCATTGTGCTCAACTTCCTTTCCTCGAGAGAAATATGAGATTTTTCTCCAGTGGTTCTAATCTAACGAATCTTTTTTTATTTGTCGATTAAAACGCTTTCTCTGTTTTTCTATTTTAAAAAGAGAGAAACCAAAAGAAGTCGAAACTTTTTTTGGTTTCCATTCGTATGATTTGTTCTTAAAAGGTAAATTCAGGATTAAAAGTTCCTTGGTATGGTTCATGTTCCACATAGACTTGGATATCGTTTCCTTCGTTATCTTTACCCATTCGTGTGTACGTAAAACGATTATCATTCAATTCTGTTAACTCTAAGACAGCGCCATAGCGATTGGTTCCAATGGAAACATGGGCACGGAATTTATTTTGATTTCCTACTTTAAAGTAGCCATAGTCGCCACGAGTTTCACCAGTTTGTAAATTGAAAAATTCATATTTGCTGCTGTCTTGGTCAAATTTCGCTAAGCTGATAAAGTTTTGGTTGGCCGAAGTTACGTCATTGCCATCTTTATCCACTACTTTTGTGCCATTCCAAAGAAGTTGCGGTGTCCCATCAAAGGAAGTTTTACCAATAATTTCATCCCCTTGTCGATTTACATCAATCTGGCCTGTTTGTTCTGTCATGGCACGGCGTCCATTCGTGAATTCTAGTGTTCTGGGACGATTATTGGGGTATGGCTGCGGACGACCATAAACTGGTCCTGAGGTTGCTTTGTTTTCTACGAAAACTTCAATATCATTTCCGTTTTTATCTTTCCCCATCTGTCTATACGTAAAAGTATCTTGGTATAAAGTTCTAAGTGGGTATACACCTTGATAATTTTTGGTTTCAGAAATAATTACAAGACGGGAAACATCTGTAATACCAGCGGTCATAAAGAAGGTTCCTTCATCTCCTGTTGATTCTCCAGTCTCTTTATCAAAAAATTCATAGAAACTAGTGGTTGCATCAAATTTGATTGCATGTAATAGGTTTTGATTTTCATCTGTTAAGTCATTCCCGTTTCGATCATAAACGCGTGTTCCAGCCCAATCTTTTTCTGATAATCCTTCATCTTGTCTAATACCAACTGAACGTAAATACTCAGGTAAATCCCCTAAATTATTGGGATTGTCTACGCTTTGAGGAACGTATGCTTCTGCCGTCAAAGCCCCTCCTGCTCCACCAACTAATAACGCACTTAAAGCCAACAACGTAATTGTACCAACGATTTTTTTCTTCATAAACGACTACTCCCTTTCCTTTTGATAATTTAAGGATAGCAAGTAGTTATTAACTCCACCTGTCCATAATATGAACAAATTATTAAATAATAATCATTATAATTATCTTAATAATAATATTTAATTATAACTAATAACAATTTATTTATAGAGGAAGAGAAAACAAAAGAACGTTGGGGGACGTTCTTTTGTTAAATAAGAGAGAAGACAAGAGACTTTTAGAAAGTAAAGGCTGGATGATATGTGCCTTGGTAAGGTTCATGTTCCACGAACACTTGAATATCATTACCAGCATTATCTTTACCCATTCGAGTATACGTAAATCGATCATTGTTTAGTTCCGTTAATTCTAGCGCTGCACCGTAGCGATTCGTACCAATAGATACATGAGCCCGGATCTTGTTATTGTCCACCACTTGGAAGTACCCAAAGTCGCCGCGGGTTTCACCTGTTTGTAAATTGAAAAATTCATATTTACTTGTGTTTGGATCAAATTTCGCTAAACTAATGTAATTTTGATTGGCCGCTGTCACATCATTACCGTTTTTATCTACGACTTTTGTGCCATTCCACAAGGTTGTTCCTAAAATTTTATCCCCTGATTTATTTGTCACAATTTTGCCAGTTTGATTGGTTAATGCTTCACGTCCATTTGTAAAAGCTAATTTTTTCCCATGATAAGGGATGTGTTCCACGTAAACTTCAACATCATTCCCCAGTTTATCTTTCCCTAAACGCTTGTAAGTAAATTTGTCTTTACTCACTTCGGTTAAATCCACTACGGCTTGATAATTTTGTGTCCGCGAAATTAAAATTCGTTTTGTGCCATCACCTGTCACAAAAAATGTTCCTTCGTCACCACGGGTTTCCCCAGTATTTTTGTCGAAAAACTCATAAAAACCGGTTTCACCATCATATTTTGCTAAACCAATAAAATTAGCATTTTCTGCCGTTAAATCATTACCAGCAGCATCATAAACACGGGTTCCTTGCCAGTCCGTGCCAGATAAAATCTTAGTCGCCTTGTCGCCTCTTGTTTGGCCATTGTTTTGATGTTTGCCTAAATTTGCTGTAGCACTATTTGGATTGGCTGCATGACCTGCAAATGCTGGACTTGCATAACCTGCTATAAGTAACGTACTTAATGTTACTAAAGTAATCGAACTTAATACTTTCTTTTTCATAAAGCATCGCTCCTTTTCTTTGATAAACCTATCTTAACAAACGATTCTAAACTACCACTGTCAGAAAAATGAACAATTTATAAACGATTAAAAACAACTATAAACTATTTTTTTGTTAAAAATGAAGCGGTCAAAAGAATCCTTTACTTCCTTTTGGCCGCTTCATCCACTCGTGATTGACTAATTAGAACGTGAAGTCTGGCGTAAAGTCTCCTTCATATGGTTCATGTTCTACAAAGACTTTAATTTCTTTGCCATTGTTGTCTTTACCCATTCGTGTATACGTAAAACGTTTATCATTTAATTCTGTTAATTCTAACGCAGCTCCATATTTATTGTCACCAATTGAAACGTGGGCCCGGATTTTGTTATTATCAATTACTTGGAAGTAACCAAAATCTCCACGGGTTTTACCCGTTTCTAAATCAAAGAATTCATATTTACTTGTTTTATTATCAAATTTCGCTAAACTAATAAACATTTTATTTGCTTCAGTAACATCGTTACCGTCTTCATCTAAAACTTTCGTGCCATTCCATAATGTAGCCCCTAAAATGTCATCCCCAGGTTCACTGGTAACAATCTTGCCAGTTTCTGTTTCTAAATCTTTACGGCCATTCGTAAAGGTTAATTTCTCGTCAGAATAAGGGATATGTTCTACAAAGACTTCTACATCTTTCCCGTCTTTATCTTTACCCATTCGCTTATAGGTAAATTTATCTTTCGTCACTTCCGTTAAATCGACCACCGCTTGATAGTTTTGTGTATCCGAAATTAAGATACGCTTTTCGCCATCGTCTGTCACAAAGAATGTGCCTTCATCGCCACGGGTTTCACCTGTTTCTTTGTCGAAAAATTCATAAAAACCTGTTTCACCATCATATTTTGCTAAACCAATAAAATTAGCATTTTCTGCTGTTAAATCATTATTATTTTTGTCGTAAACTTTTGTGCCTTGCCAATCAGTACTGGATAAAATTTCTGTTAATTCTTGTCCTTTTGATTGCTCTTTAGCTGCTTCTGCTGAACTAGAGACTGCAGTGCTTGAGCTAGCTGCACTTGATTTATCTGTTGCAGAGTTGGCTCCGCCAGCACAGCCTGCAATCAACAACGTACTAAAGGTTAATAAGGTAAGCGCACTAAAAACTTTTTTCTTTTTCATGGTTGGTAATCCCCTTTTTCTTTTTGATATATTTAGAATAGCAAAGCCTTATAAACTCCTACTTGCCGAAAAATGAACAAATTATAAACAAATGAAAAAAAGTTAATAACAATACTAGCTTTTTTTTGTTCACTTGTAATACACTATAAGTAAGAAATAGATTAAAACCACTAGGAGGGACGCTTTTGACCATTAAACGCCGCTTTTTTATTTCTTATATTAGTGCCATCATTATTACTTTAGCCTCTGTTTTAGCTGTTTTATCCTTAGCTTCTTACATCACGTTAGGAACTGTTCCCAGTTTGCCCCAAGCTTACCGAATGATGAATAAGCAACGACCATTGACCGCTAACGAAGAAGAAAGTTATTTGGCCTTAGATCAATTGTTAAAAAAGTCACCGAAATTACTAGATACACCTTTAAGTAAAGAATTAAAGGAAACGATTCAAACAATTGAAGCAAAAGGATTAAGTGTGATTATTCGAAAGAATGCACGGTTTCCTTATTATTCGGATAATTTAGTAGAAAAATCTTTGTCTGTACATATTCCAAACTACGAAATGAATAATATTATGCCAACTGGCACACTGGATAATGCAGGGCGTCTATATCATTATGTCAAATCCGATTTTCATTATTTAGATGGTTCTAACGGGAGCTTTATTGTCTTGAAACGCGAAAGCAGCCTTTTTGAATTCTTCACACGCTGGATTATCTGGATGATTTTGTTAATTATCCTTGTAGCAATTGCGGCAGCTTGGCTCATTAATAAGCGCTTAACCAAAACCACTATCGAGCCATTAGAAGCATTAGAAAAAGCGACTAAAACATTGGGCAAGGATGCCCAAAAAGAAAATCCATTTACACCAACTAGCCACCAAACCGTCTCAACGGAAGTCAAACAGCTCCAACTTAGTTTTGAACAAATGTGGCAAGATTTAGAAGAAGCCAATGCGGAACGCGAAAAATATGAAGCTAATCGGAAAGAATTAATTGCAAATATTTCTCATGACTTAAAAACACCAATTACTTCTATTATTGGTTACGTTGAAGGTTTGATGGATGGCGTTGCCAATACTGAAGAAAAAAAACAGCGCTATTTAACGGTCATTCATGAAAAAAGTTTAGGCCTCAATGATTTAATTGAAGAATTATTTTTGTATTCTAAATTAGACCTAGATCGTGCTGTCTTTACAATGGAAAAGACCAATTTCACTCGTTTTATTGCACATATTCTTGAAGAATACCGTTTGGAACAAGAACTCGTGATTACTTCTGTCCTTCCCACCGAAGCTTTATACGTTCAAATGGATCCCACGCAGATGAATCGCGTGATTACCAATCTAATTCAAAATAGCATTAAATTTGCGGATCCCACTAAAGAACAACTAGCCTTTACGATTTCTTTAACGCATAATCAAACAGACTTAGTTTTAACCATTACAGATAACGGCATTGGTATCGATAAAAAAGAATTACCTTATTTATTCGAACGCTTCTATCGTGTAGACAAATCTCGAACCCCAACAGTTAAAGGAAGCGGCTTGGGATTAAGTATTGTCAAACAAATTATTGACTATCATCAGGGAACAATCACTGTCACAAGTAAAAAAGGAGACGGCACCAACGTGATAATTACGCTGCCGTTGTTGGAGGATGAAAAATGAAACCACATGTATTAATTATTGAAGATGATCCAAGCATTGCTGATTTGCAAAAAGATTATTTAGAAATTAACGATATGACTGTCACAATTGAACATGATGGAAAAAAAGGATTGGAAGCAGCTTTAAATGAGCCCTTTGATTTAATTATTTTAGATGTGATGCTGCCAACTATGGATGGTTTTGAAATCTGTCGTGCAATTCGGAAAAAAAAGCAAACGCCGATCATGATTGTTTCGGCTAAAAAAGAAGATATTGATAAAATTCGTGGGCTTGGCTTAGGTGCGGATGATTATATAATCAAGCCGTTTAGTCCCAATGAATTAGTCGCTCGAGCAAAAGCCCATATGAACCGTTATCAATTGTTAAGCAACGCAGAACAACCACCACAATTACTAAAAATCAATGAAATCGCCGTCGACACTGCCGCCCACAAAGTGTTTGTTTTAGAAAATGAAGTTATTTTTACTAGTAAAGAATACAAATTGCTGGTTTTCTTGATGGAACATCCTAACCGTGTGTGGAATAAAGAAGAACTTTTTGAAAGTGTCTGGGGGTTTGATGCCTTAGATACTGAGGTTTCGACTGTCGTTGTTCACATTAAACGGATTCGGGAAAAATTAAAAAAAGCCAATCTTTCTGACTCTCCAATTGAAACACTCTGGGGAAGTGGCTACCGCTTCAATCGATAAAGAGAGCAAAAATAAGTTGGAGCCTATTTCTAGGCTCCAACTTATTTTTTATTAATTTACACGAGAAAATTTTTGATAAAGTTGGTTGAAAACAATCATAAATTGTTCAATTTCTGCCATTGTATTGCTTTCATCTAAACTAATGCGCACAGCGGAAGTCGCTAATTCCCCTGGCACATGCATGGCATACAAGGTGCTACTAGCCATTTTTTTTCGGCTAGAACAAGCACTCGTAGTCGAAATATAAATCTGTTTTTCTTCCAATGCATGGACTAGCACTTCGCCGCGAATCCCTTTCAAAGCAAAACATAAAATGTGTGGCGCAAAATGTTCATTATCTTGTGAAAAAACAGTCACATTTTGAAATTCTTCTAGCGCCTTTAATAAATAACTCCGTAATGTCGCCACATGTTGCGGCCGTTGTTGTTCGTTCTCTAAATGCAAACGCAACGCTTTGGCCATTGCCACAATTGCTGGTACGTTTTCTGTCCCACTGCGTTGGTTGTTTTCTTGTCCGCCTCCTGTTAAAAGCGGCGCTAAACGTTTTCCTTGTTTCCAATACATAAAACCAATGCCTCGTGGTCCATGAAATTTATGTGCAGAAAATGTTGCAAAATCCACCCGATCCGTTAACCACTCTGAGTAATTAACTTTCCCAATTGCTTGAACGGCGTCTACATGAAAATGAATTTTAGGAAACTCCGCTAAAACCTCGCTGATTTCTTTAATTGGTTGAATCGTTCCCACTTCATTGTTGACTGCCATAACAGAAACCAAAATCGTTTCTTTTCTAATTAATTTCTGTAATTCCTCGACTTTCACACGACCTTCTTTATCCACTGGCGCATAAGAAAGTTCAAAACCTAGTTCGACTAATTGTTCCGCTGTTTCTGTAACTGCTGGATGTTCCACTGCAGAAATAATAATATGATTACCAAATTCTCGTTTTTCGATTGCCGTTCCTTTTAAAACCCAGTTATCTCCTTCAGTTCCGCCACTTGTAAAATAGATTTCATTTGCTGAAACATTGATTAGCTCCGCAATCTGCTTCCGTGCTTGTTGTAAGAGCCGATTCGCTTGGTTGCCTAAGTCATGCAGACTAGACGGATTGCCAATAATCCGCTGACTGGTTTTTACATATGTATCTAAAGCCTGGGGGTAAATCGGTGTAGTTGCACTATTATCAAAATAAATCATTTGTCACCCTTCTTTTTTAAAATTCTTTCCCATTATATACTTTCTAAAGTATCACTTCAAGTCACCACCACGCCATAAAAAACAGAGGCTTGTCTGTCGACAAACCTCTGTTTAGTGATTGTTTAATTAAATTGCTGTTAAATTAGGGTTATTGATATTTTTAAAATAAAAATCTTCGATTCGTTTGAACGCCCCTGGCTCAACAGCTTCCAATGCCGTTCCAATTTCATCTAATGCATCTTGATAACGGAATTCTGTCGAGAATAAATACATGCTTTTATCTAAAGCCGCTCGGATGTTCTCGTGAGTATGACGATAGCGGTTTGCATATTGCATCATTTGTTCTGTCAGAGCTGCTGCATTGACTAAATCTTTTGTTTTCTTATCTAATAACTCTAAATCATCTTCGCATAAGTCACACAAACGATTGATTTCATCCATATTAATGCGCATTTTATTTAAGGCTCGGCTTAAATCTTCAATTCGATCCGTTGCCACATAGAAAAATTCTAAGTAATCAGCAGACAAACCTGGTAATCGTTGCTTTTCAACATACCGTTTGATACTCCGTAAACGGAATTCGTATTCGTCGACTTTTTCTTGGGCGACTTTTTCGCCTTTTCTTAGTTCTTTCAATGAAGCATCAATTTCTAATTGTTGATTTTCAATATCATCTAAAATCTTATAGCATTCTTTATAGAACGCTTGAATTTCAGAGTAAGGAACGGTATGTTCTTTCATTCGAGGTTCTAAGTCTTTTTGACGGCGGATAATTTCTTCAATTTCCGTTTGGAAACCACGACTACGTCCTAACTCGTTGTTGTTTAAGGTGTAGCTTTGTGATACATGGTCCAATTCAATCATTAATTGACGGTTATTTTTTAAGGAATGAGAAATATAATCGTCAATAATTTTTTGATTGGTTACGACATATTTCTTCGCTTCAATTTCACGTTCCATCACTTCATATAATGCATCAATCGCCGTTGCTGTGTCGCGATTTGCGACCTCTACTGCAGCAATCTCTGTTTTCTCTAAATCAGCCATTGAATTCTCGACACGTTTTTTCGCATGTTGAATTTCTTCAGCAAAGTTTTGTTCAGGGAACACATAATCGTCAGCTAATAATTGGTTGTAGCCTTCTTCGATTTCTTTTAATTGATCTGGGAAAGTTTCATTTAATTCTTCATACATTGGTGGAATCCGTTTCATTAAGTCTTCCAATTCATACGTATGACGTTCCGCATCTTCTAGGACTTCTCGAGCCTCGATTGGGTCCCCCGATGTATTTAGTGTGACAAATTGTGTGAATTCAATTTCGACGTTTCTTAATTGTTTTTGGATTTCGGAGTAAGCTGGACCAAAGCTAGCTTTATCATCTTTTAGTGATTTACTTAATTCTTCATAGACATCCAAAGCTTTTTGAACTTCTAATGAATTGCGCTCTTCACTTTCACGTAATTCTTTCAAGCCATTACGAATGACTTCCACTTCGGCTTCCATTTCGGTCATCGTTTCATTCGCTTCCACGACTGCTTTCTTCGCTTTCATGAAACGGAAAATTTCATTTTGATTTTCGACTTCATAAATTTGACTCTCTAGTTCGGCGAAAGAACGCGTCGATAGTTCTACCCAGCGTTGATTCCATTCACGGAAACTATTTTGACTCTGTCCAACTAGATGCATTTTTTTAATGTCATCGATTTCTTCAAAGACTGGCAAGTCAAACAGGGCTTCTTTACGAACTTCTAATTCATCTAATTGTTCTTGATTTTTTTTGCGCATAAAATAACCAATTAAGTATAGCACCGCAGCAATAATAACGATTACTAGTACTAAAATGATAATCCAATTATTCTTCATTTTGGCTCCTCCGATAATTTTTCTATAATAAAAGAAAGGTTGTTTGTTCTCTTCACACGGTTATCTATTGTTCCTGACCCTTGAAAAAGGGCATTCTTGCAGAAATACCTATAGAAAATTATAGCACAAACTGTATATTCATTCACTAGTTATAACAAACTTTTTTAAGAAAACCCGCGATCTTCTTACGAAGGGGTTGATTCACTGCTTTCATCGATCCGATTTTCACTAATTTTTTTACAAATATCACTTAGTTGTGTTAAGAAGGCATCCGCTTGACTTTGATCCATCCCAAAGTGTTCATCGCGCATAGCCCAAACTTCTAGCCCAGCTTCTTTGGCAGAGGCAATGCCTTTTTCTGAATCTTCAATGGCTATACATTCCTGTGGCGCAACAGCTAATTCTTGTAACGTGTGCAGATAAATATCCGGCGCCGGTTTACTTTCTTCGAAATCTTCCCCACTCACGACCGCATCAAAATAACTACTTAATTGCCCCACTGTCAAAACCTCTTCAATTGCGTCTTTTGTGGAAGAAGAAGCTAATCCGATTTTATAGCCTTGTCTTTTTAAAAATTGTAAAACACGTTTCGCATTTTCATCAAGCACAGCTAAATAATCTATCGGATGCGCTTTTTTATAGGCTATGTATTGTTCATTTAAAAAAGCAATATCTAGCTCTTTTTTGTTGACTTGTTCAATCTTTTGCCATAATGAACGCATATCCGCACCGACTAATTCTGGCAAGGTTAGGCCCTCAATGGTCAAATCAAATTCCGCTAAAAATGCTTTACGTCGCTCATAATAATAAGCTTCGCTATCTACTAGGACACCGTCCATATCAAAAATAATGGCAGTTTTGGATTCTGTCATACTATTTAACTCCTTCGTTACGACTCATATCTTTACAGTTTAACAAAATTTTAAGGAAAAATGAAGAACAAATATTTTCATGATTTCCTAACTTTCTGAAAATAAGTGGTTGCTTTTCTAAATGTTTTTCGGTATCCTTTTACTAATCTACAAATGAGAAAATAATTAAAAACAGGAGTGATAAACGTGAACGTAGTTAAATTCGGCGGTAGCTCGCTAGCATCAGCACCACAGTTACAGAAAGTCTTACAAATCGTCAAGGAAGAGCCGCGCCGAACGTTTGTCGTTGTATCCGCTCCTGGAAAGCGAACCCCGCAAGATATTAAAGTGACTGATTTATTGATTCAATACTATCAGCGCTACTTAAATAATGAGGAAATTGAATCGACAATCTCTGCCATCATTCGTCGTTATGAAGATCTTTTTGATGAATTACACTTGGATAAAGCAGTTTTAGCTGATATTGCTATTTCGATTCGCCAATTAGCCACTTTACCAAAAGAAAACAATGCTTTTCTATTTGACTATTTTTTAGCTAGCGGCGAGGACAATAATGCAAAAGTTGTTGCCAGTTTTTTCAATCAGAATGGCTTAGATGCTCGCTACATTAGTCCAAAAGAATTAGGTCTCCTAGTGACACCTGAGCCAGGCAATGCCCGCATTTTACCAAAAGCTTTAGAGAAAATTAGTGCCTATCGTGAGACTCAACAAATCTTGGTTATTCCAGGTTTCTTTGGTTATACAGAAGCCGGCGAAATTTGTACTTTTTCTCGTGGCGGTTCCGATATCACAGGGTCCATTGTTGCCGCAGGTGTTCAAGCAGATTTGTATGAAAACTTTACCGATGTGGACGGAATTTATGTCGCCCATCCTGGAATTATTGAACAGCCTCAAACGATTCAAGAATTGACCTACAGAGAAATGCGGGAGTTAGCTTATGCAGGATTTGCCGTCCTCCACGATGAAGCCTTAATGCCTGCCTATCGCGCAAATATTCCAGTCGTTATCAAAAATACTAACAACCCACATCATCCTGGCACCCTAATTACTACTTCTCGCAAAGTGAAGCATGCCCCTGTTGTAGGAATTGCTAGTGATCAAGGGTTCGCAAGTATTTACATTAGTAAGTATTTAATGAATAGAGAGTTAGGTTTTGGGCGACGGCTCTTAGAAGTACTAGAAAAATTAGCCTTGAGCTATGAGCATATGCCCTCAGGAATTGATGACATCACGATTGTTTTAAGAGAAGACCAGTTAACAACTGAAATTGAAAATCGACTGATGGCCCAACTCCAAGAAGTTTTAGCGCCTGATGAGTTACGCATCACGCATCACCTTTCTATGATTATGATTGTCGGGGAAGGCATGCGCCAACGAATTGGGGTTACTGCTGAAAGTACAATGGCGTTAGCCAAAGAAAAAATCAACTTAGAAATGATTAACCAAGGATCTTCGGAAGTAAGTATTATGTTTGGTATCAAAAAAGAACAAGAGGAAAAAGCCATCAAAGCTTTATATCGGACGTTCTTCCATGATTAATGAAAAAGACGAATGAGTTTTCTCATTCGTCTTTTTCATTGGTTTCAGTAATTTTCAATTGGCGCTGAATTTCCGCTTTAATTTTAGCTTCTGGCGCAAAATCTTGTTCCCAATTTTCAGGTTTTAATACTTTATTTGTTTCTGGATCATAATGTGGCTGCCCATCTGGAAATAATTTCCCCATATTGGCTTGATGAACGATTTCAATAATTTTTGTTGGATTGACGCCCATTAAGCAAAACGAACCATAAGTAAAATACAATAAATCAACTAGTGCATCCACTTCCTCCACTAAAGGATCAGATACTGGTTTGCCTTTCGCCAAGACTTTCTGCTCTGCTTTATCGACAGATTTTTTTAATCCGTTGACCAATTGTTGAAAAAGTACTTGGTCATTATCAGCAGCACTATATAAAAATTCTACAAGTTCTTCGACTTTAAACTCTGCTCGTCGACTGGCTAGCTCTGGCGAAAAAGCAGTTGGTTGCTCTGGTTGTTGTGGATTAAAAACCTCGTGGAATGCACAAGCCATTTCATAAGGGGATTGCTTTTCAGACATTCAGCTACCTTCTTTCTCAAAATAAATCTAATTGTTTTGGATTCAAATCATCGTAACTCAAATTCAAGACTTTTTGCATCTGTAGAGCGTTTTCTGCGGCATCGCCGCCAGAATTATTATTAAAAATTACGCCCACTTCTTTAGCTTCTTGCGACATTTTTAAAACAGCTTCGCTTAAATCAGCGATTTCCTGCGTATTATAATGATAAAGGGTTCTTTTTTTTCGCCACTCTGCATCATTGGCTAACCAGCCAGCCGCATTACGTCCGTGAAACCGGAAGAGCACGAGATTAGGATTCGTTACATAAGGATAAAAGGGCACTGGATTCGTAGGAATCTGCGGTTCATCTACAATCACAAGTGAAAATTGATTTTCTTTCATAAATTGCAACATTTGTTTTACAAAGTTTGGTTGATACCATGAATTATTTCGTAATTCAATGGCGATGGGTAGGTCTTTAAACCAGTGACGAATTTTTTGCAAGTAAGCGACATTTTCTTTCGTACAACCAAATGTTCCTGAAAATTGTACCAGAAAGGCAAATAATTTTTTACTTTCAATTAATGGGGCCATACTTTCTAAAAAGGCGGTGATCATTTCTTCTTCACTTGCATAATAGGTCTGCCACTCACCTTGACAACTGATTCCACTATAAACTTTCATGACAAAGCGAAAGTTTTCGGGAACTGCTTTGACCCATTCAGCTACTCGTTCTTTGGGAGGAATCCCGTAATACGCCGTGTCCATTTCAACTAGCGGTAAATGACTGGCATATTCATAAAGCGTGGACCGTTTTTTTCCAGTTAAATAGTCGTGTTCACTAAAAGATGTTAATCCTAAGCGAATCATGTCCTTCCTCCTCTGCGTAACTTTTTATTTTTCTAAACCGTCATCTCAACTTAGTTGGTCCAATCGATATTCGCTTCACAATAGGTTTGACCATCAATCCGAATCTCATGGCGCGTTTTCAACTGATTTTCTTGTTCGACAATTTCGTAATGACTTTCGACTTCTTGGCCATATTCTACTTCTTTATCAAATTTCACAAGAATTTTTTTCGGTTGATGCGTTGTTAAAAAGTCATACCCTAACACATCCAATAACCAATTAAAGTAAATCGCATTATTAACATGTTGATTGCCATCAATATCAAAAAAACGCACACGATAAGGTAAAAAGTTCCCCTCTGTGACCTTTTCAATTTTTTCATGGCGATAAATTTTAGTGATTTTTTCAGAATCAAAAGGTGCAATAATTTCTGGTAACACACTACTGATTTTCCGATTTTTTTGATCCATTAAGACAAAGGTTGATTTCACAAAGACACATTCATTGCCTTCTTCATCATGAACCCAAAAGTTACGATAACAAAAATATTTGTTATAACTCATAGCTTGCGTTGTAATTGCTACTTTTTCACCAACTTTTGGTAAGCGATGAATCTCTATTTCATAATTGGTGATGACCCAGCCTAGACCAAATTGAGCGACATAAGCCGCATCTCTTCCTAGTAATTCTGTTTGTTCTTCTGATACTTTAATGACAACCGCTAACAAAGCCGGTATCTTCATTGCACCAGTAAAATCGCCGTCATAGTAGGCAACTTCATAAGAGGATGTATGTTTTTTTCCCACGAAATAATCTCCTTTTTCCAATGGCTACTTTCGTGTCATTGTTTCTCCTTAAAAGTATACCACGTGATTTCTTCAATTGCGATTCCGAATGAAAAATTAACAAAACTTTGAAAAGCACTATTATTTATATTATTTAAAAACGTTCTTAATATTACTTAAAAAATATTGTTTTATTTTTAAAAATAACATTTCTTATTATTTGTATCCGAAAGATTATTATGTTATATTCCTATCTGTAAGCGCATACAAAATAATTTTTTAGGAGGTTTTTTTCGTGAAAAAGAGTTTATTAACAATCGTCCTGGCTTTTAGTTTTGTTTTAGGTGGCGCTGCATTGGCCCCTACTGTTTCGGAGGCTCATGGTTACGTAGCAAGTCCTGGAAGTCGTGCTTTCTTTGGTAGTTCTGCTGGTGGTAACTTAAATACAAATGTTGGTCGTGCACAATGGGAACCTCAAAGTATCGAAGCGCCCAAAAATACGTTTATTACTGGTAAATTAGCCAGTGCAGGTGTCTCAGGTTTTGAACCTTTGGATGAACAAACAGCTACTCGTTGGCACAAAACAAACATTACAACAGGTCCCCTTGACATCACTTGGAACTTAACTGCCCAACATAGAACTGCTTCTTGGGATTACTATATTACTAAAAATGGCTGGAATCCCAATCAACCATTAGACATTAAAAACTTCGACAAAATTGCTTCAATCGACGGCAAACAAGAAGTTCCTAATAAAGTTGTTAAACAAACAATTAATATTCCGACAGACCGCAAAGGTTATCATGTCATTTACGCTGTCTGGGGCATTGGTGATACGGTGAACGCCTTTTACCAAGCGATTGATGTGAACATTCAGTAAAAATACTCACATCTTAAACTAAATTAAAGGAGTTCTCAAAAAATGAAGCTAAAAAAAATAATTCCTGCTTTTCTCCTTCTTTCAACCGTTGCAGTTGGCTTGTGGTTAACGCCTACTCAAGCTTCTGCAGATGCTGCGGATACGATGGTAGATATCTCTGGCAAAAAAGTGTTGGTTGGATATTGGCATAACTGGGCCTCAAAAGGACGCGATGGTTACAAACAAGGAACATCAGCATCACTGAACCTTTCAGAAGTAAATCAAGCCTACAATGTCGTACCGGTTTCCTTCATGAAAAGCGATGGCACGACACGGATTCCTACGTTCAAGCCTTATAACCAAACAGACACTGCCTTCAGACAAGAAGTCGCACAATTAAATAGTCAAGGTCGCGCAGTTTTATTGGCACTTGGTGGAGCAGATGCACATATCCAATTAGTCAAAGGCGATGAACAAGCCTTTGCGAATGAAATCATTCGTCAAGTGGAAACATACGGCTTTGATGGTTTAGACATCGACTTAGAGCAATTGGCGATTACTGCTGGCGACAACCAAACCGTCATCCCTGCTGCGTTGAAAATAGTCAAAGACCATTATCGATCACAAGGAAAAAATTTCATCATTACGATGGCGCCAGAATTCCCTTATTTAAAACCTGGTGCCGCTTATGAAACATACATTACTTCCCTAAATGGTTATTATGATTACATTGCCCCACAATTATATAACCAAGGCGGCGACGGTGTCTGGGTTGATGAAATTATGACTTGGGTTGCTCAAAGCAACGATGCTCTAAAATACGAATTCCTCTATTATATGTCTGATTCATTAATCCATGGTACGCGCGGCTATCTACAGATACCAAACGATAAATTAGTCCTTGGTTTACCAGCAAATCGGGATGCGGCTGGTAGCGGCTATGTCGTTGAGGCTACCCCTGTAGCCAAAACTTTTGATCAGTTAGCAAAAGACGGTAATCCTATCCGTGGCTTAATGACTTGGTCTGCAAATTGGGACGTTGGTCAAGATGTCAACGGCAAGTCCTACAACAATGAATTTGCGACACGTTATAGTAACCTCGTAAAATAAAAGCTATTTTGAGACAGAACACCGCATTTGGTTCTGTCTCTTTTTAAATTTTACTCACCGATCTTTCAATAATCCAAACAATGTTCTCTCGCTTTCTAACCAATTAATTTTAAACCAATCACAGAAACAATGATTAAAAAAATAAAAAATATCCGGCGTGGGTCTTTTGATTCACCTAAGAGCATTCCTAAAATAGCGCCTCCTGCTGTACCAATTCCTGTCCAAACTGCATAAGAAACGCCCATCGGTAATTGTCTCATCCCTAAATATAAAAATAAGAAACTACCACTAAACGCTAGAATTAAAATTAACAATGAACGTAAGTCTTTTTTTGTTGTAAATAATTTAATTGAACCTACGCCAAAGATTTCAAAACAGCCTGCAATAACTAAGTATAACCAACTCATCTTGTTTCCTCCTCTTTATTTCCAGTTACCATTTTTAAGCCAATCACACCTATTAATAACAGCAACAGAAAAAGAACTTTTCCTATGCCCAATGGTGTGTGGAATAAAAAATGATCTGTTACAATAGTTCCAGCACTACCTAAGCCGACAAATACAGCATAGGCTGTGCCGACTGGCAATTCCTCTCCTGCTTTAATCAGCGCATAGAAACTGATAAAGATTGCGATTACTGTCCCTAAAATCTCCCACCATGTTGTGCTATGCTTCATGCCAATGACCCAAATCACTTCACAAAAAGCGCCAAAAATAACTTTTAACCAAGCTTTACTCATCTTGTTTTCCTTCCCTTCCAAACAAAAAAAGTGCCAACAAACAGTTCAGCTATGGCCTAAGAACTGTTCATTAACACTTTAGTCGCAAGCATCCGGCGATGTTTACGAAAGTTTATGTATTAAAATATCTCAGGTCATTATATTCTTATTTTTTTTAAAAATCAACTAAAAAACAATAGTTCGAATTCGAGACATTTCTTTTGCATTTTTAGGACTAATCATTTAAACTTACTTTTAGTAAGTTAGTTAATTAAAAAATTATTTTTCTTTTAGGAGGATTTTTATTATGAATACACAAATTTTAGGTTTACACCACGTCACTGCCATGACTTCAAGTGCTGAAAAAATTTATCACTTTTTCACCGATATTTTAGGTCTACGTTTAATTAAGAAGACTGTTAACCAAGACGATATTGAAACATATCATTTATTTTTTGCTGATGATGCCGGCTCTCCCGGAACAGATATGACTTTTTTTGACTTTCCAGGCTTACCTAAAGGAACCAAAGGAACCAATACAATTTCTCGTACTTCCTTCCGTGTAAAAGATGATGCTGCTTTGGATTACTGGGTATCACGCTTTAATGAATATGCAATTGATCATGGAGAAATTCAAGAACGTTTTGGTAAAAAGTATTTAGAATTTGAAGACTTTGACAATCAACGTTACCAACTTATTTCTGATGAAAAGAACCAAGGTGTTGCAGCTGGCACGCCTTGGAAAAAATCTAACGTCCCTAGTGAACATGCTTTAATCGGCTTAGGACCAGCCTTTGTAACTGTCGAAAATTACGAACATCTGCAACTAGTTTTAACTGAAGTTTTAGGGTTCAAATTGATTGATGCTGAAGGTAGTTTCCATTTATTTGAAGTTGGCGAAGGTGGGAATGGTGCCAGCATCATCGTAGAGCATCGGGAAGATTTGCCAGCGGCTCAAGAAGGCTACGGCAATGTCCATCACTTAGCCTTGCGCGTTGCCGATGAGGAAGCACTACGTTTCTGGATTGAAAAAATTAATCGTTTGGAATTTCCTAATTCTGGCTTTGTGGAACGTTTTTACTTTAAATCTGAATATTTCTTGGCAGCAACACATGTTTTATTTGAACTGGCAACCGATGGTCCTGGATTTTTAGAGGATGAAACCTATGAACACGCTGGCGAAAAATTATCATTACCGCCATTTTTAGAACCAAAACGGGCAGGGATTGAAGAATTTGTGCGTCCTTTCGATACTTCAGATGCGAATGTTCAAAGAAATTAGTATTTTTTCTAGGAGGCTCCTATGATTCATTACAATAGTAACGAGTTATCTGCAAAAACAGCGTATAAATTTTTATCAGGAAGTATTATTCCTCGGCCAATCGCTTGGGTTACAACACAAGATACAGCCACAGGTGTCGTCAACGCTGCTCCCTTTAGTTTCTTTAATGCGGCGGCAGCTGAAATTCCTTTAGCAACGTTATCCATTTTACGACCAGACAAAGCGCCTAAAGATACGGCACGAAACATCTTGGCTACTAAAGAACTTGTCATCCATTTCGTTAACGAAGACGTTCTTACTCAAATGAATCAGACTTCGGCACCTTTAGCAGCAGAGATCAGTGAAATTGACACATTTGGTATTGAAACCATTGCCAGCCAGACTGTTGCTGTTCCAGCAATCAAAGCCGCGCCGATTCGGATGGAAGCTCGCTTACATCAATATGTACCTATTGCTAACCATGAAGGTCAAATTATTACGGATTTATTCATTGTAGAAATTACCGATTTCTATTTTGATTCAGCCGTTTTTGATGAAGAACATCAGTACATTTTACCTGAAAAACTCCAACCGATTGCTCGTTTAGCAGGCAATGATTATACAACATTGGGCGAAATCCGTGAAGTTCGCCGCCCAACGTAAAAAGAAGGCCCCCGCCATGACGGCGGGGGCCTTCTTTTTCTGTTTTATGCTAATGCTCCCATTGGATCCCAAGGTGCCAAAACAGTTGGCGCTTGTTCCCAAGCTTTTTTCTGTTCATCAGTTAATAAATCTTTGTGCACAACGATTTGATAAGTGTATTCGTCCATCCACGCATCGCTCATAACGAAGAAGCCATTTTCACCGACTTTTTCGCCCCAGCTATTTTCCACTTTCCATTTTGTTGTTTGACCATCAACGATATCAACACCTGTTAAAACCATGGCGTGTGTCATTAAGCTTTCACCAAAGTCTAAACGTTCTGCTTTAGTCATCGTAAAATCAATATCAAAAAGATCGTTCATATCGTAAACGTCTAATGCCATAATTCCTGTGTCACGTGTTGAAGATTGTCCGACATCACAACCAAACCAAACAGATTCGCCTTGTTCCAATTGTGCAGCAGCTAATTTTTTGAAAGCAGCCATTTCTACATTTAAATATTTAACTTCTTTGCCGCCGACAACATTCCCTAACATTTCAACAGTGTATGTTTTGTTGAAGGGTTTATCTTCTGTAGGAGCATTAATAATACTTACATAATCATGTAAATTAACGCCAACGTATTTTTCAAAGAATGTTTGCGGTGTTAGATTTTGATCCAAATGATAATTTTTTTCTTCGTCACGGTATTCAAAATCAAAGGTTTCTGGCGGCGTTCCTAAAGAGATTGCTAAGAAATTATAAATTTCTTGTAACATTGCTTCTTTGTTTTTTTGGACTTCTTCAGCAGAAGCGCCTTTTTCAATTAAACTACGTAAAATTGTTGCATCTTTGCGTAATTTTTTATTTAAATAGTTGTTTAAATCACGTGAATTGGAGCTGTTGCTGCTTTCAGGCATTGCCGTTTTAGGCACTACGCCATATTTATCAAAAATTGAAACGATCATATCCCATTGCCCACCATCTTGTTGTGGTGTCGCTAATAAAAAGGCCACTTTACGACTAGTCAACGGTTGATCGGCTGTTGCAATAATATTTTCATAGAAATAGTTTGATTTTTCATATTTATCCCAGAAAAATGTATAGTTTTGTGATAATTCAAAATCTTTTAATTGAAACGCATTTAACATTCTATGTCTAAATGTATTTAATGCCGCAAACATCCAGCAGCGACCGCTTTGTTTTTGATTGGCCACTTTTCCAGTAGCTAAGTCGACTGAAAAGACGGGTACGTTATTCACGGCTCCTTGTACAGATTCACCTGAAGCGCTGATACCATTTTTTACTACACTACGTTGTAAGGCATTTTGTTTATTATTGTTCAAGAAATCTTGATGGAATTTCTCTGTTAATTTTGGTTCAATTGCTGTCATATTTTCATCGTCCTTTCATTTTACGTTCTTCTTCATTATATGCTTCTCTTTAAACAGAAACAACCATTTACTCTAAATTCCTTGCTTTCCAACTCTTTTTGTATTAGGATATATAATACAGATAACACAAATAAGACAGGAGTGATTCGATGCTTTTAGAAATAGATGAACAAAGCGAACAGCCCATCTATCAGCAACTCATTGATCAAATCATTGTAGGCATTGCCAAAGGTGAACTGGTTCCCAATGAAAGTTTGCCTTCTATCCGACAATTGGCGGACGAAATCGGGGTCAATATGATGACTGTTTCAAAAGCTTATAATAAGTTAAAGCAATCAGGTTATATTGTGACTGACCGTCGTAACGGCACCAAAATTGCCGCAAAGTTACCTGCTACCGCTGTTTGGCAACAGCAATTGCATGAGCGTTTAGAACTTCTGTTGGCTGAAAGTTTTTTACATCAGCAATCCGAAGCAGAAATCCAAGCACTTATTCAGAAAATTTATCAAAATTTTGATTCGAAAGGGCGTGCATTATAATGGCGGTATTCTTTTATTTCATCCTAGTTTCTGTCGCTTTTTTTATGGCATTTACTATGGGGATTTATGCAAATCCTCACAAAAATATTATTTTGGAAAACACTTTACCAGAAGATAAACTACAAGATCCCAGCGTTCAAGCAATCCGGAAACGTTATAAAAAACGCTTGGTTCAACTAGCAGCCGTTTTTAGTGTTCTTAGTTTACCTTTGTTATTTATTCCTTATGATTCGATTTTATTGTTCCTTTTTCTGTTACTTTTATTTAGTTTTATTGGCAGTGGCTACTATCTGCAAATCGTTTATATTCGCAAAATGGCCGCTTTAAAAATGCAAAACGGCTGGTTGCTACCTAAGCGTCCTCTCTTAATCGATACGCAATTAGTTTTAAATAAAAACCAGAAACTTATTTCATTTTGGTGGTTTTTACCTGCAATTATTCTTACTTTTGCTGGGGGCTTTTATTCCTTGCAAACGGCGATTGGTTCCTGGATTCTTTTCTTAATTACTGTTTTGATGTTAAGTTTGTTCATTGGCGGCTATTATTTTATTGCGCGCTTACCTGTCAAACCGCTAACTAGTGACTCAAAAATTAATCAGCAAATCAATGATTTATTTCGGCATCATTGGTCTGTTTTAATGGTTTTATCCTCCTTGGTTTTTGCACCGCTAACCATTTTACCAACTTTCACAATTGTAATTGATTATACGGTTGCGATGGCTCTTACTTTTTGTTATTTTATTCTTTTGTTTGTTTATGTAGGCTTTCTCTTCTACTACCTATTTTCAATGCGCAAAAAACAAGATCAATTCGTTTTACAGGCTGGCGATTATCGCTATGGGGATGATGATCAATATTGGCGGTATGGGATTTATATCAATCCAAAGGACCCCAAAATCATGGTTCCTGATCGCATTGGTATGAATTTATCCATTAACCTAGGACGGCCTGCTGGGAAAATTATTCTAGCCGCTACTGGCATTTTAACGATTGCGGTGCTGTTCTTTGCCACAGTGCCGATGTTTATAAATGATTTTTCTAGTCATGCCTTTCAAGCAACTATTGAAAATAAACAAATTGAGTTATCTGCCCCATTAGCAAAAACAAGGTCAATTCCTTTTAACCAAATCACTGCTGTTTCTTTGATTGATGACTTACCTCAAGAACGCATCCGCACAATGGGTGCTGCGACAGATAGTTACTTAACAGGAGAATTTAAAGTCGCTGGAAAACCTGCTTATTTACTAATTTATACAAAAAGTCATCCGATTCTGAAAATAGAAACGCGGGAAAAAGTTTATTATTATACTGCGCGTGAGGGTCAAGAAACGACTAAGATTTATCAGGAAATCAAAACAAAACTTCCATAACAAAAAAACAGAGCCTACTCATGATGGTAGGCCCTGTTTTTTGTTATTCGCTGACAACCTTAAATTTTGTATCTGCCAACGTGGTATTCAGTTCATCTTGGCTTACTTCACGATCTGCTGTCACAATGGCTGTTTGATCTGCCAAGTGAACCGCAACATTCGTTACGCCATCAATTCCACTAAATTTTTCAGTGACCGCTTGAACACAGCCATCACATTTCATCCCATCAATTTTTACTGTTTTTTCCATTTCACTTCATCCTTTTCAATTTTATTTTTGACTTCCACTAGTTTTTTTCACCGTCGAAGGTTTAAATCCTTTTAAGCGTAAAGCGTTTAGTAAGACAGAGACTGAACTAAAACTCATAGCTGCTGCTGCAATCATCGGACTTAACAAAGGTCCACCAAATAAGTGTAACACACCCATAGCCACTGGAATACCTAATGTATTATAAGCAAATGCCCAGAAAAGATTTTCTTTGATGTTTTTGATGGTCGCTTTACTTAATTCAACTGCTGTAGGCACATCCATTAAATCACTACGCATTAGCACAATGTCGGCCGATTCCATTGCAACATCTGTGCCTGAACCAATAGCAATCCCCACATCTGCTTGGGCAAGCGCTGGTGCATCATTAATACCGTCACCCACCATCGCAACTTTTTTGCCTTCTGCTTGTAGTTTTTTCACTTCTAATGCTTTATCTTCTGGTAAAACTTCACTTAAGACACGATCGATACCTACTTGTTTTGCAATCGCCTCGGCAGTACGCTTGTTGTCTCCCGTAATCATCACGGCTTCGATCCCCATTTTATGCAAACGTGCAATGGCTGTTTGACTGCTATCCTTCACAGTATCTGCTACCGCAATGATACCCGCAAACGAACCATCTTTTGCCACAAACATTGGGGTTTTCCCTTCTTCTGCCAAACGATCCGCTTGTTGAACAAACGTTGATAGCTCGATGGCCTCTTCTTTCATTAATTTTATATTGCCCAAAAGTAGGACTCGTTCGTTGACTGTCACACGGATGCCGTGACCTGGAATCGCTGAAAAATCGCTTCCTTCTGCTAATGGCAATTGACGTTCTTTAGCCGCCCCCACAATTGCTTCACCTAGAGGATGTTCTGATCCTTGTTCTGCAGAAGCTGCTAATGTTAGTAACTCAGCTTCTGAAAGTGCTGAATCAGCAACTAAAATATCTGTAACCACCGGTTTGCCTTCTGTAATAGTTCCTGTTTTATCAAACACGATTGTTTGAATTTTGTGAGTGGTTTCTAAAGCATCCCCACTTTTAATTAAAACGCCATTTTCAGCGCCCTTACCTGTTCCCACCATAATCGCAGTCGGCGTTGCCAAGCCGAGCGCACAAGGACAAGCAATCACTAACACAGAAATGGTAATTGTCAAAGCGAAAATCCATGACTCTTGTCCTAAAAAGAACCAAGCCAAGCCAGAAAGAACAGCCAAACCAATGACGATTGGGACAAAAACACCCGAAATTTTATCAGCTAATTGTGCAATCGGCGCTTTTGAGCCTTGCGCATCTTCCACTAATTGAATGATTTGGGCAAGGGCCGTCTCTTTTCCCACTTTTGTCGCCTTGAATTGAAAGCTGCCATTTTTATTGATGCTAGCACCAATTACTGCATCACCGACTTTCTTTTCAACAGGCAAACTTTCGCCCGTTAACATGGCTTCATCCACAGAACTACTGCCTGAAACAATCACTCCATCAACAGGGATTTTATCTCCTGGGCGAACAATCACAATGTCATCCAACTGAACAGCATCAACTGGCACTTCAATTTCTGCGCCATCACGTAAAATATGAGCAGTTTTCGGTGCTAAACCCATTAATTTTTTTATCGCATCTGAGGTTTTCCCTTTTGAAACAGCTTCGAAATATTTTCCTAATGTAATTAAAGTTAAAATAACACCCGCTGATTCATAATAAAGAGCCATTGTAAAACTTGTATCTCCTAAGAATATCATGACTGTGCCATATAAACTATACACAAAAGCAGCACTGGTTCCTAAAGCTACCAAAGAAAACATATTCGGATGCCCTTTAAATAATGCTTTAAAACCAACTGTGAAAAATTCTCTGCCGACATATAGGACGGGTAACGTCAAAATCAATTGAACCATTGCAAAGGTCGTCGCATGTGTCATTGGATTCAAAAAATCCGGCAATGGTAAGCCTACCATATGTCCCATCGCAATATAAAGAAGGGGTACTGTAAACACCGCTGAGATCCAAAAACGTTGCCACATCTCAGCAATATGTTTTTGTTTCTTTTCACGATCTTGGTCCGCTGTTGCACCTGCAGCGACTTCTTCTGTCGCTTGATAACCTGCATCCGTAACTGCTTTGATAATTTCAGCACTCGTTACTTGATGGTCGTCATAACTAACCACCAGTTTTTCCGTGGCTAAATTAACAATCGCTTGTTGAACACCAGATAATTGGTTCACAGCTTTTTCAATCGTTTGGGCACAGGAAGCACAACTCATTCCTTCAATCGCAAACGTTCGTTGCTGGGCTGGGCTAATCGCCTTGTAGCCAGCATCTGACACAGCTTCCTTAATTTCTTCTTCTGTGACTTCCGTCTGATCATACGTGACACTTAATTTTTCCGTAGCTAAATTGACACTTGCCTTTGCCATCCCAGGTAACTTCGCCGTAGCCTTTTCAATCGTTTGGGCACAGGAAGCACAGCTCATCCCTTCAATATCAAACGTTTTACTTTCCATTTTTTTCACTCCTTTTTAAATTAAATGACATTGGCATTGACCAGGAATACAGTTACAAGGGACAGATTCAACCGCCGTCTTGCGCTTCTCTTTCAAGAGTTCCTCTAATCGATCCAAATCGTCATAACTCAACTGACTCTCTGTCAAAATTGTTTCTACCACGGAACCAACTTTACGGCTGCACACCTTGGCTAAAAGTTCGTCTGCCACCGTTTCAACGCTCCGACGTTCTTCTACTAGCGGATAATAAATATATTTATTACCTGCTTTCTCCGTCCCAACTAACCCTTTATCTGTTAAACGACTTAGTAACGTCTTGACGGTCGTTGATTTCCATTCTTTTTTCTCATTTAAAAGTGTATGCACTTCACGACTCGTGGTTTTGCCTTGGGTCCAAATAACCCGCATGACTTCCCACTCTGCATCAGTAATTGTCGCTAATTTATCTTTTGCCATACTCGTTAAATTCCTCCTTCATCAATAAAAAAGAGTTCAAGATTATCGACTACAAACGTAGTCGTTTATCTTGAACTCATCATATAGCTATTTTATTTTTTTGTCAACAACTTCTGCTCATCTTTTTTTATTGCAACGCAGATTCTTGTTTTTTAACAAAGTATTTCAATAAGAACGGTGCAACTAAGGTCGTTAAGATAATTACCACAATCATGCTCGTATAATACGCTTCTGAAAGTAATTTAGATTGGTAACCAATTTGCGCAATGATTAATGCCATTTCCCCACGCGAAACCATCCCAGCACCGACCATTAAAGAACTTGTATTGGAGAAACCAACCATTTTCGCTCCCCAGGCGCCGCCCAGTAATTTCGTTAAAATCGCCATAATCGTCATTACCAAAATAAAAGGTAAATCTTTTCCTAACGTGTTAAATGTCACTGATAAGCCAATGCTGGCAAAGAAGACGGGAATAAACACGGCATAGCCAATAGCTTCAATATTGAAATCAATTTCTGTTTTTGCATCCGTTTGTCCCACAGCAATCCCTGCAAAAAAAGCACCTACGACAGAACTTAAACCAACTAAATCAGCCAAATAAGCCATGCCCAAACAGATAATCAATGACATGATAATAACAGACGACCCAATGTTCATTTTTTGACTTAAACGTAGTAAATAGGGAGCAATAAAGCGGACCAAAAAGAAAATCCCAATAAAGAATAAGCCTTGTTCAATTAACTTAACAATAAAGCTGACTTCTGTATTGCCGCCTGTACTTGCACCAATCATGCCGACAGCGACACTTAAAATAATCACGACCACGATATCGTCAACGACGGAAGCCCCAAGAATCGTTGCACCTTCTTTACTACTTAAAACATTCAACTCTCTTAATACTTCTACTGAAATGCTGACCGACGTTGCTGCTAAAACTAACCCAAGGAAAAAAGCTTCTTTCCAAGAAAAAGCAAACAGCTGACCAATCAACATAGTAAAACCAACCGGTAAAACGATGCCCAAAATAGCGACCATGACACTAGGTTTCGCATATTTTTTCAATAATTCCAATTCACATTCCATTCCAGCAATAAACATCAGCATAATGACACCAATTTCTGAAAAGTCATGCACAAACACATCTTGATGCACAATATTTAACATCGCTGGACCTAACACAATCCCTACTAGCAATTGCCCAATTACCGCAGGAATTCCTACTCTTTTACAAGCAACACCTGCTAAAGTCGTTGTAATTAAAATCAAACATAAAATACCTAAAAATTCCATTCTATTTCCCTCTTTCTCTATTAACCAATCATCACTGATTCTTTTGGATATTGAACTTTCGACTGACTTTCCAAGCCTTTCTTAATTAATGACAATAACACCGTGTACACACCCACACGACCGACGAACATTAGAAAAATAATCACCAGTTTACCAAAAACAGTTAAATCTGGTGTTAACCCCATTGTTAAACCGACCGTTCCAAATGCAGAAATCACTTCAAAAACAATATACTCAATCCCGTTTTTTAAAGGTAATGTTTCTGTAAACGAGAGAATAACCGAAGCAGTTACACATAAAAAAGTTGCCAAGAAGAACAAAGTAAATGCTTGGAGCACTACTCGCTCAGGAATTGTGCGTTCATGGAATTCCACTCGCTGTTTCCCTTTAAAAATTGCACGAAATTGTAAAAATAGCACACCAAACGTAGTGGTTTTCAAGCCGCCAGCGGTTGATCCTGAAGTGCCACCAATAAACATCCACAAAATCGTGACAATCAGGCCTGGATTACTCATTTTCAAATAATCAACTGAATAAAAGCCAGCCGTTCTTGGTGTAACCGACAAGAACCAACTGTTGACAAGACGCTGCCAAAAAGACATGTCAGCTGGAAAATGGCGATATTCTGAAATGTAAAAAATAACGGTCCCTAAGACTAAAAAGGTGGCGGTCACCGTTAAAGCAAGGCGTGTATGAATACTAACACGGTGCTTAATTTTATTTTTATAGCCTTTAATCATTGCAAAAATATCGCGCCACACAATAAATCCTAAGCCACCAGCTATAATTAAAAAGCTAATGACTAGTAAAAGATAAGGCGAATTTTGATAAGGAACCATACTATCCCCTAGCAAATCAAAGCCAGCATTACAAAATGCCGAAACGGCATGGAAGAGACTAAAAAACATCCCTTTTTTCCACCCAAATGTTGGCACAAATTGAAAGGACAACAAGAAGGCTCCAAGTAATTGAATAATGGCCGCAAACTTCATAATATATTTCATTAAACGAAAAACTCCGGAAACTTCACTAACATTTAAAGCTTCTTGATACAACATCCGTACACTTAGTGACGCTTTTTTCCGTAGCAAACTAAAGAAAATCGTGGCAACGGTTAAAAAGCCTAAGCCGCCTAATTCAATCAAAATCATAATAATAACTTGCCCGATAGGACTCCAATGTTCCGCCGTATTCAAAGGCGAAAGCCCTGTAACACAGACGGCGGAAGTTGCCACGAAAAAAGCATCAATCCATTGCGTTTTTTGTCCAGCTTGTGCAGAAAAAGGCATCATTAATAAGATTGTGCCTACAACAATTAATAGAAAAAAGCCTAAGACAATTGTTTGAACAGGTGAAATATACAACCTTCTTTTGATCTGATGTTTCATTTTTTTCTCCTCTACCATTTCTTTGTCAATCAAAAACAACACAAACGGCTAGACAACTGTTGCTTTGTTCCTCTCGCCCTATGAGAAACTCAAAACCTTGAAAGCAACTTGCCCAACCGAATAATTATTTTTTAATTTTTGTTTTCACGTTGATAAATCGAATAAACCAACTCATTTTTTTGATAAACCTGTTTTAAACGAACTGGGATTGATTGAGCCATTGTCTCGTATAGAGCAATGCCCTCACCCAGAAACAGTGGTATTGTCGTCAAAATGAAGGTATCAATTAAATCAGCTGCCAAAAGCGGTTGAACCACTTTTGGGCCTCCAACAATCCAAATTCCCGCGCCGTCTTCTTCTTTGAGACGACGAATTAATGTGACTGGATCTTCCTTGGTAAAAGTTCTTGAAGCAGTTGATGGTTCTGGATGAGAGGTAATGATATAAGAATGCTTGTCTTCATAAAAATACACATCTGGGGACAATTCTTGTGTCACTTGATCATAAGTAGTCCGCCCCATTACCACAGTGTCTATTTTTTCATACATTTCATCGTAACTACGATCTTCTTCATCGCCACGAATATTCTCTTCTAACCAAGCAACACCGCCCGCTTTGTCCGCAATGAAACCATCAATACTCGCTGCAATAAATAAAATTACTTCCCGTGCCACATCAACGCCTCCTTTTCTCTTCTTATCTATTTTAGCTTGTTTTCTCAAAAAACTCTAGGGGTGCGCATTGTTATTTTTAAAAGAAAAAAGAGAAAAACTAGGATAATTGGGCTACTTTTTGTAAAATAGGAAATAAGAAACTTTTTATTGAGTTATTTTACATTTTTTTCAAGAAAAATAAGAATTGGTTTATTTGATTTACACAAAAAAATAACATATTCAGTTTTTATATAAAGGAGGATTACTTTGTTTGATTTAGAGAAGGTTCAGACCTTGAATGAATTAGAAATGCTCGTTTACCATTATGTATTGGAACACCTGCACCAAATCCCTCAACAGACCATTCGCCAACTGGCTACTTCCTGTCATGTCTCCACCTCAACGATTCTACGATTTTGTAACAAAATGGGCTATGCTGGTTTTTCCGAATTAAAATATGCAGTGAAAGAAGAAGCCAAACAAACACAAACGTTTGAAAATTTTTATGATGCCACGGTTCACGTCGATGCTTTTTTAAAAAAATTAAACCAAGAAACCTATTACGAAATGCTTCGTCCAGCAATCCAAATGATTGTTCAAGCACGTCACGTTGCCTTTACTGGCATTGGTACTAGCGGAATTTTAGGTAGTTATGGCAGTCGTTATTTTGCCAACTTAAATATCAATTCTTACAGTATTGCTGACCCCTTTACGCCTATCCCCAAGCGCGGATTTGAAAATACATTAGCCTTGATTCTGTCTGTATCTGGGGAAACCAATGAAATGATTAAACAAATGACCGATTTTAAAACAGCTGGCGCCAAAGTACTAAGCATTACCAACAATCAACATTCAACTATTGCCCGCTTGGCTGACTACAACATCTCCTATTATATGCCCGACGAACGTTCTCCATTTGCAGATAAATCAGTTAATACAACCACTCAAATCCCTGTCATTGCTTTAATTGAACTCCTAGCTCATCAAGCAAGTCAACTTTTAAAGGAACTAGATGAAACACCTTTCTAGTTGTTTTTCACAAAAGCTCATGCTGTCTAAAACACCATGAGCTTTTTTGTTTTTTTTCTTGGTACATGTTTCTCATTCAGGCAAAAGTCTATTTTTTCTTCAAATAACCTTATATAGTAAATATGTAAACGGATACATTTGCATTTATATTATTCTTCAAAGGAGAGATTTTTATGAACGAATGGATTAACGAGAAATTATTACCTCCAGTACTAAAATTCGTCAATACCAAAGCAATTACTGCCTTACGGAACGGGATGCTTTACACGATGCCTTTTACCATTGTTGGTTCCGTGTTTCTTCTATTAGCGAATTTCCCAGTTACAGCTATTTCTGAATGGGTTAACGCAAGCGGTCTGGCTGTTTATTTCAATCAAGCATATGGGGCATCTTTTGCGATTATGTCGTTATTTGCGGTCATCGGTATTGCCTACTCATATGTAAAAAGCGAGGGATTTGAAGGCCTCCCAGCGGGCATGATTGCCATGGTGGTTTTCATTTTGTTTATGTCATCTGAAGTCAAAGATGCGGTTTCTGGCGCAGTAGTTGGCAATGTCATCAACAAAGATTGGACAGCTGGCAAAGGGATGATTACAGCTATTATTGTTGGTTTGTTAGTCGGCGTTGTATATAGTTGGTTTTTACGTCATGATATTCGTATCAAATTACCAGAAGCTGTACCAGAAAATGTGGCCAATTCCTTTACTGCGTTAATTCCTGCCAGCGTCATTGTAACTGGTGCAATGCTAATTTTCATTCTTCTAGATAAAGTCTTCAATACGACATTCTTTGACTTTATTTACGAAGTGCTACAATCACCACTTCAAGGAGTCACAGATTCACTAGGTGGCGCATTACTATTAGGTTTTGTCATTCCGCTCTTTTGGTTTTTCGGTGTTCACGGGTCAACAATCGTTGGCGGCATCATGGGTCCTATTTTACAAGCAAACTCTTTAGAAAACACCGAAATTTTGAAATCTGGAAAAGACTTAACACTGGCTAATGGCGGCCATATTGTTACACAACAATTTTTAGATCAATTTTTAACGGTCACTGGTGCGGGCATGACAATCGGGTTAGTCGTGTTCATGGTTTTCTTTGCCAAATCAGCTCAGTTTAAGCAATTAGGTCGGCTTTCAATTGGGCCAGCTGTTTTCAATATTAACGAGCCAATTGTCTTTGCTACACCTATCGTGATGAACCCAATCATGGCTGTGCCATTCATTATCACACCGATTGTTTCTTCTGTTGTGACATATTTTGCCTTGTACACAGGACTGGTTCCTCTCTTTACTGCGGTACAAGTTCCCTGGACTACTCCTCCAATCATTTCTGGACTTTTAGTTGGTGGTTGGCAAGCAGCGTTGCTTCAAGTAGTGGTACTGACGATGAGTTTCTTTATCTATTTACCGTTTGCTAAAAAAATGGATGCACTTAATTACGCAGAAGAAACCAATCAACCGATTACTGAAGAAACCCTTGAAAAAGTCGAAACACAAAACGTATAAAAATTTGAACAAAGGACTGAAACGATATGTCAATTTTGAAAAATGATTTTCTTTGGGGCGGCGCTGTCGCTGCTCATCAATTAGAAGGAGGCTGGGACCAAGGCGGTAAAGGGGTGAGCGTGGCGGATGTAATGACTGCCGGTGCACATGGCGTCCCTCGTAAAATTACCGCAGGCGTTTTACCAGATGAACACTATCCTAACCATGAAGCGATTGATTTTTACCATCGCTATCAAGAAGATATTCAACTATTCAAAGAACTTGGTTTAAATTGCTTCCGAACCTCTATTGCTTGGACACGAATTTTTCCTAACGGAGATGAAGAAACGCCCAATGAAGAAGGCCTTCGTTTTTATGATGCACTTTTTGACGAGTGTTTGAAAAATGGTATTGAGCCAGTTGTGACACTGTCTCACTTTGAAATGCCTTATCATTTAGTCACAAAATATGGCGGCTTTCGCAATCGCCAGGTCATTGATTTTTTTGTCAAATTTGCTGAAGTCTGTTTCACTCGTTACCAGAAAAAAGTCAAATATTGGATGACCTTTAACGAAATTAACAACCAAGCCAATTATGAAGAAGATTTTGCACCTTTTACTAACTCTGGTATTGCTTACCAGGAAGGAGAAGACCGCGAAGCAATTATGTATCAGGCTGCTCATTATGAACTAGTCGCTAGCGCACGTGCAGTGAAAATTGGCCACGCTATCAATCCCGACTTCCAAATTGGCTGTATGATTGCGATGGTGCCTATTTATCCTTATTCTTGTAATCCTGAGGATATGATGATGAGTGTTAGCGCAATGCAAAAACGTTATTGGTTTACCGATGTTCATGTCCGCGGTCATTATCCAAGTGCAATTCAATGCTATTTGAAACGAAAAAACATTTCATTAGATGTCACAGAAGAAGATTTAACTGATTTAGCTAATGGCTGTGTTGATTATATTGGCTTTAGCTATTACATGTCGTTTGCTGTGAAAGGTGCAGAAAAGGCCCCTACTTTTGACTACAATGAAGCAAAAGACTTGGTGCGAAATCCTTATGTAGCAACATCTGATTGGGGTTGGCAAATCGATCCTATGGGCTTACGCTATGCAATGAATTGGTTCAATGATCGGTATGAATTACCACTTTTTATTGTCGAAAATGGCTTTGGTGCTATTGATGAGTTAGAACCAGACGGAACGATTAACGACACTTACCGAATCGCTTATTTACGTGAACATATTGAGATGATGAAAGAAGCCGTTGCGTATGACGGCATTGATTTGATGGGCTACACACCTTGGGGATTCATCGATTTAGTGAGCGCTAGTACAGGCGAAATGAAGAAACGTTATGGCTTCATTTATGTAGATAAAGACAACGATGGTCACGGAACGTTGGAACGGCGAAAGAAAAAATCGTTTGCTTGGTATCAACAAGTGATTGCTACGAATGGAGAAGAATTATAAACAAAAGGCCTTCGTCTAAAGACGAGGGCCTTTTGTTTATGCTTGTAATCCCTTTTCTAAATCAGCCAATAAATCTTCGACTGCTTCAATTCCTACAGATAAACGAATGAGTCCATCTTTAATTCCCACAGCTTCACGATTTTCTTTGGGAATAGATGCGTGAGTCATAATGGCAGGTACTTCAATTAAACTTTCTACGCCACCTAAACTTTCCGCTAAAGTAAAAATTTCCAACGCTTCTACGAAAGGAACGACTTGCTCATCCTTGGCTAATTCAAAAGAAATCATGCCACTAAATCCCGACATCTGTTTTTGCGCAATTTCGTGACCAGGATGACTCGCTAGTCCTGGATAATACACCGTTGCTACCGCTGGATGCGCTTCTAAAAATTCTGCAATTTTTTGAGCATTTTGGGCGTGCGCTGCCATCCGGACGCCTAATGTTTTTAAACTACGTTGGACCAGCCAACTATCATGTGGTCCTAGAACAGCACCAATCGCATTTTGTAAAAAGGCAATTTTTTCTGCGCTTTCTGGATGATTCGTTACGACTAAACCAGAGACTACATCACTATGGCCCCCTAAATATTTTGTCCCGCTGTGAACGACAATATCAGCACCTAACGCTAACGGCCGTTGAAAATAAGGCGTCGCAAATGTATTATCGACAATAGTTAACAACTGATGTTTTTTAGCAAGCTTAGCCGCCGCTTCAATATCTGTAATTTTTAACAGTGGATTACTTGGTGTTTCCAAAAACAAGGCTTTTGTATTTGGCTGAATTGCGGCTTCAATTGTTGATAAGTCACTGGCGTTTACAATCGTGTAGCTTAACCCATTTGCTACAAATACTTTATCCAATAAACGGAAACTCCCCCCATAGACATCGTCACCTAATAAAATATGATCTTCGGGTCCAAACATAGAAATGATTGCATGAATACCCGCTAAGCCTGAGCTGAACGCAAAGCCATGGCTCCCACCTTCTAACTCAGCAATTAAGGTTTCTAACGCGTGGCGTGTGGGATTACCTGAACGAGAATATTCATATTCTTTTGGCTGGCCCACGCCATTTTGTTCAAAGGTTGACGTTTGATAAATAGGAACACTCACTGCACCTGTTGTTGTGTCTTTGCTAATGCCGCCATGAATTAATTTGGTATTGAATTTCATAAAAGTTTTCCTCCTAAGAATAAATATTTTTTGATAAATAACGGTCACTACCGTCAGGAAAAATAGTTACAATTGTGCTGCCTGCTGGTAAGCGGCGCGCCTCTCTTAATGCCGCCGCAAACGCTGCGCCGCTGGAGCTTCCCACCAGCAAAGCGCTTTTCTTGGCTAATTGTTTGACCCAGAAAAAACCATCCTCGTCTGAAATGGTATAAAAGCCGTCCACAGGAATCTGTTTAAGAAAAGGCGGCACGAACTCCACGCCAATGCCTTCGATTTCATGTCCGTGTGCAGGTCCGCCATTTAAAATTGAACCTTCTGGCTCCACGCCCCATAATTGCGTCTTACTATTTTGTTCTTTGAGATATCTGCCAACACCAGCAAACGTTCCACCACTGCCTAAACCTGCGACAAAGCTAGTAATCTTCCCGCCTAGGTCTTGAACAATTTCAGGTCCTAATCCTTCGTAGTAAGCAGCAGGATTATCCGGATTTTCAAATTGTAACGGCACGTAACTATTAGGAATTTCCTTGGCTAAGTCTTGGGCACTAGTTATCGCTCCGACAATCCCTTGCTCTGTTGGCGAAGGGACAATTTTAGCACCTAACGCTTGCATCAGCTGTTGTTTTTCCTGACTAAATTTTTCTGGCACAACAAAGATTGTCTTGAGGCCCAGTTGACTGGCAGCTAATGCAAGTCCAATCCCTGTATTCCCCGCTGTCGGTTCAATAATTGTTGTGGCTTGATTTATCTTTCCCGTTTTCATTGCTTCTTTGAGAAGATGCACACCAAGCCGATCTTTGACGCTGCCACCTGGATTCAAATATTCTAGTTTCGCATAAATTTTAGTGCCTTCTGGCATAGGATATTGTTCACTTGTAAATTCAAATAATGGTGTTGCTCCGATTGTGTCTAAAATTGACTGAACAATCATAGCGAATTCCTCCTTCTAATACATGTACATAAAACAAAAAGGTGCTGATCGCATCAGCACCTTTTTTGTTTATTTCTGGTTGTCTAGATTCAGAGAGGAATCGTGTTAGGCAATTTTTCAGAAATAACGGAGGTTTTCCCCATCACAAAAGAGTATGCTGCACTATTTTGCACCATACAACAACAGCTTTCCGTTTCTAAAAAAGGGCTAGCTTGTTTTTTCGTCATGGTTGATTTCCTCCTTCGTCATGTGTTGACCAAACTATACCATTTCCCATTTTCTAGTGTCAACGATTCTAACGATTGCTATTTCCTATCACACCAATGGTTTTCTTATAGGTAAAAGAATTAATAGACCAAAAAAACAGAAGGCTAGCCTTCTGTTTTTTTTGGTACTTATTTAGCACGTTTTAAATACGTACCTTCCGCAGTATTGATTTCTAATAATTCGTCTGCTTCAACAAAATCTGGAACGTTAACAACTAATCCTGTTTCCATTGTAGCGGGTTTACCAGAACCAGTTACTGTTGCACCTTTGATTGAAGGTTGTGTTTCAGCAACACGTAAGATTACTGTTGTTGGTAAAGTTAAACCAATGACTTCTTCACCATAAAATTGAATTTTTACTTCCATATTTTCTAGTAAATATTTTAATTCTTCTTCAATTAAAGCAGTTGGTACTTCATATTGTTCATATGTTTCTAAATCCATGAAAATAGCCATATCATCTTGGCTGTATAAATATTGAACCGGTTTTGTATCGATGTGCGCTTTTTTCACTTTTTCATCTGGGCGCATTGTTGTATCTGTTGTTGAACCCGTACGAACATCTTTTAATTTCATACGCATAACCGTGTTACCTTTACCTGGTTTGTGGTGGCTAGCTTCCATTACTTTAATTAATTTGCCGTCTTGCTCAAAAGTCATACCGGCTTTTAAATCGCTTGCTGCAATCATTGTAATTTCTCCTTTTCTCTGGTTAATTCTTCATTATTGTAGCAAATAACCTAGGATTAATCTAGGAAATCACGTATCTTTTTTAGAAGTTTATCACTCCCCAGACATTGAATTGGGAAATAAAACGAGTTTAACTTGCCTTTTTTCTTGAATTGCGTTAGAATTACCAAGCTTTCATCAATTATTTTCACTTTTTACATAGAAAAAATCAATCATTAAAGGGGGTGATGATATGATACGTCAAACGCTATCTTTATCAAAAACACATGAGGTTGTCTGTCACTAAACATACGTTGGTGAGACAAATTGCCTTTCAGCGTATGTACTCGGTCTATTTGAAAGGAATTTAAAATCATGAACCCAACTATTCAACCTTACCAATTTAACATAATTAAAGAACAAGTCGCTGTGTTACTAAACACCTATACGTCTGTTAACGATGCTACGACTGTCAAAACTGTCCAGGCCCTATGTGCCGAAAAAATCAATGGGTTATTTCCAGAAGAACACCCTGCTGTTACGATTTTGTTGGACAAAGTGATGGATCGTCGTTTAACACGCGCACGTGCTGAAAAATATTTAGATGAATTAAAAGAAACCGTGTTGCCCTTTAAAGAACCTTCAACACCACAAGTCACGAAAGTCTTTCGCAAAGTGAAAAAGTTAAAGATTCCTGAGTGGGAAAACATGGATTTACGGAACAATACCTATGTCGGTTGGAACGACGCTGGGACTCAGAAAAAATTTATCTTAGCTTATCGAGAAAATAAATTAATCGGCGTCCACGGCACCCTTTCACCCACCATTGTTAAAGGTGTTTGCTCCATCTGTCAAACAATCACGAATGTGTCTATGTTCCTAGCTACCACCAAATCAGGCGGCGACGGAACCTACACGAAAAAAGGCAATTACATTTGCCATGATAGCGACACCTGTAACCAACAATTAACACAACCTGAATATTTGGAAGCCTTTATGGAAAATGTTAAGGCTGTGAAATAACAAAAAACCGTCAAGAAAATTTCTTGACGGTTTTTTTGTTACATCTCTTTCAATTTCCCACGAAATTCTTCAATACTTTCATAACCTTTTGCTGCCATGATTTCTTGTAATTCTTTGGCTAGACGTTCAAAAACTTGTGGACCTTCTTGGTGCAATTGTGTGCCAACTTGTACTAATGTCGCACCACATAAAAGATGCTCAAAAACATCTTTTCCACATGTAATACCGCCCGTTCCAATAATTTTGATTTCTGGTTTCAAACGTTGCGCAAACGCACGAACATTGGCTAACGCTGTTGGTTTGACATATTCGCCGCCCAGTCCACCGAAGCCTCCTTTTGGTTTAATGACCACTTCTTCCTTGTCACTGTCAATATATAAACCATTACCGATGCTGTTAATACTATTCACGTATACTAAAGGGAATTTATTTAAAATTTCAGCCATTGCGTCAAAATGTGCAATATCAAAAAATGGGGGTAATTTTACACCTAATGGTTTAGTAAAAAATTGGAAAACTTCTGTTAAAAGCTTTTCTGTTAATTCAAAATCATAAGCAATTTGCGGTTTACCAGGCAAATTGGGACAAGACAAATTAAATTCTGTCACTCCTGTGTATTCACTTTCTTGCACTTTTTTTAAAATAGCGATATTTTCCTCATAATTCATACCAGATACAGATAAAAAGCGTAACTCCTCAGGAAATTCCTTTTGACGTGCAATCTGATAATCTAAATAATAATCAATCCCTAAATTAGGCAAGCCCATTGAGTTAATACTTCCTAATGGTGTATCAAAATACCGTGGTTCCTCATTGCCCTGACGAGGATTAGGTGTTGCCGTCTTAGCGACAAAAGCACCTGCTTGAGAAGCCGCTAACTCGTCCATTTCCTTAATTGTCATACAATGAATGCCTGATGCGTTCATTAACACATTCGCCAATTTATGTCCCGAAAACTCTACTGAAATATCCAAAAGAAAAACCCTCCTGTAAATTGTTTTACTCATAAGCTTACCACCTTCACGTAAGCTTTTTATGATTATAGCATGTTTTTTTACGTTAGTGTTATTTATATAAATTTAAAAAGGAATAAGCCATTGTGACTTATTCCTTTTCTTAGGGAAACTAACGTATCCAAAATTGATTGATTCTTATCGTCCCACAATAAACGTCAATTCACATTCGCAGACCTTTTTATCTTCCACGTAAGCAGTCGCTTTGCCGATGCCGACAAAGTCACGTAATTTGACGATTTCAAAATGTAATTTCAAGACATCACCAGGGACCACTTTTTGACGGAATTTGGCTTTGTTGATACCGCCAATATAGGCTGTTTCACCTTCAAATTGATCCATTTTTAAGATTAAAATCGAACCTACTTGTGCCAATGCTTCAATAATCAAAACGCCTGGCATTGTTGGATTTCCAGGGAAATGTCCTTGGAAAAATTCTTCGTTAATTGTTACATTTTTTGTTGCAATAATCTTTTCATTTGGAATAATTTCATCCACATAATCAATATAACAAATCGGATAGCGATTAGGAATCATTTCCATAATTTCTGTTGCAGTCATTACTTTTTTCATACTAGTTTTCCTCCCATTTCTTCAAGCAAATTACACCATTATGGCCACCAAAGCCAAACGAATTACTAATTGTATAGTCCGCTGTAATGTCACGTGCACCTTCTGTGACATAATCTAAATCACAATCTGGATCAGCAACTTGGTAGCCTACTGTCGGATGAGCTTTTCCTTCTTGCAATGTTTGTACACAAGCAATCGCTTCGATACCGCCAGCCGCGCCCAATAAATGTCCAGTCATACTCTTTGTACTTGAAATTGGAATTTGCGATGCTCGCTCACCAAAGACACGTTTGATGGCCGTTGTTTCCGCAGCGTCATTCGCTGGGGTTGACGTACCATGAGCATTGATATACCCAATTTGTTCCGGCGTAATCCCTGCTTCCGCAATCGCCATTTCCATCGCAGCCGCCGCGCCACTACCGTCTTTTAAAGGAGCGGTCATGTGGCTAGCATCACAGTTGCTGCCATAGCCAACAATTTCGCCGTAGATAGTTGCGCCACGTTTCTGTGCATGCTCGAGTTCTTCTAAAACCAGCATTCCTGCGCCTTCACCCATCACAAAACCTTTTCGTTCTTTATCAAAAGGAATCGAAGCCCGAGTCGCATCTTCTGTTGTATTTAAAGCATTCAATGCTGCAAAGCCTGCAATCCCAATTTCACATACTGTGGCTTCTGTCCCACCAGTTACCATCATGTCCGCTAAACCATATTTAATCGTGCGAAAAGCTTCACCAATCGCATTCGTCGCAGAAGCACAAGCAGTCACGATAGTTTGAGAAGGTCCTTTTGCACCTAAACGAATCGAAATATTTCCCGCTGCCATATTAGCAATTACCATGGGCACGAAAAATGGTGTTACGCGTTTTGCGCCTTTTTTATCCATTACCCGTACTTGGTCTTGTAAGGTAGTCATCCCGCCAATCCCACTACCGACAATCACACCTAAACGAGTCGGGTCAATCGTTGCTTCTGTTAAACCACTCATTTCCCACGCTTCTAAAGCAGCGACCAAGCCATATTGAGAAAATAAGTCCATTCTTTTTTGCTCTTTGCGTTCTAAAACAGCACTTGGGTCAAACTCTTTCACTTCGCCAGCCAAAGCTACCCCAGTATCTTCAGAATCAAATTTAGTAATTTTGCCAATTCCTAGTTTGCCATCCACTAGATTATGCCAAAATTCTTTTACGGTATTGCCTAATGGTGTTACGGCACCCATGCCGGTTATGACCACTCTTTTCATACTGTACCTCCGAGTTTATTTTGATTATCAAACTATTATTTCATGCGGTTTCCAGCACTTTTTCTCAAAAAATAAGAAAAATAGTTTGACTTTCAAAGTATTTTGGTTAATAATTCAGACATCAGGAAAAATGTCTGTTTTTTTCAAGATTAGAAAATTGAGAAGATTTTGTTATCATTCTCACACAGATAATACCAGTTGAAATTTTATTCGTCAACTCAATAAATGTAACTTTTACATTTTGATGAAGAAAAGCCTATTCTATCAACAAAAATTTTTTATTAAAGGAGATTTTATATGTTTTTACAAAATAAGAATGTCGTCGTAATGGGTGTTGCCAACAAAAAAAGTATTGCTTGGGGCTGTGCAAAAGCATTAAAAGATCAAGGGGCCAATGTTATTTATACGTATCAAAACGAACGCATGAAAAAGCAAGTGGTTAAATTAGCAGATGAAAATGATTTGTTGGTGGAGTGCGATGTTGCTTCTGATGCGTCCATTCAAGCAGCCTTTGAAACAATTAAAAATGAAGTGGGCACAATCGATGGACTAGTCCATGCGATTGCTTTTGCCAAAAAAGAAGAATTGTCTGGAAACGTTAGTGACATCACTCGTGATGGTTTCCTATTAGCACAAGATATTAGTAGCTACTCTCTTTTAGCAGTCACTCATTATGCGAAACCTTTGTTAAATCCTGGTTCAGGAATTGTCACATTGACGTATTTAGGTTCCGAACGTGCGATTCCTAACTACAATATGATGGGGATTGCTAAAGCTTCTTTAGAAACTGCCGTGAAATATTTAGCTTTTGAATTAGCTGCAGATAAAATTCGTGTCAACGGAATCTCCGCAGGAGCGATTAAAACATTGGCTGTGACTGGTGTAAAAGACTACGATCAATTGATTAGTATTTCTAATGAGCGGACACCAGATAAAACAGGTGTAACCATTGAAGAAGTCGGAAACACTTGTGCCTTTTTAGTCAGTGAGCTAGCTAGTGGTGTGGTCGGTGACATCATTTATGTCGATAAAGGCGTTCACTTAACTTAATCATTTTTTGTCTTTATTTTCTATTTATACATTAAAAAACAGAGATTGGACGATCTCTTTCACTCATTGATTGTCCAATTTCTGTTCTATTTTGTACTTTATTCTATAATAAAATTGACAGTTCCAATTCCAAAAACAGTTGTTAGGATTTGATTAACTTGTTCAAAAAGTTTTGGTAAATCTTCCAGTTTATTTTTAGATTGGATTTTTTCAGAACCGTTATCGTAGCTTAAATGATTGTACGTTTCTTTAAAAGTTACTGCTGTGTCTTCTTTTCGATAAAGGATATATTCGTCATCTAGCATATCCATTTGTAGCTCCTGTTTAAATCCATTTCTGGCAACAACAGCAGAAACTAGATGAGCAACTGTCAAGCCATCTAACGGAATGTCCACTCCATTCATTGCTAATGTGTAGACGGTATCTTCCACTAAACCACAGGCGTTGCAACCACCACTGGTTAAATCTACTGTACTTGTTATAATTGCCTCTTGCATCGTTTCTTCCCCCATATTGTTTTTTAAAGTTATTCTTTCATTTGTTATTTACGAACGTAATTCACATCATAATCGTCAACTTCAATATAGATATAGATTTTTTTATCAGGCATTTTACTGCGAATGTCTCGTTCAATCGCATTCACAACATCAGGTGCATCTTCTTCCATTGGTTCTACCACATCAATTTTTGCCGCTACTAAAATTTCAGTTGGACCTAAATGAACGGTCTTTACATCAATTAGTTTTTCAACATCCGCCCGATCAAATGCAGTTTTAATTTTTGCTAAATCTGTAGCGGTCACACTTTCTCCTATAATCAAACTATAAAATTCTTTCGCTAAGAAAATGGCTGCACACATTAATAGTAAACCAATCAGTAAACCACTGATAGCATCAAATGCAGCAATCCCAGTTACCATTGTTAAAAGGGTTCCCACCAAAGCTAAACACAAACCAATAACCGCACAAAAGTCTTCTGTAAAAATAATTAAAATTTCACTGTGACGACTTTCTCGCAAAAATTTTAAGAGCGATAACTTCTCTGTATTCAATTCTTTGATTTCTTTCATCGCTACACGCAAAGAGCTACCTTCCACAAGCAAACCAAAAATTAAAATACCAATGACAATAGCCACATTTTCTACTTCATGAGAGGGATGCAGTAACTTCTGAATAGCCTCCATTACGCCTAACGCGCCCCCACCAAAAAAGAGCATCGTTGCAACAATTGTACTAAAAAAGTATTTTGCACGGCCTTCTCCAAATTGATGTAACGCACTTTGCCCACGAGAAGCGCGCTTATTCCCAAAAAGTAATAACACCTGATTACTACAGTCCACGACACTGTGGATACTTTCATTCATCATAGCGGTACTACCACTTAAAGCAAAACCAACAAATTTACTAATCGCTACTAAAATATTCGCAATCAGTGCGGCAATAACTGCAAACATGCCACTCGATTTTTTTGTCTCCATAATTACCTCCTATATGTAACGTAAAACTAAGATAAACCACCCGTTTATTCATCCATCATTTTACCACTTCTGAGGTATTTGTAAAAAAGAGTTCTCTTAAAATTCAAAAAGAAATGTACTGACTGTTTTAGTTGGCCCTCATTTATCGGTGTCCATCCCACTCTTGATAAAATTCCTCCAGATAAAGTTCCATAAATTGATGACGCTTTTCCGCCAATAAGCGACCATAATTTGTATTCATTTGTTCCTTTAACTTTAAAAGTTTCTCGTAAAAATGCATAATAGCAGTATCTTCCCCATTCCGGTATTCTTCTTGGGTTAACTGTTCACGAGGTTGTTTGTGAGGATCGTGAATTAAACGGCCTTTATTTCCCGAATAAGCCATCACCCGTGCAATTCCAATCGCACCGATGGCATCTAATCGATCCGCATCCTGGACCACTTTTCCTTCTAATGTAGTGACTGTTTTCCCAGTATTTCCTCCTTTAAAGGACATATTAGCAATAATGGAAAGGATGTGATTCGTTTGCTCTGTTGATACGTTATTTGCTTCCAACCATTGTTGCACCTTTAGTAAGCCAGCCTCTTCACTTTCGTTAAATTTTTCATCGCCAATATCATGTAACAATGCTGTTAATATACATAAAAATAAATTTGCTTGTTCTTTCTCTGCAATTGTTTTTGCTAATTGTGTCACCCGATAAATATGCCACCAGTCATGGCCACTTGCTTCGTTGGCTAATTCTTGTTGAACATAACGCTCTGCTGCTTGAATAATTGTTTGTTCTTCAAAACTAAGAGATTCATTTTCAAACATCCTAACACTCCTTTATTCTGGATTTAAAATTTCCACCTGGATAATCCCGCTAGCTTTCAGAAACATATTGGTGACAATCGGACCTACAAAAGAAAATCCTCTTTTTTTTAAGTCTTTTGCTACGTTATCTGACAAAAGCTGTGTGCGTGGGACTTGGTATGCTTCTTCATAAATAGATAAAACGGGGACGTTTTTTACAAATTGCCATAGATAATTGGCAAAACTGCCAAATTCTTCTTGTACTTTTAAAATTGCTTGCGCATTTTTAATGGTTGCTTCAATTTTGCGCCGATTGCGAATCATATCTGGATCAGCTACTATTCGATCGACTTCGTCAGGCAACAGCGCGGCAACTTTTTCCGGCTTCATTTGGCAAAAATTTTTCATGAATGCTACTTTTTTCCCTGCTGCTGCTTTCCAACTTAAACCAACTTGAAAAACACCCACCGTCAACAATAAAAACAGCAAATCATCCTCTCTTGTAGGTTTTCCCCATTGTTCTGTATACCATTGATAGTTGTTCATCGCCGCCTCCTTTTAAGACTGTTCAAATGTTAATAATGCTTGTTTCATTGCTAAACCACCACGGTAACCGGTTAATTGTCCCTTGCTGCCGATGACTCGATGGCAAGGAATGACCATTAATAAAGGATTTTTCCCAATCGCTGTGCCAACTGCTCGAACCGCACGTGGACGCCCAATTTTTTCTGAAATTTCTTGATAGGTTATTGTCTCACCATAAGGTATTTCTTGCAACGCCTGCCAAACTTCTTTTTGAAAGGGCGTTCCTTCGATGTCTATGGGGCAAGCAAACGTTGTCGAATGTTGGTTAAGATAACTTATTAGTGCTTCTTTATAAGGCGCAGTTTTCTTTTCAGAAGCTTCTAATTGTGCTTGAGGATACCAGTTTTTCAGTTCTTCTATCGATTGATTGGCTGAACCTACAAAAGCTAGTCCAGCGTCTGTCACACCAAGATAATAGTGATCGTTCTGCCATTCTTGTTGCGCATAATAAATCTTTTTTGCCATATTTCTACACTTCTTTCTCGTGTTTTTCTTATCTTCATTATAATTCTTTTGGCTTTCAAAATCTTGCGCTCCTATCACTTTTTACTTGTTTTTATTAGGGATTCTTTTACAATGAAGAAAACGGGAGGTGTGCTTACAATGAAAACAACGTATCGACTTACTCAGAAACGTTGGGAAGCCATTCAAAATAATAATACGCAATTTGATGGTGATTTTTTTTATGGTGTGACCACAACTAAAATTTTTTGTCGTCCTTCGTGCCCTTCCCGTGTGCCCAACAAGAACCACGTTCTGATCTTCAAAACGGCTCAGGAAGCTTTAACACTTGGTTTTCGTCCATGTAAAAGATGTCAACCAACCGGGCAAGTCGTTCCTAACGAGGAATGGGTTGCTCAAATTAAGCAATTTATTGATCTGCATTCAGCGGAACCTTTAAGTTTAGACTATTTAGCGCAAGCCTGCCACGGTAGTCCCTTTCATTTGCAGCGAACCTTTAAGGAACAGACAAAACAAACCCCATTAGCTTATTTAACAAGTATCCGAATTAGGCAAGCCCAAGAATTGCTTCTCCATTCACCCCTTACGATTCAACAAATCGCGAAAAAAGTTGGCTTCCAAACCGCAGCATATTTTGCCACCACTTTTAAAAAAGAATCAGGCGTAACCCCCTCTGTTTATCGCAGTAAAAATGAGCCGAAAAAATAACATTTCGGCTCATCGGATTATTTATTGGGGCGTAATTGTAGCCACGCTACAATCAATTGACTGATTTCTATTTGCTGTTGCTCGTTAGAAATTGTCGCTTTGTTGTCTCCTTTTTGGACACCGTAATTACCAAACCCTGCATGGTTACCACCTTTGATAGATACATACTGCGTATCTTTCGGCAAGAACTGTTTGGCTTTTTGATAGCTAGTCCAATTTAAAACACCATCGTTTGTAGCTGTTATTGACAGAACCGGCAGATCTTGCTTGTTTAGTGCACCTTTTTCGTCAGGATAGCTGGCTAAATAAATCATGCCTTTGATTCGTTGCTCATTTTCCGCTACAAAACGACTAGCCATCACACCACCCAGAGAATGTCCAGCCAAAACGAAGTTTTGTTGTGGATGATCCTTTATAATTTGTTCTGCAGCATTTGGTGCAAGAACCGCTAAATTCAAAGGAAAATGAACAATATAGACATCATAACCTTTCGTAGCAACTTCTTGCGCCCATTCACTATAACTAGCGGGCGCAACCAATGCACCTGGATAAAAAATCAGTGCTGTATCATTTTTTTGCCCGTTTGTGTAATAATCATAGTTTTTTTCTTGCGTGGCACTTTGACTTATTTTTAAGGCCGAATCGGTTGCTTGATACGTACTATTTTTAATAAAAATAGTCAAACCGATGACTAAGATTACTAAAAAAAGCCCAAGTCCTAGGACAATTTTTTTCCAACGTGATTTTGTTCTATTTTTCATCTCATTTCCTCCCAATGAAAAAATTCTTCTTTCTGATTCTACCTTTAATAAAAAAAGAACACAACAATAGGAGTTGGTGGAGCAACCCTTTTCTTGCTCCACCAACTCCTAAATAGACTGTTTCTCTAATCCAGGGATTATTTTGATTCTTTTTCGCCTGCTTCTAAGTAGCTGATAATAACCGTCTCAAATCATCATTTATTTTTCCTACACTTCCCTTATTAAAATAACAATGAAGCTGAAAGCAGAAATATCAACACCGAACAGATCAATAAAGCCCTGTTATTTGATAAAGTATAGTCTAAATAGATATACTCGCCAATGAAAAATACTATCAGAGCTAACGAAGCCCTCAATAAACCAACATTTTCAAAAATATATTCTTTGAAAATGAAGGAAAGGACTCCTAAAATAAGGAATGATAGTAACATTGACTTAACAATAAACCGTTGCTTCCTCGCCATTCTAACACTTCTCTCTAAGGAATATTAATTGTATAGTTCCAATTCCAGCCACCGATATATTTCCCTAAACTTATTCTTCTAATTCCGTTTTCTACTGCCCATTTTGCTGTTGCAGCTGCTCCAGCTGTTATAACTGCTGCTACACCTGCACCGACTGGTCCTGCTGCTGCAAATTGCTTGGCATACCAGCCCACATATCCACCTACAAATGCGCCAGCTGCCCATGCATTCATTTTTCTTACTTTTGGTCCTAAATTAATATATACACCTACAAATCTGGATAATTGTGGTGTATTTAAATCAATTTCATTTGTAGCATCAATCATCAATTGCGCATCCGAAACTGAAATATTTAAATCCGAAGCTAAAGTCTCAACATCTGTGTTAATTACAAGAACACCATTAACAGTATCGAAATAGCCTTCTAATTTTTCACTAGCCTGCAACATTTCCTTATCTAAAGTTCCATATTCATTTTCAATATCCGTAATTGTTTCATTAATTTTATCTACTGAAACAACTCCAAAATCCAAAATACTTGTTGAGTCGGTTGCTAAAGCTCTCATAGGAATTATAGTCATTCCTAAAATGCCTAAGACAGCTACAGAAATTAAAAATTTATTTTTCATAATTTAAAGCTCCTCCTTTTACTTTGATATCCGATTTTTTAATACCTAACAACTGTTAATTTTTGCTGATCAACAAACATACTATGGTACTTTCTTCATCAATTCCCTCCCTTTCATAAATTTGTCTGTTGTAAAAAATAGTAGCATACACTATTTTAAATAGACATAGCTATTATTCTATTTTATAGGGACACATTACTAATATAAGCAAACATAGTAACAGCCTTATACAATTTAGATAATAAATAACAACCTATTTCATTAACTAAAACAACAATAGTCATAAAAAGGACTGGTTTTTAACAGATACATGTCACAATGTTTTCATTCTATTTATTTAATAGTTGATTCACTAATTAAAAAAATAATTTCTAATTTTTACTTAATATAAATGTAAAAATACCCCATCAGAACATGCTTTTATTCAGTTAGTAAAAAAACGGTCCAAAATCTAGTCAGCATAGTTATGCGATAAATCATTTTTGAGCTCGAACCACTTCTATTTAAAAATGTGATGAGGTAAGCCTTCACTTTTAATAAAAAAACAATAGGAGTTGGTGGAGCAACCCTTTTCTTGCTCCACCAACTCCTAACTAGACCGTTTCTCGATGCCTTAGATTATTTTGATTCTTTTTCGCCTGCTTCTAAGTAGCTGACATCATTGACTTTATCCAAAGTATATTCGCCATTTTTGTAATGAATTGTTGTGACACTAGCATTCTTCAACCCGCCTTCTGGGACTTTAAAATCATCAAATAAAGTTGCTAACAACGCTGAAATACTCAAGCCATGAGAGACAACTAAAACATTGCCATTTCCGGGATTGGCTGATTCTGTGGCAACAATTTTATCTAAGCCTTTTTTCAAACGTTTGGTAATTGTAGCATAGTCTTCTGCAGGCCAGTTATTCTTGCTTTCCTCGCGCTGTTGATCCAGTTTAGCTACACTGTTGGCAAAAGATTCAGGGGTCATGTTTTTCATAAATTCTTCTAAGGAAACACCTTGATCATCAGCAATATCCTGCCACATTGTCTTGTTTAAATCCCCTTCATAGCTACCAAAATTAAATTCACGTAAATCTGGGTCACGCACGACTTCAAGGTCTTTGCCTGCTTTATTTTGATCTAAAATAAGTTGAGCAGTTTGCAAGGCGCGGCCACTATCACTACTATATGCATTTTGAAAGGCAACATCTTTCAAACCAATCCCAGTTGCTGTCACAACTTTTTCACCTTCTGGTGTTAAGACCGCATCTGACCATCCTTGTACGCGGTCCGTCGTATTTAACATGGTTTTTCCATGGCGCACAATGTAAAGAGTTAGTTCTTCAGGTTTTGTCTCTTTTTCTTTTGTCGTTGCTTGCTGATTTTTACCACAACCAACCATTACTAAAATGGCCAGAAAAAGCATCCCCACAATCGTCAATCGTTTTTTCATTTTTTATTTCCCCTCATTTTCTACTCAGTTGTTAAGTTTTCACCATTACTAGCGATAACTTGTTTGTACCAATTAAATGATTTTTTCTTAGTTCGTTTCAAGGTTCCCTGACCTTGGTCATCCATGTCTACATAGATAAAGCCGTAACGTTTTTTCATTTCGCCAGTCCCTGCTGAAACTAAGTCAATACAACCCCATGGCGTATAACCAATTAAGTTAACCCCGTCTTCTTCTACTGCGGTTCTCATGGCTTCAATATGTTGTTTAAAATAATCAATGCGGTAATCGTCGACAATCGAGCCATCCTCTTGCAATGTATCCACCGCACCAAACCCGTTTTCAACCACAAACAATGGCATATTGTAACGATCTGACAACTGACACAATGAAATTCTTAACCCTAAAGGATCGACAGCCCAGCCCCATTCAGATTCTTGCAAATAAGGATTTTTAACCGCAGGCATTTGGTTGCCTCCGACATATTTTACTTCTTCGGGATAAGCAGTCGAAACGGTCGACATATAATAACTAAACCCGATATAATCAACTGTTCCTTTTTGAATAATCGCTAAATCCTCTGACTCCATTTGAATTGTCATTCCTTCACGCTCAAATTCTTTGAGCTTATGCGCTGGATAATAGCCCTTAGCCTGGACATCCATATAAAATTCTTGCTCTCGGTTAAATTGAACAGCTGCCATCACGTCCTCAGGTTTGCAGGACAAAGGATAACTTGGAATATAAGCCACCATCATACCAATTTGGAAATCTGGATTGATGGAATGTCCTAATTCAACTGCTTTCGCACTTGCTACAAATAGATGATGCACTGCTTGATATTTACTTTGTTTATCATTATTGTGAATCCCAATTTGCGTCCAACTTCTTAAAAAATTAATTTCATTAAAAGTCATCCAATACTTCACTTTATCCTGGTAACGTGTAAAAATGGTTTCGCAAAAGAAAACAAAGAAATCAATCACTTCACGATTTTTCCAACCATCATATTCATCGGCCAAATACATCGGAATATCAAAATGGTTAATCGTCACAACGGGCTCAATTCCATGGCGCAGCAAAGTATCAAAAACTTTATCATAAAAGGCTAAGCCTTCTTCATTAATCTCTTTTGTTCCATTTGGGCAAATCCGGCTCCAGGCGATAGACAGCCGAAAACATTTGAAACCCATTTCTGCAAATAAGGCGATATCTTCTTCGTAATGATGGTAAAAGTCCGTCGCTACATGACTAGGGTAGTATAATTCTTCATCGATATAGCCAATCGCTCCTTCGGGTAATGCTTGATCGCGCGTACACGAAGCTTTTTGGCCCTCTTTAGTTAAATACGTAATCCGTCGCGGTTCTGTTTGACTACCACCAGTAATTGCATCTAATGTACTCAGACCTTTGCCTCCTGAAAGGTAGCCACCTTCATATTGGTTAGCAGCTGTTGCGCCGCCCCATAAAAAATTTTCTGGAAATCCCATAAAATCCCTCTTTCCCTCTGTTTTTAGGCATCACAAAGAAACCATCAAGGGAATTGACGCTGGCAGAAGAGTCCTTGTTTTTTCTACCAACGTCAAACGCCCTTTAATAGTTGCTAATTTTATTAATTACTTAAATCTTCACCATTTGTTGCGATTACTTTTTTGTACCAATCAAACGATTTCTTCTTGCTTCGTTTTAACGTACCATTTCCTTCGTTATCGCGATCCACATAGATAAAGCCATAGCGTTTTTTCATTTCACCTGTTCCAGCTGATACTAAATCAATACAGCCCCAAGTCGTATAACCTAACAAGTCGACACCATCTTGTTCAACGGCATCTTTCATCGCTTGAATATGCGCCGCCAAATAATCGATACGATAATCATCGACTACATAACCATTTTCGTCTGGTGTGTCTACCGCTCCTAAGCCATTTTCAACAATAAATAGTGGTTTTTGATAACGATCATATAAGTCATTCATCGTAATTCTCAAACCAAGTGGATCAATTTGCCAACCCCATTCACTGGCCTTTAAATAAGGATTTTTCACAGAGGCAAAGATGTTACCAGCTGTTTGCTCATTAATTTCTGGATCTGTTGATGTGACACGAGAAGAATAATAAGAGAACGAAATGAAGTCCACCGTATGTTCTTTTAAAAGTTCTTCGTCGCCTTCTTCCATTTCAATTTGAATACCTTTACGTGCCATTTCTTTTAAAGCATACGCAGGGTATTCCCCACGTGATTGGACATCAATAAAGAAATAATTTTCACGATCTGCTTGTCGAGCAGCGAAAACATCTTCTGGTTTACAAGTATAAGCGTAGTTGGAACCAGCCGCTAACATACAACCTACTTGGTTTTCAGGATCTACCTCATGAGCAATTTTTGTCGCAATTGCACTTGCTAGTAGTTCATGATGGGCCGCTTGGTATTTCACTTGTTCTTTGTTTTCGCCTTCTTCAAAGTATAGACCTGCTCCCATAAATGGTGCATGTAAAATCATATTAATTTCGTTAAATGTTAACCAATATTTGACTAATCCTTTATATCGGTTGAAAATTACACGGCAAAGATTTTCATAGAAACCTACTAACTTACGACTACGCCAAGCGCCATATTCTTCCACTAAGTGCATTGGACAGTCAAAGTGTGTAATCGTTACTAGTGGCTCAATCCCATATTTATGACATTCTTTGAATAAGTCTTCATAGAACTTCAAGCCTTCTTCATTCGGCTCTGTTTCATCTCCCATTGGAAAAATTCGACTCCAAGCAATGGATAAACGGTATGTTTTAAAACCCATTTCACCAAACAAGGCGATATCTTCTTTATAGCGATGATACATATCAATCGCCTCTTGTGCAGGATAGAAATGTTCCTCATCAAAGTTAAACATTTTCTTTTCACCAGTGATTACTGGAAAACGATCTGGACCAGTTGGCGCTAAATCGACGTTTGCCAAACCACGTCCGCCTTCGTTATAGCCACCTTCACATTGATTGGCTGCTGTTGCGCCACCCCATAAAAAGTCTTTTCTAAATGCCATAAATTCTCTTCCTCCACATCTTTTTATATTAAAGCGGTCAGCAAATCATCACTTGTTGAAACTTCATTACTGCCGACTTCCAAAATATCTAAATAATCCGCTGTATTCGTCACAACGATTGGAATTTGTGTACTAAACCCAGCTTTTTTAATTCCTTCTAAATCAAAGGTTACTAATGTTTGACCTTTTTTCACGCGGTCACCTTGTTTTACAAAAGCTTCAAAGCCTTCGCCTTCTAATTGAACTGTATCAATCCCAATATGAATCAATAATTCTGTGCCGTTATCTGAAATCAAACCTAATGCATGTTTTGTTGGGAATAGTGTGACAATCGTTCCATCAAAGGGTGCAACCACTTTACCTTCCGTTGGTTCAATCACGACTCCATTTCCTAAAGCTCCATTTGCAAAAGCAGGATCCTCTGCATTTTTTAAAGATAACACTCGTCCTTTGACTGGACTTGTAATATTTTCTTTTTTAATCGTTGTTTTATCAATAATCACTTCTTCTTCCTCAACTGTATTGTCTTTCCAGAAGAAGAATGTTAGACCAAAACCAACGACCGCTGCAATGGCAATTGCAATAAAGGACTGAATCATCCCACTTGCATCATCACCATTGATAAAGTTTAGCACACCGAAAATTCCTAAACCACCCATTGTATAAGCTGTCACATTGTTGATCATCAAATATAAACCACCGACAGCGCCACCAATCATTGAATAAATAAATGGCCATTTTTTTGGTAAAGTGATTCCATAAATTGCTGGCTCTGTTACACCAAAAATACCAGAGATAATTGCTGGCGGACACAAAGCTTTTAACTTTTTATCTTTCAATTTGAAGAACATCGCTAAAACAACCGCTGTTTGCGCAAAACTAGCTGCAAATGATCCCGTTAATACTTGGCTTGAACCTTCTTGTGTCACTTGCATAATAGCTAATGGCACAACGCTCCAATGTAAACCAAAAATAACTAAGACTTGCCAGAAGAAACCAAGAATCAAACCATACAAAGCTGGTGAGAAACTCATTAATGCTGTAAAGCCAGCGCTTAATAAATCTGTTAGCATGCTAACGATTGGCCCAATTACTAAGAAACCAATTGGTAAGGCAATCAACAAGACGAAAAACGGTACTAAGAACGTTTGAACAACTTCTGGAATAATACGTTTAAACACTTTTTGAACTTGTGCCGCAAAAGCAATAATGAAGATGATTGGTACGACACTACTTGTATAGTTCGCACCGACCCAAGGAATCCCCATAAATGTATTATAGGCAGGTAAGCCGAATAAATTATACGGTGCTGCGGCTCCGGCACCCGCTGTTGTTTCAAAGGCCGTTTGTAATGCACTTCCTTGAATCGTTGGGTAACATAAAGCTGCGCCAATCACGATCCCTACCATTGGATGCAACCGGAATTTTTTAGCTGCTGTATAACCTAAAATAACTGGCATAAAGTAGAAAATTGCATCGCCAATCCCATTTAACATGGTATAAGTCCCTGACGTAGCCGTATAGAGCTTTAAGAAAACCAATAAGGCATTTAACCCTTTGACCATCCCAGCCGCTGCTAACGCCCCTAAAAAGGGTTGGAAACAACCACTTAAAATATCTATTAAGCGATCAAATAAATTCCCACTGGAAGCTTCTTCTTCACGTTCTCCTGACAAGCCTGCAATACTAACTACTTCTTCGTAAACGGCTGGAACATGGTTCCCAATAACGACTTGGTATTGTCCACCGCTTTTCATAACAGTTACCACACCGTCCATATTTTTTAAGACATCATCATTCGCTTGACTCTCATCTTTTAATTTGAAGCGAAGACGTGTGATACAATGTGTCAAACTATTAATATTCTCTTGCCCACCGACATTTTTTACAATTTTTTCTGCTAGTTCATGATATTTTCCCATCTTTTTTTCCTCCAAAAATTTATTTTCATTTGAAGGTTTAGCCAACTGAATGTCACTATCCAAAGTGGTGCGTTTATTGTTCCGTTGTTTGTACAATTCGTGCAATGTGAATCGTTAGGTACAAGCGTTCTTCATTTGAAACTTGATAGTCATAGTTCTCATTTAAATACAAGCTGATCTTTTCCACGCAACGATAGGCGTTGAGATATTTCTTTTTAATTACCGCATACAGTTCTTCATCATCATTTTCGACAACTTCACGTTGGTGTAATAAGCGATAACAGAAAAATTTTAAATGTGTGCTAAATCGATAAAAGTAGACAGAGTCTTCATCAAAACTTACCTTAAAATAGTATTTCACGATATTTGTAATCTCTTGCATCAACTTTGTCAATTCGTAAATATTACCGACTTCTTCCTCCATCTCCGCATTCACCAAGTGCAATGCGATAAAACCTGCCTCATCCGTTGACAATTCCATTCCTACGCGCTTTTGTACCATTTTTAAAGCATTTACTCCTACTTCGTACTCTTCAGGAAAAAAACGTTTAATATCCCATAATAATAAATTCTTAATTGCAATTCCTTGTTTTTTTCTTTCTAAAGCTGTGTACAAATGATCCGTCAGAGAAATATAAATGGTATCATTCAAACTCTTTTTCAACGTTGATTTTGCATAAACAATAATGTCATCCGAGAGTTTCATCATCTCTAAAGGAATATTTCCTAACAATTCTTGAAACTTAAGTGATGTTTCTTGATTGGCTAAATAAAAAACTTGATCGATACTTTCATCAGGAACCCAATCACCAATGCGTTTCTTAAAAGCAATTCCTTTGCCCATAACAATTTGCTCTCGTTTATCATCATCTAATGTAATAACCACATTATTGTTTAAAATTTTGTGAATAATCAATGCCCCACCTCCTTTGTGTTTCGTTGAAAAAAGAAAAACCCAATTTCTTCAAAAAGAACGACACATATGTCGCTTCATGAAAAAATTAGGTTTAGCTTGTCTTTAAACAATCACTATCCATCTATTTACTTATCCCTACATCCAAAGAATAACATATTTACAACAAATGTCAACGCTTTCAACGACATTTTTTTGTAATAAAAATAAAAAAAGCATACAAACAATGTTTGTATGCTTCACTATGACCCGTACGGGACTCGAACCCGTGTTACCGCCGTGAAAGGGCGGTGTCTTAACCGCTTGACCAACGGGCCATTAAAAAGAAAAAACGGAGAAGGAGGGATTTGAACCCTCGCGCCGGTTTCCCGACCTACACCCTTAGCAGGGGCGCCTCTTCAGCCACTTGAGTACTTCCCCAAGAAATAAATGGGCCTAAATGGACTCGAACCATCGACCTCACGCTTATCAGGCGTGCGCTCTAACCAGCTGAGCTATAGGCCCCAAATAAGAAAAAAGCGGGTGACGAGAATCGAACTCGCGACAACAGCTTGGAAGGCTGTGGTTTTACCACTAAACTACACCCGCAAATTTTTCTTGGATGGCGCGGGACAGAATCGAACTGCCGACACATGGAGCTTCAATCCATTGCTCTACCAACTGAGCTACCGAGCCAAAAACGGTCTGGACGGGACTCGAACCCGCGACCTCCTGCGTGACAGGCAGGCATTCTAACCAGCTGAACTACCAAACCAATTCGTTTTTGCTTTATGCAAATGTATGCTTTAAAAAATAAAAGCAATTGCGGGGGCAGGATTTGAACCTACGACCTTCGGGTTATGAGCCCGACGAGCTACCTGACTGCTCCACCCCGCGATAATTAGACCAAGGAAACTTAATTCCTAAGAAAGGAGGATAAGGGATTCGAACCCTTGCACGGTTTTACCCGCCTGACGGTTTTCAAGACCGTTCCCTTCAGCCGGACTTGGGTAATCCTCCGTAACAAAACTATGACCCGTACGGGACTCGAACCCGTGTTACCGCCGTGAAAGGGCGGTGTCTTAACCGCTTGACCAACGGGCCATTTTATAAAATTATGGGCCTAAATGGACTCGAACCATCGACCTCACGCTTATCAGGCGTGCGCTCTAACCAGCTGAGCTATAGGCCCAAAAAGAAAAGCGGGTGACGAGAATCGAACTCGCGACAACAGCTTGGAAGGCTGTGGTTTTACCACTAAACTACACCCGCATGGCGGTCTGGACGGGACTCGAACCCGCGACCTCCTGCGTGACAGGCAGGCATTCTAACCAGCTGAACTACCAAACCATACTTTTCTTTTTATGTGCTTTTGAAATCAAAAGCAATTGCGGGGGCAGGATTTGAACCTACGACCTTCGGGTTATGAGCCCGACGAGCTACCTGACTGCTCCACCCCGCGATAATTAGACCAAGGAAATTTAATTCCTAAGAAAGGAGGATAAGGGATTCGAACCCTTGCACGGTTTTACCCGCCTGACGGTTTTCAAGACCGTTCCCTTCAGCCGGACTTGGGTAATCCTCCATGATAAAAATAAAACTATAAACAACGTCACAATGGACCTTGTAGGACTCGAACCTACGACCGGACGGTTATGAGCCGTCTGCTCTAACCAACTGAGCTAAAGGTCCAGGCTCTTCCAAATGTATAATCGCGGCGGAGGGGATCGAACCCCCGACCTCCCGGGTATGAACCGGACGCTCTAGCCAGCTGAGCTACACCGCGAAACTCTTATATTAAAATAAGAATGGAGCCTAGCGGGATCGAACCGCTGACCTCCTGCGTGCAAAGCAGGCGCTCTCCCAGCTGAGCTAAGGCCCCATGAAAATTATTATCGGGAAGACAGGATTCGAACCTGCGACCCCTTGGTCCCAAACCAAGTGCTCTACCAAGCTGAGCTACTTCCCGTATATAACTAATGCACCCAAAGGGAGTCGAACCCCTAACCTTTTGATTCGTAGTCAAACACTCTATCCAGTTGAGCTATGGGTGCTAAATATAAAACAATGCCGAGGACCGGAATCGAACCGGTACGGTGATCACTCACCGCAGGATTTTAAGTCCTGTGCGTCTGCCAGTTCCGCCACCCCGGCGTAATGAATTGGCTAAGCGGAAAACGGGGTTCGAACCCGCGACCCCCACCTTGGCAAGGTGGTGCTCTACCACTGAGCTATTTCCGCAAAATGGTGCCGGCTAAAGGACTTGAACCCTCGACCCTCTGATTACAAATCAGATGCTCTACCAACTGAGCTAAGCCGGCTAAATATGCGGGTGAAGGGACTTGAACCCCCACGCCTTGCGGCGCTAGATCCTAAATCTAGTGCGTCTGCCAATTCCGCCACACCCGCAAATGAAATATGAATATGAGCCGTACAGGGCTCGAACCTGTGACCCTCTGATTAAAAGTCAGATGCTCTACCAACTGAGCTAACGGCTCAAAAAATGGAGGTTAACGGGATCGAACCGCTGACCCCCTGCTTGTAAGGCAGGTGCTCTCCCAGCTGAGCTAAACCTCCAAAAACAACAATTCGCGTGGCGACGTCCTACTCTCACAAAGGGAAACCCTTCACTACAATCGGCGCTAAGAAGCTTAACTTCTGTGTTCGGCATGGGAACAGGTGTATCCTTCTCGCTATCGCCACCACACTGGGTGTTGTTTCTTATTGAGTTGAATCTTCATTCACTCAAAACTGGATTGAAGTTTGAATCAAAATAACCAAGTTGCTTTTACTTATCCATTCTTTGGTTAAGTCCTCGACCGATTAGTATTGGTCCGCTCCAACTATCACTAGCCTTCCACTTCCAACCTATCTACCTGATCATCTCTCAGGGGTCTTACTTTCTTAAAGAAA
>NZ_CP172909.1:0-245000 GCF_050535975.1 Enterococcus sp. DIV1937 | reverse complement strand
CCTACAACCCCAACAAGCAAGCTTGTTGGTTTGGGCTCTTCCCGTTTCGCTCGCCGCTACTCAGGGAATCGAATTTTCTTTCTCTTCCTGCAGGTACTAAGATGTTTCAGTTCTCTGCGTCTACCTCTAATCAGCTATGTATTCACTGAAAAGTAATATCCTATAAAAGATATTGGGTTCCCCCATTCGGAAATCTCTGGATCATAGCTTACTTACAGCTCCCCAAAGCATATCGGTGTTAGTCCCGTCCTTCATCGGCTCCTAGTGCCAAGGCATCCACCGTGCGCCCTTATTCACTTAACCTTATCAACCTTACGGTTGGGTCTTGATCACTTCTTCTAGCGATAGAAGGTTAATCAATAAATAAGCAATTGAACTTATTAAAAAACTCATTCAACGCGGTGTTCTCGGTTTATTTTGATTCTTTTTACTTCAATATCCAGTTTTCAATGAACGAATGTTTTGAGAGTAGACCTCTCAAAACTGAACAAAGCAAAGACGAAATGTGTATTTCCGTAATATTCCTTAGAAAGGAGGTGATCCAGCCGCACCTTCCGATACGGCTACCTTGTTACGACTTCACCCCAATCATCTATCCCACCTTAGGCGGCTGGCTCCAAAAAGGTTACCTCACCGACTTCGGGTGTTACAAACTCTCGTGGTGTGACGGGCGGTGTGTACAAGGCCCGGGAACGTATTCACCGCGGCGTGCTGATCCGCGATTACTAGCGATTCCGGCTTCATGCAGGCGAGTTGCAGCCTGCAATCCGAACTGAGAGAAGCTTTAAGAGATTTGCATGACCTCGCGGTCTAGCGACTCGTTGTACTTCCCATTGTAGCACGTGTGTAGCCCAGGTCATAAGGGGCATGATGATTTGACGTCATCCCCACCTTCCTCCGGTTTGTCACCGGCAGTCTCGCTAGAGTGCCCAACTAAATGATGGCAACTAACAATAAGGGTTGCGCTCGTTGCGGGACTTAACCCAACATCTCACGACACGAGCTGACGACAACCATGCACCACCTGTCACTTTGTCCCCGAAGGGAAAGCTCTATCTCTAGAGTGGTCAAAGGATGTCAAGACCTGGTAAGGTTCTTCGCGTTGCTTCGAATTAAACCACATGCTCCACCGCTTGTGCGGGCCCCCGTCAATTCCTTTGAGTTTCAACCTTGCGGTCGTACTCCCCAGGCGGAGTGCTTAATGCGTTTGCTGCAGCACTGAAGGGCGGAAACCCTCCAACACTTAGCACTCATCGTTTACGGCGTGGACTACCAGGGTATCTAATCCTGTTTGCTCCCCACGCTTTCGAGCCTCAGCGTCAGTTACAGACCAGAGAGCCGCCTTCGCCACTGGTGTTCCTCCATATATCTACGCATTTCACCGCTACACATGGAATTCCACTCTCCTCTTCTGCACTCAAGTCTCCCAGTTTCCAATGACCCTCCCCGGTTGAGCCGGGGGCTTTCACATCAGACTTAAGAAACCGCCTGCGCTCGCTTTACGCCCAATAAATCCGGACAACGCTTGCCACCTACGTATTACCGCGGCTGCTGGCACGTAGTTAGCCGTGGCTTTCTGGTTAGATACCGTCAGGGGACGTTCAGTTACTAACGTCCTTGTTCTTCTCTAACAACAGAGTTTTACGATCCGAAAACCTTCTTCACTCACGCGGCGTTGCTCGGTCAGACTTTCGTCCATTGCCGAAGATTCCCTACTGCTGCCTCCCGTAGGAGTCTGGGCCGTGTCTCAGTCCCAGTGTGGCCGATCACCCTCTCAGGTCGGCTATGCATCGTGGCCTTGGTGAGCCGTTACCTCACCAACTAGCTAATGCACCGCGGGTCCATCCATCAGCGACACCCGAAAGCGCCTTTCACTCTTATGCCATGCGGCATAAACTGTTATGCGGTATTAGCACCTGTTTCCAAGTGTTATCCCCCTCTGATGGGTAGGTTACCCACGTGTTACTCACCCGTCCGCCACTCCTCTTTCCAATTGAGTGCAAGCACTCGGGAGGAAAGAAGCGTTCGACTTGCATGTATTAGGCACGCCGCCAGCGTTCGTCCTGAGCCAGGATCAAACTCTCATAATAAAAGTTAGAACAATCTTGCGATTGTTAAGCTCAATTTGTTTGCTAGCATATTGCTTGCTTGTTAAAAATGTTTGTTGTCTTGAATTGAATCAAGACGCCCTACACATTTGGTTCGTCTATTCTTTGTTCAGTTTTCAAAGGTCTACGTTACCTCGCAGCAACTTTTATATCATAACAAACTTCCGTTTGAATGTCAAGAACTTTTTTTAAAAAAGTTTTTTTAAGTTGTTTTGCTCGGTTGTTGTTGTCTGTTGTGACAACTTCTATATCTTATCATCTCGTTTGTTATTTGTCAACAACTTTTTTGTTGTTTTTTCAAACTTTTTTCGAGAGATTTGAAATCAAGAATTGTTATTTAATTATTGATTTCTGAATCGCTCAGCTGTGTGACTCGCCTTGCGACATGTAATAATATACCAAGATTTCAAGCATTGGTCAATCATTATTTTCACTTTTTTTAAACTTTTTTTCAATACCGATTATTCTTTCTTATCCGATTAGATAAAGTTCGTTTTTTTATCAGATTACCAATTCTTTTTATTACTCATCTTCGATTTTTTTAGAAAAAAAGAATTGGTTTCAATTGTTTTTCTATTCTTTTTTATTTAATTTTTTGCGAATACAAAAAAAGATGCCCTTAAGGCATCTTTTTTTATCTCATTGTTGGGAATAATAATACATCACGAATTGATTGTGCATCGGTTAATAACATAACTAGTCGATCAATCCCAATACCTAATCCTCCGGTTGGTGGCAAGCCATATTCTAAGGCTTCGATGAAATCTTCATCTACTCCGTGTGCTTCATCATTTCCTTGTTCCCGTTCTTTTTCTTGTTCTTCAAAACGTTCACGTTGGTCAATCGGATCATTTAATTCTGTAAATGCATTAGCAAACTCTTTTCCGATAATAAACAGTTCAAAGCGGTCAGTGAAACGACCATCTTCTGGATTTTTCTTCGCTAATGGTGAAACAGCGACTGGGTGACCATAAATAAATGTTGGTTGTTGCAACGTATCTTCTACAAATGTTTCGAAAAATTCATTAATGATATGACCGACTGTCATGGCATCTGTAATTTCAACATTATGTTCTTTAGCCAACGCACGGGCTTCTTCTATCGTCATCTCTTGCCAAAAATCTACGCCCGTTTGTTCTTTGACCGCATCTACCATGTGTAGACGTTTGAAAGGACTTCCTAAGTCAACCGCTTGACCATCGTACGTGATATCAGTAGTTCCTAAGACTTTTTCCGCAGCATTACGAATAATTCCCTCTGTTAAATCCATCACATCTTGATAATCAGTATAAGCAGTATAAGCTTCTAGCATTGTAAATTCTGGGTTATGAGTGGTATCGATTCCTTCATTACGGAAGACACGACCAATTTCATATACTTTTTCCATGCCACCGACAATTAAACGTTTTAAATGTAACTCTAGGGCAATGCGTAAGTATAAGTCCATATCTAACGCATTATGGTGTGTGATAAATGGACGAGCAGCAGCTCCTCCTGCTTCGTTATGCAAGACAGGCGTTTCTACTTCGACATAGCCATTGCCATCTAGATAACGACGGATTTCGCTAATAATTTGACTGCGTTTCATGAAACGATCAAAGCTTTCTTTGTTACTGATTAAATCCAAATAGCGTTGACGATAGCGTTGTTCCACATTCGTTAATCCATGGTATTTATCTGGCAATGGACGCAAAGCTTTAGTTAATAACGTAATTGTTTGAGCTTTAACAGTAACTTCCCCCGTATTGGTTTTCATTACTTGACCTGTCACACCAAAGAAGTCGCCTAAGTCAGCATGTTTAAATAGTTCATAGGCTTCGTCTCCAACTTGGTCCTTCCGAACATAAATTTGAATTTGGCCTTCACGGTCTTGCAAATGGGCGAAACCAGCTTTTCCTTTACCACGTTTTGTCATCATACGTCCAGCAACGCTGACTTCTGTATTCATTTCACTAAGTTCTTCTTTTGTATGATTATCATATTGTTCATGAAGTTCTGCTGAATTATGAGTGCGATCGAAACGTTTACCGAAAGGATCAATCCCTTCTTCACGTAAAGCTTCCATTTTTTCGCGGCGCACGAGCATTTGATCATTTAAATCCTCTAAATGCGCTTGTTGTTCTTCTGCCACTGTTGTTCCTCCATTCTTGATTTTAACCTATCCTAATAATGCCACAGTAATTCGAAAAAAAGCAAGCCGAATTTTACTTTCGGCTTGAATTTTTTATTCTTCTATAGTAGTTACAGCAACTTTGGAAACCTTCTCTACAAAGGCATCAAGTAAATCGACAACTGCTTGTTGTGTTTCAACTTGGTTAATCGCAACTTTCACTTTGGCCGCTCGCGAGATTCCTTTTAGATAGTAAGAAGCATGTTGGCGAAACTCACGGACCGCAATTTTTTCACCTTTTAAATCCACTAATCGTTGTAAATGAACTTTTGCAATATTGATTTTTTCAGCTGGTGAAGGCTCAGGCATCAATTCGCCCGTTTCCAAGTATTCTTTCGTCCGTTGAATCATCCAAGGATTGCCCAAAGCAGCTCGACCAATCATCACACCATCCGCTCCAACATATTCTAACATGCGTTTAGCATCTTCAGGCGTTTTGACATCGCCATTTCCCATAAAAGGAATGGTTAAATGCTTTTTCACTTCCTTTAAAACGTCCCAGTTGGCTGTCCCTTCGTACATTTGGACACGTGTTCGACCATGCATAGCAATTGCCGAAGCCCCTGCTTGTTCGGCAGCCAAAGCGTTGTCTACAGCATATAGATGATCTTCATCCCAGCCTGTTCGCATTTTTACAGTAACAGGCAAAGAAACTGCCGAAGAGACTGCGTGAACCATCTCATGCACTTTATTCGGATCCAGCAACCATTTCGCACCAGCTTCAGCTTTAATTATTTTATTGACAGGGCAACCCATGTTAATATCAATAATCGCCGCTTGCGTATTTTCTTCCACAAACTTAGCAGCTTCCACTAATGTTTCTTTATCTCCACCAAAAATTTGTACACTTAAAGGATATTCTCGCTCATCAATATATAGCATTTCTAAGGTTTTTTTGTTTCTTAATTTAATTCCTTTGTCACTAATCATTTCACAAACAACTAATCCTGCGCCAAATTCTTTTACAGTCACACGAAAAGCGGCGTTACTAATACCCGCCATCGGAGCTACGACAACACGGTTGGGGATTTCAACGTCTCCAATTTTCCACATAGTCTTTCCTCCTACTTTTGTTTCGTATTGCGAATCGCTTCATCGCGAAGTTCAATTAATTCTTCTTCACTATAGTGATATTTATTGTTACAGAATTGACAAACTGCTTCTGCTCCATGATCTTCATCAATCATCGCATTTAATTCATCGATCCCAACAGCAATCAAAGCGGTCGCAAATTTTTCTTTGGAACAGTCACATTTAAATTGTACAGGCATTTTTTCTAAAATTTCTACTTCGTCTTCTCCCAATAAGCGATACAAGACTTGTTCAGGTGTTTCTCCATTTTCTAGTAATTGTGAAATTGGTGGTACTTCCGCTAGACGCTGTTCAATAAAATCAATGGTACTTTCATCGGCACCTGGCATTACTTGAATCATAAAACCACCGGCTGCTTTCACAGATTCATCCGTGTCCACCAATACACCTAAACCGATAGCTGAAGGAACTTGTTCAGAGACCGCCATAAAATATGTAAAGTCTTCACCGATTTCACCAGAAACAATAGGTGTTTGTCCAGAAAAGGTTTCTTTTAATCCTAAATCTTTAATGACTGTGAAAATTCCTTCGTTACCGACAGCACCACGTACATCAATTTTACCTGTTGCATTCAACTTTAAGCTGACATGTGGATTTTTAATGTAGCCTTTTGTTTCTCCACGGCCATTACTATCGACAATAATAGCGCCAGCTGGGCCATTTCCTTGTACTTTTACAGTTAATTTATCGTCACCTTTTAAAGTCGCTCCTAGTAAAAGGGCTCCAATCAATGTGCGCCCTAACGCTGCGGTAGAAGAACTCCATGTATCATGTCTTCTTTGCGCTTCGCTAACAGTTTCAGTGGCACTGATGGCATATGCTCGTATTGAACCTTTATAACAAAGGGCTTTTACTAAATAATCTTCCATTCTTTTTCCTCTTCTCTTGGTGCTTTTTTGTCCATTAGTCAGATAATACTAGGAATCAGGTGTTTTTTCAACCAAATAATCTTCCTTCTATAGAATATCTTAATATTATAGAAGGTGCAGTATTCGTCAACTCGACAAATACTGCACCTTCTACTAATTGGTTATTTATAACGATCTTCGTAGTTATTGCGATCATATTCAGAATTGGAATCTGAATCTTTTTTCTCTTCAGATTGGACTTCTTTTTCTGTTTGTTCGCTTTCTACTTTGACTTCTTCTGCTTCATCATGTAATTCTTTTTTCGCTTCTTCAAAGTCTTGTTTTTCTTCAACTTGTTTTTGCGCTTCTTTTTCTTCTAAAGCACGTTTTGCTTCTTCGAATGTTTGCGCTTCTTTTTCACTAGGATAGTCGCTGTCAGCACCTTCAGGCATTTTACCTGTTTCAAATAATGATTTGATTGCTTTTGCATCTAATGTTTCATATTCTAATAGTTTTTCAGCGATTAGTTTATGTTGTTCACGGTGCGCTTCGATAATTTCATGCGCTTTTGTATGAGCATCCATTAAGATACGGCGAACTTCCTGATCGATTTCAAACGCCACTTGTTCTGAGTAAGCTTTTGTTTGACCATAATCACGACCGACAAAGACTTGATGGTTTCCTTCATATTGAACAGGTCCTAATTTGTCACTCATTCCATATTCCGTTACCATGCTACGGGCAATCCCTGTTGCTTGTTCAAAGTCATTTGAAGCCCCTGTTGATTGAACGCCAAAGATAATTTCTTCTGCTGTACGTCCACCAAGTAAGCCAACGATTTGTTCAAACATATCTTCTTTAGTCATTAAGAATTGATCTTCTTTTGGTAAAGCAATCATATAACCGCCTGCGCGACCACGAGGGATAATTGTTACTTTGTGGACAACACGAGCACGGCTTAAGACTAAACCAACAATTGTGTGTCCTGCTTCATGGTAAGCCACCATTTCGCGTTCTTTTTTATTAATCACGCGATCTTTTTTAGCTGGACCAGCAATTACGCGGTCTTCGGCTTCATCCACATCAGAAGCATCAATTTTTTTCTTGTTACGACGAGCGGCAACTAAGGCTGCTTCGTTTAAGACATTTTCTAAATCAGCACCAGCGAAACCTGGTGTTTGTTGTGCAACAACTTTCAAATCAACGTCATCAGCTAACGGTTTGTTTTTCGCATGAACACGTAAAATCGCTTCACGACCTTTGACATCTGGACGTCCTACCAAGATTTGGCGGTCAAAACGACCTGGACGTAACAACGCTGGGTCTAACACGTCTGAACGGTTCGTTGCAGCAATTACGATAACTCCTTCATTGCCATCAAAACCATCCATCTCAACTAATAATTGGTTAAGGGTTTGTTCACGTTCGTCGTGTCCGCCACCCATACCAGCACCACGTTGACGACCAACTGCATCGATTTCATCGATAAAGATAATCGCAGGCGCGTTTTTCTTCGCTGTTTCAAATAAATCCCGGACACGGCTAGCACCGACCCCGACAAACATTTCAACGAAATCTGAACCTGAGATTGAGTAAAATGGCACACCTGCTTCACCTGCTACGGCTTTAGCAAGTAACGTTTTACCAGTCCCTGGAGGTCCTTCTAATAGTACGCCCGCAGGAATCCGTGCGCCTAATTCAGCGAAACGACGTGGATCTTTTAAGAATTCCACTACTTCAACTAATTCTTGTTTTTCTTCTTCCGCACCAGCTACATCTGAGAAGCGGACACGGTTAGCTTTTTTATCGGCTTCTTTGGCTTTTGATTTACCGAAGTTCATCACACGGCCACCGCCGCCACCGCCACCGCCTTGTTGGCTCATCATCATGTAGAAGAAGAAGAAAATAATCACTAATGGTAAGAAACTAAACAACAGTGACAACCAAGCACCACTTGTTGATTGTTCTTTGACAACTAGCTTCACCTTGTTATTTTGTGCCGCATCTTGAATGCCAGCTAAGGTTGTATCACTAGGTAAAACGGTTGTTGTGAAGCCTTTTGACGACGCTTGCGTTGAGCCCCACAATGACAGACCACCTGTGTCTTTCACTTCTTGTTTTTCTTTATACTGACCTTCAATCCGGTAAACCCCATTGGTTGGTTGAATGGTCATGTCTTTGACTTTTCCGTCTTCCAATTGTTGTTGGAAGGTTGAGTAATCGATGTCTGGCGATTGTTGGTTGTTATTTCCAAAAATGAAATAGACAACCATGACCATGGCAAGTACTACTAAGACGTAGTATAAACCATTTTTCATGCCATTATTCTTTTTGTTCATGCCTGTCCTCCTTATGCTCATCATTACAATTCATGTTATTCTTTTATCAATCCTGACCTTTACATTGTAACACAATTAATTCCTTGATAGATATTAATTTGATTCGTAAACTTCAGGTTTTAAAACGCCAATATAAGGCAAGTTGCGGTACGTTTCTGCATAGTCTAATCCGTAACCGACCACAAACTCATTGGGCACATCAAACCCTACGTAGTCAGCTTTAATGTCTACCACACGGCCTTCTGGTTTATCTAATAAGGTAACAATTTTCACAGATGCAGCTTTACGGTATCTAAACAAATCTACTAAATACGCTAATGTACGACCACTATCGATGATATCTTCTACGATTAAAATATGTCTACCTTCGACATTTGTGTCCAAGTCTTTGACAATTTTTACTTCGCCTGAAGAAACTGTCGCGTTGCCGTAGCTAGATACATCCATAAAGTCCAATTCTAAATAAGTATTGATTTCACGAGTCAAATCAGCCATAAATGGTACTGCACCTTTTAAAATACCGACCACTAAAGGATTTTTCCCTTGATATTCTTCTGTCAGTTGCTTGCCAAGCTCTGCAGACTTCGCAAGAATTTCTTCTTTGGAGATTAGGACTTTCTCAATATCTTTTTCTATCATAGTGCGCTCCTTTCAGCATTACTCCTTTGTCTTAAAAAGGAGTCTGTAGTGTATTTTATCAGTTTCTAAAGGAATACTCAAATAGGAATTTGCAAATTTTGGTACCCAAATGATTTCCTCTTGCTCATCCGTAATGACCCAAGCACTCTCTCTCGCTTCATTTGGCACTTTTTGATCAATAAAAACTCTGCTTAATTTTTTCGTAAACCCTGGTTTTAATGTAATCCGATCACCACTTTGGCGATGACGAACGGTCAAAGGTGTGGCTGTGGTCAACGGGATTGCCAACAACTGGCCCGCCCATTGATTAATCTCTTCAGGAAGAGGAAACGGTTTGTCTGTCGCAATTAATCCTAGCCACTCGGTTTCCGATAAATAAATCCCCGCACCAGGTACTAATAAATGTGTAACTTCTTCTCGCAGTGCAGCCTGTTTTTGTTCTAAGCATAGCCAATCATAACTTTTAGCTAGTTGCCATTGCTGTTCTAACATAACCGAGCCTTGCGGTTGCCGTTCATCATTCAAAACTTTTAAAATTTGTGTCATCTGGCGTTGGTTTAACGAAACCCCTAATGGCACTAATGTTTTTTGGAAAAACGCGGTTAAAAAGAAGTGCTGGTACGCAGGCGTTTCTTTTAATAATCTCTTCAAAGGAATGCGCCATCCTTGTTTGGTCGGTTCTACGGCTTCAGATAATTGAGGCTCAATTTGTTCTTGAATAAATTCTTGGGCAAAACGTTGTTCATTACTAAAAGAAGCAATCTGATCTAAGAATTGCGGATTTTCCTGCTTTAATAGCGGCAAAACCTGATTACGGAGCCGATTTCTCAAATATTCATTGGTTTGGTTCGTTTCGTCCTCAAAATAAACGAATGCTTGGCGCTGTGCAAATTGATACAATTCTTCTTTTGGATAAATAAGTAACGGACGAATCAATTCCCCTGTCGCAAAAGGACGTCTCTCTTTAATGCCTGCGGAATGGGAAAAATTAGTTCCTCGAATCAGCTTCATTAAAATCGTTTCCGCTTGATCGTCTAGATGATGTGCCGTCATTAAGACCGCCGCACCTTCAATTTCCATGACTTCTTTAAAAAATTCATAACGAAATGTGCGCGCTTTTGCTTCTAAATTTCGTTGCTTTTCAGGGTCTTCCCAACGTGTTTCATAATACGTTAGCTCTCGCTGCTGACAATAGGTAGCGAGATATTGCGCTTCCTGTGCCGACGCTTCTCGCAATTGATGATTGACGTGTGCAACAACCAATTGTAATTGTTCTTTTTCTGCCACCTGTTCCATTAACGTCAAAAGGGCCATGGAGTCTACACCACCAGAAACGGCGACCACGATTGTTTGATGCGGTTGCCAAAATCCTTGTTCTTTTCCTCGTTTATAAAACTGCCAAAACATTGTTCGCCCTTCTTTCTTCCTTAGAATAAAAGAGGAACCGAGAAATAACCCATTCGTTATCCCCAGTCCCCCTATTTGTTTGTGCTTAGCCGCGACGTCCGCCACGTCCACCACGTTTGCCTTCAGTATTACGTTTTAATGAAGATAAACGGTCATCACTATCTTTCAAGAAAGAGCTCATCAATGAGTCAAAATCTTGTTTATTGTTATTGTTATTTGCTTGTGGTTTATTGAAAGGCTTTTTGCCCCCTGCGCGTGGATTACGGTCACGATTCTCATAATTGTTTTCACGACGTTGAAATTCACGTTTTGGTTGTTGCCCTTCTGCTGGCTCTTGTGCTTTACGGATCGATAAGCCAATTTTGCCGTCGTCACCAACTGAGGTTACTTTCACTGTTACTTCGTCACCTACTGTTAATACATCATGAATATCTTTAACGAATCCATTAGACACTTCACTGATGTGTACTAACCCAGTTTTTCCTTCTCCTAAATCAATAAATGCACCAAAGTTAGTAATCCCTGACACTTTTCCTGGCAATTTAGCTCCTACTTCGATTGACATAAAAAAATTGTTCCTCCTATTTTTTCCCTAATTATAATTGCAGTTTATTCAGCTGAAGACTTAGTTGTTTCAGTTGAAGACTGTGATTGACTATTTTTTTCTGAACTGCTCTTGCTTTCTTCCGCTCCAGAAGTCTGTGTTTTTTTCATTTGTTCTGGTGTGGGATAAATCTGTTCGCCTTCTTTTGAGAGAAGGAAACGGCTACGTGCTAATTTTGCCACATAATCATCATCTTTTAACAAAGCAACGTCTTTTTTTAGATCCTTGACCTTCTTATCAACTGCTACGGATTCAGCAATTGCATCTGCTCGTTCTTGTTTAAAAGCACCTAAGCGATGATAATCTTTCATCAATTGGATGCCAGAAAAGGCAAAAATAATGAAGGCCACGAGAAAAATCGCTGCCAAGCGTCTGCGTCTAAAAATCAATTGTTTCTGTTGTTTTTGGAATTCGACATACTGTTCTTTCGTGTAGTCATTTTCCAATGCCGCAACTTTCTTCGAGTTTTTTTCATTCTTTCCCATCGTCTCGCTCCACTCGCTTTGGATTGTCCGTTTTATTATACCAACATCTAAGAACCTTGTCTAATGTTAATTTCAGAGAAGTTAAAGAAAATCAAGCTTTTTTCTAAAATATTCTTTGCTTTTGAAATAACAGCGGTTGATTTATTAATTTTTTTCAAAAGCGGCGCGTCTGTTTCATTAAAACGCTGAAAGGATGAAGCGCTTGGAATATTCATCTTTTCAATGAACTTGCCAAGCGCTCCATCCTCACCTGCTTATTCTTCAGAGACACGTGTTTCTGATTTTATTTCATACATTTTTGTGGCATCTTCTTTTTTCGTAGAGTCATTTAGTTGCAGGACTTCTACTTCTAAAATTCTGTTCCCAAATTGAATTTTGACAAGGTCACCAATCTTCACAGTACTAGAAGATTTGGCTAAGACTCCGTTGATTTGAATCCGACCTTTATCAGCGACTTCTTTGGCAACTGTTCTTCTTTTAATAATGCGAGAAACTTTTAAAAATTTATCTAACCGCATCACATTCACCTCTTTTATTTTTTTTGTCTCATCCGTAAAATTTTTGCGCCATACGGTAAACTTAACCATTCACGTATCGTAAATAATTCTAACTTAATGATGGTGCTAATAAAAACTGTACCACCCACTGCAACACCTAAAACTGTAACGAAAAACGCTTGACTTCGGTGATGCACACCTTGGAACAAGATGGAGATAATTCCTTGATAGACCAGTAATGACAGCATCATGATTGCTAAACTAAGCAACAGTTTTTTCAAAAAGTTTCGTTCTCGAACAAAACAATTAATCGCTGCATCCGATTGTCGGACTAAAACGAATAACGTCGCTAGTAACCCAAGAATAGTAGACCAACTAGCACCTAATGTTCCCCAACGAATGGTAAAAAAGCCCGTTGTCAGTAATTTCACTAATAAGCCCACACCAGCTGCCACTAAAGGACCTTTAAAACGATTGCGACTTTGTTCAATACTTTGGTAGGCCTGAATAATGGCCATAAAAGCGATGGATAAAACATACACCCCTAAAACATCGTTGCCTTTATAATCTTTAAAAAGCGTAAAGTTCATGTACGGCAATAACATCATCAGACCAATCGAAGCCGCCGATGCCAAGGTTGTGGTAAGACGCAAAAAGATTTTTGCAACTTGTAAAAATTGTTGACGGTCTTTTTTCATAAAATATTTTGTCAAACCTGGTAAAAAGGTCGAGCTTAAAGCTAAAGCAATTACCAATCCTAATTGAACTAGTGGTTGTCCTCTATCATAGACCCCTTTGTCCACTTTCGCAGCTAAATCAGAGAGCCCGAAAAGCATGAGGGCATTTTTTACTTTAAAGGAATCAATTAATTGAAATAGAATCAGAAAAGCACTATATAAAGAGACCAAACCACCCTCAATCATTAAACGTTTAAATAGTCCTGTGGTTTGAGGCATAATCTTCCATTGATGCAAGTATTCCGTACTTCCACTAAGAATTTTTCGATTGTAGTACCATAAGACAAGTACCGCTAAGATACCGCCAGCCAACGCACCACTCATGGCCACCGTCCCCGTTTGGTAAATGGAGCCACCAAAGTAATGATAGGACAACGCAGCTACTAGAATAACCCCGACACGCACAAACTGTTCCATCACCTGTGAAATACCACTAGGCACCATCAACAAATGACCTTGAAAATTCCCACGATAGAAAGAAAGAATTGGAACGAGTAAAAAGGTAAAGGAAACAACTTCCATTAATGGTTGGAGTGCAGCATCCCCCATACTAATAGCAATTTCTTGACTACCAAAGAAAAAGAAGGCCCAACAAGCAATCGCTAACCATAACACATAGGGATATAGTTGGCGCAACACTTGTTTTTGACTCCGAATATCTGGTTGTTCAGCAACAATTTTGGAAATAAATTGCGGTAAGCCTGACAATGCTAATGTCATCGCAATCCCATAGATTGGATAAACTTGCTGATACACGTAAAATCCTTCATCCCCTACAAAGTTCTGAAAAGGAACGCGATAAAACGCACTCAACACTTTTGCAATGAAGGAAGCAACGGTTAACACAACGGCACCTTGCATCATTCGTTGCATTTCTTTTTGTGCCATCTTCTAGGCCTCCTTTTAAAGGGAATCCGTTCCTTGCGAATGTTTGTATTTTTCTTGTCGCAATGCGGTTGTAAAAGTAGCAATTTCTTGAATCCAAACAGCTTCTTTACAATCTTTCGGCAACTTCAAGGAAATAGTCATTTGTTCTTTCTCAACTGCTAGATCCGCTTTTAAGCTGGTTGCCGATAACGCTTCAAACAACTGCTCCACAGAGTATGTTTTTGTGCCAATTTTACTTAACACAAACTTGACTTTTTGGTCGCGTTTACGAATACTTTCTAACAAGGCACGGTCGCCATCCATTTTGATACGGCCAGTGGTTAATAAATGCGCCACTTCGTCAGGATACTCTCCAAAGCGGTCTAACAAGTCCGCTTCTAATTCTTCGTACATATCCATATTTTCTAATTGACGAATCCGTTTATAAATTTCAATTTTTTGTCGTTCGTCTGTAATGTACGTTCCTGGAATATAAGCATCAATGCCCAAATCAATTTCAACAGACGTTTTTTGGTCTTGGATATTTTTTCCTTGTTTACGAGCAACTGCCTCAGATAACATCTGTGAGTACATATCAAACCCAACCGAATCAATGAAGCCATGTTGTTGGGCACCAAGAAGGTTTCCGGCCCCTCGAATGGAAAGGTCTCGCATCGCAATTTTGAACCCAGAACCTAATTCCGTAAAGTCTTTAATTGCTTCTAAACGTTTCTCGCTAACTTCGTTTAGGATTTTTTGCTGTTCGTACATAAAATAAGCATAGGCCACTCGATTGCTACGCCCCACACGACCACGTAATTGATACAACGTAGATAAGCCCATGTAGTCCGCATTTTCTACAAACAAGGTATTAGCATTAGGAATATCTACTCCTGTTTCAATAATTGTTGTAGTGACTAATATATCATATTGTCCTTCAATAAAATCAAACAAAGTATTCTCCAGTTGTACTTCTGTCATTTGACCATGTGCATACGCAATTCGTGCATCTGGAACTAGTGCTTGTAACTCTTCAACTTTTCGTTCAATCGTATCTACTCGATTGTATAAATAAAAGACTTGACCATCTCGGGCCATTTCTCGCTCAATCGCTTCCCGAATCGCCCCAGGATTATTTTCCATGACATACGTTTGGATTGGATAACGATTCTCTGGTGGGGTTTCGATGACGGATAAATCACGGACACCTAACATCGACATATGAAGGGTCCTTGGGATTGGCGTTGCTGTTAACGTCAAGACATCCACTTGTGAACGCAATTGTTTTAGTCGTTCTTTATGTTTCACTCCAAACCGTTGTTCCTCATCAATAATCAACAAGCCTAAATCACTAAAATTAATATCTTGCGACAATAAACGATGGGTACCAATCACAATATCTACTTGGCCATGTTTAATTTTTTCAATTGTTTCATTTTGCTGTTTTTTCGTGCGGAAACGACTTAATAAACCAATTTCTACAGGAAAGCCCTCAAACCGCTCTTGAATCGTTTCGTAATGTTGTTGCGCTAAAATAGTTGTTGGCACTAAAAAGGCAACCTGTTTATTGTTGCTAACAGCTTTGAAAGCCGCTCGTAAAGCCACTTCTGTTTTACCAAACCCTACATCGCCAACTAACAAACGATCCATTGGTCGAGATTTTTCCATGTCGTGTTTAATTTCGGCAGCACTACGTAATTGATCATCTGTTTCAGAATACGGAAAAGCCTCTTCAAATTCTTTTTGATACGCATCATCTGGCGGAAAAGCATAGCCTTTTTCCGACTCTCTTGTCGCATAAAGTAAGATTAAATCATCCGCGATATCTTCAATTTTCGAAGCAACTTTTCGTTTAGTTTTCGTCCATTCGCTGCCGCCTAGCTTGTTAATTTTCGGCGTTTTAGACTCGGAAGCAACGAACTTTTGAATCAAGTTCAATTGTGTTACTGGAATAAATAACTTGTCATCATTTTGGTACAAGATAGTCATGTAATCTTGATGAACCCCATCAACTTCTAAGGTTTCCATACCAATATATTTACCAATCCCGTGATTCGCATGAACGACATAATCGCCCGTTTTTAAGTCGCTATAACTTTTCAAACGTTCCGCATTAGAGATTGTTTGACGACGTGCCCGTTTTTTGGTCGTTGTATGAAAAATTTCTTTTTCCGTAATCGCCACGAGCTTGTTTTTAGGTAATTCAAACCCTGTTTGTAATGCCCCTTGAACAATTTGGACATGTCCATCTAACAGCTGATCCCAATTGCTTACTACGCTAGGTATGTCAAAGTCCTGAAATAGCTCTTCGACTTTTTGAATCCGTTCTTTCGTAGGAACAAAAACAACGACCGTTTGGTTTTGCTTTTGCCAACGGTCCACTTCCGCTTTTAGCAACGGCATTTGACCGAAGAATTGTTGCATTGAACGATATTGGAAATTATGGACTTCTTGGAAACGAAGATTCCCCATTCCTTTTTGAAAAAGTGAAAAGAAGGTCGTATTTCGTGCAGTTTTTCGCAATTGATCATGAAAGTCTACGCCAAAAGTTTGTTCAGAAAACACGCGCATTTCTTCAATTTTCAGGGTTTGCCATTCCGCTTCCTCTCTAGCGATTTCTCGCTCCGTTTCCATCATACGAGAATAATCATCCACAAAAAGCAAACTATTTTCTGGTAAATAATCTAACAGCGTAGTTTTTTGTTGGTACAGAAAATCTGTATAATAGTGAGCATTTTCTGTAGGAATCCCTTGTTCCCAAGAAGACAGCAACTGACCAAAATATTCTTCTAAAAAATCGGTCTCCGTTTGATCTTTAGCTGTCGCTAAACGTTTTTCTAGAGCATCTTGTAACCTCATCATGCCATGATTCATATCTGCCTTTGAGAATACTAAATCAGTCATTGGTGAAATCGTTACTTCTTCAAGATTTTCTAATGAACGTTGGGTATCTGCTTCGAAATAACGGATGGAGTCAATTTCAACATCAAACAGTTCCACCCGAACAGGGTATTCGGCATTTAGCGGATAGACATCAATAATGCTTCCGCGAATACTAAATTCGCCAGGCTTCCCGACCATCGATTGGCGTTCATAGCCCATTAACACTAAGCGTTGCGCGAGGATTTCAGGTTCTACTTCCGTCCCGATTTCCCAATGAAGTTGCGCATTTTGCCACGTTTCTTTCGTTGGCAAATATTTTCGTAGTCCAGCTACTGGTACGACCACGATTCCTGCATTCGCTGTCATCAGGAAATTTAACGCACTCACTCGATCTGCGCGCGCTTCTGGTGAAGAAAAGGCCATTTCGGCGGATAACACTTCATCTACTGGAAATAGATGAACTTGTTCTGAAGGTAAAATATTTAAAAAATCATCTACTAATTGATTGGCATAGTATAGGTTTGGGACCGCAATAACAATTTTTTGATGCGTCTTTTGTAAAGCGCCTGCCATCAGTAATGTTTTAGCAGAGCCTGATAACCCAGTAATTAGTTGGCGCGTTCCTGTTGTCATTAGTTGACTGCGCCATGATTTAGCAATTTCTGTTTGGCTAATTCGTTCGATAATATTCAAACAAGGGCCCTCCTTTCTGCTATTTTCCATTAAATTGATTCATTGTTTCAACAAACGTATGTCCTTCGCATGCATATAAAGCGGCATCGGCTGCTTTTTTTACAGCAAGTAACATCTCTTCGTGTGTTTCTTTGGGAAAAGTACTTAGTACATGGTGGATAACTGTATCATTTTTTGAGGGCCGACCAATGCCAATTTTAATTCTAGGAAAGACATTAGTTCCTAAATGGGCAATCAGACTTTTTATCCCATTGTGGCCGCCAGCACTACCTTTTTGCCGTAAACGAATTTTACCGACCTCTAAGTCTAAGTCATCATAAATAACAATCAAGTCTTCCTCATCTACCCCAAAGTAGGTCAACAGCGGCCCAACAGAGCGACCTGATTCATTCATAAATGTTAATGGTTTCACTAACAATACTTTCTCAGTCCCTATAAAAAACTCTGCAATATCTGCTTCAAAATTACTATTATTAAACGAAACATTTTGCCGATACGCAATTTCATCTAGCGTAATAAAGCCAATGTTGTGTTTTGTTTCTTTGTATTTACTACCGGGATTTCCCAGTCCTACGATTACTTTCATCTTTCATTCTCCTTGGATTATAAGCTTGCCAACACAAAATGGCTGGGAAGCGTATGCGCTACCCAGTTTTATTCATTATACCATAGAAATAAAAAAACTCGCAGTCTTTGAAGATTAAGAAAGATGTAAAAAAATTTTTTAGAAATTTAAATATGCGTAAGATAGTGAAATTACGCACATGTAAGAGCTACCATTTTGAAACAGGTCTGAAAACTGTATCATTTTTACAATCAAAGTTCGTGACATTTTTTACAAACCATGTTACTATCACTTTAGCAACAGGAAATAAAAACTCGTTGCTCACGAAAAAGAATGTAGAGGAAGGAATGGTACACATGACTGCAGCCGCAGGGAATAAAGATCACCAAAAAGTAATTTTAGTCGGGGACGGTGCCGTAGGTTCTAGCTATGCCTTTGCTTTAGTAACTCAGAATATTGCTCAAGAAGTTGGGATTATTGATATTAATGTACCAAAAACTGAAGGAGACGCGTTGGACTTATCTCACGCATTAGCATTTACTTCTCCTAAAAAAATCTATGCTGCTACTTATGACGATTGCCATGATGCAGACTTAGTTGTCTTAACAGCTGGTGCGCCTCAAAAACCAGGCGAAACTCGTTTAGACTTAGTTCATAAAAACTTGAAAATTAATAAAGAAATCGTTACAACAATTGTTGATTCTGGTTTCAACGGTATCTTCTTAGTTGCCGCAAACCCAGTCGACATTTTGACTTATTCAACTTGGAAATTCTCTGGCTTCCCGAAAGAACGAGTAATCGGTTCAGGAACTTCACTAGATTCTGCTCGTTTCCGTCAAGCAATTGCCGAATTAGTTGATGTTGATGCACGAAATGTCCATGCCTACATCTTAGGGGAACACGGAGATACAGAATTCCCAGTTTGGTCACATGCGAATGTCGCTGGCTTACAAATTTACGAATGGGTGAAAAATAATCCTGACGTCGATGAAGAAGCAATGGTTAATTTATTCTTCAACGTACGCGACGCTGCTTACACAATCATCGAGAAAAAAGGAGCTACTTTCTATGGAATCGCGGTTGCACTAGCGCGTATCACTAAAGCTATCCTAAACGATGAAAACTCTGTGTTACCATTATCTGTTTATTTAGAAGGTGAATATGGTCAAAACGATATTTATATCGGTGCACCAGCGATCATCAACCGCCAAGGAGTTAAACAAGTCATTGAAATTCCATTAACAGATGCTGAACAAGAAAAAATGGAAGCTTCTGCTTCTGCATTAAAAGAAGTTATTGAAACAGCTTTTGCTAAATTTGAAGCAGAAGAAGCAAAATAACTCCTTCTATAATAGTCGAAAATTTAAAACAACCAAGAGTGGCCACTATTGTTACTCCGCTTTAAAGCCTGGTACAAAAATCCAAAGTGATTTTTGCACCAGGCTTTACTTTTAATCTGTTTTACTTTACTCATCACTCAACTTTTTCAAAAAATTATTGTTTTGTTTAGCTCGAAAATAACAATAGCCACAAATAAGTTTGTTATCTAAAATTCACTACACTACTTAATACAGTCCATCTGCTTCTTCTTTTGTCACAATGTAAATATTTTTCATTTGCGTATAAGCATCTAGCATTGATTTATGCGTTTCTCGACCAATTCCTGATTTTTTATAACCGCCAAATGGCGCGCCCGCAGGCAATTGATTGTATGTGTTGACCCACATCCGACCTGTCCGTACACCACGAGCAACCCGTAATGCCACATTGATATCTTGAGAAAAGACGGCACCACCTAGACCATATTCAGAATCATTAGCTAAACGAATGACTTCTTCTTCCGTTTCAAATTTAATCACTGTTGCAACAGGACCAAAGATTTCTTCTTGGGCCACACACATTGTATTCGTACCATTCGCTAATAACGTAGGCGCTAAAAACGCCCCCTTGTCTAGCCCATTTTCTGTTAAACGTTGCCCACCAGTAATCAGCGTAGCTCCTTCCTTCACACCAATTTCGACATATTTTAAAATTTCTTCCAATTGATGCTCATTGATCTGAGCGCCCATTTCAACATCTTTTTCCCACGGGAAACCAACGTTCACTTGTTCAAACTTTTCCTTTAAAGCTTCTACAAATTGATCATAAATACCTGACTGAACGAACACACGAGACCCAGCACAACAAACTTGCCCTTGATTGAATAAAATCCCTAACTGCACGCCTTCTAATGCACGTTCCCAATTGGCATCTTCAAAAATAATGTTGGCTGATTTTCCGCCAAGTTCTAAAGTGGCTGGAATTAGGCGGTCGGCTGCGGCTTTAGCGACAGTGTACCCTACCTCTGTCGAGCCTGTAAAAGCTAGCTTATCAAACCCTGGATGTGCCAACATATAATTTCCTGAATCAGAACCACGACCGGTGATTAAATTCACTACTCCTTTCGGCAAGACTTGATCAAAAATCTTAAACAATTCCAACAGACTTAATGATGTGCTCGAGGACGGATGAATCACAACCGTATTACCTGCTGCCAACGCTGGCGCTAATTTCCAAGCACCCATTAATAAGGGGAAATTCCACGGAATAATTTGACCCACAACACCGATGGGTTCTTTCACAACAATGGATAACGTATCCTTATCAAATTCTTTGACAGATCCTTCTTCTCCACGAATCACACTAGCAAAATACCGAAAATGGTCTGCACTGGCAGGGACATCAATCGATTGCGTTTCCCGAAGCGGTTTTCCATTATCTAAAGTCTCCACCATAGCCAAATGTTCTTGATTTTCTTCAATCAAATCAGCAATTTTCAATAAAAGATTGCTTCTTGTTACAACGTCAACATCTTTCCATGTCTGAAACGCTTCTTGGGCTGCTTCTACAGCTCGATCCACATCTGCATTTGTGGCATCTACAAATTCTGCTAATTTTTCACCATTACTAGGATTGTAACTAGCAATCATTTTGTTACCACTACCTGTTGTCCACTCTCCATTAATATACAATTGATAGCTACTGGCAACTACTTGATTTATTTCTTTTTTACTCATTTACCCACCTCTTTTTTTATTTTTTGTATCCGCTTACAATTATAAGACATCTTCCACCTAAAAGTAAATGATTCTACCTAAAAAAAATATAGCTCTCAGCGACTGTTGCTAACTCATCCCGACCTGAAGCCTCCTGGCAATATCTGAATGTATTAAACTTTATTGGAGAGAACTTTTGCCACAAAAAAAAGCTAGCACTGAAGAATTAAAATTGCTTCTTCAGTGCTAGCTTTGATTTTTCCAACTCATTCGTTCTTATTGACAAAGAGCTGATTTTTTTATTTATCTTTTGGAACGATATAGTTCATTAAATGTGTTTCATCAGCTGAGATTGTACGTGTCGAAACAACGTTTAATCCCTTCACGTTCATTTCAGAAATTAAGATGCTACCATCTTTAAAGACTTTTTCCACAAATGCGACATGACCATAAGTATTGTCTGCGCCTAAAACACCAGCTGGGAAGGAAACCGCTGCGCCTGCTTTTGGTGTACGACTTACTTTGTACCCGCGTGCACGACCTGTTTCGCCCCAATCTTGACCATTCCCCATTGTTAAGTCCACACGTTTACCTAATTGCGTAATACGGTTGTAAACATATTGTGTACAGTTGCCCCAAGCATAACTATTAAAGGTGTCATAGTTTTTGCCATTATAGGCTGGGAAATTTGATTCCATTGGTTCAACGGTTGCTTTTTCTTTATCATAATAAGTTAAATCGTATGTTTTAATTAACGCATTTAATTTCTTATGGTAATCTTTGTCCGTTGCGTATTTTCCTGTTAGGAAACGTGTCGCTTCTTTGTATGATTTGGCTTCCGTTTTCCAGACACCATGATAGAAATCTTTATTGGAATCTAAACCATTTTTCAATAATTTCGCATAATCTTCCATTGATTCTTTATACGTTGGATATTGACGGAATTTTGCTTCTACTGTGTATAGGTTACCGAAACCATTGTCTTCATAGGTAATAAAAGAAACAGATTGACCTTTGTAATCGCCTTTAATACCAAACAAATTGTAGTTTGGTTTCTGGCTTAATTTACTATTGCCGCTGCCACTTTCTAAAATTGCTTGAGCAATCATCACACTAGCATATAAGTTTTTGTCCTTGGCCACTTTCCGAGCAGATTCACCGATTTCTTGAATAAACTCTTCTGTCTTCTTCGTTTTGCTGACCGTAAACGTCTCATCGTCTTCCACTAACCCAACCGTTTCATTTGTAACTGGTGGGACTATTTCGGGCTGCGGTGTTGACGCTGCTGGTTGCTCTACTGGCTTTTCAGCTGGTGCTGTTGGTGTCACTGGTTTCGCCGGCTGTTTTGATTCAGAAGTACTCGTGCCAGGTTTTGGCTGTTCTTTAGAAGAACTTGGTGTGGTCGTTGGCGTGGTACTTGATTCAGTTGTACTTGTTGACGTAGAATCTGTGGTTGACTCTGTTGTACTCGTCGAGGTGGAGTCAGTAGTCGATTCTGTCGTACTTGTGGATGTAGAATCCGTTGTGGAATCTGTCGTTTCGGTTCCTGACGTTTCCGTGGACTCCGTGGTTGCAGATTCACTTGATTCGGTTGAACTTTCTGTTTCAGTTGTTGATTCTTCTGTCGCTTCTGTTGTTTCACTAGTCGCTGTCGTTTCAGTGGCTTCAGCAGTTGTTGCTTCTGCGGTTGTTTCTGCGACAGAACTATTTTCAGCTACCAAGTTATTACCTTCTGCAAATGCACCTACTGGCATTGATGAACCTAAAAGTAATAAGGTAGAGAACAGGGCAAATTGTTTTTTCATACTCATTCTCCTTTTTTATTTTTCTCCATTTATTTTTATGTACCAACATATATAATTGACATAGTTATTGTTTAAATGGCTCCTTTTTTAATAGTATACTGTTTCATAAAAAATTTCTAGCAAAAAGTTAAAAAAATAGAAGAAAATTCACAAATTCTTCTATCTTTTTTTGGTAATTTTCTAAGAAAAAAAAGAAAGGGCTTGAACAAACATCAACGTCCTCTCTTTTTCTCGTTATCCTTCAAACAAAATACTTTTTTTTCGAAGTGCCTCTTTGATTTCTTGGAAAGTTTCTTCGTCTGCACAGCGAATAGTATGCAGATGGACGCCTCCTGTTAAAACTGATAGTAATGTAGCATGCTCTTTTTGATACTTGTCCATAAATTTATCAATATCTTTCTCTGATTGAATGCGCAAACTGCCGATTAATTCCCCATAAAGCGGATGTGCAATACTCACATCTACCACTTCTCCACCTTTGGCAACAATGACTGACAATTCTTCTCTCGTTTGTTCAGGTGTATGTTGACAAGCAATTTTCCGTTCAATTCCTTCTAAAGGTTGTTCCAACATATACCCTCGAGCTGTTGCGACAATTTCGACCCCTGTCGCCCGTAATAGAGCGACATCTCCTACAATAATTTGTCTGCTGACATCAAAAGCTTTTGCAAAACGAGTGGCACTAATTGGCTTTTCGGTCTCTCTTAATCTTTTAACAATCTCTCTTCTTCTGATTTCTCCATCCACGACCTTCGCCTCACTCTCCTAAATGTTTTTCTTGGAAACGTTTAGAGGCGTCCATAATTCCCTGGAAAGTCTCAGATAATGTTTCTTCATACTCGGCATTTTCAACATGATTCAGAATAGTTTCTAATACTTGTTGTTCTCTTTCAGAATCAAAAACCGCATGACCTGCTTTCTTTTTCACTGCAGCAATCTCTGCGACGACGTCCATCCGCTGTTCTAATAAACGGACCAGTTCCTTATCGATTTGGTTAATCTTTGCTCGTTGTTGTTCTAAAGAAGTTGTTGGGGCGTCATCTTCAGTCAATTCTTTAATTATCCGTGCTGGATTACCTGCGATCACACAGTTTTCTGGAAACGATTTGGTCACAACAGCACCTGCTGCCACCACTACATTATCGCCTAATGTTACGCCAGGAAGGACAATCGCTCCACCGCCAATCCAAACATTGTTGCCAATGATAATTCGTTTCCCTGATTCCATTCCGCTATTACGCTTGGCCGCTTGTAATGGATGCTCGGCTGTATAAAGTTGCACATTGGGTCCAAACATACAGTTATCGCCAATTTCGATTGGACAAACATCTAAAAAAACGTTATTAAAATTGGCATAGAAATTTTTTCCCACAGAAATGTTGTAGCCATAATCAAATTGAATCATCGGTTCGATGTACGTCCCGACACCCACTTTTCCAAACGTTTCTTCTATTAATTGACGACGAATATAAGTGTCTGGTTGTTGGTTAATTAACGCCATTTGTTCACGGGCTTTTTTGCGATCAGCCACTAATTCAGGATCTGAGGCAAAATATAGTGCACCTGCGATCATTTTTTCTTTTTCTGATTTAAATTCTTCCATTCCGTTACTCCTTTATCGTTAATTCTGCAAATATCGTTTCGGCTTTCGCTTCTAAAAAATAATAAGGTTGTTGTAAAAATAGCGGCGTTTGATTAATGGCTAAAATAGTTGCCGTTGGTTGTTTATAATGAATCAAATCACAAAATGGATGCACTTGAAAACTCGTGCCGACAATCACGATTAAGTCGGCAGAAGCAACGGCCTGAATGGCTTTTTCAATTGCCTCTTCGGATAGTCCTTCTTCATACAAAGTAATAGCTGGACGGATTTGTCCATGACAATCAGCGTGCCGATCACTAAGCAAATAGTCTTGCCAAGGAACCGTTGCACCACAAGTTTGGCAATAACATTCATATAAATTACCATGAAAGTCCACCACTTCTTGGCTACCTGCTTTTCGATGAAGCCCATCAATATTTTGTGAAACAATTTTTCCCCGTTTCATTTGCTCTAATTGGGCCATTTTCTGGTGAATGATATTAGGTTGTGCGTCTGGATGATAGAGCGTTTTAACGAATTGATAAAACTTTTCTGGCTCTGTTTTTAAGCAAGTCCGGCTCAATAAGTATTCCGGTTGCTGGATTCCTTGATAGACACCTTTTAAGGAACGATAATCTGGCACACCTGAGGCTGTCGAGATACCCGCACCTGTTAAAAATGTGATTTTTTGTTGGGTTGCCAACCAATGAATTGCCTCAGCTTGCGTGATATCTTGCATATCGATTCAGCTCCTAATCTTCTATATTATAACGTATTTTAACATTAGCACCAAAAGTTTTTCCACTTTTTGAAAACTTCTTACCTATATATTGATTTATCTTGAAAGAGTTTGTGACAAATTTCTCAACTCGTGGTAAAATATGCATGAGTAAAAGTGAGGTGAAACAACAATGGTCGCATTTATTATTTATTGGGCTGCAATTATTGCCTGCATCGCTTGGGGCGTTTTAAGCATTTGGTTCTCTGTTTTTTATCTTTCTCGTAAAGAAAACGGAAATCTTTGGGCTTTTGCGTTCTTCAACGTTATCGCTATTATCGCCTTAGCAATTGTTTTATTAGTTTACAAAACTTGGGATTTCGGTATCTTAACTTACTCAAGTCTAATTTATACAATTTTAGCTTCTTTAGGTGTATTGACTGTTCTTCAAGCTATTTTAGGTCGTGAACCAAAAGCTGTCAAAGCTTAAGTAAAAAGCAACTGTTCCTTTAGGAATGGTTGCTTTTTTCGTATTAGTTTCTATTTCGTAGGGAAAATGTTACGCTAATTTCATGGTGTTTGTGTCCTCTTGATAAATTCCTTTGCTGGAACATATTGACTTTCTTCTGGATTTATCCTAAAATTAATAACTGAATTTAATAACTGAATAGTGCCTCAAAAAAGAGGTAGAGGTCGCGGTTTTTATTACGCTTGTGGAGTGAGAGGACACTGGGAAGCAAGTTTAGGATCAATCGCCGAAATGCATAACGGAGCCTCTTCTGTTGTGTGTTGGGACGTAAGTTAAGAGCTTGCGGACTGTCTTAGTAGTGATGCTAAGTTGTGCTATGTTTCGTTGAGGAATTTTTTTCGACATTACCTAGCAACCTTACATCTGTTTGGTTGTTTTTTTGTATTCAAAAATAGGTTGTGACAGAAGTATTCTCCTTTAAAAAGACAGAATCGCTTTTGCTCAGCTGATTATCAAAGCTTGTTGATTGAAAAAAGACAAAACGATCAATCAGACAAGAAATTTAAAGGAGAGAAAAAGATGAACAAAAAAGTTTTTTCATTCAGTCTACTACTTGTCACGCTATTTTCGTTACTTGGCATGACAACCAACGCTTCGGCGGAGGAAAATGGTGAATTTCGTGTCGGCATGGAAGCTGGCTACGCCCCTTTTAACTGGTCACAGAAAAATGACGCACATGGCGCAGTGCCTATTCAAGGCAACTCTTATGCAGGTGGCTATGATGTTCAAATTTCTAAAAAAATTGCCGATGGTTTAGGTCGTAAATTAGTAATCGTCCAAACCAAATGGGATGGCTTGGCGCCCGCCTTACAATCTGGAAAAATTGATGCCATTATCGCCGGAATGAGCCCAACCGCTGAACGAAAAAAAGAAATTGCTTTTACAAACCCTTATTATGAATCACAATTTGTCGTAATTGTAAAAAAAGATGGCAAATACGCTAATGCAAAAAGCTTGAAAGATTTAGCTGATGCTAAAATTACGGCTCAACTAAATACATTCCACTACGGATTAATTGATCAAATTCCAAATGTCAATAAACAGCAAGCAATGGATAACTTTTCAGCTATGCGAACAGCACTTGCTTCTGGCATGATTGATGGGTATGTTAGTGAACGCCCCGAAGGCATAACAGCAACTAGTGTCAATAAAGAATTAAAAATGTTAGAATTTCCAAAAGAAAATGGCTTTGATGCTAGCGCTGAAGACTCACAAGTAGCAGTCGGCATGCGTAAAGGCGATCCAGACATTGAAAAAGTAAACAAAATTTTAGCAGGTATTTCTCAAGATGAACGGACAAAAATTATGGACCAAGCAATCAAGGATCAACCTGCAGCAACAGATAGTGATGAACAAAAAACAGGACTTATTAACGATTTCAAAAATATTTGGAATCAATATGGCGACATGTTTTTACGTGGTGCTGGTTTAACGCTATTTATCGCGTTAATTGGGACAGTTGTCGGAACAACCCTTGGTTTACTAATTGGTGTCTTCCGTACAATTCCAGATTCTGAAAACCCAGTCGCTCGTTTCTTCCAAAAATTAGGAAATTTAATTCTTTCTATTTATATTGAAGTTTTCCGTGGTACACCAATGATGGTTCAAGCAATGGTTATTTTCTATGGTTTAGCTCTAGCTTTTGGCATCTCTTTAGACCGAACAGTGGCCGCATTATTTATCGTTTCTGTGAATACTGGTGCCTATATGTCTGAAATTGTTCGCGGAGGTATTTTCGCAGTAGATAAAGGACAATTCGAGGCAGCACAAGCGATTGGGATGACCCATGGACAAACAATGCGTAAAGTCGTTATTCCCCAAGTATTACGTAATATTTTACCTGCAACAGGGAATGAATTTGTCATTAATATCAAAGATACAGCCGTGTTAAGTGTTATCGGTGTCGCAGATTTATTCTTCCAAGGGAATGCTGCTTCTGGCGCAAACTTCCAGTTCTTCCAAACCTTTACAATTGTCGGCATCATGTACTTGGTAATGACTTTTGTGATTACACGAATCTTACGTGTTGTGGAACGTAAAATGGATGGCCCTTCTGCTTACGTTAAAGTAGAAGAATTAACTGAAGAAGGAAAAGAAAGCTAGGAGGCAAACAGATGAGTGCAATTATTGAAATTGAACATTTACGAAAAAGCTTTGGCGAAAACGAAGTATTAAAAGATATCAATATGAACGTCAATAAAGGAGAAGTTGTCACCATTATCGGTTCTTCTGGTTCTGGTAAATCAACGTTACTACGTTGTATTAATTTGTTAGAAAAACCAACAGATGGCAAAATCATCTATAATGGTAAAAATGTTTTAGAACGTGGTTATAGTTTGCCCAAATATCGGACCCATTTAGGCATGGTTTTCCAATCATTCAATTTATTTAATAACATGAATGTCTTAGAAAACTGTACTTCTGGTCAGATGACTGTCCTAAAAAGAAACAAAGAAGAAGCCAAAAAAATTGCCTTAGAAAATTTAGAAAAAGTTGGCATGGCTCGTTTTATTGATGCCAAACCTGCTCAATTGTCTGGTGGACAAAAGCAACGGGTAGCCATTGCTCGAGCATTATCAATGGATCCAGATGTTTTACTTTTCGATGAACCAACTTCTGCATTGGATCCTGAAATGGTTGGCGAAGTGCTAAAAACAATGAAAAATCTTGCCCATACAGGGCTAACAATGGTGATTGTAACACATGAAATGGAATTTGCGCGGGACGTATCCGATCGTGTTATTTTCATGGATAAAGGTGTCATTGCCGAAGAAGGGACCGCTGAAGATATCTTTGTCCATCCAAAAGAAGCTCGGACAAAAGAGTTCTTACATCGGATTTTAACGAAAAACTAGTAAAAAAGAGGCAGTCATTCTGGTTAGAGTGACTGCCTCTTTTTTACTAGTTTTTGTATTGACGAATCATTGGCGGTTCATAGGAATCAATAAATGCACCAATTTCTTCTAAGGAATCTGAAATGAAAATTTTAGCTCGATCCGCCGCTGTTAAGAAATTAGTTTCTACCATTTTATCAAAAAAAGCAGCTAATAAATCATAGTAACCATTCACGTTGTATAAAATACAAGGGTTCATATGTTCACCGACTCGGCCCCAAGAGATCACCTCGCTAATTTCTTCGAGTGTGCCGGGACCACCGGGTAAAGCTAAATACACATCTGCCAATTCAATCATTTTTTTCTTACGCGCATGCATATCACTGACTGTATGCATCTTTGTAATGCCATTATGTGCAATCTCCCGCTCCATTAAAAAAGTGGGCATGACACCAATTACCTCTCCACCTTCTGCTAAAAGCGTGTCAGCCACCGTACCCATTAGACCAACATTGCCACCGCCATAAACTAGATCATAGTGATTTTCTTTCATCCAAGCGGCTAACGCTACTGCAGCTTGCTGATAGATTGGCTCATTCCCCAGACTGGCGCCACAATATACTGCCATTTTTTTCACAAACATACCCTCCATTTAGATAGATTCTTTTTTACCATCTATCCTCTGGTAGCTATGGTAGCATATTTTGATTTTCTCGAAAAGGTGCAGCCATTTTTCTTTTCGTTTTAAAAGTATTTGAATTTTCAGACAATAAATGCTATAGTCTTTTTATATTTTAAAATTTCAGAAAAAGGAGCCCTATTATCTTGTCTACCTCACTCACTATTCGCTTAGTTGCCGAAGCCGATTGGCCCGCATTACATGCCTTGGATCAAATCATTTGGACAAAAAAGAATACCCCTGCCGAGATACAACCACTCTCGCTTGCGGCATATCAAGAAAAAATGAAAGATGAAACGATTTTCGTTGCCATCAGCGGACAACAACTCGCTGGATTTATTGAAGTCCATCCGCCCACTTCGTTAGCAGCTCATCAAAAGCAATGGCTACTAAGTATTGGCGTTTCGCCAGATTTCCAAGGCCAAGGGATTGGTGGTTCTTTGTTGTCGTATGTCAAAGATATGGCCCAGATAAGCGGGATTCATAAGCTGAGTTTGCGAGTAATGGCTACCAATCAAGAAGCCATTCGATTCTATGAAAAACATGGTTTTGTGCAGGAAGCACATTTTAAAGAAGAATTTTATATAAATGGACACTATTGTGATGATTATCAGTATGCTTATTTCATAGAAAAATAAGAAAACCAATGTTTTCTATAAAAACTGGTTGCTCTCTGTTTCTTCTTCTGTTATTTTAAATAATAAGACAATATTAAGGAGTGTGAATCTATGCAAAAAAAGTTAGTTTGGCGTGATTATCTATACGTTGGTTCAATGTTATTCGGTTTGTTTTTCGGTGCTGGAAATTTAATTTTCCCTGTACATATGGGACAAGAAGCGGGGGCTTCCGTCTTTTTAGCAAACTTGGGCTTCTTAGCCACTGGAATTGGCTTACCTTTTCTTGGTGTCATTGCTATGGGTGTTTCTAAAAGTTCAGGTGTTTTTGACTTAGCTTCTCGGATTAATCGTCGTTATGCTCTTATTTTTACCTTACTATTATATTTAACGATTGGTCCTTTCTTTGCTTTACCAAGGTTAGCAACTACTTCTTTTGAGATTGGTCTTGCACCATTTGTTCCGAAAGACTTGCAATGGCTGGTTCTTGCTGGCTTTTCCGCATTATTTTTCTTAGCCGTTTGGCTCTTCTCTAGAAAGCCAAGTAAAATCTTAGATTATGTGGGTAAGTTTTTAAATCCGTTATTTTTAGCATTGCTAGGAATTTTGATTGTTTTAGCCTTTGTAAAACCATTAGGTCATGTGGCCAGTGCCGCTGTTGGTGAAAATTATATTTCAAGTCCTTTCTTTAAAGGATTTACAGAAGGTTATAATACGCTGGATGCTTTAGCTTCATTAGCTTTTGGGATTGTTGTCGTTTCCACTTTACGAAATATGGGCGTCGAAAAACCAGGAGATATCGCTAAAGGAATGATTAAATCAGGTGCTTTCAGTGTTGTATTGATGGGGATTATCTATACCTTACTTGCTTATATGGGAACAATGAGTATCGGGGCTTTTCCAATCAGTGAAAACGGCGGGATTGCCTTAGCCCAAATTGCCAATTACTATTTAGGCCTACCAGGGAGTATTTTACTGGCTTTTATCGTAGTTCTTGCTTGTTTAAAAACCGGTATCGGCTTAAGCACAGCCTTTTCTGAGACTTTTGAAGAAATGTTTCCGAAAGTTTCCTATCAAAAATTCTTGGCAATTGTTGTTATTTTACCAGCTATTTTTGCAAATGTCGGCTTAACCAACATCATTCAATTTGCCGTTCCAGTCTTGATGTTCCTTTATCCATTGGCGATTACTTTAATGCTTTTGGTAATCATCAGTCCTATTTTCAAACATCGACGGGAAGTCTATCAAGCAACGACCTATATCACATTGATTGCTGCTGTTTTAGATGCATTAAATAGCGCGCCTGCCTTTATCAAAGATACGGCGTTTGTAACAACGCTTTTAGAAAAAGCCGGCCAATACTTACCATTGTTCACTATTGGCATGGGCTGGGTCGTTCCAGCAACGGTTGCTTTTCTAATTAGTTGGGTTTGGGTCATGATTTCTAAAAAAGAGCCTATTCTTGATTAATTCTTACCAAAACGACACTAGAAAAAATGCGGAAGCGCATCTTTTCTAGTGTCGTTTTTATGTATATTCGTTGTACCAAACTCTTGACTATGGTAAATTGAAGTTACCAACAAGTACTGGAGGAAATTGCCCATGTTAGTTACAACAACCGAGAGAATTAGCGGTCAAGAATATGAAATTATTGGAGAAGTTTTCGGGTTAACCACACGTTCTAAAAATATGTTTAAAGATTTAGGTGCTGGACTAAAAAGCGTAGTTGGCGGTGAAATCAAAGGTTACACTGATATGCAACGAGAAGCACGCGACCAAGCAATCGAACGTTTAAAAGCAGAAGCCTCTAAATTAGGTGCAGATGCCGTTGTGATGATGCGTTTTGATTCTGGCACAATTGGCACAGACATGCAATCTGTCGTGGCTTACGGAACAGCTGTTAAATACATCTAAATTTTGTAACTAAAAAGACGCAGACCTTTTCTTGTAAGGTCTGCGTCTTTTTAGTTTTCATATTTCACTTCTGCTAAATACAATCCTTCTGGATGAGCAGTCGGACCTGCTAAATTTCGATCTTTGGCTGCGATAATTGCTGGAATCGCGGTTGGTTCCAGCCGCCCATTGCCGATTTTCAATAGCGTACCAACTAAAATCCGAATCATTTTATACAAGAAACCATCGCCCCGAAAAGTGAATGTTAATTCATCCCCCGTTTCATTGACATGAACACTGGCTTCATGAATGGTTCGGACTTTATCTTCTACTGAACTTCCTGAGGCACAGAAAGAGGTAAAATCATGGGTACCTAATAAATCAGGCAAAGCTTGTTGGATTTTTTCGAGATCAATGGGATACGGGAAATAACTAGCATAAAAACGTCGAAATGGACTTCGCGGTTTGCCAATATCCACTTTAAATTGATAGGTTTTTTCGATCACGTGATAACGTGCATGAAAGTCTTCTGAAACACGTTCCACGCTGCGCACAGCAATGTCTTCTGGTGTTTGTGTGTCTAACGCAAAGCGCATTTTTTCCAACGGACGTTCCTGCGGATAATCAAAGTGAATCACTTGGCCCATTGCATGAACACCTGCATCTGTTCGTCCTGAACCAAAAACCGTCACGGAGTGTCCGTTATTCATGCGTGCTAACGTTTTTTCTATTTCTTCTTGAACGGTACGCTCATTAGGCTGCTTTTGAAAGCCATGAAAATGAGTGCCATCATAGGCAATGATTGCTTTATAGCGGGGCATAATTTTTCTTCACCTTTTCTAAGTTCTTAATACAAATAAGCCAATGGTTAACAAGACAAAGCCAAACATTACTATTGTATCTCGTAGGTGCCAATGAAGAATGCGGTATTTTGTCCGTCCTTCGCCACCTTGATAACCTCTTGCTTCCATGGCAGTCGCTAAGTCTTCCGCACGATTAAAACTACTTACGAAAAGCGGAATTAAAAGTGGAACAATAGCTTTCATTTTTTGAAGTAAGTTTCCTTCACCAAAATCAACACCACGGGCACGTTGGGCATTCATAATCTTTTCCGTTTCATCCATTAATGTTGGGACAAAACGTAAGGCAATTGATAACATCAATGAAACTTCATGAACTGGAAATTTCACCACACGAAGTGGGCGTAACAAATATTCAATCGCATCTGATAACTCTAATGGTGCCGTCGTTAAAGTTAATAACGTTGACATGAAAATAATTAAAACAAAACGACAGAAAATAAACAGCCCATTCGTCACACCAAACTGGGTAATGGAAATAATTCCCCACTGAAAGTACACCTCTCCCCCTTGTGTAAACAAGGTTTGAAGAGCCACAGTAAACAGAATTAGCCATAATAATGGCCGAACACCGCGGATAAAGAAGCGGGCGCTGATTTTTGATAATGAAATAGCAAAAGCAGTAAAGGCTGCTATTAAAACATAACTCTGCCAATTATTTGCTAAAAAGATAATTCCAATAAAATAAAAACTAGCTAATAATTTTGCGCGCGGATCTAAACGATGGATAAAAGAATCACCTGGAATATAGCGCCCAAAAATCAATTTATTCATCATTTTGCCTCACCTGCTTCCTGCATTTTTTTCAGAAGCTGATCGGCTAATTGATCGGCCGTTAATGGTAATTGCTCAAAAGAAAAGCCTTTTGCCACTAATTTTTCAGCAAATTCGGCTGCAGTTGGCACGCCTAATTGTTTTTCTTTCAGCCATTGTGTCTCTTGAAACACTTCTTGTGGTGCTCCCGCTCGGACGATTTGTCCTTTTTCTAAAACAATCACATGATCTGCGTAATTAGCCACGTCATCCATCAAATGTGTCACTAAAACGATGGTCATATTATGTTCCTTATGCAGACGACTAAACATCTCCATCATTTCTTTACGACCCTTAGGATCCAAACCAGCAGTCGGTTCGTCTAATACTAAGACTTCTGGTTCCATCGCTAGCACACCAGCAATTGCGACACGGCGCATTTGACCACCTGATAACTCAAACGGAGAGTGTTGTAAGTATTTTTCATCTAAGCCGACTAAATCAAGCATTTTCTTAGCTAATTTTTTCGCTTCTTCGTCTGAAACACCAAAGTTTTTCGGTCCGAAAGCGATGTCTCGCTCCACTGTTTCTTCAAACAATTGTGCTTCTGGAAATTGAAAAACGATCCCAACTTTTTTACGAATTGGTTTTAAATTCTTATTATCAGTTTCTGGCGTAATTACACGCTCTCCAATTGTCACTTGGCCTTTAGTTGGTTTCACCAAAGCATTCAAATGTTGTAATAACGTTGATTTGCCACTGCCAGTATGTCCGACAATCGCTGTATAAGAGCCGTCTTGAATCGTTAAATTAATATCGAATAATGCCCGTTGCTCAAAAGGAGTATTGGGTTGGTAAGTAAAATCTACTTGTTTAAAACGGATGTCCATAACCAATCCACCATCCCTTCTTCTGTTAAATAATTCGTTGGCACAACAACGCCACGCTCTTTCAAAGCTACTTTTAATTTTTCAGGAAACGGTAAATCCAAGCCCATTTCAACAAGCGCTTCTCCTGCAGAAAAAATCTTTTCTGGTGTTCCCTCGTTTGTCAATTGTCCTTGGCGCATCACTAAAATACGATTCGCATTAGCCGCTTCATCAATATCGTGGGTAATAGAAATAACTGTTAAATTGCTTTCTTCTTTAATCTTTTGAATGGTAGCAATTACTTCTGCACGACCTTCTGGATCTAACATACTTGTCGCTTCGTCTAAAATAATAATATCTGGTCGCAAAGCAACCACACCAGCGATAGCTACTCGTTGTTTTTGGCCGCCAGATAGCCGAGCAGGTTCTCGCTTGGCAAAATCTAACATACGAACCCGTTCTAATGCATCGTGAACACGTTCGACCATTTCATCACGCGGAATACCTTGATTTTCTAAACCAAAAGCCACATCGTCTTCGACTGTTGAACCGACAAATTGGTTATCTGGATTCTGAAAGACCATTCCTACCATACGCCGGATATCCCAGACGTTTGCTTCATTTAATTCTTTGCCGCCAACTTTGATAGTCCCAGCAGCTGGCAGTAACAGACCATTGATCGTTTTGGCTAACGTTGATTTACCAGAACCATTATGGCCAATAATAGCGACCCATTCGCCTTGTTGAATGGAAAAAGACACATCTTTTAAAGCGGGAGAAGCATCTTCTGGTTGATAATTAAATTGGATATTATTTAGTTCAATGATTGGTTGCATCGCGTACTCCCTCAATCTATTTATTCTTTCTAACACTACCAAAAAAGTAGCGTTTTTTCAATCATCTGTTCTGATTCTTCACACTATTTTTTATTATACCAAAAGAACGGTCATTATGGGAGCTCTTATCTGTCTTGACAGGTCTATTTTTCATAAAAATAACTTCTTGTTCTCATAAAACAAGAAGTTACTGATTTTCTTTTAAAAATGTGTCTTCAAATATTCAAACGCATATTGGGCATATAACTCAGCACCCATTGCCATCGCATCTTCATCAATATTAAAACGACCATGGTGATGTGCCCATTCCGTATCTTTCTCTGGATTACCACTTCCCACTAAGGCAAAACAACCAGAAGCATGTTCAGTATAATAACTGAAGTCTTCACCACCGGTTGTCGGCTCTTCTTGTCTTAAGGCCGCTTCACCAAAATTTTCCTTAATTAGTGTTTGGGCAAACAGGGCATCCTGCTCATCATTAATCACTGGCAACGTTCCATATTGATAATCTAACGAAGCCGTCCCACCGTAAATAGCGGCTGTTTGTTCCGCATAGCGTTGCAGTGCCTGTTCTACTCGATTACGCGTTGCTACACTAAAGCAACGAACCGTCCCTTCTAAACGAGCATTCTCAGCAATCACATTAAAACGGGTCCCCACATCCATCCGTCCAATCGTGACAACTACTGGATCTAAAGGATCTGTCTCCCGAGAAACAATCGTTTGCAGATTCATCACGAAAGAAGAAGCTATGACTGCCGCATCAATACAAGCGTTTGGCATGGCACCATGGCCACCACGGCCTTTAAAATCAACAGAAAAAATATCTGCGGATGCGAAACTTGAGCCCACTCGACACGAAGCGGTTCCTACAGGCATTTGTGACCAGATATGTAAGCCAAATACATCATCAACACCGGTCATTGCACCTTGCGCAACCATTGATTTAGCACCTTGCGCATTTTCTTCAGATGGTTGAAAAATTAACCTTACTGTTCCCTGAAGTTCTTCCTGGATTTCTTTTAATACTTTAGCCGCTGTTACTAACATCGCGGTATGGGAATCATGCCCACATGCATGCATCTTGCCAGCTTCTAAAGATTTATAAGCTAAATCTTCATTTAATTCCTGTACAGGTAAGGCATCCATATCAGCCCGCAGCGCAACCACTCGGCCTGGTTTGCCGCCCACAATTTCAGCAATTAAACCCGTCGGTTCTGTTTTGCGATAAGTAATTCCTAATTGATCAAGAACTGCCGCGACTTTTTCTGTCGTTCGAAATTCTTCAAATTGTAATTCTGGATGTTGGTGTAAATCCCGTCGAAAAGCAATCATTTCTTGTGAATGCTGCTTGACTAGTGCTTTGATTTTTTTCATACTTACGCCCCGTTTCTACAAACTTAATAAAATACTTGAAAAAATACCCGCTAAAATAACCGAAACAATAGTGACTGTTACGAAACCTGCCACTAACATCGGTGGCATTAAATGGCTCGTTAAAGCCGCCTGTTCTTGTTCATCTTCTGTCAATGATTGAATCACTTCATTCGTAATAATATAATCGGCTGGAAAGCCATATAAAGCTGTCAACGAAACAGCGAATGCCATCTCTTTACTCACACCTAATACACGACCAACAATTGCTGAAAAGATGTACATCCCGATAACACCAATCACAATAATCCCAATCATTGGTAAAAATAAATCCATCAACATTTCAGGTGTGGCTTGTTTTAAGCCATCAAAGACAAAAAGCATTAACCCTAAAATCGCAAAACCAAAGCTATTTGCTTTCTGCAATGGTTGCTTTTCTAAAAAACCTAAAGACGTTGCAATCACGCCAAAACATAAACACAGCACAAAAGGACTAATCGTCACAAACGGTGCCGTCCACACAGAAACATAATAAGCAAGTGTGGCAACTAAGGCTAAACGTAAAATTCGTGAATAATCTGTATGATATCGTTTGGGTACTTTTTCAAATAGTTTAGGCACATCTGGTTCTGCTCCTGTTTCTTGCCCCTCTTGTTCATGAACTAGCTGCCATGTCCCTGCTCGATATTCTTGAAGCTTCCGCTTTCCTTCTTTTTTTAGAACAATTGAAGTTAAGGGATAACCAGCAAACCCTTGAATGACATAAATTAAAATTGCCAAAACCGAAAGTGAGGCTAAACCAGCTGATTGAGCCGCTTCTGACATTACTAATGAAGAAACTAAACCTCCTACTAACGGCGGGATTGCAACTAAAACTGTTTTTAAGTCAAAAACAAAAGTCCCCACAGCTAACAACAAGGCAATAATGCCCAGAATACCTGACAAAGCAATCACAATCGTTTTCCATTGATTAACCAATTCTTTAACAGAGAGCAGAGTGCCCATATTAGTAATCAACAGATACATTAATAAAGTGGCAACCACTGTAGGAATCCCTGCCACTTCCACAATATTTTGTGGAAAAATAGTCCAATAACCAAGAATAAATAAAACACCACAAACAAAAACAGATGGAATCCAAGCTTTTGTTTTGATAGAAACTACATCACCAATGTATAAAATAACCATCAGCAACGAAAAAGCAAACATTTGCGACATATAATTCCCCCTTCTACTAAATCAGATTGTTTAATTATCTGAAAATTCCAATTAATAACCAGTATAACAAACCGGAAAAGCTTCCGCAATGCTTTTAAGAAACAAAAAAGCTTTGAGAAAACAGCGTTTTCCCAAAGCAAAAAAAAATCACCTTTATATGATGAGTGCTCCCCTGCTAAAGCCATCTTTAGCAGGGAAAGCAGAGCTAGACTCGGAGTCGCCTCCAACATCATAACACTCTAAAAGAAACATCTATAAAGTGATCGGTTTATTAATTATTTAACAAATTCGATAACTACCATTGGTGCTGCATCGCCGCGTCTTGGTTCTGTCTTCAAGATACGAGTGTAACCACCTTGGCGTTCCGCGAAACGAGGTCCTAAATCGTTAAATAGCTTTTGTAAAGCTGATTCAACAACGATAGACTCATCTTCTTCACGAACACTAGCAACTTCATTACGAACGAAAGTAGCTGCTTGACGACGTGCATGAAGATCTCCACGTTTACCTAAAGTAATCATTTTTTCTACAGTTGAACGTACTTCTTTCGCACGAGCTTCAGTAGTTACGATGCGTTCGTTGATGATTAAATCAGTTGTAATATCACGTAGCATAGCTTTACGTTGGCTTGATGTGCGTCCTAATTTACGGTAACTCACGTTGGGTTCCCTCCTTCGTTTCTGTTCTCACGAGCCACTGCTGTTAAGCAGGACTGGAAACTTCGTAAAAGTCTTAATCGTCCTTACGTAATCCTAATCCTAGATCATGCAATTTAAGTTTTACTTCTTCAAGAGATTTACGACCTAAATTACGTACTTTGATCATTTCTGGTTCAGATTTGTTTGTAAGTTCTTGTACAGTATTAATGCCTGCACGTTTTAAACAGTTATATGAACGAACTGATAAATCAAGTTCTTCAATCGTCATTTCTAGCATTTTCTCTTTTTGAGTTTCTTCTTTTTCCACCATGATTTCAGCGTTTTTCGCTTCGTCAGTAAGGTTTACAAAGATATCTAAATGCTCAGTCATGATTTTCGCAGCTAAACTTAGTGCTTCTTGAGGAATGATTGAACCATCTGTCCATATTTCCATTGTTAATTTGTCGAAATCATCACGACGACCAACACGTGTATTTTCTACTTGGTAGTTAACACGACGAACGGGTGTGTAGATGGAATCAACTGGAAGTACACCGATTGGCATATCTTCTTTTTTGTTTTCGTCTGCTTGAACATAGCCACGACCAGGTTTCACTGTTAAGCGAGCATGGAAAGTAGCTCCTTCAGCAACACTACAGATAACTAAATCTTTATTTAGGATCTCAACATCACTGTCCACGATAATATCGCCGGCAGTCACGGTAGCGGGTCCTGTAATATCGATCTCAAGGGTTTTCTCTTCTTCAGCATATAATTTCAATGCTAAGCCTTTAATATTCAAAATAATTTGTGTTACGTCTTCTCGTACACCTGGAATGGTTGAGAATTCGTGTAAAACACCATCGATTTGAATATTCGTAATTGCAGCTCCTGGTAAAGAAGACAATAAAATACGACGTAGAGAGTTACCTAAAGTAGTTCCGTAACCGCGTTCTAATGGTTCAACGACGAACTTACCATAATCTCTATTTTCATCAATTTTTTCGATTCTTGGTTTTTCAAATTCAATCATTCTTATCTATACCCCTTTCAAAACGAAAAGTGTCTTGTTCAATGACGTTCCTAATTCAAACTCAGAATGAGTGGCGCTCATTAAACACGACGGCGTTTTGGAGGGCGGCATCCATTATGAGGAACTGGAGTCACGTCACGAATTGCAGTCACTTCTAAACCTGTTGCTTGTAATGAACGAATTGCTGCTTCACGTCCAGAACCAGGTCCTTTAACTGTTACGTCTACAGTTTTAAGTCCATGTTCCATTGCCACTTTAGTTGCGGCTTCTGCAGCCATTTGAGCGGCAAAAGGAGTTGATTTTTTGCTTCCTTTAAAGCCTAATGATCCTGCTGATGACCATGCTAATGCATTACCATGTGTATCAGTAATCATTACGATTGTATTGTTGAATGTAGAATGGATATGTGCTACACCTGATTCTATATTCTTTTTGACACGGCGTTTACGACTAACTTTTTTTGCTGCCATGAAGTTCTAACCTCCTTCACTTAGGAATTATTTTTTCTTGCCTGCTACTGTTTTAGTAGGGCCTTTACGAGTACGTGCATTATTTTTCGTGTTTTGTCCACGAGTTGGTAATCCACGACGGTGACGGATTCCACGGTATGAACCGATTTCCATCAAGCGTTTGATGTTTAAGTTCACTTCACGACGAAGATCCCCTTCAACTTTTAACTTATCAATTTCCGCACGAATCGCATCTGTTTGTTCGTTTGTTAAATCACGTACACGAACATCTTCAGATACGCCAACGTTTGCTAAAACTTTTTTAGCTGTAGTGTTACCAATACCATAAATGTAAGTAAGAGAAACTACTACACGTTTGTCACGAGGGATGTCTACTCCTGCAATACGAGCCATTATTCGTTACACCTCCTAATTATCCTTGACGTTGTTTATGTTTTGGATTTGCTGGGCAAATAACCATAACACGTCCTTTACGGCGAATTACTTTACAATGTTCACACATTGGTTTTACTGATGGTCTTACTTTCATGATAATACCTCCTGTGGTTTTACGGAGTACAATTATTTAAAGCGATAAGTAATACGGCCACGCGTTAAATCATACGGTGATAATTCAACTGTTACTTTGTCACCAGGTAAGATACGGATGTAGTGCATACGGATTTTACCTGAAACAGTAGCAAGAACTTGGTGTCCATTTTCTAGTTCGACTTTAAACATTGCATTCGGCAAAGTTTCGACGACTGTACCTTCGACTTCAATCATATCTTCTTTTGCCACGCACAGTACCTCCTTGTACTTGTTTCGCGTTTTCACACGATAAAACGGCGGAAACTCCAGCTCCCACCTAGAAATTCTCAACTAACTTCGTTATTCATTTTGATGTCACAAAACTGTAGAAGTCGGACTGATATATTCTACCATATTTAGTTATGTTTTGGCAAGAGAAACTGAATACAACAACAGGGTTAAACTGCGGGCAATTGGAAATTAGTTTTCGTCAATGATTTTTTTCACATCAGAAAAAACAGTATCGATTTCGCGATTGCCATCGATTGTATGCATCAAGCCTTGTTCTTTATAGAAAGCTAAGATTGGTGCGCTACTTTCAATGTTGACTGCCAAACGATTTTTAACCGTTTCGGGCTTATCATCTTCTCTTTGGTAGAATTCATGTCCGCCACAGCGATCACAAGTGCCTTCAACTTTTGGCGGGTTGAATAATTTATGATACGTTGCGCCACATGTGCGACAGATGAATCGTCCAGCTAAACGCTCGATTAATACATCTTCTTCTACATGGATGTCAATGACAGCATCAATTTTTTTGTTTAATTCTTTAAGCATTGTATCTAATGCTTTTGCTTGATCCAGTGTACGTGGGAAACCATCTAATAGGAATCCTTTGTCTGTGTCTGGTTCAGCAAGGCGTTCTTTAACAATTCCGTTTGTTACTTCGTCAGGAACCAGTTCACCTTTATCGATATAAGATTTCGCTTCTAGGCCCAAGGCAGTTTCATTTTTCATTGCTGCACGGAACATATCTCCAGTAGAAATATGTGGAATGCCATACGTATCAATGATTTTTTCTGCTTGGGTGCCTTTACCTGCTCCAGGTAATCCCATTAAAATGAGGTTCATATATTCTCCTCCTAATTTTAAAGACCGGCTTATGAAGCTAGCCATATGTGAGAATGGTGCTGAGGTAAAACCTCAACACTCGATTCTTACTTATTGATAAAGCCGACATATTGACGTTTCATCATTAATCCTTCTAATTGTTTCGTTGTTTCTAATGCAACCCCGATAACGATTAGTAAACTTGTTCCACCTAAACCGATTGATTGAGGTAAGTTCCAAACCATTTGCGCAATGATTGGAAGTAAAGCAACAAGTCCTAGGAAAATTGAGCCGACAACACTTAATCTCATTAACACGCCAGATACATATTCTTCTGTACCTTTACCTGGTCGCACGCTTGGAATGTAGCTTCCTTGTTTTTGTAAGTTTTCCGCTAATTTCTCAGGGTTTACTTGAACAAATGCATAGAAGAACGTAAACGCAACGATTAGGACAGTATAGATGATTGCCCCTGGAACTGTGTTATAACTGAAGATTTTTGTCATAATGTCATACCAATTTTCACCAGCGAATTTTGATGAGAAAGCTTGTAAAATGGCATTTGGTGTTGCAATTAACGAGCTGGCAAAGATAACTGGAATAACCCCAGCAGCATTTACTTTTAACGGTAAATAACTACTTGTTGGTGCACCAGAAACACGTTTTGTATATTGGATTGGAATCTTACGTTCTGCTTGTTGGAAGAACGTTACGACTGTAACGATCACCAAAATAGCAATAACTAAGATTGCAATGAAAATAACAGATTGCCAAATACGAGAAGACTCGATATTGACGAAGTAATCTTCATAGATTTCTTTGACTGCTCCTGGCAAACGAGAAATAATCCCGGCAAAGATAATCATTGAAACACCATTTCCGATTCCTTTTTCTGTAATTTGTTCACCCATCCAAGTCACAAACATCGTCCCAGCAGTTAAAATAACTGCAATCATCACAAAGGTACCTAAGGTTGGATTGTTTACAATCCCAGTTTGACTTAAGCTATTAAAACCAGCAGTGATCCCCATTGACTGAGCCACACCCAAGACAATCGTTAGATATCTTGTTGCTTGATTTAATTTCTTACGCCCAACTTCCCCTTGTTTTGACCATTCTACAAATCTAGGTACAATATCCATTTGCAATAGTTGAATAATAATAGAGGCTGTAATGTATGGCGAAACCCCCATCGAGAAGATAGAGAAGTTTTGCATGGCACTACCACTCACCATATTCAACATATTCAAAAAGGGTAAGCTACTTAAATCAGACAATCCCTTTGCATTCACCCCGGGCACAGTAATGTGCGCGCCTAGGCGAAATACAAACAAGATTAAAACTGTAAATAAGATTTTTGATCTAATGTCTTTGACTTTAAAGGCGTTCTTTAATAGCTTGAACAATTAGATCACCTCGATTGAACCACCAGCAGCTTCGATAGCTTCTTGTGCTGATTTCGAGAATTTAGCTGCTTTCACAGTTAATTTTTTCGTTAACTCACCATCTGCAAGAACTTTGATTCCCGCTTTTTCGTTTTTAACGATTCCTGCTTCTTTTAGGACAACAGGAGTTACTTCTGTTCCATCTTCAAAACGGTTTAAAGTATCTAAGTTCACAACAGCGTAATCTTTACGATTAATGTTTGTAAACCCACGTTTTGGTAAACGACGGAATAATGGAGTTTGACCCCCTTCAAATCCTAAACGAACACCACCGCCTGAACGGGCTTTTTGCCCTTTTTGTCCACGGCCAGCTGTTTTACCATTACCAGATGAAGTACCACGTCCAACACGGTTACGTACTTGGCGTGAGCCCTCAGCAGGTTTTAATTCATGAAGTTTCATAGGTTTGGCACCTCCTTAAGCAATCTTCTATTACAAATCTATAAATCTTAAACTTCTTCTACGTCCACTAAATGTGAAATAGTGTTAACCATACCTTTGATTGCTTCATTGGCAGGTTTTGTAACAGTACTATTCACTTTACCTAAACCTAACGCTTTAACTGTAGCACGTTGGTTTTGAGGACGTCCGATAACACTGCGTTTTAAAGTAATTTTTAATTCAGCCATTATTTTTGTCCTCCTTAACCGATAATTTCTTCTACAGATTTACCGCGAAGTGCTGCCACTTCTTCGGCACGTTTTAATTGTTTTAGACCTTCAACAGTTGCGCGAACAACGTTAATAGGTGTGTTTGAACCTAGTGATTTAGATGTAATATCTGCTACACCAGCTAATTCCAATACGGCACGAACTGGTCCACCAGCAGCTACCCCAGAACCTTCTACTGCAGGTTTCATAAGGATACGGCCGCCACCGAATACGCCAATTACTTCGTGCGGGATAGTAGAACCAACCATAGGCACTTCAACTAAGTTTTTCTTCGCGTCTTCGATTGCTTTACGGATAGCTTCAGGTACTTCTTGTGCTTTACCAGTACCGAAACCAACGTGTCCGTTTTTGTCACCGACAACAACTAAAGCTGCGAAACGTAAACGACGTCCACCTTTAACAACTTTTGTTACACGGTTGATCGCTACAACGCGGTCTTCTAATTCCAAATGTTTTGGATCAATATAAACCATGAATGGTGTTCCTCCTTCTCCTAAAATTCTAGTCCATTTTCACGAGCAGCTTCAGCTAAAGCTTGCACGCGGCCATGGTAAAGGTATCCACCACGGTCGAAGACTACTTTTTTAATGCCTTTTTCAGCGGCACGTTCAGCAACTAGTTTACCAACAGCTGCAGCTGTTTCTGTTTTTGTTCCACCTGAAATTTCTTTATCCAAGGCAGAGGCACTTGCTAGCGTCACACCCGCTACGTCATCAATGACTTGCGCGTAGATGTTTTTGTTAGAACGGAAAATGTTCAAGCGTGGGCACTCAGCAGTACCAGAGATTTTGTTACGTACACGACGATGTCTCTTTTGACGTGTTTTGTTTTTATCTGGTTTTGTAATCACAATTTTCACCTCTTTGATTTAATGTTTACTACTAATATTTCAAGCAGTCAGCAGATTACGGAAAAGAGAAGCTGGCAGACAAGACAAAAGCATTTTATTGGAAAAATCCCATAAAATGACAGTTGCTTGTTGTTGACTTCTGTTTTCTACACAGCTGTTATTATTTACCAGTTTTACCTTCTTTACGGCGTACAAATTCACCAACATAGCGAATCCCTTTGCCTTTATAAGGTTCTGGAGGACGAACGCCACGGATGTTAGCAGCTAATTCACCAACAACTTCTTTGTTGATGCCTTTAACGATAACTTGTGTGTTCGCAGGTACTTCAAATGTTACGCCTTCTGGTGCTGTCATTTCGACAGGATGAGAATAACCAACGTTTAAAGTTAATTTGTTGCCTTGTACTTGGGCACGGTATCCGACCCCGATAAGTTCAAGTGCTTTTTGGAAACCTTCAGAAACACCAACAACCATGTTGTTGAAGTTTGCACGAGTTGTTCCGTGGATTGTTTTCATTTCTTTTGAATCGTTTGGACGAGTGAATGTCACTTCGTTTCCTTCGATGTTCATTTTGATATCAGAAGAAAATTCGCGTGTTAATTCACCTTTAGGTCCTTTAACTGTAATGTTGTTTCCGTCTTGCTTGATTTCAACACCAGCAGGAAGAACAACAACTTTATTACCAATACGGCTCACTTAGAGACACCTCCTTGTGTATTTTTTAGAATTACCATACGTAGGCGATTACTTCGCCGCCGATATTTTTCGCTCTAGCTTCTTTGTCAGTAATTACACCCTCTGATGTAGAGATGATTGCAATTCCTAGACCGTTTAATACTTTTGGTACTTCGTCAGCTTTTACGTATGCACGTAAACCTGGCTTAGAAATACGTTTTAAGTTTGTGATAACACGTTCTTCGTTTTTACCATATTTTAGGAAAACACGGATTACGCCTTGTTTGTCATCTTCGATGTATTCTACGTCGCGGATAAATCCTTCACGTTTCAGGATTTCTGCGATATCACGTTTGATTTTTGAAGCAGGTACTTCTAAAGTTTCATGTTTAACCATGTTCGCATTACGAATGCGAGTTAGAAAATCTGCAATTGGATCTGTCATGACCATTGAACTATTTACCTCCTTTATGCGAGTTTACTTGTTTACCAGCTAGCTTTCTTCACGCCGGGAATTTGACCTTTATAGGCAAGTTCGCGGAAGCAAATACGGCAAAGATGAAATTTACGATAAACTGAATGTGGACGTCCACAACGTTCACAACGAGTATAAGCTTGTGTTGAATGTTTAGCAGGACGTTTGTTTTTAGCAATCATTGATTTTTTAGCCACGTAGTTCGCCTCCTTATATTATTTTTGGAATGGCATACCTAATTGTGCCAACAATTCGCGAGACTCTTCGTCAGTGTTCGCTGTTGTAACAATTACGATGTCCATACCGCGTACTTTATCTACTAAATCATAATCAACTTCTGGGAAGATTAATTGTTCTTTAATACCTAAAGTATAGTTACCACGACCATCGAAAGCTTTTTTGCTGACACCGTGGAAGTCACGTACACGAGGTAAAGAAACTGTTACTAATTTATCTAAAAATTCGTACATTCTTTCGCCGCGTAGCGTTACTTTCGCACCGATTGGCATTCCTTCACGTAAACGGAATCCAGCGATAGATTTTTTAGCTTTTGTGATAAGTGGTTTTTGACCAGTGATTAATGCTAATTCTTCAACAGCTTTGTCTAAGTTTTTAGCATTTGATACTGCATCACCCACACCCATGTTGATAACGATTTTATCAACTTTAGGTGTTTGCATAACTGAGCTGTAATTAAATTTTTCCACCAATGATGGTGTTACTTCTTTAATATATTTTTCTTTCAGGCGGTTCATTCAGTAAGCCCTCCTTCCGCAATTTTTATTTATCTAAAACTTCACCTGTTTTTTTAGAAACGCGGACTTTTTTGCCGTCGACTTCTTTAAACGCAACTTTAGTAGCTTCTCCGTTTGAAGGATCAATCACCATTACATTAGAAACATGAATTGGCGCTTCCACTTCAAGGATTCCACCTTGTGGGGCTGCTTGGTTTGGTTTTTGGTGTTTTTTAACGACGTTGACACCTTCAACGATAACTTTATCTTGTTTAGGAAACGCTGCTAAGACAACGCCTTCTTTGTTTTTATCTTTACCAGTGATAACTTTTACTTTATCGCCTTTTTTAACAAACATTACTGTTTCGCACCTCCTTTAACGTGGGCTCGAGATTATAATACTTCTGGTGCTAGAGAAACGATCTTCATGAAGTTGTTTTCACGTAATTCACGTGCAACTGGTCCGAAGATACGTGTTCCGCGTGGGCTTTTATCGTCACGGATAATTACCGCAGCATTTTCATCAAATTTGATGTAAGAACCGTCAGCACGACGAGCGCCAGATTTTGTACGAACGATAACGGCTTTAACTACTTCACCTTTTTTAACAACCCCACCTGGCGTTGCTTGTTTGACAGTAGCAACAATAACGTCACCGATGTTAGCAGTTTTACGACCAGATCCGCCTAGGACTTTGATCGTTAAAATTTCACGTGCGCCAGAATTGTCAGCGACTCTTAAACGACTTTCTTGTTGGATCACGATGTGTATCCCCCTTTCAGATTTTGTGCTTCAATCTATTAGGAAATTCTCGTTTTATTAGATAATAACTGCTTCTTCGACTACCTCTAGTAAACGGAAACGTTTTGTAGCTGATAATGGACGAGTTTCCATGATTTTTACGATGTCTCCAACTTTCGCTGTGTTGTTTTCATCATGCGCTTTATATTTTTTAGAATATTTCATACGTTTGCCATAGATAGGGTGGTTTTTCTTTGTTTCAACGACAACTGTGATTGTTTTATCCATTTTGTCTGATACCACGCGACCTTGGTAAACTTTACGTTGATTTCTTTCTTCAGTCATACGCGTTTGGCCTCCTTCCACTATTAGTTAGCTTGTTCACGCAATACTGTTTTGATGCGTGCAATCGATTGACGTACTTCTTTAATACGTGCAGTGTTTTCTAATTGACCTGTTGCTAATTGGAATCTTAAGTTGAACAATTCTTCTTTTAATTGTTTTTCTTTATCTAGCATTTCGGCAGTGGTTAATTCTCTGATTTCTTTAACCTTCATTCGATTCACCACCCATTTCCTCACGTTTTACGATCTTAGTTTTTACCGGCAATTTGTGAGATGCAAGACGAAGAGCTTCACGAGCTACTTCTTCAGGAACGCCTGCGATTTCAAACATGATTTTACCACGTTTAACTGGTGATACCCAGCCTTCTGGTGCCCCTTTACCTTTACCCATACGTACGCCGATAGCTTTACTTGTGTAAGACTTGTGAGGGAAAATTTTAATCCATACTTTCCCGCCACGTTTCATGTAACGAGTCATTGCAATACGGGCTGCTTCGATTTGACGGTTAGTAATCCAGTGAGATTCAGTTGCTTGTAAACCCCATTCACCAAATGCTACTTCTTTTCCGCCTTTAGCTTCACCGCGCATTTTTCCGCGGAATTCACGACGGTGTTTTACACGTTTAGGTACTAACATGATTATTTCCCTCCTTTCTCAGTGTTTTTTTTCGTTGGAAGAATTTCTCCACGATAGATCCACACTTTAACTCCTAGTTTTCCGTAAGTAGTGTCCGCTTCTTCCCATGCGTAATCAATGTCCGCACGTAATGTGTGAAGTGGTACAGTTCCTTCAGAGTATCCTTCTGAACGAGCGATATCCGCACCGTTTAGACGACCTGATACTTGAGTTTTGATTCCTTTAGCGCCAGCACGCATTGCGCGTTGGATAGCTTGTTTTTGAGCACGACGGAAAGCAACACGGTTTTCTAATTGACGTGCAATTCCTTCGCCTACTAATTTTGCATCTAAATCTGGTTTTTTGATTTCAACGATGTTGATGTGAACTCGTTTGCCAGTTAATTTGTTTAATTCTTTTCTTAGGTTTTCGACTTCAGATCCGCCTTTACCGATAACCATACCTGGTTTAGCTGTGTGAATTGAAATGTTAACACGGTTTGCAGCGCGTTCGATTTCAATTGTAGATACAGCAGCATCAGCAAGTTTTGTTGCGATAAATTTACGGATTCTTAAATCTTCGTGTAAGAATTCAGCATACTCTTTTTCAGCATACCATTTCGCATCCCAGTCGCGGATGATGCCTACACGCATTCCAATTGGATGTACTTTTTGACCCACTGATTGTCCCTCCTCTTAAATGTTTAAGCTCTGTTTTCATAAAGAAAACAGCCTATTTCATGAGACTTATTTCTCTGTTACAACTACTGTGATGTGACTAGTACGTTTGTTGATTGGTGAAGCTGAACCTTTTGCACGAGGACGGAAACGTTTCATTGTTGGTCCTTCGTTAACAAATGCTTCAGATACGACTAAGCTTTCAACGTCTAAGTCAAAGTTGTTTTCTGCGTTAGCAACTGCTGACATTAAAACTTTTTCAATGATTCCAGCAGACTTGTTCGGTGTGAATTTCAAGATTGAAATTGCATCCGCAACGCTTTTCCCTCTGATAAGATCGATTACTAAACGTGCTTTACGAGGTGAAGTGCGAACTGTTTTTGCAGTTGCTTTAGCTGATATAATTTGTTCTGACATTTGCATATCCTCCCCTCAAAATTAGCGTTTAGTTTTTTTATCGTCAGCAACGTGGCCACGATAAGTTCTAGTTGGTGCAAATTCACCTAATTTATGTCCTACCATGTCTTCTTGAATGTAAACAGGGACATGTTTCCGTCCATCATATACAGCGATTGTGAAACCTACGAATGATGGAAAAATTGTAGAGCGGCGAGACCAAGTTTTAATTACTTTTTTCTTTTCGGCACCTTGTTGTGCTTCGACCTTTTTCATCAAATGATCATCGACGAAAGGTCCTTTTTTTAAACTACGACCCATGGTGAACCTCCTCTCAAAATGTACGACACATGGTCAAAAAAATTATTTAGTACGACGACGAACGATAAGTTTGTCTGATTTAGCTTTTTTATTACGTGTTTTGTATCCAATTGCTGGTTGACCCCATGGAGATACTGGCGCTTTACGTCCAATTGGTGTTTTACCTTCACCACCACCGTGTGGGTGATCGTTAGGGTTCATTACGCTACCACGAACAGTTGGGCGTTTACGCATCCAACGAGAGCGGCCAGCTTTACCAATGTTGATTAATTCGTGTTGTTCGTTACCAACTGAACCGATTGTTGCACGGCAAGTTGCTAAGATCATACGAACTTCGCCAGAGTTTAAGCGGATTAATACGTATTTGCCTTCTTTACCAAGTACTTGCGCGCTTGTTCCAGCTGAACGAATTAATTGTCCACCTTTACCAGGTTTCATTTCAATGTTGTGGATAACTGTACCAACTGGAATGTTTTCCAATGGTAATGCGTTACCTACTTTAATATCTGCTTCTGGACCAGATACTAGGCGCATGCCTACTTCTAATCCTTTTGGTGCTAAGATGTATGCCTTAACCCCGTCTTCGTAATGAACTAACGCGATGTTAGCAGAACGGTTTGGATCGTACTCGATCGTTTTAACAACCGCTGCGACGTTATCTTTATTACGTTTGAAGTCAATCACACGGTATTGACGTTTGTGACCGCCACCTTGGTGACGAACCGTAATGCGACCGTTGTTGTTACGACCGGCATTGTTTTTTAATGGCTGTAACAATGATTTTTCTGGTGTTGAAGTTGTGATTTCAGCGAAATCAGAACTTGTCATGTTACGACGGCCATTTGTGGTAGGTTTGTACTTTTTAATCGCCACGTCTTATTTCCCTCCTACGTTGATATTGTTCAGGACTGCTTATTCAGCAGCTTCGAATAATTGAATTTCTTTTGAATCTTCAGTTAATGTAACGATCGCTTTGCGACGTTTTTTTGTATAACCTGCATATTTACCCATGCGTTTGAATTTTGGACGCACGTTTAAGATGTTTACGTTTGCTACTTTAACATCGAATGCTGATTCAACAGCTTGTTTTACTAAAGTTTTGTTTGCGCGAGTGTCCACTTCGAAAGTATATTTCTTTTCGTCCATAGCTAACATGGATTTTTCAGTGATCACTGGGCGTTTGATTACGTCTAGTAATTCCATTATGCAAGCACCTCCTCAATTTGAGTAAGAGCTGTTTGTGTTGCCAAGACTTTGTTAGCTGACACAACATCTAACACACTAACGTTATCAGAAGTTACTACAGAAACGTTTGGTAAGTTACGAGCTGATAAAGCTGCAAAGTCGTTACCATTTTCTAAAACAACTAATACTTTAGTATCGATAGACAAGTTAGCAAGAACTTGTTTGAATTCTTTTGTTTTTGGTGCATCGAAGCTTAAACCTTCTACTGCTACCAAGTTATTTTCAGCAACTTTATCTGATAATACAGATTTCATTGCTAAGCGACGAACTTTTTTAGGAAGTTTGTAGCTGTATGAACGCGGTGTTGGTCCAAAGACTACGCCACCTCCACGCCATTGTGGTGAACGGATTGAACCTTGACGAGCACGACCAGTTCCTTTTTGACGCCATGGTTTGCGGCCACCGCCACGAACAGCGCTACGGTTTTTAACTGCGTGTGTTCCTTGTCTTAATGAAGCACGTTGCATGATGATTGCATCATAGACAACACTTTCATTAGGTTCGATTCCGAAGATTTCTTCATTTAAAGTGATTTCACCGTTTTGAGTTCCATCTTGTTTGAATAATGCTACATTCGGCATTCCTTAGTTCCTCCTTTCCCTACACTTATTTAGCTTTCACAGCTGATTTGATTGTGATTAAAGATTTTTTCGCTCCAGGAATGTTTCCTTTGATTAAGATAACATTTCTTTCTACGTCCACTTTAACAACTTCAAGGTTTTGAATTGTTACGCGGTCGCCACCCATACGGCCGGCTAGTCGTTTATTTTTAAATACACGGTTAGGCGCTACTGGACCCATTGACCCAGGACGACGGTGATAACGAGAACCATGAGACATAGGTCCGCGGCTTTGGCCGTGACGTTTGATTGCCCCTTGGAATCCTTTACCTTTCGTAGTACCTGTAACATCAACAACGTCTCCTGCTTGGAAAACATCTACTTTGATTTCTTTACCTACTTCATATTCTCCTAGCTCAACATTCTTGAATTCTTTAATGAAGCGCTTAGGAGCCGTGTTTGCTTTTGCAACATGACCTTTCGCAGGTTTGTTTGATAAAACTTCACGTTTGTCTTGGTAACCAACTTGGATAGCTTCGTATCCGTCAGTTTCAACAGTTTTTACTTGTAAAACTACGTTTGGCGTAGCTTCAACTACTGTTACTGGAATTAATTCACCAGACTCAGTAAAGATTTGTGTCATTCCCACTTTTTTCCCTAAGATTCCTTTGGTCATGAGTACACCTCCATCTTAATTTTATAGTTTGATTTCAATATTAACACCAGACGGTAAGTCAAGCTTCATTAGAGCGTCAACTGTTTTTGGTGTTGGGTTCACAATGTCAATTAGACGTTTGTGAGTACGCATTTCGAATTGTTCGCGAGAATCTTTGTATTTATGAGTCGCACGAATAACTGTGTAAAGTGAGCGTTCTGTTGGTAATGGAATCGGACCTGATACGTCAGCTCCAGTTCTTTTTGCTGTTTCCACAATTTTATCCGCTGATTGATCTAAAATACGGTGTTCATACGCTTTTAAACGGATACGAATTTTTTGTTTTGCCATCTTGTTCCCTCCTTCGCCTATTTTAAAAGTAGACATAGCTCCACGAAAATTTATCCGGCATGCTCGTTCATGGCAAAGCGTCCGAGCGTGTCGCAACCTCTCGCTTCACAGCCGGCAAATCAAATCGTTGATCTACCAATGCTTTTTACACTCCTGTAAACAGCACCTTTTTGATTATACTATGAAAGGATAGTGTTAGCAAGGATTTTCTGCGTTTTTTTGAAAGAATTTTTTCTTGTTTTGAAAAGCATTTGTTTTGTTTTTCAATTCTTTTCATTCTATTTTTATAAAAAAAGAATTTGAGATTCCTTTTTTACCAGAATCTCAAATTCTCTCTTTTTTATTCTATTAACCAATCCGGCGCATTGGAATATCATTGTTATCTGGATGAACCAATAAATATTGAATAACATCAATATTGCTTGCTTGGAATGAGGCTGCACATGCTTGCAAATATAAGTCCCACATTCGATAGAAGCGCTCGCCTTTTTCGTCAACAATTTCTGTTTCTATATTATGGAAGTTTTTTGTCCAATGTTCCAACGTCAATTGATAATCTCTGCGCAAACTTTCCAAGTCAATCACTTGCAAGTCGTTTTCTGTCATATGGCCGACTAGCTCAGTGACACCAGGAATATAGCCACCAGGGAAAATATAACGATTAATCCAAGCATTTTTAGCCCCACCTTGTTGGCGACTGATCCCATGAATCAACGCCGTACCTTTAGGCGCTAAATTCCGCTGAACGACATCAAAATATTCATGTAGATTTTCCGCACCGACATGTTCAAACATCCCAACACTCGTAATATGGTCAAAAGACTCTCCTTTTAAATCACGATAATCCATCAATTTGACAGTCATTCGATCTTGTAGACCTTCTTTTTCTATAATATGGCGAATATGATGAAATTGCTCTTCACTTAATGTAATCCCAGTTGCTTTGGCTCCATATTCTTTCACCGCAGTTAAAATTAACGTGCCCCAGCCGCAACCAATATCCAGTAAAGTGTCGCCCTCTTTGATAAACAATTTATCTAAAATATGATGAACTTTATTCACTTGCGCTTGTTCTAATGTATCTTCAGGCGTTTTAAAATAAGCACATGAATACGTCATTGTTTGGTCAAGCCATTTTTTGTAAAAATCATTTCCTAGATCGTAATGGCTGTGAATATCCTCTTGCGAACGTTTTTTTGAATGACTTTCTTTAGGAAGCCATTTAATAAATTTAGCATTGTGTAAAAAGCTATCCTTTTGGTTATACACATCATAAATCAGCGCTTGGATATCGCCTTCGATTTCAATTTTGCGATCCATGTAGGCTTCCCCTAAAGTTAACGAAGCGTTATTCAGTAAATCCTTCACAGGAATTTTTTCATTGAATACAATTTTAAAAACCGGATCCCCCGACCCTTGCCCATACTCTTTGACGGTACCATCCCAGTATGTGACTTGTGTCTTTTTTGAAAAAGACCATTTAAACAGTTGACTGTACGTTTCTTTTTCTAACATTGCATTCCCTCCATTAAATACCATTTGAAGCCAAAACAAAAAGAAGTCGCTTTCCGGTAGTTCGTCAAAACAAACACCACAGTCCGTTCTAAACTGAAGCACAGAAAAGTTATCACCCCTTCTATGTTCCGCTTCTTTTTTTGCAATTACAGTTCTATTCTACTCCTCTTTTAAAAATTTGAACATTCTTTTAACGTAATACCTACTATTGTTATTCTTTATCACAAAAAAACTAGAGCCAGTCCTTGACAGACTCCTCTAGTTCTAAATATTATTCTTTCTTACGCATCCGTTGTTCCGCATGAGTGTAAGCGCCATGCCACACGTGCCCCACATAAGGATTAACTTGAATACCGTGTTTAATCGCCGCTGCTACAAATTTTTTCGCTAAAGTTACTGCTTCTAACACCGAATAACCTTTCGCCAAGCCAGCTGTGATTGCCGCTGAAAAAGTACAACCTGCACCATGATTATAATCAGTTGGATATAATTCATTTTCCAAAAGATGCGCGGTGTGACCATCGTAAAACAAGTCCAGTGCTTTTTCACCAGCTAAGCGATGTCCCCCTTTAACCACGACATGCTTGGCTCCCATTTGTACAATTCGTTTTGCCGCTTCTTCCATCTCCGCCACGGAAGAAATTTCGCCTAAACCAGATAAGATGCCCGCTTCAATTAAATTAGGCGTGGCAACTAATGCTAATGGCAGTAAATCGTTTTTTAGGCCTTCCACACTTTTGGGTTGCAGAATTTGTGCCGTTCCCTTACAAGCAATGACTGGGTCAATCACGACTTTTTGAATTTTTTCTTGTTTAATGTACTTACTAGCCATTTTAATATTTTGTTCATTACCCATCATCCCTGTTTTCAAAGCCGCTACTGGACCGCCTGCAAAAACCGAAATCAATTGTTTTTCTAAGAGCGTTTCTGGCAATTCAGTTACTTCATGTGACCAACCTGTCGTAGGATCCATCGTCACAATCGAGGTTAAACTTGAAAATCCAAAAACTCCATACTCTTCAAATGTTTTTAAATCTGCTTGAATCCCTGCCCCTCCAGTTGAATCGGAGCCTGCAATCGTCAATACTTTTTCCATTAAATCACCTAACCTTTTTCTCCAAGTATACGGAAGAAACAAGTCTGCTAAAACAGCCAATTGGCTTATTTTTTAGCCAGCCAATTTCTAAACAAAAAAAAGACCAGAGAATAAATTCTCTGGTCTTACGTCCGAATACCCCAGTTTTTCACGCTGGTTAAAGCTATAGTTAAAAAGTTAATTATTTAACGATTTCAGTAACAACGCCTGAACCTACAGTACGTCCGCCTTCACGAATAGAGAAACGAGTTCCGTCTTCGATAGCGATTGGGTGAATTAATTCAACGTCCATAGCAACGTTATCACCAGGCATTACCATTTCAGTACCTTCTGGCAATTCTACAACACCAGTAACGTCTGTTGTACGGAAGTAGAATTGAGGACGGTAGTTAGTGAAGAATGGAGTGTGACGTCCGCCTTCTTCTTTTGATAATACGTATACTTCAGCTTTGAATTTTGTGTGTGGAGTGATTGTAGCTGGTTTAGCTAATACTTGTCCACGTTCGATATCTTCACGTGCAACACCACGTAATAAAGCACCGATGTTGTCGCCTGCTTCAGCGTAGTCTAATAATTTACGGAACATTTCAACACCTGTAACAGTTGTTTTAGATGTTTCGTCTTTAATACCAACGATTTCAACTTCGTCACCAACGCGAACTTCACCACGTTCAACACGGCCTGTAGCAACAGTACCACGTCCAGTGATTGAGAATACGTCTTCGACTGGCATCATGAATGGTTTGTCAGTATCACGTTCTGGAGTTGGGATATATTCGTCAACTGCAGCCATTAATTCTAAGATTTTTTCTTCATAAGACTCGTCGCCTTCTAAAGCTTTCAAAGCAGAACCTGCGATAACTGGAACATCATCGCCTGGGAAATCGTATTCTGATAATAAGTCACGAACTTCCATTTCTACTAATTCTAATAATTCTTCGTCATCAACCATATCCATTTTGTTTAAGAATACAACGATGTATGGTACACCAACGTTACGTGATAATAAGATATGTTCACGTGTTTGAGGCATAGGACCATCAGCAGCAGAAACTACTAAGATAGCTCCGTCCATTTGAGCAGCACCAGTGATCATGTTTTTAACGTAGTCCGCGTGTCCTGGGCAGTCAACGTGTGCATAGTGACGAGTTTCAGTTTCATATTCGATATGAGAAGTGTTGATTGTGATTCCACGTTCTTTTTCTTCTGGAGCGTTATCGATAGAATCGTAGCTTTGTGCTTCCCCGCCACCGTGTTTTGATAATACAGTAGCAATTGCAGCTGTTAATGTAGTTTTACCATGGTCAACGTGTCCGATAGTACCAATGTTAACATGGGATTTAGAACGGTCAAATTTTTCTTTTGCCATTTTGAATGTTCCTCCTAAAAATATAAATTTTATTGTTTGTTTTATATGTGATAGACGTTACTAAAAATCGTCTGATCATCATAAGCTATTTTACACGAAATCTTGAAAAAAGGATAGTTCTAAAAACAAACCTTTTATTCTCAAGGAAAATTATGCGTTGCCGCCGTTTTTCTTGATGATTTCTTCTTGAACAGACTTAGGTACGTCTTCATAGTGGTCAAATACCATCATAAATGTACCGCGTCCTTGTGTTGCTGAACGTAATGTTGTAGCATAACCAAACATTTCAGCTAAAGGTACCATCGCATTAACGATTTGAGAGTTACCGTGTGCTTCCATACCTTCAACACGTCCACGACGACTTGTTACGTGTCCCATGATATCACCTAAGTAATCTTCAGGAACAGTAATTGTAACTTTCATCATTGGTTCTAAAATAACTGGGTTTGCATTTTTAGCCGCAGCTTTCAATGCCATAGAAGCAGCTACACGGAAGGCCGTTTCATTTGAATCGACATCGTGGTATGAACCATCGTAAAGTTTTGCTTTGATATCAACTAATGGATAACCAGCAAGAACACCGTTGTTCATAGAGTCTTCTAACCCTTTTTCAACTGCTGGGATGTATTCACGAGGAACCACACCACCGACAATTGCGTTTTCAAACTCGAAGCCTTTACCTTCTTCATTTGGTGTAAATTCAACCCATACGTGACCGTATTGTCCTTTACCACCAGACTGACGAACGAATTTACCTTCTGCTTTAGTCGCAGCACGGAATGTTTCGCGGTAAGATACTTGAGGAGCACCTACGTTAGCTTCAACTTTGAATTCACGTTTCATACGGTCTACTAAAACGTCTAAGTGCAATTCACCCATACCAGAGATAACTGTTTCACCAGTTTCAACGTTTGTTTCAACGCGGAATGATGGATCTTCTTCAGCAAGTTTTTGTAGAGCCACGCCCATTTTATCTTGGTCAGCTTTTGATTTAGGTTCAACAGCGACTTGGATAACTGGGTCAGGGAATTCAATAGATTCAAGAATAACTGGTGCATCTAATGCACATAATGTATCACCAGTTGTTGTGTCTTTTAGACCAACAGCAGCAGCGATATCACCAGAGTACACTTTGTCAATTTCTTGACGAGTGTTGGCGTGCATTTGTAGGATACGACCGATACGTTCTTTTTTGCCTTTTGAAGCGTTCAATACGTATGAACCACTTTCAAGGACACCAGAATAAACACGGAAGAAAGTTAAACGACCTACGAATGGGTCAGTCATAACTTTAAATGCTAATGAAGCGAAAGGTGCTTCGTCATCAGCTGGACGAGTTGTTTCTTCGTCTGTTTTAGTATCGATCCCTTTGATAGCATCGATATCTAATGGAGATGGTAAGTAATCAAGAACAGCGTCCAACATTAATTGAACCCCTTTATTCTTGAATGCTGAACCAGCTAATACAGGGAAGAACTCAACGTTGATTGTTGCTTGACGGATACCAGCGACTAATTCTTCTTCAGTGATTTCTTCACCTTCAAGATATTTCATCATTAAGTCTTCGTCAGTTTCAGCAACAGCTTCAACTAATTTTTCGCGCCATTCTTGCGCTTTTTCTAAATAATCTTCAGGAATATCAGTTTCTTGAATATCTGTTCCCAAATCATTTGTGTAGATTTCAGCTTTCATTTTAATCAAGTCAATGATTCCAGTGAAGTCTTCTTCAGCTCCGATTGGAATTTGAATTGGATGAGCGTTTGCTTGTAAACGATCATGTAATGATTCTACTGAATAGAAGAAGTCCGCACCGATTTTATCCATTTTGTTACAGAATACAATACGAGGAACTTTATATTCAGTCGCTTGACGCCAAACAGTTTCTGTTTGAGGTTCTACACCTGATTGAGAGTCAAGAACTGTTACCGCACCATCTAATACGCGTAGAGAACGTTGTACTTCAATTGTGAAGTCCACGTGTCCTGGAGTATCGATGATATTTACACGGTAGCCTTTCCACTGTGCAGTTGTCGCAGCGGATGTAATCGTGATACCACGTTCTTGTTCTTGTTCCATCCAGTCCATTTGTGAAGCACCTTCATGGGTTTCACCGATTTTATGGATTTTACCAGTGTAGTACAAGATACGCTCAGTTGTTGTTGTTTTACCAGCATCAACGTGGGCCATGATACCAATGTTACGAGTTTTTTCAAGTGAAAATTCTCTTGCCATTTTGTATGTTTACTCCTCTCTTTATTTAAATCGATTGTAAATTGACTTTCTGCTGCCACCTTACGCGACAGACAGAGAGGATCTTACCAACGATAATGAGCAAATGCGCGGTTTGCGTCTGCCATTTTGTGTGTGTCTTCGCGTTTTTTAACAGAAGCGCCAGTGTTGTTAGCAGCATCCATGATTTCTTTCGCTAGACGTTCTTCCATTGTGTGTTCACCACGTAGACGTGCGTAGTTAACTACCCAACGTAAACCTAAAGTTGTACGACGTTCTGGACGAACTTCAACTGGTACTTGGTAGTTAGAACCCCCAACACGACGTGCTTTAACTTCAAGAACAGGCATAACGTTTTTCATTGCTTGTTCAAAAACTTCCAATGGATCGTTACCTGTAGATTCTTTGATGATATCAAATGAATTATAGATAATGTTAGCAGCAATCCCGCGTTTACCGTCAACCATTACACGGTTGATTAAGCGAGTTACTAATTTTGAGTTATAAATTGGATCTGGTAAAACATCACGTTTTGCAACAGGACCTTTACGAGGCATCCGTAACTCCTCCTTCCGAAATATGATTTTTCAAGTTGTTATTGTCTTATTATAATTAAGCTTTAGGACGTTTTGTACCGTATTTAGAGCGGCTTTGTTTACGGTCGTTAACACCGGCAGTATCAAGCGCACCACGAACGATATGGTAACGTACCCCTGGTAAGTCTTTTACACGTCCACCACGTAATAATACCACGCTGTGTTCTTGTAAGTTGTGACCGATACCTGGGATATAAGCTGTAACTTCGATTAAGTTTGACAAACGAACACGGGCATATTTACGTAAAGCTGAGTTCGGTTTTTTAGGTGTCATCGTACCCACACGTGTACAAACTCCACGTTTTTGCGGAGAGTTAACGTTTGTTTGAGTTTTCTTAAAACTGTTATATCCTTTGTTTAAGGCTGGTGAATCAGATTTTTCTACTTTAGATTTACGAGGTTTACGTACTAATTGGTTAATTGTAGGCATTCCTTGTTCTCCTCCTTCCTTACTTCGCTTCTAGTTCCACACATCCAGGTGGTTCTTTTTTCGCGATAAAAAATAATGCAATCTCTGCACTCTTTATCAAATATGCTTTGATAGACAGTCAGCACGTCCCTATAAGGAACCTGTAGATAAAGCACCTTTGTTAGGATACCACGATAAGTATCAGCTGTCAACCCTCTTCTTTCGCCTTTCGAAAAAAAGATTTTCCTTCTATTTAAACGTACTTTTCCTTTAAAAATTTTTATGACTTTTTCAAAAACTTTCTATCTTTTTTAGTTAAATAACGGTACAATATCTTTGACTATTGAAGGGGGCGGAAAACAGCGATGAATCTGAAACAAATGGTAGGAATCGAAGCTGCAAAATATGTAGAAGACGGCATGATTGTCGGTTTGGGTACTGGCTCAACAGCAAAATTTATGGTAGACGAAATTGGTCGTCGCGTAAAAGAAGAAGGATTGTCAATCGTAGGGGTTACTACTTCAAAAGAAACAGAGAAACAAGCCTTGGCCTTGGGCATTCCTTTAAAAAGTATTGATGAGGTTCCGTATGTGGATCTTACGATTGATGGCGCCGATGAAATCAGCGCTGATTTTCAAGGAATCAAAGGCGGTGGCGCTGCCTTACTTTTTGAAAAAATTGTGGCCACTTATTCAAAGAAATGTATTTGGATTGTGGATAAATCAAAAATGGTGGACGATTTAGGGGCTTTCCCACTTCCAGTTGAGGTTGTTCCTTATGGCAGCCGCCAACTAGTGCATTTATTTGAAGAAAAAGGCTATCACCCAACACTTCGTTTAAACGCTGCTGGCGAAACATTGATAACAGATGGAGGCCACCATATCATCGATTTACATTTAGAAAAAATTACAGATCCAGAAGCTTTAGGTTCTTATTTAGACAACTTGGTTGGCGTCGTTGAACACGGCTTATTTTTAAATATGGTTTCTATGGTAATCGTCGGTTATGAAGATGGACCGAAAACCTTACATGTTCCCGCACGTTAAGAATGTGTGAAAAAAGATTATTTATATAGGAAGGATAATATATGAAACGAATTGGTTATGCACGCACAACTATTATTGAAGACGATTTAAAAAATCAACTAACCACTCTCCAATCGTTTGGTTGTGATGATATTTTCCAAGAGACATTTGATCCTCAAGCGGAGATCAGTGTCTTAGACGAAGTCGAAAAACTTCTTTCTGCTGGGGATACACTTATTGTTTGTAAATTGCACCATTTAGGTAAAACAACCCGCCAATTAACAGACTTTATGAAAATGCTAAAGGAAAAACAAGTTGATTTTGTCAGCATTTCAGAAGGAATTGATACTCACCTTCCAACAGGTGAAGCCTATTTCCAATTAATGGAGAGCTTATCTGCGATGGAATGTGCACTAATTAAAGAACGAACACTCGTCGGGCTCCACAAAGCTCGTGAAAACGGAAAAGTAGGTGGACGTCCAAAAATCGATGGACGCACCGTCCGCAAAATCCGTGCATTATATTATGAAAACAAAGAAACAATCCAATTTATTTCTAATAAATGCGGCGTTTCGGTGGGCACTTGTTATAAGTACATCAATTTACCTGAGACAGATGTCGAGCGGCTGTATTCCTAAGAATAAAAAAGAAGTCCTTCAGATGGGGCTTCTTTTTTGATTCGATTTCACTCTAATTTTTCAGCAACTTTCACGTTTTTTTACTATTTTCCATTGGAAATCTTGCGCAAAACGGTGTACAATAAACGTGGAAATCTTATTTTCAGAAAACTAAACTCAAAGGAGAGCTTATACATGCCAAAATTAGTTTTTTCTCGTCATGGACTTAGCGAATGGAATGCCTTAAACCAATTTACTGGATGGGCTGACGTAGATTTAGCACCTGAAGGTGTTGAAGAAGCAAAAGAAGGCGGCCGTAAAATTAAAGAAGCAGGCATCGAATTCGACGTTGCTTATACTTCTGTTTTAACTCGTGCCATCAAAACTTGTAACTATTTACTAGAATACTCAGATCAATTATGGGTACCTCAAATCAAATCTTGGCGCTTAAACGAACGTCACTATGGTAAATTACAAGGACTAAACAAAAAAGAAACTGCTGAAAAATACGGAGACGAACAAGTCCACATCTGGCGTCGTTCTTACGATACTCTTCCTCCATTAATGGAAGCAACAGATGAAGGTTCTGCAGCAAACGACCGTCGTTATGCAATGTTAGACCAACGCGATATTCCTGGTGGCGAAAACTTGAAAGTTACTTTGGAACGTGCATTACCATTCTGGCAAGATGAAATTGCGCCAGCTTTAAAAGACAACAAAACTGTCTTAGTAGCGGCTCATGGTAATTCATTACGTGCTTTAGCTAAACACATCGAAGGCATTTCTGATGAAGATATTATGGATCTTGAAATCCCAACAGGTAAACCATTAGTTTATGAATTAAACGATGATTTAACTGTGAAAGAAAAATACTACTTATAAGAACTTGTTTCTTATTAACAAAAGCGGTTTGCCAAGGCAAACCGCTTTTTTATGGATTAAATAAATTGACTTTCGGTTAAACAATCTTTATAAATCGCTACTATATCCGCTGCATCCAATGGTACATAAGCCTTTTCGGCAATTGCACTATGGTCCACAGCTTGTTGTGCCATTTCTTCAAATTTATCTGCTTCGATGCCAACTTCTGGTAATGTCATTGGAATGCCACAAGCCACAAAGTAATCATACAATGCTTGAATACCTTTTTTCGCTGCTACTTCCTCTTCTTGTTCGACTATTCCCCACACATTTCGAGCAAACTGTGCAAACTTGCCTACGGTTTGTTCAGACAAAACGTAATTCATCCAACGAGGCGTTAAAATTGCTAAGCCAATCCCATGCGTAATGTCATAAAACGCACTTAATTCATGTTCCATTGGGTGACAAGACCAAACACCTTGTTTGCCGCGCCCTGTTAAGCCATTTAAGGCTAAACTACTTGCCCACATTAAATTAGCACGTGCATCATAATCTTCTGGATTTTCTAAAGCAATAGGACAATTTTTGATAACCGTTCGCATTAAGCCTTCTGACACAAAATCTTGGACGTCTGTGCCTGTCGAAATACTAAAATAGTTTTCAATCAAATGACTGAAAATATCCGCTGAGCCAGCTGCTGTTTGATTTTGAGGAACCGTAAAAGTATTCGTTGGATCCAAGAACGAAACTTTTGGAATCATATTCGGACCACCAAAGCCTAACTTTTGATTGGTTTCTAAGTTAGAAATGACAGCACCTGCGTTCATTTCACTACCTGTCGCTGCTAAAGTCAAGATGGTCACGATTGGTAAAGCAGGACCAGTATACCCTTTTCTGGCTGCAATGACTGTCCAGATATCTTCTTCCGAATAAAAGCCCGCAGCTATTGCTTTGGAACAGTCAATGGTTGAACCACCGCCAACTGCTAAAATAACATCGACTTGGTTTTCTTTACACAACTCAATTCCTTTTCTAACGGTTTCAATGCGCGGGTTTGGTTCGACACCGCTCAACTCAATCAGTGTATGCCCGTTTTTTTGGGCCAAATCAGTAATTTGTTGGTACAAGCCATTACGTTTGATACTACCGCCACCATAAACAAGTAAGACATTTTTGCCAAATTGATCTAACACAGCAGGTAATTCGTCTAAACGATCTTTCCCAAAACGGATGTCTGTTGGTACATAAAAATTAAAGTTTTCCATTCTTTCATCCTCCATTCAATCCTCTTACGCATTTATCATACTATTTTTTCAAAAATCCGCCAATAAAAAAGCCGAGCAAATGACAGTTGCTTTCACAACGACCGATTGACCCAGCTTTTGATTCTTTTTTATAACGAATCGCTTGTTTTGATTAACAAATAAAGAAAATAAGGCGCACCGATGATCGCAACAATAATCCCTGCAGGCATTTCTCCATTGCCAGGCAATAGCCGACCAATCGTATCACTAACCAATAAAAGTAAACTCCCAAACAACGCCGCCAATGGCAATACCTGTTTTTGTTGCGTAAAACCACATTTGCGAGCAATATGTGGCGCAAGTAAACCTAAAAAATTAATTCCCCCTGTAACGGAAATCGCTGATGCCGCCAACATCACCGCTAACAGCAACGAAACGATTCGTTCTTTTTTCACAGCAATACCTACAGAAATAGCTGTTTCGTCCCCCAATTGAAAAATATCCAACAGACGATGACGCTTCATCGCAAAAAAGAACCCGATGACTAGCCAAGGCAACAAAGCGCCCACAAAGAACCAATTACTGCCCCAGATACTGCCTGCTTGCCACATTGTAACAAAACGGTACTTTTCAGTGTCAATTTTTGATGTAATTAATAAGGTGAGTGCTGAAATACCCGTACTCAAAATGATACCCGCTAAGACCATTCGAACTGGCGTCAATCCTAAACGATGATGATACGCAATTACCAAAATCCCAACAGCCGCTAGCAAGCCGCCAACTAAGGCCACGAGCGGAAGTGCAAACGTCGTGATACTTGTCGTCTCAACAAAACTAATAAACAAAATCACTGCCAAACCCGCACCCGCATTAATGCCTAAAATCCCAGTATCTGCTAACGGATTCCGAGTAATCCCTTGAAGAATAGCGCCGCTTAAGCCTAAAGCTGCGCCCGCTAGGACCGCAAGCACAATCCGTGGTAACCGAAAATCCCAAACTAACAGTTGTTTGGCCTGACTTCCCTGTCCCAAAAGAAGGGCTTTTAAATCCATGACGGAAACAGATAATTCCCCTTGCGTTAAACTGATACAAGCCGTTAGGATAATCCCAACTATTAAGATAGCCACCCAACGGGACACTTTTTTCTGTGTCATCCTAGTTGCCCTCCTTTACGAAATAAATAAAGAAAGAATGGGATGCCAATTAAGGCCGTGATAATCCCAAATGGTGTTTCAAAAGGCGGATTCACCATTCGAGCGATTAAATCTGCCACCAAAACGAGGAGCGCACCGCCTAACGCTGAGAACGGAATCAAGCGCCGGTAATTTTCTCCAGAAACTGTTCGCATCACATGAGGCACCACCAAACCAACAAAACTGACCGAGCCAACTAGCGCCACAGACAATCCTGATAAAAGCAAAATCGTTATACTGGCAAACAACCGAATACGCTGCGGATTTCGCCCCAAACCAATTGTTGCATCATCGCCAAACCGTAAAATAGTCACCGACGGACTAATCAGAATTGCTAATGCAAATGCGCCCAGAAAGATAGGGACGACTATTTTTAATTGTGCCCAAGAAATAACGCTGACACCGCCAAGAAACCAAAACGTTAACTCTTGACTCAAATTGAACTGAATGGCTAAGAATTGACTAAATGATAAAAAAAGGGCACTAATACCAGCTCCCACTAAGGTCAGACGCATGGGGCTTGCTCCTCGAATTGAATGATTAGAAAGATAATAAATCAGTGCCACACTCACGCCGGCACCAAGAAAAGAAACAACTAAAAGCCACCAATAACTTGCCTGAGGGAGGAAAGCAAAAACAAGCGCTAAGCCCAAGCCAGCCCCAGCATTGATACCCAGCAAGCCAGAATCTGCCAATGGGTTTTGCGTAATCCCTTGCGCTAACGCCCCACTCACCGCTAAACTTGCCCCCACAAAAGCGGCCCCTAAAATCCGCGGCAACCGAACCGTTTGGATGACTTGATGCGCTTGATTGGTCGCATCGAAGTGCGTAAATGATTCAATAATCGTTTGAATCGAAACCGACGTCGCACCAAACATCAGCGACAGAAGCATTGTCCCCAGTAGCAAAAAAAGACAGACAAGCAACACTTGCCATTGGTGTCTATAAAATCCGCTTATGCCTTTCATCCATCCAGCTCCATTTCCATCAACTCATAAGAAAGCACTAGTGGCCGCTGTGTCTGACTATGATAACTAATTTCTGCTTGAATAGCGAAAACATCTGCTAAGCCAGTAACAGTAATCACTTCTTGCGGTGTTCCCTCATTGATAATCTTTCCCTCTTTCATCGCAATCACGCGATCAGAAAAACGAGAAGCTAAATTAATATCATGAATCGTCATCACGATAGTTTTCTGATGTTCTTGATTAATTCGTTTTAACACATTTAAAATTTCTAGCTGATGCGCTGGATCCAAATAGGTGGTCGGTTCATCTAAAATTAAAATATCTGTATCCTGCACTAGCGCCATAGCAATCCAAACCCGTTGACGTTGTCCACCTGATAAAATCGCCACAGACTCTCTAGCTAATTCAGTTAAGCCTGTTAATTCTAATGCCCATTGTATGTACTCTTGATCTTCTGTGGTGACACTTTTCCAGCCCGATTGATATGGATACCGCCCGAAAGAGACGAGGTCAAAAACAGATAAATCGATTGTATTTTCTGGCGTTTGTGATAAGATCGCTAGTTCTTGCGCCACTTCTTTTGAAGAAAAATGTTGAAGTTCTTGGTTCTTAATGAACACCTTGCCTTTCTCAGCTGGCAAAATACGCGCAAGTGTTTTTAACAAGGTCGATTTGCCACAACCATTTGGTCCAATAATACTTGTAATAGTTCCCGCTTCAAATGAACAGTTCAGCGCTTCACTAATCACTTGACGACCATATCCTGTAGTTAAGTCCTCTGCCTCTAAATAATTCATAACCATTCCTCTTTAATTTTTCTGTCGTTATTTTACATTTATTGAGAATCGTTCTCACTCATTGTTCCTTGATTATAAAAGACCCTTCCTTAAAAAGCAATGTTTCTTCCAATCAAAAAAACGAATTATCTAAAAAATGCAACTTATTTGCTCAAAAAAGCAAGCGATGATTGACAAACGGTCGTTTTTAACTGATAATGAGAATCGTTATCAACTAAAAATAAAGGAGTTACACAATGAAACTTTTAAAAAAGACGGTCCTAATTGGTACAACCCTTCTTCTTGGTTCATTCTTACTCGCAGCTTGTGGTAATACGAATAAAGAAGCCAACAACGCTGACAAAACACATGAAGTAACAGATACCTTAGGCAATAAAGTAACCGTCCCCGCGAAACCCAAACGGATTATTGCGAGTTATTTAGAAGATTATCTAGTTGCATTAGGAGAAAAACCAGTGGCACAATGGACAGTTGGACAAGGCAGCATTCAAGATTATTTAGCGAAAGAATTGAAAGATGTCCCCACTATTTCCTATGACTTGCCATATGAAGCGGTTCTAAAATTTGAACCTGACTTATTATTAATCAGTTCATCTGCTCTAGTTGAAGGCGGTAAATACAAAGAATACAGTAAAATTGCGCCAACTTATGTAGTCAAAAACGGCGAAAATGTCACCTGGCGTGATCAATTGGAAGATATTGCCACTGTTTTAGATAAAAAAGAACAAGCGAAAAAAGTGTTAGAAGATTATGATACCTTAACCAAAGGCGTCCAAGAAGACCTCGGCAAAAAGGATGCTGGCAAATCTGCGGCAGTCTTATGGGTAACCAACAACCAAGTCTTTATGGTTAGCGATAATCGCTCAAGCGGAACCGTGCTCTATCAGGACTTAGGCCTCCAAGTTCCAAAATTAGTGGAAGAAATTTCTAAAAACGCTACTGCGGATTGGAATCAAGTTTCTTTAGAAAAATTAGCTGAGCTTGACGCAGACCACATTTTCCTTGTAAACAGCGATGAATCAGCACCTCTTTTCCAAGAAGCAATTTGGAAGAACTTACCTGCTGTGAAAAATAACCAAGTTCATACCTATGATAAAAAAAGTAGTTGGTTATACAACGGACCTATTGCGAATACTCAAATTGTTGAAGATGTAAAAAAAGCGCTCTTAAATTAAAAAAATGCTTGGATGATTGTTTTCATCCAAGCATTTTTTTAATTAGCAATTGCCGTTTCTAAACCAACTTCAATCATTTCATTAAACGTCGTTTGGCGTTCTTCTGCCGTTGTTTCTTCGCCTGTCACCAAGCTATCACTCACCGTCATAATCGCCAATGCTTCTACATCAAATTTTGCTGCTAAATAATATAACATTGCCGCTTCCATTTCAATCGCTAATACCCCGTATCGACCTAAACGAAAGACATCATCTAAGCTATCTTTGTAAAAAACATCATCTGACAATACGTTACCAACATGGGTAGTAAAGCCTTTTGCTTTAGCAATTTCGTAAGATTTGAGTAAAAGATCAAAGCTCGCAATTTGTGGAAAATCATATTTAGGAAAATCATTGCGAATCGCGGAAGAAGGTGTCGCTGCTGCTTGTGCGATAACTAATTCACGAACGTTGACTTTTTCTGAAATAGAACCACACGTACCAACACGAATTAACTTCTTCACATTGTAAGAGTTAATTAACTCATGGGCATAAATACCTGCTGAAGGCATCCCCATCCCTGTTCCTTGGACCGAAACACGCTGTCCCTTATACGTTCCTGTGTAACCTAACATCCCACGAACTTGATTATAGCAGACAGGATTCTCTAAAAAAGTTTCCGCAATATATTTTGCTCGGAGGGGATCCCCTGGTAGTAAAATTTTATCGGCAATTTCACCTGGTTTTGCTTCGATATGCACACTCATTCTGGTTTACTCCTTTTTTATAAAGCTGCTAGTGTTGCTTTCACTAACTCTTTGAATTGTCCTTTAACGCGTTCAGTTGTTTCAACTACTTCTGCATGATTTAAGCTACTTTGCATACCAGCTGCTAAATTCGTAATACAAGAGATGCCTAGTACTTTCATGCCACTATGCACAGCTACAATGACCTCCGAAACAGTTGACATGCCAACTGCATCTGCACCCATCGTCCGTGACATCCGAATTTCTGCAGGCGTTTCATATGTCGGGCCAGAAAAGCCCATATACACGCCTTCTTTTAAGTCAATATTTTGTTCCGCAGCCACTTTTTTTGCCACTTCCCGATATTCTTGCGTGTAAGCATGACTCATATCTGGAAAACGCGGCCCGATTTCTTCATCATTTTCACCAATTAACGGATTATCGCCTGTAAAATTAATGTGGTCATTGATTAACATCAAATTCCCCGGTGTATATGTTTCATTTACGCCACCAGCTGCGTTGGTTACAATCATTGAATGAATGCCTAAAGCAGCCATCACACGAACGGGATAAGTGACCGTTTGCATCGAATGTCCTTCATAATAATGAAAACGTCCTTGCATCGCCAAAACTTTTTTTCCAGAAAGCGTTCCGTAAACTAATTGTCCAGCATGTCCAACGACTGTTGAAACAGAAAAATGGGGAATTTCAGAGAAAGGAATAGCAATCGCATCGGTTATTTCATTAGCTAATTCACCTAACCCTGAACCTAAGATTAGACCGAAGTCTGCTTGTTGCACCCCTTTTTCTTTCAAAAACTCAGTTGTTTCGTTTAAATGGTTCGTTAACGTTGTCATGTGTTGCCTCCTCGAATTATTGTAATTGATTTAAAAAGCTTTGACCGTTTTCCGTTGCAGGAACTTCAAAGTTTTCAGCAATCGTTGCTGAAATATCTGAATAAAATCCTTGTGGCAAGCTGCCTTGTTTTGTCATTTTTTTACTATAAGCCAATAAAGGCACATATTCACGTGTGTGGTCTGTTCCTGGGAAAGTTGGGTCATTCCCGTGATCTGCTGTAATTAAAAGCAAATCATCTTCGGCCATAGCTGCCATAATCTCTGGCAAACGACCATCAAAATCTTCGATGGCTTTTGCATAGCCCTTCACATCACGACGGTGGCCATACAGCGCATCGAAATCCACTAAGTTAGTAAAACTTAAACCTGTGAAATCTTTGTTCATGACCGTTAATAATTGATCCACCCCATCCATATTGCTCTTCGTGCGGATAGCTTCAGTAATTCCTTGTCCATTAAAGATGTCGTTAATTTTCCCAACAGCGATCACATCATTGCCGTTTTCTTTCAACGAATCTAAAACAGTATGGCCAAAAGGATCTAGAGCATAGTCATGACGGTTACTGGTTCGAGTGAAATTACCTGGTTCACCAACATACGGGCGAGCGATAATCCGACCAATCATATAAGGTTCGTCTTTCGTAATGTCACGAACATATTGACAAATTTTATACAATTCTTCTAATGGAATAATGTCTTCATGCGCCGCAATTTGTAAAACAGGGTCCGCTGAAGTATAAACGATTAAATCCCCTGTTTTCATTTGATGTTCGCCGTAATCATCAATGACTGCTGTCCCGCTATATGGTTTGTTACAAACAACTTTTCGCCCAGAAAAATCTTCAATTTGTTTCAGTAATTCTTCAGGAAAGCCGTTTGGGAATACCCGAAAAGGTTTTTTGATGTTCAAGCCCATAATTTCCCAGTGACCGGTCATAGTATCTTTTCCAACAGAAATTTCTTCTAATTTGGTGGCATAGCCATCGTGGTCTGCCTCTGCTTTGACACCTGTTAAAGGAGCAATAGTTCCCAATCCAAGTTTTTCTAAATGAGGAATGGTTAGTCCCGCTTCTTTGGCAATATGACCTAGTGTATCACTGCCGACATCTCCAAATTTTTCAGCATCTGGTGCTTCACCAATACCGACTGAATCTAGTACGATTAAATGAACACGTTTAAACACACTTGCTTCCTCCTCTAAGGTCGTAAATACGTCAAGAATGACAATTATTTTACGCTAGCCTTTTAAATAGTCTCGAGAATCAAACAGAATAATCTATTTATTCTCAGCTCTTCAATTATACCATGAATCCGCTATTATTGCCTGAAAGAGCATTAAAATTTTCAATGATTCCTTCGATTTTAGCAGGGCTTAAAAACTGAAAGAAAAAAAGTCTCCCACCGTAATTAGGAAACTTTTTTATTGTTTTTTTCGAATAGCCTGCTCCTTAAAAAGAACACGACTCTTTATACAATCAAAACTTTTAACACTCCAAGCGGTCTCCCTCTTTTGGCACATTTAAATACCAGATAACCGCTTCTGATAAAATCACACCAATGCCAATGGGCGGATAAAAATAAATGCCGATATATCCGATTGCGAAAAGACAAAGATGAATGATTTTTGTTGCCTTACTATAAGATTTCGATTTTCTTAACTTAGCTGCACCTTGTGGATCTTTCACTACATTGTCTTCATAAATGATCCTTGTTAGCAAGAAGTAGGCAAAATCCCAAATCGTATACACAACAAGATAAAAATAAACGGGTGCCCGCATCCACCAAAATTCACTCACCCAAGCAGTTGCTACCGGAATGAAGGCCATGGAGAATAACCAAAAATTATTTGCCCAAAACGCTTTTTTAGAAAACCAATGAGTTACGGACATTATGTAATGATGATTGTACCATGCGATACAGATAAAAATAAAACTGACAATAAACGATAAAAAATATGGGATATTTTCTATCAAACCTGCCAAAACACCCACTTGAGGGGTTTTAATTTCTAAAATCATGATGGTCATGATGATGGCAATGACTGCATCACTAAATGCTTCTACACGTGTTTTATTCATTGAACGTCCTCCACTTTTCCTATGCTTACTACAAACAAAAGTATAGCAGAAAAACCAACGATTTTTGAAAAAAAGCTGCTAGAGCTGTTTGGTTTTTTTCAAAATTTCGACACTTCCTTCGAATTGTAAAAAACAGCCAAAGGAAAAAAGTTAAGTCTCCTTTATCAACTCGCTTTTTTGCAGTGAAGCAGTGCCTAATGTCGCTTGTGTTCAACTGATTATCCTAAGAAAAGAAATGGCCCCCCGTCGCTTTGACGGAGGGCCTATTTCTTTTCTTATTTCGTTTTGACGTAATTTTTCCCGTTCGCTTTTGGTCCCGATGATTTTCCGAAGAACACAACTAGGACTAAAATGGTCAATACGTATGGTGCTGCTTGTAGATAAACTTTTGGAATTTCTGAAATAATTGGTAGGTTTTCCCCAGCAATACTCAAGTTTTGTGCAAAACCAAAGAATAAGGCTGCGCCCATTGCCCCAAGTGGATTCCATTTACCAAAGATCATTGCGGCCATTGAAATAAACCCTTGTCCTGCAATTGTGGTAATCCCAAAACGACCCGCAATACTTTGAGCAAAGACAGCTCCGCCCATACCGCCTAAGAAGCCGGATAGCAAGACGCCAGAATAACGCATTAAGTAGACATTAATTCCCAATGTATCTGCCGCTTGTGGATGTTCCCCCACAGAACGTAACCGTAAGCCAAAACGTGTTTTATAAATGACAAACCAAGCTAAAATCGCAATCAAAATTGCTACGAAAGCTGGCAAAGAGGTTTTTGCAAAGAATAGTTCACCAATCACTGGAATTTTTGACAATCCTGGGAAAGAAAAATAGCCAAATGATTGTGTAATCATATCTGTTTGTCCTTTTTGATAAATAACTTTTACTAGGAAAACCCCTAGCGCCGGTGCCATCAAGTTAATGACAGTACCACTGATAATATGATCTGCTCGTAAGTTAATAGTTGCAACGGCATGTAAGAGAGAAAAGACAATCCCAACAACGCCTCCTACTAAACAAGCAATCCATGGTGTCGCCGCGCCAAATGTATCAGCAAACGTCAAGTTAAAAACGACCGAACTGAAAGCGCCCATTACCATAATACCTTCCAAACCAACGTTAACCACACCACTTCGTTCTGAGAACGTTCCGCCTAATGCTGTCAAGATGAGCGGAGTTGCATACACTAATGTTTGCGTGATGATTGAGGAAATTGTTGCTAAATCCATTAGATGTCTCCCCCCTCTTGATTGTTTTTGTCTGGCGCCGCTTCAATTGTTTCTACAATCGCTACTTCTTTTTTACTACCAGACGCTTTTGCTAACAAGAAACGAATTAAATAACTAATTCCCACAAAGAAAATAATCGCTGCAATAACAACATCAACTAATTCGGTTGGTACACCAGCTATCAACGGCATTCCTTGTCCACCAAGTTTTAACATTCCAAACAGTAATGCGGAAAGTAAAATCCCGATTGAGCTACCTGCTCCTAATAGAGACACGGCCATACCATCGAACCCAATGCTCAACGATGTGTTTTGAATAAAGAAGTTTTGGAAAGTCCCCAATCCTTGGACCGCACCACCTAAACCAGCCAGCGTTCCTGAAATCATCATAGATAAAATAATTGTTCGCTTGCTGCTCATTCCAGCATATTCAGAAGCAAATGGGTTTAACCCCACCGACCGAATTTCAAAACCAAGCGTTGTTTTTTTCATCAAGAACCACACAAGAATAAGGAAAATGAAGGCCAAGAAAATGCCGATGTTCAAACGAGAGCCATCACTGATACTTGTTAAAAACGGTGAGCGTAATGATGCATTCGCACCAATCATTTTGGTGATCCCTTTGTTCGCCATAATACTTGGTTTCATGACATTATTAGCAATATGATTTCCTGTGTACAATAAAATATAATTCAACATAATCGTAACAATAACTTCACTCGTCCCAAAATAGGCACGCAAGAAACCTGGAATGGCTGCTGCTAAAGCTCCTGCAACTGCGCCAACAATAATCGCCACCGGCAACGCAATCATCCGGGGTGCATCAGGCATGGATAAAGCGACCCAAATACTAGCCACCCAACCACATAAGGCTTGTCCTGAAAGCCCGATATTAAAGAATCCAGCCGAATTTGCCACCGAGAATCCTAAAGCGGTAAAAATCAACGGAGCTGCGGTGACAAAAATCTCACCAATACTTTTCTTTCCTTGGAAAGCTGTTTCAAACATCGCTTGATACCCAGCCACTGGGTCATAGCCAAAGATAACCATAATAATTGCCCCTAAGAGGAAACCCATAATAACAGATAACACAGGGACTAAAATATTTCTTATTTTTTCAGAACGATTATTCAACAGTTTCACCTGCCTCTACTTTTGATAACTCAGCACGGGCTTCTTCCAATGAGTAGCCAGCCATTAACAAGCCCAATTCATTTTCTGTCGTTTCTTTCGGATCAACAATTCCGACAATTTCCCCCGCATGAATAACAGCGATACGATCAGAAACGTTCAAAATTTCGTCTAATTCAAAACTTACTAATAAAACAGCTTTATTTTTATCTCTTTGTTCAATTAGTCGACGATGAATGTATTCAATAGCTCCGACATCTAAACCGCGTGTTGGTTGAGAAACAATCAACAAATCTGGATCGCGGTCCACTTCTCGGGCAATAATTGCTTTTTGCTGATTCCCACCTGAAAGCGCCCGAGCTGGTACTAATTCATTAGGAGTCCGTACATCGTATTCTTCAATTAATTCACGGGCGTGTTTGTTAATCATTCGATAGTTTAAAATACCTGTTGAACTGTATGGTTTTTGGTAATACGTTTGTAGGCCAATATTTTCAGCCAATGTCATCTCTAATACCAAGCCATATTTATGTCGGTCTTCAGGAACGTGGGCGACACCCATTTCCGTAATTTCCCGAGGTTTGCGATTAGTAATCTCTTTTTCATTCAAATGAATGGACCCGTTTTCGACTTTGGTTAATCCTGCTAAGGCTTGGATTAATTCTGTTTGTCCATTGCCATCAATCCCCGCAATCCCAACAACTTCCCCTGCTCGGACATCTAAGCTAAGATTTTTCACTGCATCTAAGCCGCGGCTTTCTTTCACTACTAAATCTTTAATTGATAAAATTGTTTCTTTCGGTTGCGCTGGTTTTTTCTCTGTTTTGAAGGAAACAGAACGACCCACCATCATATCGGCTAACTGTTGCGAAGAAACGTCTTTCACATTGACGGTGCCAATACTTTGCCCCCGGCGAATAACCGTACAACGGTCCGCCACTTTTTTAATTTCATCTAACTTATGTGTAATTAAAATGATCGATTTGCCTTCATCGGTTAGTTCTTTCAAAATAATCATTAATTCATCAATTTCTTGTGGCGTTAATACTGCGGTTGGTTCGTCAAAAATTAAAACGTTCGCACCACGATATAAGGTCTTTAAAATTTCAACCCGTTGTTGCATACCCACAGAAATATCGCGAATATAGGCATTGGGATTTACATCCAACCCGTATTGCTTAGACACTTCTTCAATCTCTTTTTTCGCTTTTTTCCGGTCTAAAATACCGCCATGGGTAGGTTCACTACCTAAGATAATATTTTCAGTCACAGTAAAGGCTTCAACTAACATAAAATGCTGATGGACCATTCCGATTCCTAAACGATTGGCTGCAGTAGGACTTGTAATGTTGACTTTTTCGCCATTCATATAAATCTCACCTGAGGTCGGTTCCAATAGCCCTGATAAGATATTCATCAAGGTCGACTTGCCTGCACCATTTTCACCTAGCAGTGCGTGGATTTCACCAGGTTTTACTTGTAAATCAATTTGGTCGTTGGCTTTGAACGTCCCAAATTCTTTGGTGATTTTACGCATCTCAATTACGTTTTCTTCTTGAGACAAGGTCTATTCACTTCCTAACAAAATTATATTGGCAATACTTTAGAGGGTAATTTTGACCCTTAACTAAGTAGTTGAAGAACCTCAACTATTTAGTTAAAAATCCAAACATCATAAAGGGTTTCCTTGGCAGCCGTCGCTGCCAAGGACCACTTCATTTTTAGAAGGAACAATAATGAGCCCTTCTTTTTTCATTTAGGAGCTTAAATTATTCTGGTTTTTCTGGGACTTTTACGTCACCTGAGATTACTTTATCTTTTGCTGTTTTAACAGCTTCTTTTGTTTTGTCGTTTAAATAGCCGTCTGTTAAGTCAACGCCACCATCTTTTAATCCATAAACTAAATGTTCGCCACCAGGGAATTTGTCTTCTAACGCACGGTTGGCAATATCTTGAACTGCTGTGCCGACACCTTTAAGGGTTGAAGTTAACGTGAAGTTGTCTTCTTTGCCGTCTTTTGTTTTGTACTTGCCATCAGCATCTTGATCGCGGTCAACGCCGATTACCCAAACTTTGTCGCCAGAACCTGATTCATTCAAGTCTTTTGCTTCTTGGAAGACTCCTTGTCCAGTCGCACCAGAAGCATGGAAGATGATATCAACGCCGTTTTGGTACATTGCAGCAGCTAAAGCTTTCCCTTTGGCAGGATCAGCAAATGAAGCCGCATATTTTGTATCAACAGTAATTTCTTTACCTAATTCTTTCGCAGCATCAGCCACACCTTTTTCAAAACCAGCTTGGAAACGGTCAATTACGACCCCTTCTTCACCACCAACAAAACCGACTTTGTTCGTTTTTGTTTCGTTTGCAGCAGCAACACCGGCTAAGTAAGCTGCTTCATTATCTCTAAATGTTGCAGAAACGACATTCTTTTTGCCATCGATTTGATCATCGATTAAAACAAAGTTTGTATCAGGGTTGGCATCTGCTGCAGAAGAAATTGCATCTTTTAGCAAGTAGCCAATACCAAAGATTGTGTTGAATTTACTTGATACCGCTTGGTCAATATTTGTTGTATAGTCAGCTGCATCATTCGATTGAATATATGCATACCCTTTTGAACCTTCTGGTAAATCATGTTCTTTACCCCAAGCTTGCAATCCTTCCCAAGAAGATTGGTTGAACGACTTGTCATCCACGCCGCCTGTATCTGTAATGATTACAGCACTATGCGCTGCATCCCCTTTGCCACCGCCGCTTTCAGCGGTTTTGCCTTTGCCACCACCACATGCTGCAAGTGAAACTGATAAACCTAATGCAATCAAACTAAAACCGAATAATTTTGCTTTTTTCATTTCTGTAAAGCCTCCTAAAAATAGTTTAATGTATTTAAACAACTAAGTTGTTTCTAAGGTTGGTCTGGGACTTTTACGTCACCAGAGATGATTTGTTCTTTGGCTTCTTTAACTGCCGTTTTGGCTTGATCGCTTAAGGCTTCTGTTGTTAAATCAACACCGCCATCTTTCAATCCATAAGTTAAATGTTCGCCGCCAGGGAATTTATCTTCTAATGCAAGATCAGAGATTTTTTTCACAGCAATATTTACACCTTTAATGGTTGAAGCTAACGTTAAGTTATCATCCTTGCCATCTTTGGTTGTATATTTACCGTCTTCGTTTTGGTCACGGTCAACACCAATCACCCAAACTTTATCTTTTGAACCTGTTTCATTTAGCGCTTTGGCTTCTTGGAAGATTCCTTGTCCTGTAGTCGCCGCTGCGTGATAAATAATGTCGGCACCTGCTTGATACATAGAAGAAGCTAAGGCCCGTCCTTTTGAAGCGTCTGCAAATGTCCCTGCATAAGTAGACGTAATTTGAATATCTTTGCCTAATTTTTTGCCAGCGTCTGCTACACCTTTTTCAAAACCAGCTTGGAAACGGCCAATAACGGGTCCTTCAACCCCGCCGATAAATCCTACTTTGTTGGTTTTCGTAGTGTTAGCTGCTGCCACACCTGCTAAATACGCAGATTCATTATCTCTAAATGTTGCAGAAGCGACGTTGTTTTTCCCATTAACTGTATCGTCGATTAGAACGAAATTCGTTTCTGGGTTGGCGTCCGCTGCATCTACTACTGCATTTTTTAGTAAATACCCAATGCCAAAAATCGTTTTAAATTGACTTGAAATGGCTTGGTCAATGTTTGATGTATAATCAGATGCTTCATTTGATTGAATATACGCATACCCTTGAGGTCCTTCTGGAAGTTTGTGCTCTTTGCCCCACTCTTGCATTCCTTCCCACGCAGATTGGTTAAAAGATTTGTCATCAATGCCGGCTGTATCTGTGACCATTACGACACTATGTTGTGGATCACCTTTTGTGTTGGCGTTCTTTTTGCTATTGCCACCACATGCAGCTAACCCAATGGTTAAGGCAACTGCTGCCAATCCTAGACCTAAAAATTTTGCTTGTTTCACTTTCCGAAAAGCCCCCTACTATTTTATCTATTATTTCATTCGCATTTATGCTATTGAAATCTACTTTGAGCCCAACGAAACCTTATGTCCTTTTTTTAAAAATCTTTATCTGTAAATGAATAGGGCAATAATGCCTCAACTGTCATTGTTTTAGTCGCGCCATCTTTACCAACTAGCGTGACCGGCATTTGTGGATCAAAGAATTCAGCCATTACTTGACGACAAGCGCCACATGGAGAAATGGGTGCCTCTGTATTACCTGCTACAACTAAATGTTGGAAGGTCCGTTCATCTTCTGAAATGGCTTTAAAAATCGCCGTTCTTTCTGCACAATTTGTTAAACCAAAGGAGGCATTTTCAATGTTGACTCCTTGATACATTTTCCCGTCTGCAGTCACTAAGCAAGCGCCCACAGGAAAGTTAGAATACGGTACATAGGCGTGTGCCAATGCTTCTACGGCACAATCAAGCCATTCTTGTTTTACTGTCATCTTTTTCGCCACACCTTCGTTTAATTTGAAATACGAATTAATACCCTTCGCCAGTTGCGCCAGAAACAATTGCTACACCCGTACTTGCACCGATGCGTGTTGCCCCAGCTTCAATCATTGCTAACGCTTCTTCTGCATTATGCACGCCACCAGAAGCCTTAACGCCCATGTCAGGACCAACTGTCTCACGCATTAAACGAATGTCTGCTACTTTAGCGCCGCCTGTTGAGAAGCCAGTAGATGTTTTAACGAAATCGGCACCTGCTTCTTTGGCTAATTCACAAGCTTTAACTTTTTCTTCGTCTGTTAATAAGGCTGTTTCAATAATCACTTTGACTAACGCTTTTCCTTTGGCTGCATCTACTATGCCTTGAATGTCTTGACGTACGTGATCGTATTGTTGTGATTTTAATGCACCAATATTAATCACCATATCCACTTCATTCGCACCATTTTTAATCGCATCAGCTGCTTCGTATGCTTTAACTTCTGGTGTATTCGCCCCCAAAGGAAAGCCAATAACGGTACAGACAGCGACGTCGGTATCTGCTAATTGCTCGCTAGCAAAAGCGACCCAACAAGGATTGATACATACAGAGAAAAAGTTGTACTCCTTAGCTTCGTCAATAATTTTTTGGACAGCGGCTTCTGTCGCTTCTGGTTTCAAAATAGTGTGGTCAATCATGCGGTTTAATTCCATGATGAGAATTCCTCTTTTCTTTTTGTTTTATTCCGTAATGATATCGTGAATCAAAATAGGCTCTTCGCCGGTTGGTCCAATTTCAATGTTTTTATAAAGCAATTGTTCGACTTCTGTCACGTCTTCACGATTGGCATAAATGGTTAGTAATGATTCGCCTTTTTCAACTGGGCTCCCTACTTTTTTGTGAAGTTTCAAGCCAACTGCAAAATCAATCGTATCTTCTTTCGTAGCCCGACCAGCGCCCAGCAACATTGCGGCAACGCCAATTTCATTGGCAACGATTTTTTGTACCACGCCTGTTTCTTTGGCAGGTAAATCAAATTGATAAGTTGCGGTTAATAATTTTTCTGGCTGGTCAACAACGGAACTGTCGCCGCCTTGATTTTCAATCATTTCTTTAAATTTCGCGAGCGCTCGACCGCTTGTTAATGCTTCTTCCAATAAAGCCCGTGCTTCGTCTAACGTCTCGGCTTTTTTAGCTAAAACGACCATCTGACTTCCTAAGACATAGCACATCTCCACTAAATCTTCTGGTCCATTTCCTTGCAAGGTCTCGATTGCTTCAACGATTTCTAAACTATTTCCGATGGCCTCCCCTAAAGGTTGTGACATGTCTGAAATTACTGCCATCGTTTGGCGATTTGCCAGTTTCCCAATGCGAACCATTGTTTCCGCTAATCGACGAGCACTTGCTAGGTCTTTCATAAAGGCCCCTTCACCAGTAGTCACGTCTAAGACAATCGCATCTGCCCCTGCGGCAATTTTTTTACTCATAATGGAACTTGCAATTAATGGAATTGAGTCAACAGTGGCGGTCACATCACGTAACGCATAAAGTTTTTTGTCTGCTGGTGCTAGATCACCTGACTGACCAATCACTGCCACTTTTGTATCGTTCACCAATTGAATAAAACGTTCTTCTGTCAATTCAACTTTAAAACCAGGAATCGCTTCTAATTTATCCAACGTACCGCCTGTGTAGCCTAAGCCACGACCAGACATTTTTGCTACATTGACCCCGACACTAGCAACTAATGGCGCTAAAATAAGCGTCGTAGTGTCGCCTACGCCACCTGTAGAATGCTTGTCGACTTTGATTCCTTCTATAGAAGAAAGATCCACAATTTCGCCTGAATGGACCATTGCTAACGTCATTTGTGTAATTTCTTCGTCTGTCATATCTTGGTAAAAAACAGCCATTAAAAAGGCACTTACCTGATAATCTGGAATTGAACCATCTGTGTATCCGTTGATAATAAATTGAATTTCTTCGCTTGTTAGTTGATGCCCGTCACGTTTCTTTTCAATAATGTCTACCATTCTCATGAATTCGTTCCCTCCGATTTCCCGATAATGTATTATACAACAAAATCGTTCAGCTTTAAACCATTTAGTAAACCAGTTTACTATTATTTTTTTCTTGTGAAAACGCAAACAACACGAACATTCTATTTCTAAGCTGTTTTTTAAATCGGTTTTGTGCTTTTTCTAGCAATAAACGTCGCATCAAAAACTTTATTTGGAACTTTCCCTGTTGGATCTGCAATAGCTTCCACCAAAAATTTTGCTGCATAATAGCCAATATCAAAACTCGGCTGATAGACGGTTGTTAAACTCGGCACCAAATATTCGGAAATTTCCAAGCCATCAAAACCAACCACCGAAATATCGTCAGGAATTTTCTTGCCCGCTTCTTCAATGGCTTGATAAGCTCCCATCGCCATTTCATCATTGCCACAAAAAATTGCTGTGATTTCTTCATTTTTCAAAACTTCTTTCGCCGCAGCATAGCCGCCATGCAAGTTCAATTCCCCAGCACAAACATAATGCGGACGAAAAGGTAAATTGTTGTCCTGTAACGCATGCTGATACGCCGTCACTCGTTCCGTCAAACGATAATAGCCGGCACTTTCACGCAACATGCCAATATGCTGATGCCCTTGTTGAATCAAATGATGGACCGCTTGATAAGCACCTTCGTACTCTTTAACGATTAATCGTCCACTATCTCGTGGATTAATCCCACGATCGACAAGAATGACAGGAATCGGATGTTCTCGTCGGTCTTTTAAAATATGATTTTCTGGCAAAACATTCGGCGTGGCAAAAATAATGCCATCCACCGACCGATGAATCAACTCGCTAACATATTGCATCGCTTGCTCGGAATCATGCTTTGAATTGCATAACAAAATCATGTAGCCTAACGAATTTAAATATGTTTCTACACCTTCAATCACTTTTGAGAAAAAGAAATCCGTCACATCTGGCACAATCATACCAATGGTTTTGGAATGACGGTTGATTACATTCGAAGCAAAGTAATCTGGTTTGTAATGATTTTCAGCGACTACCGCCAACACCTTGTTGCGGGTTTTTTCACTGAAACGACTCCCTTTATTATTCAGAATTTGTGAGACGGTTGTGACAGAAACACCAGCCATATCAGCAATTTCTTTAATCGTTAGTTTCATCGCGCCCCTCCCAACGTCTCCTTTTGCATTGACAGACATTTGTAGACGTGTTACAGTCTTCAAAATACTTATCGAATCTTTTACATTTTAACAAAAAAAAGACAAAAGAAATAGACTAAAAAGATTAAAAAACAAAAGAAAATGGAGGCTATTTTTTTCATGGAAGAATCCCGTGTCCGTCAATTACCAAAAATCGAGCTGCACTGTCACTTAGATGGGTCGATTCGACCAACCACTTTACGCACCATTGCTGAAAAACAAAACATTCCATTACCCCAAGACGAACAAGCCTTGAAAGAGTTAGTGGTTGCCCCTGAAAAATGCACCGATTTGAATGATTATTTAACTCGGTTCGACTTCGTGCTAACCTGTCTACAAACGGCCGAAGCTTTGCAAGCAGCGGCGTATGACGTGATTAGCCAAGCTGCAGAAGATGGCGTGGCATACATAGAGGTGCGTTTTGCGCCTTCGCAACATACAGAAAAAGGCTTACGGTTACCTGAAATCGTGACCGCTGTTTTAACTGGCTTAAAACAAGGCGAAGAAGATTTTGGTGTAAAAAGCAATGCACTGTTATGCGGCATGCGGCATGACCAACAACAAGCCATAGAAAAAATCGTTCACTTAGCGCATGATTTCAGAGAGACAGGCGTTGTCGGCTTTGATTTAGCTGGCAATGAAGTCGATTTCCCTCCATACACATTTGAAGACGTATTAGCTTTAGCCAACCAATTGTCAATTCCATTAACACTCCACGCTGGGGAATGCGGCTGTGGCAAAAATGTCGCTGATGCTGTCACTTTAGGTGCTACTCGGATTGGCCACGGTATTGCTTTGAAAGATACACCCGAATATTTGGCGCTCTTAAAAGAAAAAAAGGTTCTTTTAGAAATGTGTCCAACTAGCAACTTCCAAACAGGCACCGTCAAAACATTGGCTGAATACCCTTTTCAACAATTTATAGAGGCTGGCTTAGCCGTCTGCATCAATACCGATAATCGCACTGTTTCAGATACTACGTTAACGAAGGAATTCATGAAATTGGCCACTTGGTATCAATTAAGTTATGACGAAATGAAGCAACTCACTAAAAATGCGCTTGCAGGTGCTTTTTTATCGCCAGACGAAAAAAAACTGTTGAACCAAAAAATTGATCAAGCATATCTATTCTAAAAAAGAACCTCCACTAAAAAAGAACCTCCACTAAAGTGGAGGTTCTTTTTTACTCTGCTTCTTTAACACTTCGTAAAATATAATAGCCTTTGTCTTTTGTCACAATTTCAACATTGCCAAATACTTCAGCCATTTTCTTTTCTGCACTAGGTGCACCTTGTTTCTTTTGAATAACTACCGTTAGTGTGCCACCAACTTTCAACAACGGAAAAGCCCCTGTTAAAATGCCATGGACAACTTTTTTGCCTGCACGAATGGGCGGATTGCTAACAATCGCCGCGTAGGTCGTTTCGTTTAAGGTTTCATACACATTGGAAGAATGGATATCCACAGTAGTAATTTGGTTACGTTGGGCGTTCATTTGAGCTAGCCCAACCGCCCGTTGGTTGACATCCACCATTTCCACCAGTCGACCAGTCGCCGCTGCTAAGGACAACCCAATTGGTCCATAGCCACAACCAACATCTAACAAACGGCCTGCTGGTAAATTTTCCCATTCAAAGGCATCAATCAACACACGAGAACCATAATCCACTGTTCCTCTTGAGAAGACCCCACTATCGGTCGTAAACTGAAAGGTCCGACCACGTAATGGAAAAGACCAGCTTTCTAAATCATGTGCTAATTCTGGATTTTCTGTATAATAATGATTCACCATTTTGTTCTTCCTATCTATGCTTGTTTTGGTTTTAGTCTACCTTTTATTTCTCGAACAATCAAGGCACCTAATAATTCATAGCCCACTTGTGAAAAATGCAAACCATCCGCTTGTAAAAATTCATCCGTTCCAGGATAAACAGTCATCGCTTTATACAAATCAATAACTGGCAAGTTATGTGCCGCCCCGACTTCTTGTGCAACCTTGACCAATTCCTTGATACGCGTCTGTGGACGTTCTGGACGTCTGCCACTATCCGCATATGGTGGCGTAATTAAAATCACCTTTTCTGAACCAATTTCGTGAATCATTGTTTCAAGGTTTTCTCTAAACGTGGCTACTGTTATATTTCGATCCAGTGACGCATCATTGGCGCCAAAGAAAATCACTACCTCATCAGGTTTCTCAATTAGCACTTCTTTATTTAATCGTTTTAAACCATCTTCTGTTGTATCGCCAGGCATTCCAGCATTAATGACAGCCACTTCTTCTAGACCCATCGCAGCAATATCCCGTTTCACTAAGTCAACAAGAACAGGTGAGACGGCTTCGTCTAAATAACCAGCAGTAATGCTATCACCAAATAATACAATTTTTCTCATGGCTTTTCCCCTCTTTTCTAACAGTTTTCTCTTTTCATGATACCATTTTCATCATAAATTGGCGAAGAAGGGAATTCTTTTGTAAAATCCTGTGTTTCCCTTGTGAAATTATGGTAAAATGTACAAAGATTGAACAGGGTTTGGTGGAGGAACAATGGACGATAAAATGAATTACTACCCAATTTCCAGAGAAGAATGGCATGGGTTTTATCATGACGGCAAAGCACCGTTAACCGAAGCAGAATTGGATAACATTAAAAGTGTGAACGACCAAATTTCACTAAAAGATGTACAAGAAATTTATGTACCCTTAACGCATCTTATTCATTTGTACATGAAAGAATTTGAATCGCTAACACTTAGCAAAGGATTATTCCTACATGAATATGTCTCTGTACCACCATTCATCATTGGAATTGCCGGCAGTGTCGCCGTTGGTAAAAGCACCACCGCTCGTCTTTTGCAAAGAATTCTGGCCCGAACGTTTAAACGAAGAAACGTTCAACTCATTACAACGGATGGATTTTTGTATCCCAATAAAGTGTTAGAAGAACAGGGAATTATGGACCGAAAAGGGTTTCCTGAAAGTTATGACATGGAGAAGCTAATTAATTTCTTAAACGAAGTCAAAAGCGGCAAAGACGAAATTAAAGCACCCGTCTATTCTCACAGTGTCTACGATGTTATCGAAGGCGAATATGAGTTGATTCAACAACCAGATATTCTGATTGTTGAAGGCATTAACACCTTACAGTTACCCGCCAATCAACAAATTTATGTGAGTGATTTTTTTGATTTTTCTATTTTTGTGGATGCCGATCCAGCCTTAATTGAAAAATGGTACCTAGAACGTTTTGGGGCCTTATTAGATACGGCTTTCTTAGATCCTAATAATTATTATTACCAATATGCAATTGGCAAACGAGAAGATGCTTTCGCCATGGCACGGAATGTTTGGAAAACCGTGAACTTACCGAACTTGGAGGAATATATCTTGCCAACGCGCGGACGTGCGGACATTATTTTGCATAAAACGGAAAATCATTTGATTGACCAAATCTATCTACGTAAATATTAAGGGTTGACGAGCTAAGAAATATCCTGTATCTTTTGTAGAAATATCCTTGAAAATTTTCAGCAGAATGCATGACTTTCAAGGAGTAAAATGTTTTAATAAGTATAGCTAGACAAAGAAGAGTACGGAACAAAAGTGAACCACTTTTTAACCGCCTGATTCTCGGCTGTTTAAAAGTAGCCCCTGCGGAATTAAGCCAAAATTTTCTAAAAATCGTAAAACAATTTTTGAAAATCCTTTCTTAATTCTTGGTGCTGACCACTTTTTAACCGCCTTTTCTTTAGATAAATTTAAATGGATAAGGGGTAATAGACGTGACTAACGTTGCCGATTTGACATCTGTCGAAAAAATTATTGTTTTAGACTTTGGTAGTCAGTTTAACCAATTGATTACTCGTCGTATTCGTGAATTTGGCGTATTCTCTGAGTTATTAAGCCACCGAACTACGGCAGAAGAAATTCGCAAAATCGCGCCTAAAGGAATCATCTTCTCAGGTGGACCAAACAGCGTGTATGACAAAGATGCTTTTAGCATTGATCCAGAAATTTATGAGTTAGGAATTCCCATTCTTGGCATCTGCTACGGTATGCAATTAATGACTCATAACTTAGGCGGAAAAGTAGAACCTGCCGCAAACCGTGAATACGGAAAAGCAGAATTAGAAATCCTTGGTGATGCGACCTTATTCCAAGGAACACCTGCGAAACAAACCGTTTGGATGAGCCACGGTGATTTAGTAACAGAAATCGCTCCTGGATTCGAAAAAGTTGGGACAAGCAATGATTGTCCAATCGCTTCTATCGAAGATGCCAACCGCAAATTCTACGGCGTACAATTTCACCCAGAAGTTCGTCATTCAGAATATGGTAACGACTTATTACGTCACTTTGCTTTTGATGTGTGTGGCTGTACTGGTGACTGGAGCATGGAAAACTTCATCGATATGGAAGTCGCTAAAATCCGTGAACAAGTAGGCGATAAAAAAGTCTTACTTGGTTTATCAGGTGGCGTTGACTCAAGTGTTGTCGGCGTGCTTTTACAAAAAGCCATTGGCGACCAATTAACTTGTATCTTCGTTGACCATGGATTATTACGTAAAGGTGAAGCGGAACAAGTAATGGAAAGTTTAGGCGGTAAATTTGGCTTAAACATTATTAAAGTAGATGCGAAAGAACGCTTCTTAAGCAAATTAGCAGGCGTTTCTGACCCTGAACAAAAACGTAAAATCATCGGTAACGAATTTGTGTATGTTTTTGATGACGAAGCAACTAAACTTGCTGGGGAAGAAGGCGTTTCATTCCTAGCACAAGGAACTCTTTACACAGACGTCATCGAATCTGGTACAGAAACTGCGCAAACAATTAAATCACATCACAACGTTGGTGGTCTTCCTGAAGACATGCAATTTGAATTAATTGAACCTTTAAATACATTATTCAAAGACGAAGTTCGTGCCTTAGGAACTGAACTTGGCATGCCTGATGCAATCGTTTGGCGCCAACCATTCCCAGGACCAGGATTAGGTATTCGTGTGCTTGGTGAAATTACAGAAGATAAATTACAAATCGTTCGTGATTCAGATGCTATCCTACGTGAAGAAATCGCAGCAGCTGGCTTAGATCGTGACATTTGGCAGTACTTTACTGTCTTACCTGGCATCCGCTCAGTAGGCGTTATGGGCGATGGCCGTACCTACGATTACACAGTCGGTATCCGTGCTGTGACTTCTATCGATGGCATGACCGCTGACTTTGCCCGTATCCCTTGGGATGTTTTACAAAAAATCTCTGTGCGCATCGTGAACGAAGTTGCACATGTAAACCGTATCGTGTACGATATTACTTCAAAACCACCTGCAACTGTGGAGTGGGAATAGTGGTTGGAAGCACCGAAACCTTTATACATCAAGGGTTTCGGGCTTTTTTTCATTTTCTATTGCACTTTCATTGCACTTTTGAACTTTGTGCATGAAACCAATAGTGTGTTGGTTGGTTGGGGATGTATCGAGGTTTGTTATTGAATGTTTCGGACTCACAAGTCCTTTTAGTTTTGACGCAACTTCAAAATTACTGTGTGGATATAAATGGCCGTATGTTCCTAATGTTGTTTCAATGTCTTCGTGGCCTAAACGCTCCTTAATGACTAAGGCATTTTCGCCTATTTGAATCAATAAAGAAGCATGTGAATGGCGTAAAGCATGGATTTTAATCCGATGTACACCTGCTATCTTAGCAAAACGAGTAATCGCATAACTAATTGTATACTTTTGCGTAGGCTCCCCATTGTAACTCATTACAAATCCTGTTTTTACGACACTTTCTTGTATCTTTTGCCATTCTTGGAGAAGATTCAAAGTATCCTCATCCAAAACAATAAAACGATTACTGGCCTTTGTTTTTGGCTCAACAAACTCATAGTGACTTAAATTTTTATAGTACAAAGTTTTATCAATTTTTAGAACACCGGTATCAAAATCAATGTCCTCCCATTGGATGGCTGTCGCCTCTCCTATTCGCATCCCTGTCATAAATAAAAACCATAACGACACATAAAGAAAATTTTGATAATAATCTTCTCTATATATACAAGAGACAACCTTTTCAAACTCATCGATTGTCCAAAAGTCAATTTGGGACTTTTGTTTCTTCACATTCCCTACGATTTTTGATGGATTTTGTTTTGCCATTCCTAAAACAACTGCACGGTCCATAGCTATAGAAAAAATCCCCTGAACGTTACGAATATAAGAAGCGCTAAGTTTTTTGAACAATTTAGATTGCCATTTTTGAACATGAATAGGCTCAATTTTATTTACAGGTAATTTATAGAAATAAGAAAAATGTTTCCGAATTGAATTTACTCGATTTTCATAGGTTCTAATTTTGACTTGCGTTTTATACCAAGGTAGAAAGATCTCCTCCACATATTCTTTAAAGGGAATGCTATCCTTCTCTTCACTAAGATGTTCTGAGCTTTCCAATAACAATTTAGAGTATTCTTCTTTAGCTTCCTTGATTGTCTTAAAACCACTTTTGTACTTTTGCACTTTCTTTCCATTTTGATCATATCCTAGATTTACTCTAAAATAATAGGTTCCATTTTTTGCCTTTTTAATAGAATTATTTTTTGTCATAGTTTTGCTCCTTCTTGCAAGCACAAACTTAACCCGAGAAATCCTAATTAGAAATTTTAATTCCTAATATTTCTTCTACAGCTTCAATAGGTACCCTACCTAGTTTTTTTGATTGATAATAAGTGTGACCTTTTGAAATCATTAATTCTTTTGATTTTTTAATAATATCTGCTGAAAAAGAATTCCCATAGCCTAACTCTATTAAATCCTTCTTTGTAACAGTTATCATCAAGGCTCCTTTCGAGGTTTGATAAATTTCAATATTCGTAGTTATTTTACCACACCACGACACCAATTGTTGGATGCATGATTATGTTGAAAAACTATCTTCTATTGATGTATCACAAACCTACTTGCTTGTTCCAATAATAATATATTCTGTTGATAGCCTTTGCAGGCCATAGGAATTTCACCTCTCCCCAGTCTTTGGCGAGCCTTGCGGAAGTATCATTATTCTCTCTTTTCACCATACATACTAAGCGCTCAAAATATACTTTTTCATGGCGACATTCAGATGAAATAGAGTATTCGTTACCAACAGAATTATTTAATTTTCAAAGGTCAATAATCTATTTAAATTACGGAAAGAGGAAGACCTGCATCTATCTATTTATATCGAACTTAGTAACAGCTATAATCAACTTAGTTTCCAACATTCTACGAATATATTCATCTGGATAATTTCCAACAAAGCATTTTTCATCATATTGCCGAGTCATTGAAAGTTTGTAAATATAGGATTTGTAGGTTTTAAGTACAACGTCCATAGCCAACGAATCACCCTGAGCAGCCTTTGCAATTACAGACCCAGGTAATAAATTTCTTGAGGAAATTTTTTTTTATTTTTCATCATACACTCCCCGAGAAAGACTAGCCTTAATCTTTCTAATGGATCTTTTTCGCGAGTAATTTACGGTTCCTTTCTTAATACCTAATATTTCACCAATTTCGCGATCATTATAATAATCAAAATAGTATAAACAAATAATTTTCCTACTGAGCTTATCAAGGTCAATTAAAGCTTTTTCCAAATCTGACCTTAGAACAGGCAATCCATAAGATATTGATAAAACTATCTCTTCTTCGACATTGTAATTAAGAAAACTGTCCTTTCCGTGATCATGAACAAGATCCAAATCAATTTGATTTTCTCTCTGTACGCTTCTGCTGTCTCTAATGTCTTTTGCCTCGTTACATAGAACTTTTTTACAGTAGCTATCAAATAAATGTTGTATGTGAGCTTCTTGTGAATAATCCATGTTTACATCTCCTTAATGATCATTCATTCTGCTCTTCCTCTTTCCACAATTACTACGATTCAAAAGGCACTATTTTTTAAAAAAAGAAAAAAAAAACAAACTAGCCAAAAATAGCCAGTTTGATCTTTAAACAATCACATCTATATTTTTCATAGACAAGCGTTTAATTCACCGTTAGAAAACAAGTCTATTAATTGCTGAAAATATATATCCTCAAAAACATTTTTTAAGAACCTTCCAACCAAAAAACAAGTATATCACTACGTCAAAAAGTGACCAGAAAGAAATAGTCAGGATTGTTAAATCTTCACCGTAGATGCATAAATCGTCAAAATGCTATGTGAAAAAGCAAATAAATGATTAACAAATTGATACCTCAAAATAACTTCTATTATTGCTCTGATAAAGTTTCCTCTGATTCCATGTCAATTTTTCCAAGAACTATTAATTTCTTGAATCTATGATAATAAGATGGACTCATTTATCAAGAATTTTTTGGAAGCAATCTATTAATATAGCTAAGTCTTTCAGATAGTTAGCAACTTTTTTGCTTTTTAACTGTTGCCTAATTTATTTTTTTCTTTTTAGAACAAGTGCTATAATTCCTGCCGAACCGCTAATTAAGCTACCCAAGATAGATAATATAGCTGTTTGTTTTTCACCAGTTTTTGGTAAAGTTTTTGATGATGATTTGTTAGAATTGGTATTTCCTGTATTCTGATTTCCTGTGTTCGAATGACCTTTACTTCCTTTTACTTGGTCTTTGGTATATACATAGATTACGGTTTGCGGTTGGTCAGTGAATTGACCAGTCACATTGCCTTGCACTTCTTTAAAGGTATACCCCGGTATTTCTTTTTGATCTGTTGTATATTCTTCACCAATGTTGCCACTTTTTACGACATCTTCTAAAATTGTATTTCCATCTTCATCCGTGTATTTAACCGTTAGATTACCACCTACTGTTGGGTCTTTGATATATATATAGGTTACAGTTTGTGCTTGGTCTGTAAATTGTCCGGTCGCATTCCCTTTCACTTCTTTAAAGGTGTAACCAGCTATTTCTTTTTGGTCTGTCGTGTATTGGTCATCAATATTTCCAGTTTTTATGACATCCTCGGAAATTGAGTTGCCATCTTCATCTACGTACTTAACTGTGACATCTCCACCTGCTACTGAGTTTTTAGTATATATATAAGTTACAGTTTGTGCTTGGTCTGTAAATTGTCCGGTCGCATTCCCTTTCACTTCTTTAAAGGTGTAACCAGCTATTTCTTTTTGGTCTGTTGTGTACTCTTCCCCAACATTGCCATTTAATATAACGGAGTCTGCAATTTCATTTCCTTCCTCATCTTCATAATTCACAGTAACCAATGCATTACCCTCAGGCTGTCCTTCTTGCCATACATATGTCCCAGGTAACGAACCGTCATATTTTTCCATAAATACTTTACTACTATCATAAATAGAATTTGGAGTCACTGGATTGCTCTTAATCCATTTACCAGAATACAAACCATTTGTTTGATCTATTTCTGGTAATTCTGAGGCACTACCAAATTTAAATGCATTTCCTAATGTTAAACAACTTAATTTGTAATCTCCATAAAAAATCCCATACATTGTAATATTTGATGTTTCAAAACTGCTTAGGTCTAGCTTTTTAAGATTAGACATTGAAGAAAACATATCTTCCATGTTCCTTACATTCGATGTATTGAAACTAGTTAAGTCTAACTCATTAATACTATAATCTCGTCTAAACATATACGACATATCTTCTACTTTAGATGTATCAAAATTACGTAAAGTTAATGATTTTAGATTAGGGATCGTATCAAACATAAATTGCATAGTTGTTACATTTGATGTATCAAAATTACTTACATCTAAATTAGTTAAATTAGGCATGCCTTGAAACATACTTGCCATGTTTGTCACTTTAGATGTATCAAAATTTTGTAGATTTAACTGACTAACTTTTGAAGATTGAAACATAAATTGCATATTCGTTGCATTTGATGTATCAAAATTACTCAATTCAATATTTGATAAAGCAGGATTACAAAACATGTCACTCATATCTGTTACTTTAGATGTGTCTAAATTACCAGTAATACTTTCAAGATTCGTCCACATATTTATAGCTGAAAACAAGTGTCTCCCATAGCTTGGTACTTGAACAACGTCTTCAAATATAATACTTTTTACATCTTTCTTGCTAATTTCGTTACTTTCATCAACATAATCTGTAATATAAGTATAGTTTGAAATCTCTCCTTTCTTTACAATTAGTTGACCACTAGATTTATTAAATTCCACAGGAGCATTGCCCCATGAAGAATAAATAATCTCTTCCTTGTTATTGATAGGATTTGTACTTAAATTTGAAGTTGCTTCTGCTTTATTTAAATCGATGTTTCTGTCGTTCTTTGCTTCAGCATTTACATTTATAGTCCCTATCAATAGGGTTGAAAAAAGTAAAGTTGATAAGATATATTTTTTCATTGTTTCAATTCCTTCTTCTCTAATTAATAATAGTTTTTTACTAATCACAAAGTCTCCTGATACTCATGTGTCACTCACTTAAATATGTCATAAATCCATAGCTCTACTATCGGCAGTCAATAGAGTATCTGTTAGAGAGAATCATCAACCATATCGCTATCCAGTGTATCCGTTGATTTAGTTGTACTTGTGCTATCTGCATAATTTTGATCCCGAGAGTCTTTTGCCAATTGATACAATACATCTTCATCTACTGTGTAGTGGTTACCTTCTTTCTCCATTGTAAAGCTAACTTCTTTTGTTTCTGGTGATTTTTCAGGTGAATTAGCCATATCACCATAATACATGGCGTATAATTTTAATGTAATCAAGCTTTGAATTGTCTTCACATCTTTGTTCTGAGATTTGTGGATAAATTCTTCTTCATCTAATCCACCAAATAATTCTGTACGTGCATTACCAATTGGATTGGCTTCAGAGAGTCCTGCAATTGGGGTAATTGTCGCTGCGATAGTTATTTCATCTTTATTTAACTCTTCCACTTTAATGTCAGAGTCATAGCCAATTTCTTTAGTCTTTTCTAAGTAGGCATTCGCATAATCAGCAACAATATCTTCCGCAAAATATTTAGAGCCATCTATGATTAAATAATAATCATTTTCATTCGCTTCAAATTGGTCATTTTGTTTCTCAGCTAATTTAGATAGTAGGAAATCATCATTCTCATCTGCTGTTTGACCAGTTACTTTTTCCACACCATTGACTTTGCCATCATAGATATAACTAAGTACTGTCTTTGCATCATTTTCAGCACTTTTCAAACTAATTTCATTTGATGCTTGTGTAGATTCACTTGACTCATTTTTATTACTACATGCACTTAATGCACCAATAGTAAATAAAATAGCGCCTAATCTCCAAATATTCCTCATTTTTCCATCTCCAACTTATTTATTTTGTATTTATAATTGCTTAGTTTAATACCATAATTGACGAAAAATACTATTCATTTATGATATATCTAATCAAAAAAATCGTTCTCAACTTTTTCTGCATCAGTATATTTTGACAAAATACTTAAAAAGGAGTGGGTTACCACTCCTTTTTATGCTTAAATTTTAGCGTCTTTTCTTTGCAGACCAAGCTAGTCCAATCAAGACAACTATAATTACACCAATTACAGTTATCCAAACACTACTCTTCTCACCCGTCTTAGGGTAGGATTTTGGTGAGTAAGTACTTGAACTTTGTCCTGAATTTGATGGGTTATTTGTTTTATCAGAATCTGTAGGATCAGTTTTCTTAGTATTTAACTTAGTTAGTGTAATAAGAGAAGAATCCTTTTCAATTGTAAAGCGAATTGCTGTTTTATCTAATATATACCCTGTTGGGGCTTGGGTTTCAATCAATTGATATGAACCTTCTTCTAGTCCTTCAATTGTTGCTATACCATTTTTATCAGTAGTTATCTCTTCTTTGATAGTCTTTCCTTTAGAGTCTAGCAATTTAAATTTTGCGCCTGATAACAATTCATTCGTGCGTGAGTCTCTCTTTTCAATTCGAGCAGATTTCTCTTGCCCTTTATTTGTCTTAGTCAAATTCTCTTGAGAAGATTTATCACTTTTTACAACAAATTCAATTGGTGTTGCATCTAATGTATAGCCAGTTGGCGCTTGCGTTTCTACTAACTGGTATTCGCCTGGTTTTAAATCATTAATGGCTAGTTTACCGTTGCTATCTGTCACTAAGTCTTTCAGAACAATTTTGTTATTGCTATCTCTTAATTCAAAGGCTGCTCCTGCCAACTTGTCTCTTGTTTTAGAATCAATTTTAGTTAGAACAACTGAACCTACCGTTGGTTGATTCGTCTTCGTTACTTGAACTGCTTCTGTTTGGCTTTTTTCTATTGTAAAGGTTACTGGCGTAGCGTCTAAGTCATAACCAGTTGGCGCTTGCGTTTCTACGAATTGATAGTCTCCTGGTTCCAAGCCGTCAATCGCTAATTTCCCTGAATTATCAGTTATTAGCCCACTTTGCAGAGCTTTGCCATCTTTGTCTTGTAACTCAAACACTGCTCCTTGTAAGGCTTCCCCTGTTTTCGCATCGGTTTTACTTAAGACCACTCCTCCAGGAGTCATTCTGTTCGTCATTGATACTTGAACTGCTTCCGTTTGACCTTTTTCTATTGCAAATTTCACTGGCGTTTGGTCTAAGTCATAACCAGTTGGCGCTTGCGTTTCTACGAATTGATAGTCTCCTGGTTCCAAGCCGTCAATCGCTAATTTCCCTGAATTATCAGTTATTAGCCCACTTTGCAGAGCTTTGCCATCTTTGTCTTGTAACTCAAACACTGCTCCTTGTAAGGCTTCCCCTGTTTTCGCATCGGTTTTACTTAAGACCACTCCTCCAGGAGTCATTCTGTTCGTCATTGATACTTGAACTGCTTCCGTTTGACCTTTTTCTATTGCAAATTTCACTGGCGTTTGGTCTAAATCATAACCAGTTGGCGCTTGCGTTTCTACGAATTGATAGTCTCCTGGTTCCAAGCCGTCAATCGCTAATTTCCCTGAATTATCAGTTATTAGCCCACTTTGCAGAGCTTTGCCATCTTTGTCTTGTAACTCAAACACTGCTCCTTGTAAGGCTTCCCCTGTTTTCGCATCGGTTTTACTTAAGACCACTCCTCCAGGAGTCATTCTGTTCGTCATTGATACTTGAACTGCTTCCGTTTGACCTTTTTCTATTGCAAATTTCACTGGCGTTTGGTCTAAGTCATAACCAGTTGGCGCTTGCGTTTCTACGAATTGATAGTCTCCTGGTTCCAAGCCGTCAATCGCTAATTTCCCTGAATTATCAGTTATTAGCCCACTTTGCAGAGCTTTGCCATCTTTGTCTTGTAACTCAAACACTGCTCCTTGTAAGGCTTCCCCTGTTTTCGCATCGGTTTTACTTAAGACCACTCCTCCAGGAGTCATTCTGTTCGTCATTGATACTTGAACTGCTTCCGTTTGACCTTTTTCTATTGCAAATTTCACTGGCGTTTGGTCTAAGTCATAACCAGTTGGCGCTTGCGTTTCTACGAATTGATAGTCTCCTGGTTCCAAGCCGTCAATCGCTAATTTCCCTGAATTATCAGTTATTAGCCCACTTTGCAGAGCTTTGCCATCTTTGTCTTGTAACTCAAACACTGCTCCTTGTAAGGCTTCCCCTGTTTTCGCATCGGTTTTACTTAGGACGGCGCCTCCAGGCATTAATTTGTTTTTAACGGATACTTTCACAACTTCTTGTTGATCTTTTTCTATAGTAAATTTAATTGGAGTATTATCTAATACATAACCTGTTGGTGCTTTAGTTTCTACAAACGAATATTCTCCTGATTTTAGTCCATCAACTAGTATTTTTCCTTCCAAGTTCGTCTGAAGTGCTGAACGAACAATAGAACCATTAGAATCTCTAATTTCAAACACTGCTCCTTGCAAAGCTGTATTTGTTTTTTCATCTACTTTTGTTAATTCTACACTACCAGTAGTTGAAATATTCGATTTCTCTAATTGAATCTTTTCATTCTCTGTACCATGAATAATAAATGAAACAGGGGTATTGTCGAGAACATAGCCTTCTGGAGATTCAATTTCGGTAAGGGTGTATGTCCCAGGATTTAGGTTATTAATTTCTAGCAAACCATCATTTCCAGTTGTAAATGTTCCTAGAACTTCCTTATTATCAATGTTTTCTAGTTCAAATTTAGCATTTGCTAACGGTTCCTTAGTTTCTTTATCCACTTTAAGCAGACTTATATTATTTAATGGCTCGTACACCGGTTTTATTGGGGGAACAGGTGGTACAGGTTCATCAGGAACAACTGGTACGATTTCGTATATTGGCGGAGTAGGCTCTGTAGGTGGCGTCAATTTGGGAATATAATTTGATTGACTCTTCCCAAAAGTAGCATAGCTGTTTGACCAAGAACTAGCTGTCGCAACAGTTATTACCTCCCCAGATTCAGGTGTCAATAAATGGAAATAGCCGTAAGTTGCTTCACTCGCCATGTTGCTCAGAAGTTTTAAATACCCATACTTATTGGCTAAATCAGAAGCAGATAAATTTTTCAAATCATTGTAATAAGGAGCGCTATTATCTCCATCTTCTAAACTAACTTCATTCATTCCTCCAATAAGATTCATTGCTTTTTTTTGAGTCTCAGTTGCTTTGTCTATTGCACTCATAAAAGTATTATAATCAGCTGTTTCGTAGTTAGAATTATTATAGGCCTCAAAAGCTGAAATATACTGTTGAATCGCGGTTGTATATAAAGTCATACCTTGTTTTTTAGCTTCTTCTATTGCTGAAGACCACTTGCTGACCATATTTTGATCAACCATGAAAGTATCCTTATTCATTTGTTGATTTGCTGCATCGAATGCTAAACCACCAGTTTTAGTGAATAAGTCGGTCAAAGCTTGTTTAATATTATCTTCCGTTGGATGATCCAAAATTTGGGGAACATTATCTGCTGTTTGGCCGGTTGTACTGTTAAAAGTATGATAAAACTCTACACCTTTAAAACCGTCATACCAAGCGCCATTAATAGCTCCAGGTGTAACCCCGCTAATACTCATAGGCGGAGTAGTTCCATAAATTGATTGTTCAAATTCAGCATAAAGATTCCATTGATCGATTACTCCTTGAACATTAGATTCGATTTCTGAACTACCAGTAAATGGATCTGCAGCCATATTTCCTTTAATAGTAGAAATTAGTGATTCTCCATTTATAGATAACCCATAATTAGACATTTGCACCATAGCAGAATAATTCACTAGATAAGATTGTAATTGTGAGTAAGTACTGTACACATTAGGACCTATGTACTGTCCTTTTGAATCATGATCATTTATTTCTGCTTGTTTTTTATTATATTCATCTAGATCCTTTTGATACTGTTCAAGCGCCTTCTCATAAGCAGCTTTTTTTTCAGCGTTCTCTTTCTCAACTCGATCTGCCTCTGATTGGGCGTCATCATGCTCTTGCTTCTTCTGATTATATTCATCCAAGTCTTGCTCATACTGAGCATATTCTTCGTTATACTGTTTTAATGCTTTTTGATATTCCTCGTAATCATGATATACCTTAGTTTCTCGAGCTGAAGAATCGTCTGGACTAACCGTTTCAGCAAATACTTGAGCAATTCCCAGCTGTCCTATAACCATAACGAGACTTGCTAACATATAGACTACTTTGTAAATTCTCTTTTTCATTGTTTTCCTCCTTATATAAATTGATTGTTCAACCTGTAAATAAAAATGTTTGGGCCAGATGTTTCATCTTTTGTCCTAATTGCGTTGTAGTCTCTCTCCCCCTCTTTAATTCCGGTTTAGCTTCCAGCATAGAAAGATACCCTTCCAAGCTATCTAGTGGTTTAGTTACTGATTGATTAGGTAACCGCTTTTTTTCTTGATTTGACTTGGTAATAATTACTTGATTGTTTTTATATTCAACTAACGCAGAAGAGGTCGTATCATTTCTAAACCCTTTGCTGTCCTTTTCTGCAAAAAGTCCAATCATTCCAAGTGTAAACATAGGCTGCACAATGACTGCTGTTCCAAACAGTCCCAAAATATTTTTCATTATGTACCTCCTTTCACTTGATAATCGTTTTCTGAAAACAAGAATTCCTGTTTAATTCTAACTACAGTATTGCCAAAAAACTCCCAGTCACTGGGTGTTGGGGGATTTTTCCAAACGATTTGTGCACCTTTGAAGTTTTCCCACACACAATTCGAGATTAAGATCTTGGTATGAACAGAGACTCTGTGTTCAATAACGAGATTAAGATCTTTAAATCCTTCAATTTGTTTAATAATAAAATTCGTATAGTCGGATCCTTGAGAAAAATCAACACAGACATACACGGGCTGTTCTATTAACTCTGGTGGATTCACATCTAACAAAATAAATAAATAATCATAGAAACATCTACTTATTTGATCTTTGGACATCTGTGCGTATGCCTCAGTAATTTCATTCCAGATGATACTCGAATATACCGGGTATAACTCATCTATAGACTGGATTTGCTTGTTGGTCGAAAAGCTTGAAGTTTCAAAGCTATAAATTGTACGTTTTCGATTTGCTTGCTTTATTCGATGTGTGTATGCTCGTCGAACATCTTGAGATAAATCTATTTGGTAGCTAATCTTAATTTGATCAAGTATCTTATTACTCAATTCTTCACTTTTGTAATCTATACTTTCAAAATAGCTAAAGTCAAAATTATCCTCTAAATCATTAGCTAATTCTCCTTCCGTAAAAAGGAACATTGAAAGATAGGATAACTCATTTTTTAGGGTAGCTAAATCTACGTCAATCTCATTTGATAGATGTCGCAAATTTTTTTCGACACTACTAAAGATTTTGTTTGACTCTGAAAAAAAAGAATAAGAAATTGGTTTTCCATGTTTACAACGTGCCAAACTAATACTCGTTAATAGAGTAAATTTAATATTTTGTGTTGGTGTTAGTCGAAGATCAAAAAAATAAGTCAGAAACTCGATAATCTTTTTCGATAATGTAATTACTTCATTTGAAAATGGAGAATAGTAGCCATTTAAGCATTCAAATATTAAGGTACTTAATGTATTTCGAACCGCGAATTCTTCACCAATCAGCTGATTTTTCTTTACTTTAATATTTACTAATTTAAGAAAAGATACCAACTGTTTTCTCACCGCATAGGCTTTAGATTGACTTAGAAAATAGCTTTCTGCATATTTGTCGATACTTCCACTTTCTTCTAACAAGTACAACAATAATTGGAAAACCTGACTATTTTTAAAATAATCTATTTGTAAAAGTTTAATCACTGTTAAATCAATGTTTTCGGTTACTAGCACATCATCTTGAATGACTATTCGGCAGTTCTCTCTAAATTCATGCAAATCATAGTTTAGAGACTGTATAAACTTAACAAGTTTAAATTTAGATTGACCAGTTACCTCTACCAACTTTGAAATCGTTATATAATCATCCACTGTTAAATCTAAAAAACGAAGGATAAATAGTTGAAAGCGCTGATCTTCGTCAAGTAATTGAGAGAAATCCACTGAATGTCCCCCTTCCTCAGACAGTTAATTTCTAGTAAAACATAGCCTACAATATTACAAAATAATAGTAGCATGATTTTTATCTCGCTCATAGCAAAAGGCTCTGAAAGACTTTTACACTATAACTCAAAAAAAGAAAAAAAAATCAAAATTTTTCATATATATTTTTTTGATTTTTTCAAAAATGGAAAAAATTTAAAAAAACAGCTTTGCTCTAGTAAAAACTAAGATCATATTGATACAAACAGCTATGATTAATCATTATTTATAAATAATTACTCTGCCCAACAACTGACTTTCAGCTTAGATTTTCCGTAAACGATACTTAAATATAATGTATGAAAAAAGAGAACACCTAAATGTTCTCTTTTGCGCACCACTTACATTAAGATTTATTCTCTAAACCGCTAATATATTTAAGTCAAAAACTTAATTAAACAATCAATATTGATACAATCAAATGAGCTCTATTTTTTCCTAGTTAAAAGGATGCTTACTTCTGTACTCTTTCCAATTGAAAATGTTTATCTAACCAGCTGTAACTATTCATCGTGAGCATATCAATTTCTTTGAGCTTTTGATCATTAATCGTTGAGAAATCGTCTTTTTCTGCAAGATTTCCTAAATAGTTATTCCCCATATCAACTATAACCCCTACACCATCTGGAAATAACCAATACTTCGTCAATACTACATAACTTTGTGTAATCTCGCCTAACTCATCCGATAACCCATGAGAAGGACTACAATTTATAACAATTCCAGTCTTTACGTCGCCGATATTCTCTTGTTGATACAAAGTCAAAAAAGAACCTTTCTCCTTCATTTCTTGCATATCCATACTTTTCAACAAATTTCCAGTAACCCGAACTGCGGTATAGGTTTCTGATTCAAAAGGATTCGCCGTGTCGTACATACGTTTTTTCCCATCGTTAACAATGGACCACTGCTTCATCGTACCTTTAGCAATTAATACATCCGTAACTGGATCGTATCCCTCGCTAGGTTTGAGAGAATAATCAGTTAATTTATTCTCAACACTAGTAAATCCTACCATTTCAAGCGCGTAACCATTGCCAAAATCAAGTTTCTTTCCATCAAAATGCAAATTATATTTTTCTACTTTTTGGTAATTGGGAGGAAATTGAATAGTTAGATTCTTCATAAATATGGGGACTTCAGTGAATGGCTGCGATGCCTCAATTTCATCAATCTTTTTTTGGGAATTTAAAATCATATGCTCATTTACTAGTAAAAATAAATAAGGAATAACAATAACACAACCCGTTACAACAACACCTAGTAAAAGCAGCACCTTAATTTTTCTTTCTTCAAAAACCTTTAATTTTGGCTTTTCGAACAGTTGATCGTATTTCTCTGAAAACTTAGTTGATTCTTTATTCATTAGCCGCTCCTTTAACCTATTGTTTGGTTACCACTTGCTCAATTTCGGCATCTTTTAATTCCTCATTCATATGGTCATGGAAAGTAGTAAGAAGTGCTTCGGTTAATTCGGCCAAAATAGCATCTAAGTCGCTTTTAACTTGAATAACTCCTTCATCCTCAACTTCTGCTAATTCGATTTTTTGTCTTCTTTCCAATGTACTAGTAAAAGCAGGTAGACTTCTATATAGAAAATCTCCATATAAAACCAGATCTTTCGGTTCGTCCATTAGATGTTTAAAAATCTCCTTACTGGCATTAATCGCAGAAAGTACATTGTTTTGATTATCTACCATCCATTTCGACGATTGCTCGGCTAATAGAATTTGTTTCTTAGCCTCACTCATCACTTCTTTAAACACTTTTAAATCTCGATTGCTTAACTTATTTTCTTCTTGAAAAGCTAAAACTGCTAATAGCTGTTTTGTTTTTAATTTTGACCGTTTCATTAGTCTAAAACCAATAATAGACAAAATAAGTAGCATAAATACACCAATTATTACATAAAAGTACAATGAACAATCCCCCTAGTCAATATTGATTCAAACAAATAAAAATTTCGTTAATCATATCATTCTTCAACTGTTGCTTTAGCTAAAGAAAGGTAACGATTCATTTGAATACTTAGTTGCTCGTTGGTATAATGCTTCGCGCTTTGAAGAGTTATATTTATTTCACCAAACCCCATACGAATATTTACTTGTACAGCTTTTCTTTGAAATTGTGATAACTTATCTAAAAATTCTTCTGGTTGTTTTAAGTAAACTGAAACAAATTCTTGATTTATCATACTTGTCTTTTCTATTTTGGAAATACTTTCCCAAGGAATCAAGAATTTTTTTGCACTTAACGCACTTGAATAATCAAAAAAACCTTCACTATTCAAAATAATAATCGGCTTTCTTTTAAAAACTTGTTTAATCAACAAAAATTCACAAAATCCAAAAAAAACTGATCCTATCAAGCCAATGATAATTAATAAAAATTTTCCATCTACTAAACCACCCATTAAAACAGCTAAACTTGTCACGACCATCAAAAAACCTAGTAACGATAAACCAATTTGTTTTAATTTGCTTCGGTATATAATAAGTTCTTCATCCATTATCTTGCCTCTTTGTCATTGGTTTTGATACAATTTAGGGATTCTTTGCGGAATGATAAAGAATATCTTTTAATAAAGTAAAATCTTCCCGTTCAACTCTACCATCCTCATCGACACCTCTAATCATAAACTTAATATCAGGGAACCGCTCTTTCTCTTTATATTTATTTTTGAGTCTATTAGTACCAACTAGTTTAGCTAAATAGATATTTTTTGATTTCAATCTAAATTGTCCTTTATGATAATTCAGATTAACCCCACTTGCTTTGGACATTGTCCAATATATCTAGTAAACATCTTCGATCTTTCTATTTCTTAAGCTTTTTATATATTGCATCGTGAATTATTAGCAACTCAATCCCTCAACAGTTGGATACTTTTCCTTAATAAAATAATTAATTTCTTTTTTATTTCCAATCTCTAAAAGTCTTCTTAAAACTCTATTATCTTCTTGATCTAACTTGTAATCTAGGCTTCCTGAAGCAGCTCCTCTATGTTGTTCAATGTTGATGAAATAGTTATCTTTCTTGATTTCTTTCATAAGCGTATAACTATACGGAATGTTATAAACAACTTCAATCTCAAACTTATCCCCTTCAACTTTTACCCAACGCTGATAAAATTCAAATAAATGTGATTTAGGAGATATATCTTTGAAGTCTTGCGTATCTTCTATAGTTGATAAATAATCCAAAAAATATTTTTTTCCTTCTTCATAAGTCATTTCATCTGCTATCAATCTATACCATAATATGTCATTATTACTCTGTGTTGGGTAAATTTCAAAAAAACATTCTAAATCAGTAAGAACATAATAAATAAAGCTATTCGTAGCTTTGCCAGCATAAAAATTTAAAATGTTTTTTTATTTCTTCTGCACAAACGCTTAGAGGATTGTCATTCTGTAATATTTCAATTATGCCCTTTATTCTCAGTTCATCATATTCAGTTTTATACATTTCTTGTCCCCCGTTAGAATATCTAAATACCATCAAAATCGATACTTCTGTTTGCCAAAAACATGTTCAATGCCAAAATTCCTTATAAATAATTTGGGATATAAGTAATTTATTATTATGATTCGCCAAATAATTTTTGGCAAAATCAAGAGCCCAGTCTAAATCATCAAACTCATTTTCAAATCCTGAGGTATATATATTTAATCTTTCTAATAAAATCTCATCGTAAGAATTAATTCTAAACTTTTCATTTGATAAATTTAAGTTATCCACAACTTCAGAATTTTTCCAAATGATTCCACTTTTATCTACAATAAAATAACGTCGCAACAAAATTAAAGTTTTATATCCTCTAGGAATTATTTTATTTAGAGTAGAATTGCTCATTGGAGCATCAAAGTCACACTTTTGTCCTAAATAAGTTAATCCAGAGGTATCTATATAATATTCTAAGTTTGTACTCATATCAAAAGGATGATGAGCAGTAGTCGGATAATCATATTTTATATTCATTTTCATATCCCTCGCTTATTTTTATCTCAAATAAATCGACCTATATTGCATCGAAAAATTACTACCTAGAATAAATCAAGTACTTATCTTCAGAAATCATATCATTATAAAAAAAATCAACAGGGTAACTCATTTGATATTCCTTACATAATTGAGAAATGTTGGGACCGATAGATTGAACAATCGATTTTGCATTTGGACTATCCATTTTCACCACAAAACTAAATTCTTCATTATTCCTCATTAATGCCAAATAAATCCGCTGAATTGTATCGTCATTAACACCAACTTTGATTAAAAAATCAATTAATTCTTTAGGCGGATGATTTGGCAATCCAATTTGGACAGGGGTATCTTTCTTTATAGTATATATAGAGCTAAATACAACTCGATTAAGCTGAACACTATCAGAGTGAGGATTTAACCAAATAAAATCTAAATCAAGATGTTCATTAAATATTTGTATAAGTGTCGGATAGTTCACAGTCGCAAAATTTTTGGCTGCTTTATCAGAAACTAAACTTTGATTGATATCTGTATAGATATTGAGATAGATTTGTTCTTCTTTTGTAGAGAATAAGGTAAATTTCCCCTCTGAATCTAACTCAATAATTAATTGCTCAGCATTCTTCAGCCAATCAACTACTTTTTGAAATCCGATATCATTTCTAGGAAAATCAAAAAAAAGGCTAGGCAATTTCTTTTTTCTTTTAAAATTAAATAATGTCATTTTCTATTCCACCACATTTTGCATTGACATTCATCTAGGACCTAACGATACTAATAAGTGGCAAAGAGTAAATTAATATGTCTTCTGCTCAATCTCAAAAGCATCAGTTATACTTTTTGGCGCTTTCTTTACCAAAATACTCCTCACAAATGTTCCTTGGACAACTAAGCGTGTTGTAGCATTCATATCCCCACAAGTCACCAATGTAATCAACTTCTTACCTGGTTGTACATTTAATAATTCAGTTTTCGTTGGTGCTACTTTTTCTTTGAAATTGACCGTATACTCATAGATATTTACCAAATCCGTCAAATATACCTTATCCCCAAGTTCTACTTTCTCTAAGGGACTAAATAGTAAACCAGGTTCATATGCTCTATGACTTGCAAGACCATAATTTCCTTCACCCATCTTTTGATTTTCAGACATTGTTCCTGCTCCCCATAACAATGCTTCATTCGATATTCCTTTAAAAATAGAGAGATTAAGCGACACTTCAGGTATTGCAATTCCACCAATTACAGGTAATTTTTTATTGGATAACTTAGCTTTTAATACAGCTTCCGGGCTCATCTCATTTACTGTCTGAAAGTTAAAATCCGCTGACTTTTGATTATTTTTTTGCAGTTCTGCTGCGTTTGCACTCTTTAAACTATATATATCTGATTGATTTTTCACAACAAAAGACTCAATTTGTTTATTAAAAATTAGTCCTAATCCTATTAGGAAAAAAAGAAGAATCAATGTTTTTCCAGCGATATTTTTCACATATTTCATTGCCACCATTCTTTCTGTCATTATACTCAATTACGTCTAATCTATCACACATATTTCCTTTGATTACCAAATGAATTATCTTTAACCATACTGCTCCTTAAATACTATATTTCAATTGATTCGCAGAAGGTGTCGGTGTGCTCTCACTATATTTCCTCCTTAAAAACATTAATCATCATCATCTCCGAGAAGACTCAAGACATCTAAAAATAAATTTACAAAGTCTAAATAGATATCTATCGAGCTAGACATAGCTAATAGCCACCACGATTTTTTCGAATCGGCAATGTCATCCCTTAGTTTGTCTAAAAACCGAATTTTAATCATTTGATTGTCATAAGCAACATATAATGTGAAAACAACAACATCTGCTAATAGAATCAGCATATTTAATAAGCTGTTCTGATAATAATACTGAAAGAATCCTAATATGATTATTGCAAATAGTCCACCAAATAAGGGCATTCCCCATCCGGTTAAGTTATTCTTTGTTAAAATACCAAAAAGTGAACTACTTGCAAAAATAATTAATGTCAGTACGAAAGCTTCAAAAATCAGATTCTTATCATAAACTATAGTAACTAATCCAAGCGGGATACCCATAAGTGTTGTGAAACTAATAATCGATACCAGTCCTAGCGCTAAAGAATTGATTCCTTGTGCTATCCACAATAAAAAAATTAGTAGTAGTGATACCACAATAAATACAAAACCGTGTACTGAAAAAAGAACAGTTAGTATTTTCAATAATACATCTGGCTGTAAATACATGTACCACGCCACCGCCCAAGTATAGCCTAATTGAAGCATAAAAATAAAATATACTTTCAAAATATGCTTTAGTAAGAAGGGAACTTCCTCTTCTTTAGGAGCAAACTTGCTCGCTCTCAGTAGTAGATGAAACTTTCCGATATAATTTCCATCTACACTACCAATACTCGTCATTTCCTTTGAGAGGCTCAGTAAATCAGACGAGCTAGAATTTTCTTCAATGTTTGAATGTGCTTGCTTATTTCTTTTCATTTGGTCTTCTTCTTTCATTTGATAATCCACCCGTGCAAATACAGTTAAAAACAAATCGATTATTCTTTTTGTTTACTATTTCTCTCTTTCTTTAAGAACTTGGTATTGATTTCGAAACATAACTACCGCATTCACTAAAAAAAAGATACCTGAGACAATGATCAAGATTGCCAGAACCTGTCCGTTAGGAGTGGCTATATAAGAACCACTTTCATCCACCAATGTTTTTAGTGGTAAGGAAAAAATTGTAATAACTAAAGGAATTATAATGATTAAACTACAAAATAATCGCAAATATAAAGACGGATATGATTTGGCGTGATCCATGCCAATGCCTAATAGTGGAAGAGCTAATCCAATAAGTGGGATTCCAAAAGTAAAGATACTAATAAAAAGAATAGCTCCCCAATCCCAAAATAATAAACCTAAAACAAAAAACACATAACTAACTATCATTATTGTATGAGAAACTTTTCTATCCTGATTTAACACATAAGTTCCCTCCATATTAGAAGTATTTAAAAAAATAATCTAAGCAAACGATTAAGGAGAATCATAAGTCCCAAAATAATAAAAATGATATCCACTATTTTACTCACACACTTGCGTCTCTTCTGTTTGTTTACTATCGGATTTTCAGATCTACCATTAATTTGAGATTTACTCATTCGTGGAACACCTGGATATTTCCCTAAGACAGGACGTACAAAAGTCCTTTTAGGAATGCCACTTTCTACTAGAAAGTGAACCAATGTATTCATTTCATTGTCTTTTTGATTCGTCACAGCCAAAACAATATATAATTCTTCGTAATCCTGCCTATATTCTACTTGCTTTTCTGTTCTTCGATAGAATCGACACCAAACATCAGGCGACACTGCTAACTGCAATAAATCAGTCGTATTGCCCTTGATTGTTCGCCAGCTCAGCGCAACGCCTCGAATATCAGACAATAGAATTTTTTTGGTTGCCCCTAATCCAAAATTGATTAGCATAAAATTTTGATTGCGATCAATAAAAAAATGATACTTATTTATAGGAAGTATAACTTGTACAACTGATACCCAGGCCATAAATAATGCGATACAAATTACACCAAGACTAAAAACTATGTTATGGTCTAGAATCATCATCCAAGCAATCCCGACGAATCCCAGTGTCGTTAATATACAAAAAAAAGTTACAAAGAAACGAAAATGGTATTTAAGAATAAACGTATTTTTTTCTGACATATTGATTCCTCGTCTATTTATTTTGATTTCAGCAATATCTTTCCTTATTTTTTATGACTTCTTTTTTATAGAAGAATTCACGTTCGTTCTCTACGTAAGCAATCTCTAGATGAAGTTTTTTTTGTGCTTTCCCTAAAATATTGAATGTGAAATACATAGTTCCCATCAGTAAAATGAAGAAGACTATTCCATGGATTTTTAAGTTAAGTATTTCAGAGATGTACCAATAACCTACCATAGATAGTTCTGCAACAACTGTGGCAATAACCCATTGTAAAATTGCCATAAAGCGATAACGATACTTTGATTTTTGGATGTTCCTTCTCATAGAATCATTTTGTAATTTCGTCTCATAAAAATTTGGAATAGTAACCCCTCTGCGACTGAATCTCGGTTTACTATACGCCCAATATCCAGTCAGATGGATAACTCGATAGTTTATATCCTGAAAAAATTGAAAAAAGAAAAGCCACAATGGTATTGCTATTAGAACTAAAGCAACTGCTACTATATCTTCTGAAAAATGATAGCTGTATAGTAAGACTTCTCTAATTAACAAAATCCCCATAAAGAACAGCGAAGAAAGACCAGCCAGTATAATAGCAAGCACAGTTATACTGAAAAACAGAAGATACACAATTATTTTTTTCATGAATAATCCTTTCTATTTGTTGAACATCTTTAGAATAGATTGTAATGCTTCTCCTTGACCTTTATATCCAAGCATAAATGGTCGGATAATGAAGGTTTCAGCCACATCGTCAACAGGCTTTACTTTCAATTTATAACCTAATAATATCTTTTTCATTTCTAAAATCTCTATATTCTCTCGTTTCAATAAGTGGATTTCACCACTAATATGTCCTAAAGATGTAATTGGAAGTAAAACTAATTTAACTTCATCAATTGCTAGTATAAAATACGAGCCCCCAACTGTTGACCATACAAAATGAGCACTATGATTGTACAAATTGTTTTGTACTAAATAGTTCTCAATTTCTCTTTTCTTTAATACCATTTTATTTCCTCTATTCTTCAAAATGATCTAACCACTATTTTCCATTCAACTAGTTAAGGCTCATATGATTAGGCAAATCACTCATACAGATTAACATCCATGGAATTTTTTCATCAACATGTTTACCTAATAGTTCCCGATAATAACTAAACTGACTATCTTCAACCATTTCAATAATTTCAATTTCAGCTAATAAAGAATCTTCTTCATTATAATTTTTCAATTGATTTAGCATCTGTATTTTTGCATCAATTAGTAACAATTCGCGCATACGTACCAGAAAGTTCCGACTTTCTTCCTCGATTACCTGTATAAATTCTTCACGTAATTTTTTATAGTATAGAGTAAGATTTGAATATTCTCCTTCAAAAATAATTCCTACTAAATTATCATAATATTCCAAGTATTCCTCTGGCTTTTGTAAATTACATAGTTCCATGTAGCTTCCCTCCGAAAAGTCTTTCACCAAAAATAAGTATTATCATATTCAATAAACCCTATATCAAAACTAAAATGTAGAAATAACTCTCTTAATTTTTCTATTCCCTATATTGAGAATTATACTTAACCATTTCATTTTAATAATATTCAAATCATAGTTTTTTTTTTTGATTTTCTTTAATTCAGAAAAAAATACAAAATACCCACAAATATCCCATTGATTCTAATAGAGTGACAGAAACGTAAAAAGCAACAGGAAAAATAAAAATATGGGTAGGAGGCAATAGTGATTTTAGACAAAGCAATAGACACTTACTGATGATAAAAGCAAGAAAATCGATAAAAACTAACATATTCTTACCGTCAAAATTACATTCGAAAATCGGTATTGATATTATATAACGAAGTATTTTCCTAACTGAGTCAAATTCATAATGGCTTTTTTTATATTGGTTTAGTATAAGAATAGACCATATAGCCATTTTTCTGATCTTTTGTAACACTCTTGTTAAAATCAGTAATCACATTGTTTTGCTCACTTATAAATTTTTCTGGACCAATAGATTTTAATCACTTAATTTCTGATAATAACCAACCAAAAAAATTACGGAAATTGCTAATAGAAAAAGTATCACCAATCCTTTTTTCATACAACCCTTCTTTCCTATTTGTGAATTATATCATTCGCTTAATCCTCGTTATGTTCCCTCAAGAAGGCTTTTATCTCTTTTATGTTCGTGACAATATATTTTCTCCAACATAATACAAAATCGAAACAGTTTTTATTTGATAATCCTTCAAATACTTTTTGAATCTATTTACCCACCAAAGGTAAGGATATGCTTTTTGACAATCAGAACAATAATCCCGATAGAAAATTATTACCTTTTCAGATAATTTTAATTACTGGACTACATCTCGTGAACGAAAATCATGTTGCATTTGTAGAAGACACAAAATCAATAAAGTTGAAGTAACCAGATAAACAAAAATAGTTTTATTAATCAATCAGATCAACCGTTAAAGTACTTCCAAGACTTTTTATTTCCTGAAATTTACCAGATTCCACATCAAAAGATACCTGGTACAACTCTTTTGCCATTTTAAATTTCTCACCAGCTAATTTACTCTGATAAGAAACAATCACTAAACCATCAATTGTATTTTTTTGTATCGTACGATTATAAATCGACAACTTTAATACCTCGGATGTAGTGTTATTTGCATCACCATAGTATCCATGGTCTCCAAAGTAACGATCAATTAACAGATCGTTTAGCAAGGCAGATATAACTTTTTCTCGAGAAAAATACGTATCCGGTGTGAACGAAAATAATCCATTAAAAACATTAGTCACAGCATTTTGATATAATTGATTACCTATATTTCCACTATCATTAACAGCCAAACCCTTTTGGCTTTCTAATTCTTCGCTAATTGTAAGAAAAGATTGATGCTGTGTTTCTAGTTCCTGATTTAATTGATTTTTATCCTTTTTTAATTGTTGAATTTGACTATCTCGATTTTGAATCTGATCATTTTTCATCTGGACAAATGAATAAATACTTCCTCCACCGACCATTAATAATATGATCAAAAAAACGACTTTACCTTTCATACAATTTTCCTTTCTCACTTAATGGGTCTAGCAAAACAAACATCCCCACCACTCAATAAACTTGTAAAGGATGTTCCAAAAGCTTCAATATTTACACTGTCTCCGTTTCCTCCTTCCTGAATTATTTTCGTTTCTTTTCCTTGCCACTTCTCAGTTAAAATCCCCGTATGACCGTTATTTCCTGCTCCTGCTCCTTGATTGACAATCACAACATCACCAGCTTTCGCCTCACTTTCAGATATTTCTTTGAACCATTGATGAGACTCTTTTGCATCACTAGCCATACTCCCTGTATACCACCCCATATTTTTTGGAACTTTGTATCCGGCTTTATTTAATACCAACCAAACAAAACCGGAACAATCGGTTTCTCCAGATTTATTGGGATTCTTTAAATCCTCTCCCAAAGTAGGGGAAGGGTGAACTTGTTTATAGTGAAACCAGCCCAACCATTTATTGGCGACACTGAGAATATCCCCATTAGAAGCGCTACTTACTTCCTCTTCACAATAACCACCATTACTCTCACCAATTGCAGCATTACCCAAAGATGCCTCACTCGCCGGATCACTTGTTCCAAGCTTTGAATACCATGTATCGGCAAAGGATAGCCGTTCATCTAATGCCGGAATGCCGGCTCTTTCAAACAGAGTCTGCCATGACTCTGTTGCTTCATGAACATCTGTCATCTTTAAAGCTTCAATTGCACCTTTCTCGGAACCTCTCAATTCATGGACTAAAAAAGCCAACTGCAAACCCAAATTTGACCATGGCTTCCCCTTTTCTTTCGCAAAATTCATTAGCAGCGTCGTTCTTCCAGCAGTCCATTGTGCCAATCCATGTCCGGAAAGAGGATCATTAGGACGTTCAATAGCAGTTGGATCTAAACCCGATTCACGCTGGAAATTTCCTAACATTCCTGAAATCCCTTGAATTGTTGCTTCTGGAATTTCCTTTTTTATATACGCTGCAATCTGTTTTGCATTTTCTTCCATGGTTTTAGAGTCAATATCGGAAATTGATTCTCCTGCTGCAACGGTACAGTTCTGAGAACTCGTGTTATCAGAGCCGTTACTAAAGAAAGTCATTAGAAATAGGATGCTGAAGAATGCGACAAAACCTTTTACTACCTTACGCATCTGCCTCACCCACTTTTCGTTGAGAGACTCTTTGAACGACATGATTCTCTATATTTATTTGTTTATCTTTTGTACCAGAATCGCCCCTAGTGATCACTTCAATTCGTTGAGTTTTATCATCATTTTGAGTCTTACGTATATGCGGAACTGTAACAGACAAAGGAATTTTTTGATCTGAACGGTCCAGTGCTTTTCGATTAATTACAACCTTTTTACTTGATAAACTACGTTCTGTTAATATTTTTTTCTGTGGCGTTCTAGTAGTATTTGGTATCCCAATCCCACCTTTGTAAGATACAAAATGTGCTTGCGGATTGCTATTTTTACTACTATTCTTCTCTCTTTGTAACGCTAGGGATTTATTATTAGATTCTGAACTTTGCTGTTTTCTCCGTTGACGCGTCTTTTCATCTGGGGCATATTTCCCATAATTTCTTTTAACCCTTTGACTCGTCCTAACAATACCGGACTTAATCATTCCAGCGGTTTGATAAACTTTCTGAGCTCCAGGATGCAACTTCACTGCTACCTTTGTTCCGACTTCCGCCCCTTGTTTAATGATTTGTTTACCAGATTCCTTTGTTTCGTTAGCCTTTTGTTTTACTTGATCCATTACTGCATCAGCTTGTCCTAAGCCCATCTTCTGAAGGATTTCTTTTCTTTTTTTCCACCCGACCAAACTAATGATTCCCTTAACAATCAAATTCACCATGAAGCCTACAATACTTCCTGAGGCAATCAAAGAATCCACAACATTAAAAACCAAGAAAAGTAACAAAACTAGCACACTATAAATTGATTTCTGAAAAATGAATCCTACAAATGATTTAAATCCTTTAAACAACAGATATTCCATATTAGGGAAAAAAGATAAAATCAACAGAAACGGCAAAGCAACTAACATTAAAAGAGCCCCTAGCTGAAAGATAAATCGTATGCAGCCAATCATTAACATTGGTAATCCTAACGTCAGATTTAACATTGGAGAAACGGTGCCAACAATTAATTTATAAACTCCTTTATATGGCTTGAGATATTTTCGATATTTCTCGTTCTTTTCATCCCCCTCCGCTTTTTTTACATTTTCTTCTATTCGCTTTAACGTCTTCTCTGAACCATCTTCTCCTAAAAATTCACTAGCTTTAATATGATCGGCTTCTAACTTCCCAATATCAGTTGTGCCATAATTCATTAACAGGTAAGGTCCAACAACGGCTTTTTGATAATACATCTCCTGAATTTGTTCAATTGCATCTTCACTGTTTGTAGCTACTTCTAATCCTTCAATGCTACTTGTCGCTTGGTATATCAGTCCTTCCACTTCAATTGACCAACTGTCTAAACGTTTTGTGTACTCTTCCCCATGTGATGATATTTGACCATGACCAAACCATGTAAATGCAAAACTGATAACTAGTAGTAGTCGAAACAACCTATTTTGTGCTTGTTTTGGGGATTTCACAAAATACAGATAAACAACATACAAAACATAGATAGCAATCAAACCGATTCCCACAACGCTATAAAGCTGATCGTAAATATTTTTTGAAAATGTAAAAAACAAATGAATCAATTGATCCATTTCAGCTCCCTTATATAATTTTCCAATCATAAACGAGCCGACTTCCCAAACTAATTTATTAAAGCTATAGAAAATATTGGTAACTGACATCATCATATTGCTGCCACTTTCACCAAAAATGAGTTTGGAAAGAGAAAAATCTGAATCTACCATATAAGAAGAGAAAGTATCTAAATCATATGCTCCAACTTTTGTAATATCTGTCCCCTCAGTCGCCGCAAATGCAGTTACTCCAGCCATCAAAAAAAAGACGACTAGTAGTAACATACACATCGTCCTTCTCGAAACCTTTATTCTGTTCAAACGCAGCTTCATATTTGGCCTCCTTCCTTTTTTATGCGACCAATTCTTCAGCCTCGCTATTACTTGTCTTAATTGTCGTTTGTAGTGACTTGGTAACTTCTTCAAACGGGCTATGAACATTCAACTTCCCAACTCGTCCGTATGGATCACGCATCCAACATTGCCCTTTAATCATATGACGCATTTCATTTAGGTTTTCTTTGTTTATCTCCAAACCTAAATGAGATAAAATCTTTTCCCTTTCCGAATCTTCATCAAAAGCGAAAACAACACCATAATTTCCTTTCTCGGCCTCAGATCCCAAATCATCAATAAACTGGGTATCTAAAACTAATTGATTCATTTGTGAACGTCCCACGCGAGCCATGGCGGTGATAATTGCTCTACCGGAATTGGACTTACTGAAGACCCAAGCCTCCGTAAAGTAGACAGCCGTTTTTTTCGTTAAATCTCGTTTACCAAACATTTCGCAAAAACGTCCTAAGCTCACCATCAAACACAATGCTTTTCGATCAACATCAGTATAATCTGAAGCATCTTGATCCTCAGAAGGTAATTTAAGATCTTGAATCTCTAAAATTGTGACCTTTTCATTGAAATCTAGTCCTTTATTCTCTCCATATGAAAAGCCCAATCGCAAGATCGAATCTTGAATTGTGAGACTAAGAAAATTACCATACTCAGCAATATCCGGCGTTGAATGGTCTTTCAAATAGTCTATTACATGCATTAGACCAACAATTTCTCCTTGTTCCTTTCTATCTTGAATCGCTTCTATAGCTTCCAAGACTGCTCCCTTCAATTGAAAATTTGCACCTAAAGGATTCAGTTCATTAATCATATCTTGCGAAACCTGTTTCGCATCATTTCGAGTGAGATAGGTGATTGGATCAAGTACTCCAAAGTTTTCTTTGTTTCTCGCATCCAAGGACACATAGTTAAAGCTACGTAAATGATCAACATATTGTGGATAATGCTCTTGATAATAGGGATCGTTCATAATCTTCGTGAACCAATACCGTTTTTCACCTTTTGGATCGATAAAAAGGCTTTGAACATCTAAAAATGAACTATATAAGAATAGTAATCCCACTAAAAAGGTTTTGCCTTTCCCAGTTTTACCAGTTACCGCAATATGAGGAGCGTCATACAAGGCCCCTTTTATTCCTTCTGCAATTGCTAAAGGATTCAAAAAAACATATCGATTTGAAGCAAAAATCAGATCTTCTAATGGCGTTTTTTCTCCCTGAATCCCATCAGATCCTAGTACATCTTGTCTTCCAATATACCAGCCGGATTCCATACCTAATTCTTCAATAGTCGCGAACATCAATTCTCCAATACATTCCAAAGAAGTTCGCTGTACCCAATGGCGTTGCCCTTCCAAGTCTTGCCCCATAATCATCTTATGAAATAGATTGATCTGATCACGCTTGCCTTTATAAACTTTGACGGTATCATTCAAACTCTTAATGATTTCCAGTGAATGCTCACGAACGTCCTCAGCTGTCTTTCCATATACAATAAAACAACATAACCAATCAACTACTGGCTCCTTCTCATCCATTTTTTTTCGTATATTTTGCACCAGAAAGCGAATTTTTTTCATTCGATTCGATGATTCATCTCCGTCAGACATCTGTTCCAATTCTTCTTCTTTAAAACGATTATTTAACCAACCAAGTTTCGCCCCTAGTCCATTCACTCCTTTGGTTTCGGGATAGTGAATTTTCATTCTTAATTCCACAGGAAAACGTAAATCCTGACAGTAATGGAACAGATTTATATTCTTCATATTTTCTACAGTTTCACCAATTGGCAAAATTGCAATGTAACTTTCATCTAAATCGTCTTCTAGCTTCAAAATCCCTTTTCCTCTGTTCAACGGTGTCAAAACACTATTTTGTATATCTTCGATGGTTTTCCAATGATTCTCTTCATCAATATTATGTTTGATTCCACGAATATACTGCGCACGATTTGCATAGATCATGTCATTCTCTGAAAGTGGGCGAATAGAATATGGAAACAACAGTTGCCTTAGCTCCTTTTCCGTCTGCCGGATCATTTCAAATAGAACATCTTGATTACTAACTTCGTAACCAAACATTTCTAAAATACTTACGGAAATTTCTTCACTTATTCGCTTAATCACATCACGAATATCATCCGCGATATATCCGTCTCGCATTTTCACACCCAATAAAAATGATGAACGATACACCGTGCCTAACTCTTGTTCCAAAACACTAATCGTTTCTTTGGCATAGTATTCACCTAACTCCGGATTTTTTGGATCAAAACCTTCTCCGAGTTTTTTCATTTTATTTCTGAGATTTAAGGTCTTGGGGTACATTGTTAAATCTACATCTTTGTATGGCTCTAACATTCTCATTAAGCGAACCATCATTTCTTTAGTTTCTTGTACTGCTTTTGGATTATTTTGAGAAATTGTTTTTGGCTCCACTCGATAATAAGCCCATATATGACCACGATCGTTCAACAACATATTTTCCTTCAATGCTTTTAGTGGACTATTGATCCTAATCATTCGCTTCTCCTCTTTCCTTCATTAATTTAAAAAGGTCGTATGCTACCAAAAGCATACGACCCTAATGATTAATTAAACTTTACCGATTCATTTATTTCTTTGCGTTTCACTTTAGTCCAGCAACAAAAGGCAATATCTACCCACTCTATCGTGCCATAATAAATTAAGGTATCCCACAAATAGTAATGAATTTTCTTTCCATCCGGTTGTACCTTGTTAAGTAACATAACCGATGTCACTGGCACTGCTATGTAACTTAACATATTCATAAAAGGAATCGTCTCTTGCAAATGCGCAACAATGCCACCAAATAATACTCTAACGAGTCCCGCAATAATAATCCCTGTTACCAAGTCTACTAATACAATAGAAAAGGGTAAACGCACCACATTTGGAATTTCTTGTATATGATAGGGTTCTTTAAAAACAATCGTATAATTGTAAGGTTCCCATTCCATCATTATCCACCAAATACCTTTCCTAATATTTCACCAATCGCATTGAGAACTTTTTCTGGATTTCCCAAGAAATAGTATGATAATGCGCCGATAATTACAGAACTAATAATTCCTGCCGTTTTAGATTTTGCAAAATGCTTTACACAGCTATATACAATCACACCGATAACCGCGTATTTCCCCTGATCTAGCACCCATTGAACAATTGATTGTAATGTCATCCTTCATTCCCCCTTACCTAGTCTGCCCATGTGTGAGTCATTTTCTGTACGTAATATTTTCCCGATTTCTTAATAAGATGAAACGTTAATTGTTCTCTTTGACGAATGTCTGTATCTTTGTCTCTGAAGTTCACATCAGTTTTCACTAGAACTTCTTTCTCATCGCCTCTATAAATATTATTCTCAGCGGTATCCACAGTCACGGCTCCATTCAATCCTTCGGGATATTCCATCATATAGCTCATGTCCGCTGCTTTACTCGATGCGTATTTTTCAAGAAATTCGTTCATGAATTTTTCTGATTCCTCAGTTTCTTCCTGACTAGCCAATTTCATTTTTTCTGGTTGATACGTAATGGCTTTTGATATCTTTCCATTTCCTTTTAACGGAGTAAAATATGGATAGGCAATCACTCGCATGCCTTTTTTTTCTTCCGCAAAGGGAATATTTAATTGTTCTGTATTAGTAACCTTCTGGGGATCATCAATCTCTTTTTTCTCCACCACTGTCTTTCCTTTACCGGCATCTTTTTTCGTCTCAACAATCTTCTTTTGTGAAGTTTCAATTGTATAAGTGATTTCATACGTAGCCGTTTGAATTCCTTCAACATTAGCCAATTGAACAAACGTCATATCTGATAACATCCTTGTTGCATTTGGACCTGTCTCGTTTTCTTTAAGACCTTCAGCATAAAAATCTGAAACCAGCACATTCATTCTTTCTTTGTATTGATTGCTATCTTTAGGTACATTGACGTAACACCTTACAAAACGATCCATAAACGCCTGTATTCCAGGTGTATAAGGCAGATTTTTCTTTTTTTCTCCAGCCAAATCATTCGTTAACTTGGTAATACTTGATTGAATTTCAGATAGATGATTACTGACAGCCATTGCTTTTATATAAGCTCCAACACCCGACAACATTAAGACTATTAGGCTAACCCAAACAATCTTCTTTATTGATTTTGTTTGAATTCCTCGTTTTTTGGGGACTGTTGCACTTTTGTCAGACTCTTTCTTTTTGAATTTGAATTTCATAAGCAAATCCTTCCATTACTTTTCTTTTTGGATTTTTTAATTTTTAGAACTGATTGCTCCTACTACTGAGCTTCGAATGGTAGATTGGACAATACATGGCAAGTAATCTCCGAAGTAACACCAATGAATCTTATCCTTGTTCCAAAAATTTAAAATGCCGCAAGATACTTAATAGTTCTTGCCGCACCAGTTGCTCACCATACACTTTAATATCCCTCGGCTCACTCGAATTGATATACCTAGCCTTATAAAAATCATAACGATAACCTATTGGGGTTCCCAACTTGGTCCGCAGCACGTTCCCTTCAATTATTAAACTAGTTACTTTTGATAATTGCCGTTCAAATAATACTGGAACATATGGTGTATAAGGTAGATCGTTCCGGTGTAAGAAGGAGCATACTTTTTCATATTCTTTTTGTTCCTTTTCTGAAGGATTACTCGGATAGACTAAAAAGCCGTATTTTTCATGTAAAATACGGCTTAATGGAATACTATATTCTTTTTTCATTACTCTACTTTATAAGCTCCGCCCGAACCATGAAACGGTTGTTTGTCCCTGGGACCGCATGGTCACAAGTTATCAATGTTAACAACCCCTCCCCTTCAGAATCAAAAGTAACATACCCATCATTCTTACTGATACTTTGAGTTCTAGTCACTTTATATGTTACTTGCTCACTCTGATAAGTGATCTGAATGAAGTCTCCTTTTTTCACATTTTGTATTCCTCCAAATAATAAACCGGCATCTGTCATGTAATGCCCTGCCAGACTGAAATTTCTCTTACCAGGCTCTTGATTTGCTTTCATGGTACCTGCACCCACACTCAAATTTGACTGACTTACACCTTCTAAAATAGGCAGCTTCATACCAATACTTGGAATTTCAATCATTCCGACGCCTAATGATTGAACAACTTTTACTGCATTAACCTTCTCCATGTCACTCAAAGTTAATGGTTCTACATCTTTTCCTGAATAATCTAATCGACTTTTATCAATCGTTTTTGGTTTTACATTTGTCGAAGGATCTTTGGTAGATGGATTCTTTCTATTTACATATTTAGATTTTGACAACTTAGTTTTAGACTTATTCCCATTTTTTTCCGAGTCTTTTTCCATTTCATCAATCGCTGCCTGCTGTTTCTCTGCTGCTATCTGATCAAAATGATGTTGTTGGTAAGTGTAATAACCAAATATACTTATACCGGCTAAAATTACTGTAATCAGTAAAAGAAGTTGTACTTTCCTATTCTTCAGAAATTTCTTCATGAAAACCTCCAATCTAAAGAGAATACCTTTTTCAGATACTCTCTCTTGTTAGACTATAATTTTCTAAATTTACGAACCATGAATCCAATGCAGCCAATCGCACTAGCAAATCCTGAGATAGCCAAACCAATCAATCCTTTGCTCTGATAATTATCGGAATCAGTTTGAATCAGCACTTCGTGCTTATGATTATTAATTGCCGTATATTCAAAAGTCTGACCATCATCTTTTAGTGTGATATTTTTCTTTTCAAATGAACCTTCATACCCTTCAGGGACTTTCGTTTCCTTTACTGCATAGGTTTCATTTGATTGGATATCAAAAACCACGTTTCCTTCTTTATCAGTCTTCTTAACCGCAACTGTTTTGCCGGCTTTGTCTGTTTCAGTAAATTCTGCTCCAACTACAGCTTTCCCATTCTCATCTTTTTTATGGATGATAATTTTCCCTTTATCTTGGATATTTTTAGCAGTATATTCAAATACTTGTCCATTATTTGCTAACGTAATATTCTTCTGATCAAATGTACCATGATAGCCTGTAGGATTTTTTGTTTCTTTTACTTCATAGGTATTGTTAGACAAAATATCAAAAGATACATCACCATTCGCATCTGATTTTTTAACTGCCACTACTTTGCCAGATTGATCATATTGTGTAAATTCCGCATCTTTTAAAGCTTTATCTGTTTCATCTTTCTTGTGAATAATAATTTTCCCTTTGTCTTGAGTATTATTCGCAGTATACTCGAAAACTTGTCCATTATTTGCTAACGTAATATTCTTTTGATCAAACGTTCCACTATAACCTACTGGATTCTTTGTTTCTTTTACCTCATAGGTATTATTTGAGGAGATTTCAAATTCTACATCTCCCGATTTATCCGTGGTTTTAACTGCAACTGTTTTCCCCGATTTATCATATTGAGTGAATTCAGCACCAGCTAGCGGTTTGTTAGACTCATCTTTCTTATGAACGATAATTTTCCCTTTTTTCGTTAACTTCAATTTTACTTGAGCTGCATCTCCTTGATTATATTCCGCCGTTGATAATCGTTGATTACTTCCCGCAGTCCATACAAAATGGTTCGCTTCTTTATTTCCCTTACCCAAGGTTACAGTTACTTCATCTGGAGCATTGTTTTCTGTTGTAACTACAATTTTTGAACCATCAAGTTTGGCTGAAGCACCTTCTGAAACATTAGCTACATAAAGATCCTTCCCCCCACTTTGAACAGAAAATATAGCAGTATCACCTGCATTTATCGCCTGAGACGTTTTATCAAATTTAACAGGAGTTAATAGTTCATCGACACCAGACTGAATCGTATTCTTTGCTTGATCAACTGCTGCTTGTCGCATCGGCTCCGTTTCAATATTCGTCGCTCCGCGGATGGACCAAATCATTTCTTGACCAGCAATAGCGGAAGTATCATTCCATGTTTCATTAACGACTGTTTGGATCGCGGAAATCTTGTTCGCCTGGTCTTCTCCAACAATACTTGTTAAATTAGATGAAGTATAATTTGGTGTTCCCAGAATGGGTTCCCCTGGATCAATACAAAAAGCGTGTTGACCATTGACCTTATGTGCACGCATGAAGTTTTCCGTATACTGAATTCCATCTGAAGGCCGATTAAATAAAGCAACCCAAATATCTGGAGCAATTGGTTGAATATCTTTAAAATATCCATAGTCTGAACTTGTCTTCACTGCTTTCAGCAATGGTTGGTCCTCCGCTGATACTTCGGCCTCCCCTCCCAAAGCAATGATTCGTTCCATGAAATAACTTCGAGTCTTCTTGTATCCTTCTTGTTGCTTCAAGGTTGAATTATATTCTGAGCTTGAAATAGCTGCTTCACTAACAAATGGAAAATCCTTATTCTCTAATGCACCTTGCAACGAGTTCACATCATCATAATTCACACTAGTAAAATCACTTGGTGGATTTCCTACTTCTTGTGCCATCGTCACCACTGGCAATACAGAACTACTGAATAATGATATTCCCAAATATATTACCGCAACTAATTTACTTGTTTTTTTAACCATTCTTGTTTTTCCTCCATTTCTTAATGCTCCACAATCAGTACAGCACTTTCTTCTTTTTGAACTTCACTAAATCTATTTTTGGCTTCCTTATCTAACACATTCAAAGGAACAAAATTACTTAACAATTCTTTGTATAGCTGAAATACTTGTGTTTCATCTGATATAGAAAAACTTACTTCTTGTCCTTCCTTCAAATTGAATTCTTTATCGTAGGCCATCAAAGCCTGATTCGTGTCCGTTGCTGCAACCAATGCATAACCCGGAGACGCAAACTCATAATATTTCGTAATACTCACCTTCTTTCCGAAAAAATTTATATAATAAAAAAGCCCATGTCCTCATGTGCTTTGAATTGTTTCCATCCAATTTCAAGTTGAATGAAAAAAACTTATTCGTTTTAACTCTGTTGACACCAGATCATTGAATGACTCTCAAATAACAAACAGTCTTACCATCGATAATCTTATAGGTCCGTTGCAAGTGTTTGAAGTACTTCAGAGAGCCTAACAATTCCATCTCTTCAGTATGGGAAAGTTTCATTTCTTTCACTAACTGACTAAGCTGAATCATTCGCTTATTTCGACTATTAAGCCAATCTAATACTTTTTGTTCAATCATCTTTTTTCCTCCAGTCTATTTTGAAATTATTTCCCCGGTATGAGCCAAATACATTTTTCCTTGATCACTTAATAGATCTGATCCTTCGGTTAATTCCCACTCCAGAATTTTTGAATTGGACTCATTTAATTCAGCAGCTTCGATAATTTCTTCGATATAGTTTTCTCCACGAACTGCTCCCACATAATCTGCCATTTTGAGAATTTGACCACAGTAGGCACGAATATAATTGAGTTTCCTCCAAAAGTTAGGCTTTTCTGCTTTGATTGATAAATCTACAAATCCAGTGGCTCCGAGCATTTTATTCCAGCCTTCCCATTTGCTTGTTGTCCCATTTCTATTTTTTTGCCAGAAATATATCTTTTCATCTAGAACACTTCGTACAAGATAGAGCAGTTGACCTCCTTCTAGATAAGCCATGATCAGTTTGTTTGCTACTTTATTTTGAAAACGAACCTCATAGCGGTTCTTCACTTCCATATCTTCTGGACTAACGCCTAATTTTTCAGCCTGTTCAAAATTTTTCTGATAAAAACAACAATACAAATTGGATTGTCTGGAACCAAAGTAAACCGTGGCACCATTTTTTTCACTGCCTATCTCTTTAGCCCCATTCTGATAAGTTTGAATTGCTTGAACTTTTTTGAATGTTGAATCATATTCATTTCGTTCCACTTTTCGCGCCATTTCAGGAAGAGAAACATATTCTAAATAATCATCTATAGCGACATCAATTCTTTTAACAATTCCATTTGCTAAAAAGCAGCGATCAAAAAAAGCTTGCCAATTTTGGTCAAGCTCATTCATTACGTATTCATAATTTCGGCACCCTTTTCCTGCGAGTTGAATTAATACCCCTCTATCATCTCCTTTTTTTGAATTAAGTATCCATATATCTCCATATCGATACAACTCAACATAGCCATACATTCCCGTTGGATACTCAACAAACTTTTCAAACTCCATCAAAAGAATATCTTTTACAACGAAATGAATATCATTTGTTGGTATACGGACTCTTACGTAGTCCAGCATAGCCTTCAAACCTTCCGATTGATTTAATTCATCATAATAAGCAACCAACTCATTATAAAATTCCGTAGAACACTTACGTCTTCCGTTTTCAATGTGTCCAAGATAAGATCGAGAAATGTTAAAGGTATTCGCAACTTCTTCCTGTCTAAGTCCTAACTCCAGCCTGTACTTCTTTAGTTTTGTAATATCAATAACAACTCCTCCTTTTTGTAGCACAATTCAAAATATGCACTTTTTTGCTACAAGGTATTCAAGGGCTAATATCCCTATAACTAGAGGTTTCCGCCGATTTTTTTAGAGGGATAAGTTTTAAAAGTTACCCCCCTATTAGAATATAGGGGTTGCCAGGGTAGGCGCTACGCGCCTACCCTTATTCTCGTGTGTCACTCGCACACCGCTGCTCGCAGTTTGCGAGTCGTCCCCACCGCTACGCTGGCCGGCTCCGCCTTGCGTTTACTTCGTACGCACCTGGGGCCTCCTTCGCAAAACTGTGCGAACCCGTTCTACACAAGAAACGGGTTCCCTAACCGTCAACCGCTTCAGATGCAACAAACTCATTTTCGTTTAGAACTTTCTCTGAAGGATCAATTTTTTGTTTCGGAAATTTTTTGAATTCATCAAAAAAGTCAAAGCTATTAGGCACATATGCCGAAAAGAATTCACTTGTCTGAGCGTCCCCAGCATCGATATATCCTCGACCTTTTTCATTCGTATTATAAAAATCTTTTTCATTTGAGGAAGAGCCAAACATCATGTCATAACCTGTTCGTGATAATTTCCCTACACTAATTCTCAATCCAAAGTTATCGCGTGTAGCCAGCGGTAAATTATTTGCATCTCCACGTTGCATCCCAACTATCAGCATGACTCCAGCTTCACGGCCCTTTAAAATTAACCGGGTAAAGTAGTCATCTACTTCCGCCAGAGCTTTCATATCTCTAGACAAACTTTGATAAAACGCCTGCCATTCATCAATAACCAAGAAGTAAGGTTTCAAATCATAAGCTGTATAATCCGATCCATAAATGAATCTTTCCGGATCAATCATATAAGCATAACGGGAATCCATTTTTTCTACCGCTTGTCTTAGACACTGAATAATTTGTGCTTTTGTACTGAAAACATGTCCTTCAAAAACAGGAGCACGATCAAGGGTTTTTAGACTTGATCCTTTTCCATCACAAACATCGACCTGACCAATCTTTAAGCACGCTAAAATCATAGAAGAAATCAAATAGGTTTTACCACCATTTGTACCGCCTGTGATTAAGCAGTGACTTACTTTATCAATTCGCCACCAAATATTCTTCATTAACTGAATTCTATTAGGTTTTACTTGCATCTCTGTAACTGAAATCCTATTAGAACGGGCACTTGTAGCAAACATAAACTTTAAGTACCCTTTCTCTCTTGTCGTTTCAATACCATCAACAAAGAGTACCTTCTCTAATCTAGATGACAGTTCTTCAAATTCTCTTTGGAACCTATTTCCGTCTAAGGGGAAGTAAATCGCAATTTGATCCTTTTTCTTGCGATAAAAAATTTTTGGCCTGTAAATGACTTTCGCTTTTTTACGGGAATCTCCCTTCTTTCTCTGATTATCATAAATAATCCACTGATTTTCATGAACCATTTTAGCTAAACGAGATCTATGATCTACTCTAGAGAAAAAGCCATTTCGTTTAAACGACCATTGCCAAAACATGCATACCATAATATAGCTAAGAGCAAGTATCAAAATCGGCAACAGAAACAATCGAATAACGGGAAATACATTTAAATCTCGCTGCTTCAATAAATGGTTTACCGGATCATAGAGCCACTTGAAACAAGCAAAAGATATTACTAGTAGAAAAGGAGTCCATAATAATAAACGATAAATGGAGTTAATATGTTTATGAAAAGGTCGAATCCGTATCCCGCGATATACAAATAAGGAATCCATTAGTTATTGCCTCTTATTTTCCTTTTTCACTATTATCTTTGGCTACTTGTTTATCAGTTTTAGCGGTTTTTTCCATACTTTCCGCAACAATCGAAAAACCCGTAATCGCATCTACTACATTACGACTTCCTTGTGGCAACACTGCCCAAGCTGTTGCTTCCTTTACTCCCTTTAATAAGACTTCATCTCCATATTTTAAGTTCAAGCTACTCAGATTAAACATTGGCGGTAAATCCACATTAAAGTTAGTTTTTTGTTCTGAACTTACAAGCTCAACACTAATCGCTCGAATTTCATCCGTTCGCTCGCCATCCTCATTGTTTACAAATTTCGTAGGACGCTCCTGCACAAAAGTTAACGTACCCACACTCTCATTAAACAAAACAGGAATAGTCTCATCACTAAATCCATTTTCATCACGCAATACAAAAGGTGCTTGTTTAGCCATTTTGTCCACCTACCAATTCAATTTTTTCTGCAATTAATAATTTACTTGGACGTGCAATAACTTCTCCATCCTCGGTTACACCAGGTACTGCTTCGATCTCAATTCTTGGATTTACTAAACGAACTTTCTTTTGGAAAAAGTCTCCCACCAATGCTCCAGCTGTTGGAACACGAACCATAAATGATCCTACTTTATCCGAAGTTAAAGAAATGATTTCTGCTTCTTTTCTAGCACGCCGGCGTCTTCCCCGACCATTGGAGTCTTTCATAACTGTTTCTACTGATTGAACATAATCAATTGATCCCAAAAAACTTTCTGGGATTTTCACATATTGTAATGGCATCTAAAATCTCCCTTTCTAAATTTACTTTCTTAAAAGTCTTTGTCAGTATTTCTACTACCTAATCCAAAACATCCCATCATCAACGTATAGAATATTCCCACTAAACCGCCAATCTCTTCCTAAAGCTTCATAATCAAGATAAAACTCTAGATCTTTTGGAACGTTGATAAGTCCCTCATCAACAATATATTCCCCATAGGATTTGTCATCAGTAACTCCTTCAGCAAAAATGATATCTTCCCATTCTTTTAGTAATTCACCAATATCGCCATAATAGTCACCAATCAATTCATTCATATGTCTCAAAATATAGTCAGGAACTTCATCTAACTGTTCGGCTATTTCATTCAGTTTTTCTATTGAATCAAACTCCTTAATATCAAAAGGTGCCTCATAATCAGTGATAACATACTCATCAAAATCGTCATCAAGCCCAAATTTTCTGGATAGATCATTCGTCGATACCGGCAACTCAAACCAGTTTCCTCGCCCCCTATTTCTTTCTGATAAACTTTCTACATAAATTTGCACTACAAAATCACCCCCTTTCAAAAATCAGAATTCTTACTCTCCTGACTAGCTTTACAACTTGGACAACCTTATTCTTTCCGAAAAAAAAGAAGAGACTTATATAGTCTCCCCTAATTGAATATTGAAATTTTGTTTTTTTATGGGAATAAAAAGATCACTCTCAAGCTGTTTCTAATTGCACTTACATTGCACTTTTTTAATTTTTTATGCTTTGTAATCCATTCTAATATCAAACGAAATTCCCTGATACATCACCATTTCTTCTAATACTCCACATCTCAAAAATTGAGTGGGAATAACAATAAACCCGCTAGAAAACCTATAAATAGGTTTTCTAGCGGGTTTATTTTTTATTGGTCACACTTTCCTCCCACCATTCTCCATTTTTCCTTTGCTCCACCGCCCTCAAAGTCCTATAATTTAATCATAAGAATAATGGCTATTAATAAAATTTATCAATAAAAAGGAAGCGATTTCAACATGTCAAAAAAAACTTTTCTTAAGTATGGTTTTGTTGTCCTCTTCATAGGAATTTTTTTACTTCGTGCCCAAAAATTTATTTCTGAGCCCCTTTCGTACCTTTTTTCGGGTATTCTTTTGCTTATTGTTGCGTATTTAATACTCGTGAAAAAAATGAACTTTTTCTCAAGTTTGCTCACTGTTACCGATCAACCTTCTTCTACCCAACAACGATTAGGTCAACTTTCTGGTCTTGTCAGTTTATTGATTGGTTTACTTCTGGTAATTCTTAGCTTCATTTTCTTTCTCCAACTTTGATTCCCCCTTGACTCTCCCTTCACTCTTGGCTATGATTACCTTAGCAAGTACAATGGTGTACTGTGAACAGTCGAGCAACGGCGCTCAAAAAGATTGGCTTTCGTGCATTCTTTTTGAGGGCTTTTTATTTTTAGAAAGTAGGGAAATTGAATGGAAAAAATGTACCGCAGTCCGTATGAAGCGTACCCGTATCTATCTTCTAAACCAGAAGATTTACGATGTGATTTTGAATTAATGACTGATGAATTGGCCTCGATGACAGGTCTTCTACGAGGATACGTGCAACAATTAGACGTCCCTGAACAGCCTGCACTAACAGAAGAACTAGCCAAAATTTGCGAGTTAATCTACCATGTCAATCCAACGACCCGAACAAAATTAACAGTCACAGAGGAAGAAATAGCCTGGCTTTTGGAACGTGTCAATGCTATGAATGAACTGACATACGAAGAAAATCGTCCTTTTGTTTTACCGATGGGCACAATCTGTTCCTCTTATGCACACATTTTAAGAGCCAAAGCCAAAAATATTGTTCGTTTACTTTATCGCATGGACTATGGTGGTAAAAAAATTGATCCGCAGCTGTATGATGTAGTCAACTTACTCTCAGGTTACTTTTTCATGTTAGCTTTGTATCTAAATCAGCTCGAAAATGGTGAAGAAGTTCCCTTTGTTTCTCGCAACTATTCTATTTAATTTGGAGGAAGATGATGAATTCATTGCCAATACTTGAAAAAGCAGTGGGCGCGATCACCCTGCTTTCCGAAGAAAAACAAAATGCCGAATATGAAGGCTTTTTATGTCAAGTTAATGAATCGCAACAACTTATCCGCAGTCGTTTAGCCAAAAAAACGCCGAAAAAAGAAGGCTATTTTGCAGCCTTCTGGGAAAAAAATCAACAAAATCAGAACGAAGCCTTTGATGCAACGGAAGCCCCTGAAATGTTAGCAATTGTCATTGCTGATCAAGAAAAGCAAGGTCTCTTTCTTCTGCCGAAAGAATGTTTAATCCAACAAAAAATTCTCAAAACGAATCAACAAAAAGGCAAAATGGCGGCCCGTTTTTATCCTTCTTGGTGCCAAAACCTTAATCAAACCGCCAAAAAAACACAAAAATGGCAACTAGCTTACTTTACTGATTTATCTAAATACTAAAAACGTCAGCTGGCTTCAGAAGCCAGCTGACGTTTGTTTCTTCTACTGTTTAACCAATTGGTGGCGTACCTTCTGCGTTCCCAGCAATCGCTTCGATTTGAATCTGAGCACCTTTTGGTAAATCCGTCACACCAATCACTCTTCTTGCAGGCGTGCCTTCAGGGAAGTACGTTTGGTAGACGTCATCTACTGCCGCCAGCTCTTCAATCTCTTTCACAAAAATGTTCACTTTCACCAGATCAGCTAAGCTGTGATCCACACTTTCAATAATCGCTTTAATATTTTCTAAACATTGCGTCGTTTGTTCCTTGATTCCGCCAGCGACTAACGCATTTGTTTTAGGGTCCAATGGTAGCTGAGCTGATAGATGGTTGTAATGAGAAAAAGCAACAGTTTGTGTCGAAAATGGACACTTCGGTGCGTGCTCTGTATTATTTGCTTCAATAATTAATCCATGTCGATCTTCAATCGCTTGTGGTGGCGTACCATCCCCATGAGAAACCACCGCTTCTACTTGCACCGCCGCGCCCATTGGTAAATCAGCAACAGCAATCACTGTTCGTGCTGGCATATAATTGACCGTGCGCGCAATTCCTGAATCTGGGAAAAAAGCGGCATGTACTTGATTGACAGCTTCCAGCTTAGATAAATCTTTTAAATAAATGTTGATCTTCACAATATCATCAAAAGGCACATCAATACTGGTTAAAATGGCTTTTATGTTTTTCAAACATTGCTTTGTTTGCGTTTTAACACAGCCAGCCACAACTCTGCCCGTTTGAGGATCTATAGGCAATTGTGCAGACAGATTGTTATAGTGAGAAAACGCGACCGTTTGACTGGCTAGAGCATCAATTGGTGCCTGAACAGTCTGATTTGTTAATTTAATTAAATCCCCAGCTTGAGGTGCATTAGGGATAGTTCCTTCCCCATTTGAAACAAGTGCCTCCATTTGAACAGAAGCGCCTAACGGCAAATCTGCGACGGCAACCACTGTTTTAGCTGGATAATAATGGGTAAAAAAGGCCGCATAGACCTCCTCAACTGCGGCAGCATCCCGCATATCTTTGACAAAAATGGTCATTCTGACAATGTCACTCATCACATGGTTGATACTTTCAACAACCGCTTGGATATTTTTCAAACATTGTGTCGCTTGGGCCCGAATGCCACCTTCTACCAATTGTCCAGAGGTTGGCTCAATAGGTAACTGTGCCGACAAATGATTATAGTGGGAAAATGCGACTGTTTGGGCTGCGAGAGGATGCTTTGGTGCACGCTCTGTATTTCTTGCTAAGACGATATTTTCATTACTCATAACTCTACTCCCTTTTTTAGCATTCCAACAAAAATGATTCCGCTTACATTTTAAAGCGTTAAACTTCCAACAAGATCCTTTTTATTTTCCTGCTTTTCTATTAATGGTGATAGCTTTCCACCACCACTTCTTTCAGTCTACAATAAGAACAGGAACATTTCAATAAGGCATTCCTAAATTGATTGTTGACCCTCAAACAAATCTTCTTCCGTTAAAGAAGGCTGAGGTCGGGAAAGAACCGTTTAGCTCCGAGAAATAAGAAGAAATTTCCGAAAATTGCTCTTTAATTTTTGGAGAATTTCGGCTTATTTCCGAAGGAGTTGGTTCTGTTCCCGCCGTTTATCAGGTTTTGATCCTGGGACAAAAATCCAAAGTGATTTTTGTCCCAGGATCAGTCTTTATAGATAACTCGTTAGCTTTAACTAGTTTTATTTAACCACCATATACTCACGATAATTTTCCGAGAACGTATCCATTAGCGTATAAATTCGTTCAAAATCATAGTCACGACGAGGGTCATCATACCAAACACATTGAATACTTCCAATAATTGGAAGATTTGGGCTACCTGCTGGCACATCTGTAAATGCTTTTTTCGACATATTTGCTAAAGCATCATCATATTGATAAATGCCAGAATCAACATTGCCAGCTACCCAATACCACGCATCATTGGTATTAAAAATTTTGTGTCCTTTTTGAACAAAGTACTCAGGTTTGGCTACGTCATACCCACTCCAACCGGCTGTCCAATAAGAAATAATAATCTCTGGGTCAAATGTACCGAAAGAATCGTCGCTGTTGTAATAAATGCCATCATTGAAGCTCATTGGCTGCATGCCCGCATCTTTAATTATTTTAGCTAAATCATTCGCATAAGCGACAAAATCCTTGTAGCGCCCAGAAGATTGCAGTTTCGCCCAACCGCCCGTGTCGACATCATTTGCATACTCATCGCCGCCAAAATTGAAAATTTCACTATGCGTGGAAAAATAAGCCACGTACTTACTGATAATCGCCTTTGTGAAATTCACTGCCTTTTGGTTCCCTAAATCTACTGTTCGTTTTGAGCCATCAAAAGCGGGATTTTTAATCGCTAGTTTTTCCATGGCCACTAACAAGGCATCCATATGTCCTGGACTGTTAATCACGGGAATGATGTTGATGTTGCGCGCTTTCGCAAAAGCCAACAACCGATCCATTTCTTTTTGTGTTAACGCGTTGCCATTAGGGTCATTGTAATACGCGTTGTTGCCTCGTTGGATTGCTTTTGAAACCCGGTTGTGGTTGTATTTTTTACCATTCACATTGACCGACATATCATCCAAGATAAACCGTAAGCCATCATTTCCTAAAATTAATTGGACATCTGTGTACCCATTTTGACTGGCTTTGGCCACTAATTCTTCCAGTTGTTCCACGGAAAAATATTTTCTTCCCGCATCAATGGAAAAGACACTTTTTAAAGGTTGTGTTTGTTTCTCTTTTAAATTATCCAAAGCTGTTTGGACCTCCGTTTGCCAAGTAGTCACTTGCGCGGATGTATACGTTTTTCCCGCAAGTTCTGTTGCGACTGTCTCTTTTGTTGTTTGTAGTGCTTGAATCGTTTCTGGTGTATAGCTTTCTGCCTTTTCAATGGCTGTAACTGCTTGATCCAACGCACGATATAAAGTGGTTAAGTCAATGGCTAACAGGCCTTTTTCTAATTCAGCATCATAGATGTTTGAAATCCCTTGGCCATAATCGCCACCTAAAATAGCTTTATTCACATCATAAAGCGTTGTTGCTTGTGTCACTGCTTCTGCGGCTTTATTTTGTGCTTCAAGGTCTGTGTTGGCGTAGCTAATTCGTTTTAAATAGTGTTGCGCAGCCGCTTTCATCTCTGCAAGAGAAACGCCTTTACTCTCTGCAATGGCCGTTTTTGTCCAAAGCAAATTAGAAGGTTTTATCTGATTTAAATCGTCTTCATTATAGGTGCGACCATCGCGATCTAAGGCATAGAGGAACATGCCCCCTAAATTATTTTCATAAGAATAACGAGCTACTTTATACATGTTACTTTCCATATACGGCTCTTTTGTGTCATACCAGCGGTTGCGATCTTGCTCTTCTGGGAAAGTTAATCCTGGAACAAATCGTTCCCCATTGAGAACCGGACTTAAATTATTTAATGCTCGTTGCGTGCGTTGGTCATCGCTGCCATACTGTTGATACGCGAGAAAATCGAAACAGTCACTGACATCTTGTAAAGGTGGTAAATATTCTGCATTGGTATCATACAAAAATGGACGATCCGTTCCCGACTTCGGTCCAATGTATTTTGATAATGCACGAATGACACCATTAGATAGAACAATATCTTTTTCACTTGGACGAGTTTCCATGTCAATATCTAACCCATCAATTCCTAAATCATCGACAAATTTGGTTAACAACTCTTTCGCATAAGCATCAAATTCTGCTTCTGTAGGCGTTGTTCCTGCGTAAGGAACTTTTAATAGCTCGCTGTAATCAATCCCACGAACTAAACGAACACCTCGTGCATGCAGTGCTGGCGCATACTCATTTTTTAACGTATCATAAAATGGCTGTGCAAGTGCTTCTTGTCCTTTTGGCACATAACTAAAGACATTCACAATGTCAATACCATAAGGAATATCGTGCATCGTTAGCCAATTTTCATCTGGCAATGTTGTATTAACTCCTTGCATCGTTTTGTCACGCCAAGCCCGATAATAAACCATAAAATGTTTCTCTTGGGTCGGCTCATTGGCTTGGCTGATCATTGGTTGATGAAACAGACTAAATAAGATAAACGCCAAGCCAACCAATAACGAAAGACCCAGCCAACTGACAATTGTTTCTCTGTTTTCTCCTTTTCTTGTCGATAAATTGTTCCCCACTTTGAACACCATTCCTTTCTGCACTCCGTTCATTTTTGTGTATCCACCTAAAAGAAAGCGCATACACAACCATCAATAGAATAACAAAAAATAACGAATTTGCAAAATAGAAACTGGAAAAATGAGGATTTTCTATAAAAATCTTTTCCCGCCTAAAATCACTTTTGTTAGACGGCGTTTAAATGGTAAACTTTGAGACTTGCAAGAAAAATAGGCCTGTTTTTCTTGCAAGTCTCCTTTACTTAGTCGTGATCAACATCGGCGATTTTCACAACAATTTTCCCTTGCGCTCGTCCTGTCAGTGAATAGTCCACCGCTTCTTGAATTTGGCTAAAAGGAACGACTCGGTCAATTATCGGCTGTAATTTTCCCTGTTCAATAAACTCAGTGAGTAAAGCTAATTGCTCGCCATCTGGACGCATAAACAAAAAATGATAACTAACATCTGTGGCTTGCTCCAATCGATGAATCTTGCGAGTAGCTATTTTAAAGGCCCATTGTTTCCAAAGCGGCAAGCCATACTCTTTAGCAAAACGTTCGTTGGGAATGCCTGACAATGTAACAACTTTTCCCTGAGGTTTAACCACTGAAAAAGCTTTTTCTAAGATTGTCCCCCCCATTGTATCAAACACATAATCGTAGTCGGATAAAACTTCTTCAAAATTTTGTGTCCGATAGTCAATCACTTCATCTGCTCCCAACGCTTGAACCCATTCTTTATTTTTACTACTCGTTGTGGTGGCAACGTAAGCGCCCGCTAGTTTTGCTAATTGAATCGCAATGGTTCCAATCCCTCCTGAACCTGCTTGAATCAGGACTTTCTGGCCTGGCTGTACATTCATAATATCATGTAGCGCTTGATAACTTGTCAAACCGACTAACGGAATGGCCGCAGCTTCTTCAAACGTTAAATTTTTCGGCTTCATAGCTACAGCCGCTTGATCCACTGCAATATATTCAGCAAAAGTTCCCACGCGATTTTTGGGTACTCGTCCGTAAACTGCATCGCCCAGCCTAAAATTTTGAACATTTTTTCCAACAGAAACAACAATCCCAGCAAAATCACTGCCTAAAATCAGTGGCATTTGATAATTTAAAAGCATCTTTACTTTGCCATCTTTTGTTTTTAAATCAATCGGGTTGATACTGGCAGCGATAATTTTGACCAAAACATCATTGTCATGAATGGTGGGTAAGGGCACCTCCTCGATTGATAATTCTTTTTGTCCGTATTTATGAATTAAAGCGGCTTTCATCATTGAATCTTTCCTCTCTTTCTATCCCTTTTATTGGTTTAAAAGTTTAAACCTTTAATCAATTAGTATCTTAACGAAAAATGGGATCCACGTCAAGTTTCAGCCCTCAGCGTATTTTATTGACAAAAAACACGAAAAATGGTTTAATCGTTTAAAAATACGAACCAAAGAGGCGAAAGAATATGAAAGAATTAGAAGGAATTCAAACAGAATTTACTGCGCTTAGTGATTTTTTAATCGCATTGGGTGATGAAAAACGCCAAGCAATTATTATTGCACTGTTAGAAGACCAGGCCTGTGTTGGCCGTCGTGTCACTGAGTTAACAGAGGCGACACAACTCTCACGTCCCGCTGTTTCTCACCACTTAAAAATTTTGAAACAAGCCAAATTAATTGATTGTCGCAGTGAAGGAACTAAAAATTATTACTCACTTTCTCACGATACCACCAAAATTGAGCAACTCCAACAACTATTGACCCACATTACGTCGATTATGCCAGGGAGGAAGCAAGCATGAAAAAAATTCTCGTGGTCCTCACAAACGTTTCCCGTTATCACGGCACCGAAGAACCAACGGGCCTCTGGCTAGGTGAAGCCACGGAGTTCGTGGAAGAAGTAACCAAAGCAGGATTTTCAGTTGACTATGTTAGTCCCCAAGGAGGCTATGTCCCTTTGGATCCCCGGAGTATGAAATATGTAGATTCATCCATTATGGCAGTTTATGAAAGTGCTGATTTTCAAGAACGAGCGCTAGCGCATTCCCTCTCTCTTGAAGAAATTGAGCCAGATGAATACGCAGCAATTTACTTTACAGGAGGCCATGGCGTTATGTGGGACTTTCCTGATAATCCTCAGTTGCAAGCAATCACTCGTAGCCTTTACGAACAGGGCAAATACCTAACTTCTGTTTGTCACGGAATTGCTGGTCTTTTAAATGTCAAAGATGCGTCAGGAAATTATTTGGTTGCAGATAAAACCATTACTGGCTTCACTACTGCAGAAGAAATTTTAGCCATGAAAAAAGCAGTTGTTCCTTTCTTAAACGAAACAATTGCCAAAGAACATGGTGCTAATTTTGCGAAAAAGCGTCCCTATAAAGAATTTGCGTATCAAGATGGCCGTATAATCACTGGGCAAAATCCTTTTTCTGTCCGCGCTGTCGCAAGATTGTTAATTCAACAACTATCAAAATGAAACAACAGCGACTACTTTTAGGTAGTCGCTGTTGTTTCATTGCTTCTTCTTTTTTCCGAAAGCCGAAGCCCTAACATAAAAAATTTTTGATTAGCTAAAGAGTAACATCGCGCCAATTAAGATAATTAGGTTAATTAAGCCTAAGACAATCATTGGTTTGGCCATGAATTTTGTCCAAGTGGCATATTGAACTTTGGAAATTTCCAAACCACCCATTACGACACCAGATGTTGGCGTGATCAAATTAATCAAACCACAACCTGAAGCAAAAATCATAACCATCACTTCTGGACTTAAACCAATGTTTTTAGCTAACGCACCCATTACAGGAATAGAAACGTACGCTAAACCAGAAGTTGAAGGAATTAGGAAAGATAAACCTAAGTATAAAACAAAGGCACCGATGACAAATAAGACTGGGGAGAGTCCTTGTAATAAGCCTGCCGCTTTATCAAGGATAAATGAATCTAAATACGTTTTAGACATCAAAACAGATGCCCCGCGAGCAACTACGATAATTAAAACAACGGATAACATATCTTTGGCACCGTCGATAAATGCTTCAATGGTTTCTTTTTCAGTAAAGCGACCAATCAAGGCAGCAATGATCCCTAAAAGGAAGAACCACATCGCTAAGTCGCCAAAGTACCAGTCACCGAAACTGTTGCCTGTTAAAACAGACGTCCAGCCTTTGAAAATCGTCACTCCAAAGTCGTTCCATGGAATTAAGGAAACAATCATAATGACAAAACAGAAAGCGAATACCATTAAGATTTTTTTATGACGATTCGTAAATGGCATTTCTTTCGACGCTGCTTGTCCATACGTTTTTTCCATATCCTCTTGTTCTTGTAAAGATAAAATTGTTGAACCTTTGTCAGCCTTCACTTTTTTCGCATAACGCATCACAATGAAAATAGAATAGCTAGTAGAGGCCGCCCACAAAATAGCACCGACAATTAAAATAATTCCTGTATTCGGCTGAATGCCAATACCTCGCAACGCATCCATCGCTACCCCTGTGGAGAAAGGGTTAACCGTTGAACCGATAACACCTGATCCTGCACCCAATAGCACAGTACCCACTGCGACAAACGTATCAAAACCAGCGGCGACCATGGTGGCACTCAATAAACCATAAAAAGGAATTGTTTCTTCTGCCATTCCATAAGTCGAACCACCAATAGAAAATAAAATCATTAAAATCGGAATGATTTTCAATTCGTTCCCTTTTAACTTTTTAACGACTGATTGAATCCCTGCTTCAAGAGCCCCAGTTTGCGTCACAATATTTAAAAAGCCACCGAGTACTAAAATAAAAATATTAATTTCAATGGCATCTTTAAACCCATTGAATGGAGCCATGATAATATCCGATAATTTGGCCCCTACCACGTGGTCAACCATTTTGCCATCAATTTCTCTTGGGGTAAATGGCTGGCCATTTAGCAAGACCGTTACGATACCTAAAACAATTAAAATAATAAATAAAATACTAAAAGACGAAAGCTGTTTTTTGTTTTTCTTCTTTTTTTCTGCCATATCCTTTTATACAGGAACCTACTTTCCTGTATCTCCCTTCTCTATGATTAATTACTCAATCGATCAATAAAGAATGGTGTATCTAGAAAAGTTAAGAATTTATGACTGTAGCTAATACGGTTCATTTGGACTAATTTTTTCATAACACTGCTTGCTGTTTCCCGCGTAGTTCCACTCATCCGTGCAATGTCATTAATGGTAATTGGACAAGCAATTGCAACGCGTTCTCTGTTGTCAATTCGTTCTCCTAAATCATTTAATAACATCGCCAGTGATGTCACAATCCGTTCACATGCATCATTGGTTGTTCCTTTTTGGATTTTGATCATACTTTCTTTTAAAAGGACCGATTGTTCTTGAATCCAATGAATCAATTGCTGGGGATTATTTTGGAGAAAACGCTCAAACAGTTTAACTGGCACAAACACAACCTCAATATCCGTATAGGCAATCGCGGAGTCGTAATGAACCTCATCTTGAAACAGTCCGATTCTCGGAAAAAGAGCCTGCTTTTTCATAAAATGCAGATAGGAAAAATTACCACTGCGATCATTTTTTTCAATTTTAATGACACCTGAAAGCAATAAAATTAAATGATTTCTCGGATCACCTGGATAAAAAAGGACTTGGCCTTTTTTATAGGAGCGAACGAAACTCTCGTTACGCAATTCTGTTAGTTCTGATTCAGAAAAGTATTGAAAATCTTGATTATTTTTAGTGATTATTTTCTCTATCATCATCTTAATTCTCCTAAATACTATACTTTATTTTGTCACAACCGTTCCTACGATTTCATCGCCGCTCATACTTCCTAAGTTTTCCAAAGAAGTGATAATTGCTTGTTTATTGGGTTGGCTTTCTACAAACTGAATGGCGGCTTCAATTTTCGGTAACATACTACCTGGTGCAAAATGACCCGCTTGTTTGTATTCTTCCAACTCTGCTACAGTGACATTGGTTAATTGTTTTTCATCTGGTTTGCCATAATTAATGCACACATAATCCACGCCAGTTAAAATAACTAGTGCATCCGCATCCACTAATTCTGCTAGTTTTTCAGAAGCAAAATCTTTATCGATTACTGCTTCGACACCTTTTAATTCTTGTCCTACGACAGGGATGCCGCCACCACCACATGAAATGGTAATTATATCATTTTTTATTAAGGTATTAATAGTCTCAGCCTCGTGGATATCAATTGGCTTAGGACTTGGAACGACTTTGCGCCAGCCACGTCCTGCATCTTCTTTAAAAATAGCACCTGCTTGCATTGCTTCTTTGGCTTCAGCTTCTGTTAAAAATGGACCGATCGGTTTTGTTGGATTTTTGAATGCCTCATCTGCTGGATCTACGACCACCTGTGTTAAAACAGTAGCCACTTGTTTCTTGATTCCTGCTTTGTTTAATTCTTGATTAAGCGCATTGGACAACCAGTAGCCGATACTTCCTTGTGTCATAGCAACACACGTATCTAGCGGCATCGCTGGATTTTTTTCAGAATCAGCTGCTTGTTGTTGCAATAATAGATTTCCGACTTGTGGACCATTGCCATGTGAAACAATCAACCGATGCCCTTGTTTAATTAAATGAACTAAATAGGCAGATGTTTGAACTAATGCTTGCTGTTGTGCATGTGCGCTAGCATCATTTGAAAGGATGGCATTTCCGCCTAGTGCAACGACCATTTTTTTCCCCATTACAAATCCTTCTTTCCTATCATAATAAAGAATAGGCCGCCCTTCAAAAGAATCTCTTAAAGGGCGAAACGACTATTCTTTTTTCAATGTTTTTTCAGTTGCTTCCTACACACGAGGAATGAATAAGTTGCCTAAAGTAGCTGCCATGATCGCTTTAATAGAATGCATTCTGTTTTCTGCTTCTTCAAATTGACGACCATATTTACTGCGGAAGACTTCATCCGTAATTTCCATTTCAGTAATGCCAAATTTTTCAGCAACCATTTCACCGTATTGTGTTTTCGTATCATGAAAGGCTGGCAAACAGTGTAATACGATTAAATCGCCATCCATGTTTTCGGTTTTTTCTAACATAGCCATATTAATTTGATAAGGTTTCAACAGATTGACACGTTCTTCAAATTTATCTTCTTCACCCATGGACACCCAAACGTCTGTATATAACACGTTGGCTCCTTTAACACCTTTAGCAACGTCGTCTGTAATCATTAATTCTGCACCAGATTCTTTCGCAAATTCTTTTGCATAATTAACGACTTCATCAGAAGGGAACAATTCTTTTGGTGCACAAATGCGAACATTTACGCCTAAAATAGCACCTGTCACTAACAAGCTGTTTGCCATGTTGTTACGGCCATCGCCGACATATACTAAAGTGATTCCTTCTAAACGACCAAAGTTTTCTTTCACTGTCATAAAGTCCGCAATCATTTGTGTTGGATGCCATTGATCCGTTAAACCATTCCAAACAGGAACACCAGAATATTTCGCTAAATCTTCCACTACTTCTTGACTAAACCCACGGAACTCAATCCCGTCAAACATACTACCTAAAACAATCGCTGTATCTTCAACAGATTCTTTTTTACCTAATTGAATATCGTTGGCGCCTAGATACTCAGGATGTGCCCCTAAATCAATCGCTGCTGTCGTAAACGCAGAGCGTGTCCGTGTCGAAGTTTTTTCAAATAAAAGAGCGATATTTTTTCCTTCTAAATAGTGATGTGGAATCCCTTTTTTCTTCAATTCTTTTAAGTGAATACTGAAGTCTACCAAATACTCTAATTCTGCTCTTGTAAAATCTTTTTCTGCTAATAAACTACGTCCTTGAAATACTGAATTCATGATGATTCCTCCTATTTTTGGGTGTTTTTTAAAGATCTTCACGGTAAAGTGGCATACTCATACAACGAGGGCCACCACGGCCACGTACTAGTTCACTTCCTGGAATGTAATTCAATTTCACGCCTGCTTCTTCTAGCGCTTTATTCGTAATCGTATTCCGATCGTAAACAACAACTTCCCCAGGGGCAATTGCTAATGTATTTGAACCGTCGTTCCATTGTTCACGGGCTGCTGCTGTTAAATTTCCAGCGCCGCAACGGATTAGTTGAACATTGTCTAAATGCAAGTATTTGCATAAAATGTTATCTAATGTATCTTTTTCTTTTGTAATTTGGATGTCTCCATCTGCTTTTTCAGTGATCGAGTAAACAACCAAGCCGCCTTCGATTTCTGGATGAATCGTAAATTTATCATAGTCAATCATGGTAAAAACGGTATCTAAATGCATGAATTTACGATGTTCACCGATATCAAAAGCCAAGATATTTTTGAATCCTAATTTTTGTTCAAAAATATTTCTCGCAATTTTTTCAATTGACGCGGCGTCCGTTCTTTGAGAAATCCCAATGGCCACCACTTCTTTTGAAAGAATTAATTCATCGCCACCTTCAATTCTGGTTGATTCTGAACGATCATAGACTCTAGGAACCTCTTTTCCAGCAAAACGAGGATGATAATCAAAAATGTATTGCCCAAAAATGGTTTCCCGTTGTCGAGTTACTGAATACATATGATTTAAAGAAATCCCGTGGCCCATTGTCGCAAAGTTATCACGTGTGAAGTATAAGTTAGGCATTGGATCAATAATGAATGGATAATCCGCTTCAACCATATCTGTTAAAAATTCTTGCTCATATTTAGGTAATTCTTGTTTTTGAATGCCAGCAATCGCTTTTTGAATAAGTTCTTCGTTGTCGTCAATTTCTAACATTAACTCTCTAACTTTTTCTTTTGCTGATTCACTGCGAATATTGGCTTCTTCTAAGAATTGGTCAATAAATTGTCGGCGGACCTCTTCATTAATCAACGCTTCAGCAGCTAAGTCCTCTAAATAGACCACTTCGATATCTTTTGATCGTAACAACTCTGCAAATGCATCATGTTCTGCTTGTGCTTTTTCTAAAAACGGAATATCATCAAACAACAGTCTCTCCAGATAATCTGGCATTAAATTTTCTAATTCCTTACCTGGACGATGTAACATCACTGTTTTCAATTTCCCGATTTCAGAAAATACATTAATTGGATGACTCATGTGAAATAACCTCCTCAACTTAATTACAAACACAGAATAACAGACCTGATTAACCTAGGACGTGAGCCATTTGCCAAACAAAATACCAAATATACAACGGTATTCTTTCTTATGCATATTTCCAGCCCAAAAGAATGCGCTTTCATAGATATTCTAAAAAAATAATGCATAATTAAATAAAAAAAAATGCATTTATTCAAAAAAAATTATTTCTCCATACACTTCATAAAGTTATAATCTTATAGAGGTAAAAGGAAGGGAGCCAGAAGTCAAAACGACTTCTGGCTCCCTTCCTTTTATGCGTTACTTTTTGACAAAGGTGTTGGCTGAATAAATTGTTGAAAATACTGCTCTAGTTCTTGTGCTTTTTCCTCGGATGATGAAACAATAATAACAGTGTCGAAGCCAGCGACAGAACATTTCTTTTCACACAAAGACACTTCATCAAGTACAGCTGAAAACAATGTTGCGTTGTCTGGTAATGTATGAACCACTAGTAAAAAGGCGACACGTTCAACTTTGGTCACTACCTCACGAATTGCTTGTATCAACTGTTCTTTTTTTCGTTCTTCTAAAGAAGTGAATTGTTCAAAAATCGTTAACCGCATCTCGCCAGACTCATCTAATGCTTTGACGACTTTTAATTCCCATAAATCCCGTGAAATCGTTGCTTGTGCGACATTTATCTCGCGCTTTTTTAATTCTCTTAACAACTCATTTTGACTATGAATTACGGTTGTTTGAATGATTTCTTTAATCAAACTTTGGCGTGTTTGCTTATTCACAAATAACACCCTTCCCCCAGACATTTACAAAGCAATACTAGCAGAATCTCTCTAATTAGAATAGAAAAAGGGTCGTTTAGCCAAAAGATTCTCATTGATTTTGTCGGATATTTCGCATTTAAAAAAGTGAGACTTGCACAATTTAGTAAAACGTTGTACAGTGATTTTAGGGAATTACTGGCACCGTTTTAAATAACAGCAATGATGTTTTTTTGCATGATTAACTGAACTGGAGGAAAGTAATGAACCGATTAAAACGCCAAACGATGATTAAGCGATTGGTCACAGAAAATGAAATCCATACACAAAGTGAATTACTAGCATTATTGGAAAAAGAAAATATTCACACCACGCAAGCAACTATTTCTCGTGACATTCGTGAGCTGAATTTAAACAAAGTAGACAATGGTCAAGGAGAAGCCTATTATCGTATCTTGAATAATTCTGCCCTTCGTCCAAAATATAAAACAGATGAAGAACGTCTTGTTGACATTATTATTGAAACTGGTGTTTCTTTAACACAAATAGAGTTCACAAATCTTTTAACCGTCTTACCTGGCAACGGGCAAGCCATTGGGGTTTTAATTGATCGCATACGTATCCACAACCCTCATATCTTGGGCTGCATCGCTGGGGATGATACCATCTTAATTCTTTCAAAAAATAAAGAAGATGCCCTTGAAGTTAACAACTATTTCCAGCAGTATTTGTACCACCCATAATTCATCACTTAGTAAAATCGACTATTCTTTGACATCATTGCTATTTTTATTAAAGATAAATAAAAAAAGGCGTCTCAGTGAAAGCTGAGGCGTTTTCTCATGAGTTTTTCTTTTGAACACCGTCTTTTTTTTGTATAATAATCAAAAAGCAAAGAAAGGGTTTCTTATGACTGAACAATTCATACTCACTTCAAACGATCAACAAACTCAGCTCAATGTACGTCATTGGCCCTGTCCTTCACCCAAAGCCGTAGTTCAATTGATTCACGGCATGGCAGAGCATATCCAACGTTATGATGAATTTGCTCGTTTTTTAAATCAATTAGGGTTTGCCGTAATTGGTCATGATCATCTAGGTCATGGCGAATCTGTACAACCAAGCGCACCAATCTATGGTTTTTTTGGAGAACAAGGGCCTGAAAATGTCGTTACAGATATTCATCAAGTGAAACAATGGGCTGTGAATCGCTATCCACAATTGCCCTATTTTATGATGGGTCACAGCATGGGGTCTTTCGCCTTGCGCAACTATCTGCAAGACTATCCTGTGACTGTGCAAGGAGTCATTTTCATGGGCACTGGAACAAGTCCGTTACCTTTAACCGCAGCATTGCCTTTTATTAAAAAAATGGCCGAGAAACAGCCGAAAAAACCAGCTCCGTTCATTGATAAGCTGGCATTTGGTTCTTTTAGTAAAAAATTTCCTGAAGCAAGTTCCTTTAATTGGCTTTCTAAAAATCAAGCCAATGTCGCTGACTATGAAAATGACCCATTAATGGGCTTCGTATTTACCAATAATGGTTTTGCTACCCTTTTTTCGCTTGTTAAACGAGCCAATCAAAGGAATTGGTACCAAGCGATCCCAAAAGAATTGCCTATTTTAATCATTAGTGGCGCTGAAGACCCAGTTGGTGATTTCAGCAAGGGGCCAGCGAAAATTCAAAAGCAATTAAAGCATGCAGGTTTTCAGCACGTGACGTTACGACTATTTCCCACATTGCGTCATGAAATTTTATTAGAAACGGAAAAAGCTACAGTTTTTCAAGAAATTGGGCATTGGTTAACGGATTTAACGAATAAAAAAAGAAGGTTGATGTTGTGACATCAACCTTCTTTTTTAATCTATTTTCGTTAAACCGCCCATATAAGGACGTAGAACTTCTGGAATCGTTACGGTGCCATCTTCATTTTGATAATTTTCCAAAATGGCAGCCACTGTTCGACCAACAGCAAGTCCTGACCCATTAAGAGTGTGGGCATATTGAACATGACCCGTTTTATCACGATAACGAATCAACGCCCGACGTGCTTGGAAGTCTTCACAGTTTGAACAAGAACTAATTTCTCGATACGTTTTCTGTGCCGGAATCCAAACTTCTAAATCATAGGTTTTCGCTGCCGAGAAGCCCATGTCACCTGTCGAAAGAGTAATCACTCGATAAGGGAGGCCCAATTTTTCTAAAATGTCTCCAGCATTGTTGGTCATTTTTTCTAATTCTTCATAGGAGTGTTCTGCATCACTAAATTTAACCATTTCTACTTTATGGAACTGGTGTAAACGAATTAATCCTCGGGTATCACGGCCTGCACTACCCGCTTCCGAGCGAAAAGAAGGACTTAAAGCAGTAAAATAAATCGGTAACTCTTGCGCATCTAAAATTTCATTATTATAGTAGTTAGTTAACGGGACTTCCGCTGTGGGGATCAGCGTCAAATCACTTTCTGCAACTTGGAAGACATCTTCTTTGAACTTAGGAAACTGACCAGTGCCAAACATTGCTTTGCTATTGACCAAATAAGGAGGAATCACCTCGGTATAACCATGTTCATTAACATGTTGATCTAACATAAAATTATAGACCGCTCGTTCTAAACGAGCCCCTAAGCCTTTGTAATAAAGAAAACGGCTACCAGATACTTTCGCGCCTCTTTCAAAATCTAAAATTCCTAAGGCTTCACCGATTTCCCAATGTGGTTTCGGTTCAAATGAAAAAGTTTTCGGCGTACTCCACCGCCGAACTTCTACGTTGGCGGCTTCGTCTGCGCCAACAGGCACGCTCTCATGAGGTAAGTTAGGCAGACGTTCTGCAATTGCTGTGCATTGTTCTTGCAAATGAACAACTTCTTGGTCTAAAACTTTAATTTGCTCGCTAACTTCTTGCATATTTAGCAACTGTTGTGAAGCATCTTTTTGTGCACGCTTTAATTGTGCAATTTCTCCTGATACCTGATTACGGTGTTTTTTCAGTTCTTCAACTTTAACAAGTAACGCTCTTCGTTCTTCATCTAAAGCCAAAAAGCGTAATAAAACTTCCTCGTCCACACCACGTGTTTTTAACTTTTTCTGCACTACTTCTACATTTTGGCGAATTTTTTTCATATCCAGCATCTTATTTCCCTCTTCATGATTAAATTTTAAACAATGGTGAATTTTACTTTTTCAAAAATTTCATTCTTCATTCGTTGGCCAGTCGCTGTGCCAGCTAAGCCACCTAAACCCGTTTCTCTCAATTCTCGTGGTAATTGACGGCCAACTTTATTCATGGCTTCCACCACTTCATCTGCTGGTATTTTATTTACAATTCCAGCTAAAGCCATATCCGCAGCGATTAACGCATTGCCTGCACCTACTGTATTTCGTTTGACACAAGGAATTTCGACTAACCCAGCCACTGGGTCACAAACTAAACCTAATAAATTCCCTAAAGCCATAGCAAAAGCTTCAGAAGATTGGCGTGGTGTTCCGCCAGCCGCTTCAACAGCTGCAGCGGCGGCCATCGCTGAAGCACTGCCTACTTCGGCTTGACATCCACCAACAGCACCAGCAATCATCGCATTGTTGGCTGTGACCATTCCAAATAAAGAACTGGTAAATAAGAAACGAATTTGTTGATCACGCGTTAAATTCAAGGTATTTTTAATCGCTGTTAAAACCCCTGGTAAGGTGCCACTTGCACCAGCAGTTGGCGTTGCGCAAACAACGCCCATTGCTGCATTGACTTCATTCGTACCTAGTGCGGCTTGAACTGCAGACATCATTAAATCACCTGATAACGTTTTGCCAGCTGCGCGGTATTTTTTTAAACGCGCCGCATCACCGCCCGTTAACCCAGTAGGAGAAAAAACGCCTGCTCCTTCTTGCGAGCGTTTGACAGCAGCATCCATGACATCCAAATTTTGACCCATCTGTGTCCAAATTTCTTCATAGCTTTTTTGGCTACGCTCCATTTCTTGCTCAATCATCAAATCAGAGATTTTTTTTCCTGTTTTTTCAGCTTTATCGATAAATTCTTCAATCGAAAGGTACATATGTCAAACTCCTATCATAATAAGATTATTTTCGATGTGTCATCTAGTGAAAACAGTTGTTCTTTCACCGAGGAAATGGGTGCCGAATCTAAGTCAAAGATGAATAAAATTTGATTCCCTTCCACATAACGAGACACCGCATTCACTTGAATATTATTTTTTTGTAACGTATCTTTAAAAGCTTGCATCGCCTGCTCTTCTTGATTAATGACTAACAAAATAGGTAAAGGACCATGTAGTTGGACATTGAAACCGTCTAATTCAATGTATTTCACCTCGATAGTGCCGCCACCTACAGAAATTCCTGTTAAATGAATTTCGTGCGTTGCATCACTGAGTGTCACACATGCTGTATTAGCATGCTTCACTGGACTTTCTTCACTCATTTCTAAAAATTGAATCTCAATTCCTTGTTCTTCCGCAAGTTCAATGGATTGTGTTACGTTGGCATCATCTGCTGCTAGTCCAAGAATTCCGCCAATAATTGCAAAATCAGTTCCATGTCCTTTATGCGTGTCTGCAAAAGATTCATAGTATTTAATCACAATTTTTTCTGGCGTTCCGCCGAATAACTTTCTTGCCGCTAAGCCAATTGCTAAGGCCCCAGCTGTATGCGAACTAGAAGGACCAATCATAATAGGACCGATAATGTCAAAACAACTTTTGTAGTTCATTACTTTGTTCACTTTTTTAGGTTTATTGATGGCCATAGCTGTGTTCATACGTAACTCCTCCTTTGGTTTTTACTGCTTCTTTTTCTTTTTCACTGGTTACTTCCGTCGTTCCTTCAAATTCTGGTGTATTATCCACCGCTTCAATTCTGTAACGTTTAAAGACCAGCGCACCTAAAAATCCAAACATCAGACTGACCACTGTGATAATCGCTACTGCTAGTAAAGTCGTTTGAATGGCATTGTTACCTAATGTCACAAGTAAACCAGCCCACGGTGTTGCCATTCCTGTCACAGGTACTTTTAAGCCAAAGAAAGTCACTACAATACCACTAACCATTCCTGAAAATAAATTCGTTGCGTAAATAGGTATTGGATTGGAGCTGATGATATCGACTTGTGTTAATGGCTCAATTGCCACAGCTAACGGAGTTGAAGCTGTGCCTAGTTTTAACTTTTTAAATAGCGCCGCATTGACAATGGAACTGCCGTAACAAGTCAACGCACCGACAGCCATTGGTACACCAGTCAAACCAATCAAGGCAGTTAAAACCATTGAACTTAACGGTGTCATACCAACAATCGGGATAATAGCACCTAAAATTGCGCCCATCACATATGGATTGCCATCTACTGCACTTAAAATCGTGCCCCCAATAACTTCTAGGACACCTAATACAACGGGTTGAATAAAACCAGCAACTAACGAAGCAGCGACTGGAATGACTAAAATAACGACTAATAAGTCAATCCCTTCTGGAATACGTTTTTGCATCTGCTCAACAACAAAAGATAAAAGATATGCGGTAATAAAGGCTGGTAACAAGCTGACTTTAATCAATGACAGACCTAAAATAATTGAAAAAACTGGACTAATCCCGAAAGCGAGCGGCACAAGAGCTCCAGCTGCTAAACCACCTAGACTACCCATTGTTTCACCAATTTGCGACACATAATCTAAATGAAAAACGCCGCCTACTGCATACCGCAAAAATGCCTCTGGTAGAAAGGTGGCACAAGCTGCACCAGACAAAGCACTTAAAGATTTTTTCCCTCGCGGTGCTTTAAAAGAGAATAGGGACATGCCACATAAAACTAAGACTAACATCAAGATTCCTGATAACGTTTTCATTTCTTTGCCTCCAACTATATTTTTTTATAACGGATGGTACTCCTGAATAAAATTTTTATTGCTCAACAAGTGAAAGAATGAGCGAGCATTCCGATGAACTAAAGTACAATGAGTAACAAAAATTTCATTCCACATTCAGAGTATACGACTAAACAAAAGTTTAGTCAATGTATTTTTTTAACGTAAAGAATCTTATTGCTTTTCCATTAAAAAAGTATTACACTAAAATTAATTTCAGTGTAGGGGAGGATATCACTTGGAGTCATATTTACGTTTAAGTGAAGTAGATAAACAAATCTTACATTCACATGCCTTAATGCTTGATGGATTAGGGAACTTCTTTGGTAGTACCCATGAAGTCATTCTTCATAGTTTAGAAAATTTGGAAAGTTCAGCTATCAAAGTCATCAATGGCCATTTCAGTAACCGCAAGGAAGGTGCCCCCATTACTGATATGGCGTTAAAAATGTTAAGTCAAGTAGAGTCGGAACATGATTACGCTGTGAAACCCTACTACAATAAAAATCAAAAAGGGGTTATTTTAAAATCTTCCACTATTCCAGTTATCGGTGAAAATGATCGTATTATTGGATTAATCTGTATCAATATGCATTTAGAAATGCCATTAATTGATTACTTGCAAGACTTATTACCTTCAGGACAACAAAATGATATGTCCCAAGAGCTTAAAAATTCTGAACATTTTTCTGACAATATTGACGAATTAATCACTACTTCACTGACAAAAGTAAAACAAGCAGTAGAAAGCGATCCAAATGTATCACATTTGAATCAAAATAAAGAAATTGTTATTCGTTTATATGATCAAGGAATTTTTAATCTCAAAGATTCTGTCATAAAGATTGCCGATCGATTAGGTATTTCAAAAAATACCATCTATTTACATATCCGCAATCATAAAAAAGAAGAAGCTTAAACCATCAAAGCCACCAACGCTAACTAGCGTTGGTGGCTTTGATCACTTCTCTTCTATTTTAATTTGGTAAATCAAACAAGTAAGGTGCCCCTATTTCTCCATTTAACGTAACGTCTAAGCGATTTTTTGTGCCGGGAACTAAATTACTGGCTGTGAAATTCCCTTGGGCATCCGCAGTAAAACTTGCTAGAATCACCCGCGCATCATCTGCACGTGACACTAAAATAGTTGCATTCGGTGCTGTTTTACCAGAAATTGTCCCTTGTTTCGGATCAATCGTAATATTGCTAAAAGAAAGCGCTGCTTCTTGTCCTGAACTTGGAATATCAATTTGGACAGGTGCACTATTCCGTTGATCAACGGTTGCGATTAATTGAGTAGTCGCTCCCGCTCTGGGACTAATTACTGTAAAATTGCCATTGGCATCCGCATAAAAAACACCTGCTTGTGCAGAAGCATCACCGACTACCGTTGCTGTAATGGTTGCATTAGGTAATGTAGTACCATTAATTTCATTTCTTTCAGGATTGAAAACAACATTGGTAATTGTAATGTTTGTATCAGGTGCTTGGTTTTGAGGGACTTCATTCGTTTCATCAGTTCCTGCAGAAGGCTGCGTGGCATTTTCTGACGGATTTTCCCCTGTCACATTAGAATTTTGACCCGTGACAGACGAATGACTACTTTTCATTTCTTGTTGGCTAGAGGATTTCTGCGTGGCTTTCTTTGTTTCTTGCTTTGGCTTAGAATCATTTGTGCTTGCTGTTTTTTTGTTTCCACATCCTGCTAGACTTAAAGACAATACACTGAACGTTAACATACTGAACAAAGCAATTTTTTTCATTTTTCGTTACCTCCAGAAATCTTTTTGTAACATTAATGTAACATTGTTTTAAAAATCTAGCAATAATTTTTCAACCGTTTTCCTTTTTGTTTAAAAAGAAAAAACCTGCACAAAGGCATTTAGCCTTTGTGTAGGTTTTTATCTGCTAAATGGATTTAATGTTTGCGATAGCTTAAATAGTAAAAGCCAGAAACAAAAATGGCACCACCAATGATATTACCTAAATAAACAAAAATAAAATTACGGAAAAAGTCTCCCCACTGAACGCCGCCTTCAAAAATTGCGGCTGGAATGATGAATGCATTCGCCACACTATGCTGAAAGCCAATTGCAACAAAAATCATTACTGGAAACCAGATGCCTAATAGTTTCCCCGCTGCATCTTTCGCACCATAACAAAGCCATAAGGCCAGACCTACGAACCAGTTACAGCCAATACCTGAAATAATTGCTTGAAGCCAAGTTGCTGCAACTTTATGTTCTGCAAGAGAAAGAACCTGATTTAAATAGGCGCCGCTACTGGTTAAACCTAAATAATGGCCAAAAAAATAGGCAACAAATAGGGCGCCAACCATATTTGCCAATGTAATTGTGACCCAGTTCACGAGTAATTCTCTGAAAGAGACCTTTTTAGCAAACCAAGCCGTACTCACCGCCATCATATTTCCTGTGATTAACTCACCACCAGCCATTAAAATAACAATTAGACCAATTGGGAAAACCGCAGCTCCCACTAAAGCTTGAACACTGGCTAAATCTGCTGGAATAGAGGCGGAAACACGCACATAAGCCAAATAGCCGAGGGAAATCATGGCACCGCCGATAAATCCTAAAATGAGTTTTGCTACCAAAGGCTTTTGAATTTTTTTCTGACCATTTTCAATACTAATACTTAAAATTTCATCTGGTGTATACAAACATTTCACTTCCTTTGTTTTTTGTCCTCCTTTACTTTACCCTTATATCACAGAAATTCAAGTACTTTTGTGTATTTTTTCACTAAAAACTGTAGTTCTTTTAATTTTATATGAAAACATCCTGAAACAAGTCCTATTTCTTGTTTCAGGATGCTTACTTATCCGTTTTTAAAGAGTTATCTTTTCACTTTAAAACAATAGGTTGCTATGGCTAACGATAAAAAGATTAGGCCTAGGAAGCTCACAACTGCTGAAGATTGTTCCTCTGTTTTGGGGAATTTTTTCTTGGCAATTTTGGTCGTATTATCCGCTTTTTTGACTGTTCCTGACGATTCTTGATTTGTCTGTATCTGTTTAGTTGCTTGGTTTTCTGCTACTGATTCCTTTGTTTGACTAGCCTTGGCAGAGGGCTTTGAATTACTTTGAGCGTCATTAGGATCTTGATTAGACTCTACCGCGTAAATGACAGAATTCTGGCCTTTGTTTTGACTGCTTTCGTTTACAGTGCTTGGGGTGCTACTCTCACTTGTACTGTTGGTTGCGCTGGTCGTACTTGAAGCACTACTTTCGCTGGTACTACTTGTTTTACTGGTTGTACTTGGTGTGTTGCTTTCATTTGTATTGCTTGTTTCACTTGCGGTACTACTTTCGCTGGTACTACTGGTTTCGCTGGTTGTGCTTTGCGTGTTGCTTTCACTCGTACTACTGCTCTCACTTGTCGTGCTTGGCGTGCTGCTTTCGCTGGTATTACTGGTTTCACTGGTTGTGCTTGAGGTGCTGCTTTCGCTTGTGTTACTAGTTGTCTCTGTTGATTTTTCAACTAACAGAAGTAACGCCGTTTTTATGGTTTGTGTTAATTGGTTAATACGCTTTTGTGCATCTGCAGGCGTTTTAAAGCCACCAAGTGTTGGCTCTAATAATTCTTCATCTGACCAAGCAAGCAGTTGTTGTAACTGCTTAGAGCTTCCTTCGCCAGTTGTTGTATCTATTAAGGCTTCTTGCATGGCTTGCCAAGAGTCTTTGGTATATACAGATTCGTCTAATTTATGAACGCTTGCAAGTTCATTTTCTGCTTCTGTACGCTCTAGCGTGATATCGGCTTTTTTGACTAATACTTTCATTGCAGATTGCAAATTACTTGTTAACTGATCCACTTGCTCTTGGGTTTTGTCCTGACTCTCCTGACCTTCTGCTAACAATTGTGTCGCCTGCTGATAATAGGAAGGAACAATTGTTTTAGGCCCAATGGCAGTGAATAGCTGCCAAGAGTAAACTGTATATTGGTTTGCTTCACCAATCGAAGCATAAACGGTTTGTAGCTGGGACAAATCAAGCTTTTTTGCAGGGGCCTCTACCGTCACCGGTACGTTCACTGTTACCAATGACCCTGTTTCATAAGTTAATTGAACAGTCACTTTTTGTTGGCCGATTTCATTTAAGACCTCTGGATTGACGATTTTAGCGGCTGGGACTGCTTCATCCGCGTCATTTGTATTAGCAACCAGTTGTTGCGGATCGATTGATTGTCCTTGCACAATCGTTGTAGCCACAGGGGTTGCTAAAGTATTTCTAACCGGAATTGGCGTATTTTTATATTGCTCATAAAGCGTTGGTGAAATTAATGATTCCCATGTTGCTGGCATTAAGCGATAGTCCGCCTCTGTCCAATTTTCTACCAATAATTGGCCGTTTTTAAGGCCATCATCTCGAGTATTGTCTTTCACAAAACTCGTTTCTGGTCGGAAACCACCGCCACTAGCGATTAACAATTCCCGACGTCGGTTTTGCGGAATATTATGGTAGTTAACAAACTGATTGTTGATAAATACGCCATTGAACACATTGTTATTTCCTGTATGTCGATTGTATTCCATTCCAATTGCATATTGATTATCCCAGTATTTCCAATCAAAAATGTTATTAGCCACTAACCAGTTAGAGAGTTCTGAAATAGCACCCTCTGCTTGCGTTTCTGCTAAACCAATCTCTGGTGTTCCATATATAATGAGACCTGTATTTCGCAAATAATTATTCATAATCGTAATATTACGGCCTGATTTAAACTTAAATCCGCCAGCTGGACCATTTTGTAGTCCACGTAAGTGATTCCCCACCACCGTGATATTTTGGGCACCACGGAAATAAATCGCATGATCGCCACCTAAGCCGTTTAAGTTTTCATTGTCATAGGGTGAATAGAAAAAATTATGTTGGACAGTTACATCCTTCAACATATTAAAAGAATTAACCCCGGTGGATAGATAATTTTGTTCATTAGGTACTGAAATAGCACCAGCTTCAATGGCTGTTTGCAAACGTGTAATAGTCGCTGCTAAATCTGAACGACTGGTGCTTTTAATCGCATCTAATTCTGTCACTTTTAACCCAAATAAATTGTCCACGATGTCTACATCTGACATATACTGGAAGCGACTTGGTGTTGAATAACCACCAATGTAAATCGCTCGGTTAAAATCAATCCCTGGCTGCATATGTGCTGTGTCTCGCATGAAAATATTACCTGAAATTTTAACGCCAATATCTGCATTTAAATTGACCACGAATCCTTTTAATGGATTATAAAAGATATTGTTTGCTAGCGTTAATTGATTCGTCAATTTTAAGGTCACATTGATGCCGTCAAAAGCAATATTTTGAAGTCGTACATTGGTTTTCGTCCCGTACGTTGTGTCTGTTAGTTGAATCGGTGTACCTGTAGCATTATGTAAAATAGTGGCTCCTGTTGTATCGCCAATTAATTGATAATTTGAAGAAATCGCAATATCTTTTGACAGAGCATAACTTCCCTGTGGTAAAAATAATGCCCGTCCTTCCTTTGCTGTCTGACTCAGTAATGTCTGTAACTTATCTGTTTGATCCTCTGTGCTATTAGGTACCATCGCTTGCGCACCAAAAATTGTTGCATCTGTTGCATCAACTGGTTCAGCCGCTTCAGTCACCATTGGTAGACCAACCACCGTCAATAAACCAAATAGAAGAATAAGTATTGTTTTCTTCATGTGTTTTCCTCTTTTCATTCCGTTACTTCCAACGGCTTATTTTGTAAAAGTTGATACAGCGTAATAACACGACTGTCTTCGTATGCATAAATTTTTTTAAATTTTGGATTCATATGTAAGATACTTGTTACCTTTAACAAGTTTTGATTTGTGACTTCTAATTCTAAGGCCTCAACCAATTCCTTTAATCGAACACCGGCACTATTTTCTTCACAACTTAAGATTTCTTCAATTTGTTCCATCCGTTTTTTCATTCTATCCCGCCTTCCTTCCCTTGCTCTTTCTATTATATAGAAAAATTCTTGTGAGAACCCTCAATATTTTTTAACTGACTGTTAAAAAAAGTAGTAGTTCCTTTACTATCAATAGCTAATCATCTATTATTTACGATAAAAAAAGCAAAAAAAGTACCTTTTTGACATAATTTTCAGAAGAATTGACGCAGTATTTATTAAAAAACAACGAGAAAACGTCAATAAGTAGGTGTTGATTACCTACTTATTGACGTTTTCTTCTTGTCTTTTTTTACTTTTTAGAAAAATTTTTTTACAATTTATCGGACATATACCTCAAAAAAGCCCATTTTTTTGATTTTTTATTAAAGTGACGTGGTTCTTTTCTCGTTAATTTTTACTATTTTTTGGTTCAAACGATTATATTGCTCAAACGTTAACTCACTTGAAAGTAAAAAGATCTCTGGATGGCCCGTTTCTACATCTGCCAAAGAAGTCACTAATAGTAAATCAATATTTTGCCATTCTTCTTTGCTTGCTTCACTGTATCGTAAGACTTCCAATGCATAAAACCGACGAAAATTATTTTCAATCGAAATTTTCACCCGTTCTTCTTCCAGTACTGGCAAGCCTGATTTTAACCCTAAAACAATTTTTTGTTCGCGATGAATTAAATCATTGGAAAGCGCCAAAACACTAGAATAACGCAGAGCCAAAAATTCTTTATTTGTAAATAATTCATTGCCTGTTTGTTCATAAAGTTGATTTAAGCCTTGGCTTAATTCTTCTAAAAGAACCGGATATTTTTCTTTGACTTTATTCCAAAAGACATTATACATTTTCACATTTTGGACATAGTAAAGTTCGGCAAATAAATGTGTAGCAAACAAATAATAAAAAATTTGCGGACGAATTTTCTCCAATTGCGGCGTCATGTGTATTTCTTCTAATAAGAAATGTTGGACTAAATGAGTCAACATATAAACAGGCGCTTCAGACTCATCAAAATGCGCTAAAATTGCTTGTGCAGTGGCTTCATCTTGATAAAATTGGTCATTGGCTAACAAGAAAAAGTACACAAAAGTTAAATCGTTTTTGTTAAGGAAAAGGGTTGTAGCTGTCATCTCTTCTATAAAGGCTTGGTAATGTTTATTACCTTCTAAATAAGTTTCTTGCTCGGCTGAAGGTCGATATTCGGCGCCTTGCGCACTACGGACTTTTGAGATAGCGACCATATATTTAACTCGGCGTATCACCGTTTCCGCAACTTCTACGTTGAAAAAAGCCATCATTTTTTGGACAGTTTGTGCGACTTCCGTTTCTTGTATATAGTCAAAAGGCCAAGTATCACGGATTAAGTCCATAAAAATAGTGTAAGCAAAATGGCGCAAATACGCTTCATTGCCTTCAATTTTCCAGGTGCTTTTATTAATCACTAACCCCAATGGTGCTAAAATTTCTGTAAACCCTTTGAGCAAGCGCCGAATCGTGGCATCACTGGTATGATATTTTGCTGTCGCTGGCACAATTCCATTAAATCGACCCCAGAATAAATCTTCCATTACTTGATAAGTTAAACTATCCCGAAAAATTGCTGTATAAAGTTTCTGGAATGCTTGACTGGACGCCAAGTTCAAGCGATAGCCATGCCCCTTTTCAAAAGCCAAAGAAGCATCATTATCCACAGCATAATACGTAATGTCATCTTTTAGAAGTTCTACGTATTTTTTGACTGATTTTTTGTTTAATTGTAATTCTTCTGCTAACTCATTGATGTCAATCCAGCCTTCATTAATTGGCAAGTTTCTTAAAATAATAATTTTAGAAACGACATCTGTATCGAATATATCAACATATTCATCCCATTTCACTGTTCACTCAACTGCCTCTCTTCTGTTCTATTGTACACAAAATGAGAAATCTATTCCACGAAAAAATAACAGTTGTTTCTTTTATTCTTTCGTAGATGTGGACGTTTCAGGAACAAACACGTTGAGTCCCCCAGCTTCCACCGTTACTTTAATCGGTAAATCATCGGTAGGGTCGCCATCTGTTCGTGTTTGGACTTTCTTGTCTTTTTCGCCACTAATTTTAAATTGACTCCCAGAGAAATACACGACACCAGGAATTTCATTTAATTGTCCTCTGATAATTTTAGGTAAATAATAGACAAACTTGTAAAAAACTAACTTAGGTAAAATGATAATGTGGACTTCGCCGTCATCTGGCGTAGCATTGGCATCGAAATTGGTAAAGCCGCCAGCAGAATTCGTCATGGTCATCGTTAATAATTGGGCTTTGCCATGCCAACGTCTTTCATCGCCATCAATTTTTAGTTTGTATTTTTTCTTTTTCATTAATAAGCGGAAAAATTGCTTTGTAAAGGCTAAAGGACCATATTTTTGTTTCTCCTGTTGGGTCACATTTGCTGCTGTGTCCGCCAATAGTCCAATCGTTAAGGTCGAAATCATCACATCTTGATTTACCATCCCAAAATCAACTGGCGTGGTCTGTCCTGCCAAAATGGTCTCAAAGGCGTCTTCTTCTTTCAAAGGAATACTTAACACACGCGCAAAATTATTGACTGTTCCACCTGGAATAATCCCTATTTGATAGTCACGAATGGTGTCTTTAAAATTTTGAACGGCATGATGAATGGTCCCGTCACCACCAATGACGACCAAGACACCCACTTGATTTTCTTTGGCATTTTTCCGCATTTCTTCAGGATCGATGTCTGGATTGGAAGGTTGCAAAATAACCGCTTCCCCTCTCGCTTCTGCAGCTTTTTTAAAGCGTTCTGCAATCTCTTTACTTTCACTACTTCCTGAAGTTTCGTTGTATAAAACCATCATCTTTTTCATCATTCTATCCTCATATCTCTAACTAAATTTCTTGCACATGTAAAGTGTACAATATTTTAGCCAAAATACCTAAAGATAGCATCGAAAAACAAAGGCTGAGGCACAAGCGGTTATCTCCAAGAACCCCGTAAGTTCTGTTCAAAGGCTAAACTGAGATGAAGGCTTACCTGAGAATGTCAATAAGAAGGAGCTGCTTTTGTTCAGTTGATTAGCTTAAGATGGAAAAAAATAGGCCATCCGTCGAAAGGACGGATGGCCTGTTTTTTTATAGTTTTTGCTTATTTCTTGCTCTTTTTATAGAAGAGCCAACTTGCCAAACCGACCAACAGGAGGCCGATAAAGACAAAGAAGTAATTGACTTGTGTGTTGGTTTTCGGTAAACCAAGCCAACCTGTCTCTCTAGCTGCTTGTTTCGTTGTTGGCTGATTTGGTTTTGTTTTTTTGGATACAGGTTGTTTCTCGTTAACAAACGTGCCCGCATCCACGAGTTCAGGTTTGTCTTTCGCTGTTGCCGCAATAGTGAATGCGACAGCTTGCTTAGACAGTTGGTAACCATCCGGCGCTTTTGTTTCCACAAAGGTATATTTTCCTGGTTGTAAGTGGTTCACTTGAACTAACCCTTGGTTGTCAGAACGTAATGAACGAGCGACAGTTTGCCCTGTCTCTGCATCTGTCACTTTAAATTCAGCACCTGCTAAGGCATTCTTTTGCTGATCAATTTTCACCAGCTTGGCAGCACCTTGGTAATTAATAAAAGGTGCTTTAAGTACCACAGTGGCTGGTTTGCCTTGGTTGTCTTTGGCAATCGTAAAGCTTGCGCTTGGCGTTTCATTAAGAAGATAGCCAGTTGGCGCTTGTGTCTCCACAAAACGATACGTTCCCGGTGCTAAGTTTTTCGCAATGACTTTGCCTTGCTTGTCAGACATCAGATTGGCTTGTCCAGCTACGGTTTGCCCTGTTTCATCAATGACCTTAAACACCGCACCTGCCAATGCTTCACCTGTTTCGTTTTCTTTGGTTAATTGAGCAGTTCCTTGATAATTGATAAGATCGCCTAAAGCAATTGGCTGCTCTTTTCCTAATTGGGCGGTTACATCAAATGGATGTGGCGTTGTGTCTAACAGATAGCCTGTTGGTGCTTTCGTTTCCACTAAAACGTAATGCCCTTCATTTAGCCCTTTAGCGTAAATTTCGCCAGTCTTATCCGTTGTTATTTCAGAAACCTTTTCTCCTGCACGATTCAAGAATGTTATCGGTGAACCTTGTGGCTGATTCTGCTCATCGGCATTGTAAATTGCAAAAACTGCACCCGCTAAGGTTTGACCTTGCTCGTTGACTTTACGTCCCATTACTTCCGCTTGATAATTTACAAACTCTAACTCATCTAGTGGTTGTTTATCATTTGAATTCTTCTTCACTACAAAATAAATGGGTTGTTTATTGACGATATAGCCATCCGTTGCATCCATTTCATCTAATTCATAACTACCAGCGCCTAAATCCTCCATAGCCAATGAACCATCTTTTTCAGCAGTTACTTCTCTTTCAAAGATTTTTTCCCCGTTTTCGATTCGATACAATTTAAAAATCGTTCCTGGAAGTGGGTTCGCATTGGCATCAATTTTCTTAAAGACGGCGCGTCCTTTGAAATTGGCGAAGGCCCCTAATTGGAAGATCTCCGGATCGCCTTTGAAATCACCACGAATTTCTACTTTTACTAATTCAGGATAAATAATATAATCTGCGCCATCTGGTAATTTTGGTGCTTTGATTTCTTTGTAATAATAGGTACCTGGCGCCAAGTCTCTAAAGATAATTTTGCCATCTTTGCCACTCGTTGCTGTAATCCCTAATGATTGTTTATTGTGATCATATAATTCAAAAACAGCACCTGCTAATGGTTGGTCTGCGCTATTCGTTTTCACGATTTGGAAAGCCCCTTTGTAATTCACAAAGTTGTCACTAGCAACAACGACCGCTGGTTTACCAGCATTTTTCTCAGCAATTTCAAATGGGACTGGCGTGGTATTTAATAAATAGCCTGTTGGCGCTTTGGTTTCTACAAAGCGATATTTACCTGGGGCTAAGTGCTCTGCAATAATTTCCCCTTGATTATTTGTCGTCAAGCCTGTTTGAATCGTTTGTCCCTTCGCATCAAGCACTTTAAATGTCGCACCACTTAATAAGTGTCCATTCACATCTTTTTTGATTAATTTAGCTGCGCCTTGATAGTTAACAAAGTTAGCCGTTGCTATAACTGTTGCTGGTTTGCCCCGATCGCTTGCTGCAATCGTGAAAGCACTTGGTTCAGTGTTTAAAAGGTACCCTGCTGGCGCTTTGGTTTCCACAAATTGATATTTGCCTGGGGCTAAATCCGTCACTGTGACTTTTCCGTTTGCATCCGAAACTAAGTGTTCTCGAACCGCTTGTCCTGTGGTATCAAGGACTGAAAATTCAGCACCTGCTAATGGATTGCCTGCTTGGTCTTTTTTAATTAGTTCAGCAGAACCTTGGTAATTAAGCATTTTAACATGAACATCACGAATTTGTCCGCTCGTGTTTTGTGTCACAATGAACCGTTTGGGTGTCGTGTCTAAAAGATAGCCTGTCGGTGCTTCGATTTCTGTGAACTGATAAAGCCCTGGTTTTAAACTATCCACCTCTAACTGGCCATTCGCGTTGGTTCGATCCGGCGCAAGGGGAACTTCTTCCCAATGAGTAAACGGCGTGGTTACGGCATGCTCTAATTTAAAGCGAGCATTGACTAACTTTTTACCCTTCTCATCCATTTTTTCTAAAAATACTTTATTGACATCGTTTTTAATAATGGTTGGTTGTGCTCCTTCGGCTGAAGTTTCTTCATCAATAGTAATGACTCGGCCTTTAGCTAATTCGTCCGAAACTGTATAGCCTTCTGGTGCTTTTGTCTCCACCAAAATGTATTGCCCTTGCGGCAACCCACCAAATGTGATAACCCCAGTGGCGTCTACTGTACCTTCACGTAGGACTTGTGTTTTAGCTTGGTCCCAAATTTGGAAATGGGCGCCTGCTAAAATAGTCGTCTCATCCATGGCTGTTTTCTTCAGCTGAATTTTGCCTTTAGTCCCTGTGGCATGCCCGCCACTGTGATCAATGTCAACGACCACATCGCCATTGTCATCCCCATGAACGACTTCTGAACCATTTCCAGTAATTGACACTTGGTTGGATACCGTGTCTGTACTCCCCGCCGCTGAAGAAGTCACTAAACTACGATATTCCATATAATAAGGTGCTTCAATATGGGCCATTTTAACGACAATTTTTTGTTGTCCTGTTTCATTATCGGTGGTAACTTCCAGTGTGTAATCTTTTCCTTCTTCTAAAATAACAGATTTATCTGGCGTAATCGTTCCGTCTTCTTTTACGTTGGTACCGTAAATCACCAATGACTCGGGATCTAACACTTGGTTTGGTGAGGGTGTATCAGTAATAACCACATCGTCTAAAACCGATTGGGCGCCATTGATCATTACATGCCAGTACACATGATCTGGATCATCTTTGTGGTATTCGCCACCTTTTTTCACTGATTCGCCACCATGTTGAATAGAAACTTTTCCTGTCACATCACGTGAAGAACCTTGGTTTGTATAAGATGCGGTATTGTCATAACTAGCCGAACCTTCGATAACTTTTTCATCAACAGACGTCTTAAATTCAATCACATACGTACGACTATCATTAGGAAAATCAACACGCCAAGTATTTTGGTTTTTCTCGCTTGGTTCTTCCATTGTGATATCCGTCAACGGTTGCGTTGGTTTCACTTTTTCAACCGAACCATCTGGCTTTGTATTGCCTTCATAGACTTTCAAGCTCCCAGCCAAATAGGTTTGATTGGTTAAAATTGGATCCGTCAAAAAGGCGTCGACTAAACGATTATTACTTAAATTAACCGCAATCGTCCAAGTGATTTCTTTGGTGACGGCATTGTAAACACCGCTTTTTTGCGCATTTAAATCAAAAGCAGGTAAAGGTTTAAACGGTTTACTATCTTCTGAATGATGATTATTTCCTGCTTCATCCGTCCAATCAATGGCAGCAGTATTTCGGTAATGGTCCAACGCGGGATCATTAGCGTCTAACTCGGTAACATCGAAAAAGGTAGTATAGGTTATGTGGAAAGCATCACTTGTTTTGGCATACGCCCCTATAAAACTTACCTTAAAGCCTGTTTCACCATCTGCATTACGAGTTATTTCTACCATGAAATCCTTGCCTAACGTCAACTGAGCACCAGTGGTTGTATCTTTGACAACCAACGAATTGGGTACCATAGTTAAGCCAGGAACTGGTTCGTACGTATCCGTAATCACGGCGTTTTCCATCAAATAATTATTTTGATTCACAGCTAACGTCCAACCAATCGTTGAATTTTGATAATCAACTACACCAGTGTTTTTAATAATATTTTGTTGACTGGCTGTGCCATCACCTTCTGAATGCTGACCAGTGCCGACATCCACACGATTATTCACGGCAACATCGCCTTCGACAATTCCATCAACTTTGGTTTTATAATCAATCTTGACTGCGCCATTCACATCATGTAAAAAGTCAATTGCAAAGGAACCGTCTCCGTTGATTACCACTTTGTAATCTTTTCCTTCCACAAGTTCTGCTCCAACGACTTCATTTCCTTTGTCATCAAATGTCACTGAATATAAATGTAAAGAATCTGGTTCAAACGTTAAATTATCCCCCATTGTGTCTGTAATGACTGCTTGGTCTTTTGGAATGGTTTGTTCACCATAGTTGTAGTTAATTTCCCAAGTGAATTCTTGATTGGCTTCGTCGTAATCTATATTGCGCTTGTCTAACATTTTGCCATATGTGGCGGTAACAGTTGCTTCAGCATCTAACCCATTTGGATTATTATCACTTGTTAACGTCGCGTGATTTTTAAAAGGCACATCGCCGCCGCCATCTGGAATAACCGCCTCGTCAATCGTCGTTTGGTACTCAAGACGATACGCTTTGTTGGTGTCACCTTTAATCGTCACATTGCCATTTTTATCAACGGTATATTCATCTGGACTAAGTTCGCGACCCACTTCTTTAATTGTTCCATCAAGATTCATCACTAACTCATAGACTTTCACGGACTTAAAGGTATTCCCTGTTGGCCATGTTTCCGTCACAGTTGGATTTGTTTGATCTTTCATCGCTTGATTGATATCTACCGTCCAAGTAATCGCACTAGGATTGGGCGTTCGATCAAAATGGCCTTGTTTATCAATTTGTTGTTCGGTATCTGGGACAATTGGAATCACTACAGGCGGCAAATCTTCTTGTGTAGGAATATCAATCAACCAATCTCCTGGGCCCCGCCCATCTGAATCATTCAAATGAGTATCTAAAGAAAAGTCCCCGTGAATGTCACTTTCAGACGTGATTCGCTCATTAAAGGTAAAACGAACCGTACCATCTTCACTAATTGTGTAGGTTCCATAGACATTTCCTTCTGCATCAACTAAATCACCTGAACCTGGTTTATTAGGTTTCAAATTGCCAGGTAATTGAAACTCGAAGTAATCGCCTGCTTTCATTTGTTCCCGCACATCTTCTGGAATCGACCAGTTAAAGTTCCAATGAATGGTCACATCTTCTTTATACGGCGGTGTTGCTGGTGTGCCATCAGGATTTAAATAAATCGGATCTTCAAAATTATCGATAATCGTTGTTTCATCACCTGTAAAATAGTCACTGATATCTGTTGGTCCTGCTACGCGCGGTTTGACAGTCGTCGATTCAGTTGTTTTACTTTCTATCGCTTTTGTCGTGCTGGCGACAGTTTCTTCGGACGAACGAGGAACAGAGGAGTTTGTAGATGCTTCTTCTGTTGAACCTTCATTCGCTGATGCGGCTGGCGAACTCGTGATTGCCGTTGATTCTGTCGGATCAGTACCAGTCTTTAACGTCAACGCTCGTTGCTGTTGTCCATAAGAAAACGTCACATCTTCTGTAGCTGTAGGGTTCAACGTTAAGACTAACGTATCTGCTAACGCTTGCTGATTCAATTCAATTTGAATCTGTTTCTTCTGGTCATCCACTTGAATCTTGCGCGTATTATTGGGCGCTGCCCAATGTGCAGCTTTGATTGACACATTGGCACTATAATGCACTACAACCTCTTGTGTTACTGGTTGTGCTTTTCCTTGAAGCGCTAAGGTCATTTCTTGCTGGCTGGTTTGCTTCACTTCTCCTAACGTTAACTGGCCATCGCTGTTAACATCTTCCGCCAAAGCCATGAGTGGTGTGCCATAATTTAGAACAAGTAACAAACACATCAACCCGTAGAGCCAACGGTTTACCATTGGACCATTCTTTCTCATTTCTTTCATCCTTCCTCTACTAACGACACATAGAAGAGAACGTTCACTTCGTACCAATTTTTTATTTTAAACCAAATAATTGAGTGCTCTTCTGTTGTCTTTCTTCCTTGCTAAAACAGACAGCCAACACACCTTTTCTTTTTATCTCCTCAAAACGCACTCTTACTTCGAATGCGGATTCATTTTCTGCTTTTTCCTATAGACTCTTCTATAAGAATAAGAAGAGTATAACGAGATTTTTCAGCGAAAATTATCAACAACTTCTCCTCCAAATAGAAAAAGTTGATGAAATCCCAGAAACCCTTTTCATCTTTATGAAAACACGTCCTTATCCTTTCTTATTTTTACTATTCCTTCTTCCACTATACCGTTTTTTTTAATTTTTTTCATAAGAACTAACCAGACAAAAAAGCCTATTTGTATAAGCTATTTAAGCTAAAAAATCAATAGACTCAAATTATCATTTTTGTTATTTAAATGTTTTATATAAACTGGTTGTTTTTCTTAATAATTTTTTGCTCTATCATTTTTTGTCCATGTTTTCTTCCATTTGACACATTCAGTTCTTCTTGATTTTTAAGAATAGATACAGTAGCATAAGAACAACTAGTTCTTTCACTGGCAATTGTCAAATGTCATTTAGACAAGAATGCCCTATCTGTATTATCTGAAAAATCAAACAATCATAACCAATTAGAAAGGTGGTTATTATGTATAACTTATTAACCAAACAGGAAATTCAGTTACTTTCCCTAATTGAATACTTGTATGACAGTAAAGAAAAAGTCCCCATGCAAGTACTCCGACGAAAATATGAATTTTCCCATTACAATATCAACAATTTATTGAATCAATTAACTTTGTTAATTTCTCGAGTCAATACACATGAAAATGTACATATTCGCATCATTAATAATCAACAGTCCATAGAATTAGTTGCCGATGAAAATATCCCGATTGAGTTAATGAAAGAAGCTGTTGTCCGCGGGTCACTAACCTATATGTTAGCCCTGGATTTACTTTTAAAACGCTACACATCAGCCAAAGATTTTTGTGAAGAGCACTTTATTAACTTTTCTATTTTTAAACAAGTCAGTGACCGTTTAAATAATCATCTAGCTAGATTTAATTGTTATTTAAACTTAAAAAGACGAGAAAAAATTTGTGGTAACGAGAAAGATTTTCGCAGTTTCTTTTATTCCTTATTCTTCATTTCAGGAACTTCTCTAGTACCATTTCTATCTAAGACTAATCAAGCACAATTGCAGAACTTCATTGAAATCATCAAAAACCGTTACCCTTACTTTACATATACTGATTTACGCAAATTAAAATTAATTATGTCCATAGGTTTACTCCGTTATCAATCCGGTTTTACAATCACCAATTATCCAGAAGTTGCTGCTATTAATTTGGCCTTTCCTTATTCAGAATTCCAACTATTAGTGAATGATTGTTTTATTGATGAACAAAAAGAACCTGACACTTGGCAAGCTGAGATTCATTTTTATTATGATTTCTTCAGCACATTAACGATGTACTCTCTGGTCCAAATGGAAACCATCAACTTTGCCAACTTAGCGATCATGGGAATGGATAACAGTCCACACGCTACTTGGATTTTTGAAAAATGTACGCAATTACAGTTGGATTTAAGCGCAATAGAAGTGGTCTTTTTGTTGGTTAATTTATCCAATGCCAGTGAACGACTGATTCATTTCCCTGTGGAAGAGGAATTGAGCTATGAGGTTGCTAATGTCTCTTTGTATGAAAAACAATACCCAAATGTTTCACGAACAACCAACTATTTCTTAAAGCGTTTGCCTTTTGACAAACAACATCCACTAGATGCGTTATTTAAAGAAACCATTTTTTTAATTATTCGGAGTGTTTTATTAAATAAACAAATTCCTGTTAAAATTTTACTTCATTCATCTATTAATCAGATACAAGAAAATTGGTTAGCGAAGGAAATCAATAATTATTGCGATGTTCCTTTGAAATTTGTTAATCATATTCAAGAAGTGCCTGACTTAGTCATTACTGACAAAAATAATCCGCTTTTTCACGCCAGTAAAACTTTTTATTGGCATCCCGTTCCTTATTTAGACGAATACTATAACCTAAAACAAGTAGTTCGCAAAATTTATTTTGCCAAATTGCGTGGGGAAAACAGTTTGGAGGGAATCGGATGTTAACAGGGTTACTTGATGTACCTTATCGTAAAAGTTTTGCTCTTTTAGAAGAGTTACTCGAACGTCGTGAAGCAGAAGAACAAACATTGGCGATTTCTACTTTAGCGACTCAATTAAAAATGCAACAAAATACCATTCTACAATCTGTAGCTTTGCTCCAAACAGAAATTGAAAAAAACGGCTGGGAGAACTTATTTTCTTTATCAGCAAACGCCAAAGAAATCACATTTTGGTTTGCACCCTATTTCCAACTGTCGTTTTTGATGCCCTACTTTGTCAAAAAAAGTTTCGCGTATCAAGTACTGACCTATGCCTTTAACCATAATGCAATTGATAGCAAACATTTTGAAAAAGTCCTAGAAATTTCTTCATCAACCTTTACGCGAAAAATTGGACAATTAAACCAATGGCTCCAAAAATATCAGATTGAAATCAATTTAAAACGTACCAATGTGTTGGTGGGCAAAGAAAAAGATATCCGGATTTTCTTTATGATGCTTTTTTGGAACAATTACTCTGAAGGGGATTGGCCGTTGCACACGATTACTAAAAAAGAAGTCCATAGTCTCTTTCGACGTTTAAAACACTCTGTTTCTTTCAATACAACACAAGATTTTACAAAAGACTTAATTTTTTCTGCGGTGATTTTAGCGCGTTGGAAAGAGGGCTTTTTTATCAAAGAAACTTTCGTGGAGGAAGAAGCGATTGTTAATCCCTTTGTTAATCTGAGTGAATTTGAATTGTTTTTTAAAGAAGAAGCCTTACACCAAGTTCCAACAAAATTTATACAAAAAGAAGGCCTTTTTGCCTTTTTCTTATTGACGATTAGTGTCAGCTACGCCACACAAGATGTCTTGGAAATTCCAGCAGCACGGATGCATATGGTCCAGCTATTAGGCTCACCCATTAAAGAGATCATTTATCAACTAACGTCTTTTTATCAAATTAAATTGACATTTCACGAGTATCTTTATCTATATACTTCTATCCAAAATTTAAGTGTCTTTTTTAAGACCTTTGTCACGATTGCCAATCCATTTGTGCAAGAAAGCTTTTTAAAAGAAGCACTTCAAAAAAATCCAAGTCTCTACAAAGATGTGAAGCGCCTTACAATTGAAATGCTTCCGACATTGATTGGCAATGAAAAATTGTTAGTTGACTGCTTGTTTATTCTTTTTTGTACACTGAAAACGAAATCTTTACCACCGATTCGTGTCTTAGTAAGGACCAATCAAAGTAACTTAATTTTAGATACCCTTTATGAAAAGCTAAGTAAAGCCGTGGATAAAAAATTAATTTTTGTCGCTTCACCAGAAAAGCCTTTCGATGTAATTATTACAGATATCTTTTCAGAAGTTAGTGTCAAATCAACGGTTCCCACTTATTATGTTGATTTTTCCGCTAGCATTGGTGAACTAGCGCAAAGCTTAGAAAATTTAAATACACAAATTGTCACCAAACAAAGTCCACGCCACTTTTAAAAGTTTTCACGTGAAACATTTTAAGTGATAAAAATTACAAAAAACGCCAAAAGGTAGCAGAAAAACTGCTACCTTTTGACGTTTTTTACGAAAATTTTCAATGTTCCACTCTAGTGATACCGAAACGTAGAACATTCATTTACTAACTACTCACTTTACATGACGTTGTTATTTTCTGTCACCAATTCTAGCTCTTGCAAGTAATGATCCAAAGTCGCGTGATGTTGATCGACATCGGCTAACTCTGTTTCAATTTTAGCTAAACGCGTGTTCATGCGTTGAATTTCCGTTAGTGTTTGTTGTAAAACGTTTAAAATCCGTTCATCGTTAGGCATTGAAATCACTCCTTGTCCATTTATAGTTCTGAGCCGTGTTCAATCTCTTCAATCGTTTCAAGAGACAAATCTTTGGCATCATTTTTAGCTTTGTGGAAGACCATATATAAAATGGTACAAACGATTGGGATACAGCCTGCTAAGAAGTACATTTGTTGGAATGACATAAAGTTACGTAATTCACCTAAAACGTACGGACCAACCCCTAATCCAAGGTCTAAACCGATGAAATAAGTCGATAAAGCAATCCCGATACGGTGAGGACTTGGGCTTTCTTGAAGACAAACCGCTTGGCCATTTGACATGAAGGTACCATAACCTAAGCCAATTAACCCACCTGAAACTAATAACATCCAACCAGACGTAGTCATACTTAATAAGAATAAGCCTAGTGTTAAGAAAATGTAGCTCGGATACATGACGTAGCGTTCACCTTTGACATCGAAAATCCGACCTGTCGATGGACGTGTTAAGGTAATCACGACCGCATAGACGATAAAGAAGAAGGTGCTGACGTCAACTAAATCGATTACTTTGACATAAGAAGATAAGAAAGATAAGACACTTGAATAAGCAAGACCCATTAAAAAGGCGATAAATGTAATAAATAAAACTTTCTTTTCAACAAAACTATCAAAATTCCATTTAGATAAAGCTTCACGATGTTCAGGTGTTAACTCAATATTTTTCACTGGGAAAATGAAGCAAGCAATGGTTGTTAACAAAATTAAAATAATTGAAAAGTTAATAATGACATGGAAGTTGGAAACATTTAACAATAACATCCCAATAAATGGCCCAATGCCGGCTGCTAAACTAGTACTCAACCCATAATAATTGATCCCTTCCCCTTTTTTGTTTTTAGGGATATAGGCGGTAACAATTGCGTTGGTCGCTGTCGAAACGGTTCCGTAACCAAACCCATTTAAAAAACGGACCAGATAAAGAATGCCCATACTTGGCATATACATATACGCAACAGTCGTTAAAAGATAAAACAAAGCCCCATAACGTAAGACTTGTTTACGCCCAATCAGTTCAAGGAGTTTCCCCATGAAAAGTCGTGCAAGCAATGTCCCGATGATGTAAATTCCTGAGGCCAAACCCGCTTGACCTAAAGTAGCGTGTAAGCTATCTTGCGCAATCACCGCAATAATAACCATTAATAAATAATAAACAAGATAGACAATGAAATTAATCACTGTAATACTGATAAAGCCTTTATTCAAAAGCTTTGTTGGTGTTTGTTCTGTCATAATTCTTTGAATTCCTCTCTCTTTTGTTCTGTTTATTTTGTGTTGCTATTTTTCAATAAAAGACCGCTATCCCCTCACTTTGATGACTTATCAAAAAATTTTCTGAAATTCATTTGCAGTTATTACTATACGAGATATCCGTTACAAAAAAATGTAAATTTGTGAATGATAAACGTTATCTACAAATAACTTCAACAAATGTTGTTGATTTTTGTTGAAAAGCCAAAATGACTAATGATTTTAATTAAAATAAGCTCTTGGCTAATTGCTCAAAATTTACTTTTCATACGAAACTTCCTCATACATAGAAAAAGAAAAATAGGGCATAAGCCGAAACGACTTATGCCCTATTTTTTTAAACTTTCTCTATTTTCGTCCTAAAATCCATGAAACGATGGCAACTAAAATCACTGCCCCGATAATCGATGGCACAATAGCCATCCCAGCTAAGCTTGGTCCCCATGTGCCTAAAATGGCTTGACCAATTGTTGAACCAACTAACCCTGCAATGATATTGGCAATAATACCCATCGATGATCCTTTTTTAGTAATTGCTCCAGCGATTGCCCCAATGACACCACCGACAATTAATGCCCAAATAAAGCCCATGATTGTTTCCTCCCTTTAACTGTTTATTCTACACGTGGTTCCATATTTTCTTTGACTTGTTCTGTTCCTTTATTCACAGCTTTTTTTGCTTTTTCTGTTTGTTCAGAAGCAAATTCACCGGTACTTTTGGCAGCGCCTGTGACTTTATCTTGAACCGTTTCGCTATCTTCTTCGTATTCTTCTTTTGATTTGATATCGACTACGTTAACATTCACTTCAATCACATCTAAGTGGGTCATTTTTTTCACTTCACGGCTGATTAATTCTTTCATTTTTTCGTAAATGTCTTGAATATCTTTGCCGTATTCTACTACGATATCCATATCAACAGCGACTTGTTTTTTACCAACTTCGGTATCAATACCCGCTGTGACGTTATCTGTGTTTACTAATTTTTCAGCAATATTTGAGAAAAAGCCGCCATCGACTGTTAATAGACCATCGACATTTTCTAAGGCTAAACCGATAATTTTTTGAACGACTTTATCTTCAAATGTTAATTCACCTTTGATTGCATGATCTTCTGGTGTGTGTGGTCCGTTTCCTGCTGGTTTTGGTACATTATTGAATTTTTCGTTACTCATGGTTCATTCCTCCTAGTTTCTTCTATTATTGCTTTATTTTTAATAAAATAATAACCAATTATTGAACACGAGGTGCCGTGTTTTCTTTGACTTTTGTCTTGCCTTTAGTTACCGCATGTTTGGCTTTGTTGGTTTGTTTTGACATAAAACTACCTGTCGCTTCAGCGGCGTTGCCAAGTTTATCTTGGACCGTTTCACTTTCTTCTTGGTACTCTGCTTGTGTTTTGATATCTACTACGTTGACATTGACTTCGATTACTTCCAAGTGAGTCATTTGTTGGACTTCGCGAGTAATAACCTCTTTCATTTGATCATAAATGGTCTCGATATCTTTCCCGTATTCGGCTACAATGTCCATATCCACTGCGACTTGTTTTTTGCCGACCTCGGTGTGAATGCCTGTTGTAACATCTTCACTGTTAATCATTTTATCTCGTAAATTCGAGAAAAAACCGCCGTCCACAGTTAACAAACCGTCGACTTCTTCCAAAGCAATGCCAATAATTTTTTGGATTACTTTATCCTCAAACGTCAACTCACCTTTAACAATCGATACATTTGCATTTTCCATAGCCAAAACCTCCTATTTATGATGAAAATAATTTTTGACAATGCCTGTCTGTTCCAAATACAAACCTAGCCAAATACCTAGTCCTGTCAGGAGTACTACTAACAATGTTTTAAAGAAGCCGATTGACAGAAACAAGATTGCAAAAACCAAGCCGACTAGGCCACCAATTAACGGAACGGCATATTGTTTTATCCATTCAACCATTGTACATCCCTCCTACTCCACACGTGCTTGTGTTTGCTGTTGTTGTGGTCGTTTCATTGATTGAATATCTTCAAAATGAACATCAATCGTAATCTTGTGACCAGTTCCCACCAAACGAGCAAGCCGTTCTTCCATTGTTTTTGACCAAGCTTCTGTTTGTCCAATTAAATCTGCCGTTCGTTTCAGTGTGCCTTTAACATTGACCTTAATGCGCCGTTTTGTCGCCTTTACACGAATGGTTGGTGCTTCCAGAAAGTCACTGTCTTGCAAGCTAGAGCGTACAAATCCTTCGATGGCTTTACGGTGTAACACTAACTTTCCTTGCTCTTCTTTTAATTCAAACGTGCCTTTTCTTCTTGGGAATAAAAGAATGAATAAAAATAGAAAGAGCATAATTCCTAGTAAAACCAGCGCTACCCAAAAGATTGCTTGACGTGCGTACTCGTTGTCTTGCAAGAACCATTGGACATTATCTGGTGGTTGCCAAGCTGTATCGGCTGACCAAGTGGTGATGGCCACCGCGCCAAATAATGCCATTAAAATCAGTGAACCTAGAAGCAAAAGTATTTTAACAACTTTATTCACGGAACATCCCTCCTAAAGATTAATTGCTTCTCCACCAGTTACGCCATAAACTTGAGCCGTAACATAACTTGCATCATTGGACGCCAAGAAAACATAAACAGGGGCTAATTCAGCAGGCTGACCCGCACGTTCCAGTAAAGAATGTTGTCCAAATTCTGGCAACTCTTCAATTGGTTGTCCATGATCTAACTGTAACGGTGTCCAGATTGGTCCTGGAGCCACGCCATTTACCCGAATGCCTTTTGGTGCCAGTTGTTTTGCTAAACCAACGGTAAAGTTGGCAATTGATGCCTTCGTTGCTGCATAATCCAACAAATGCTCACTGGGATTAAAGGCTTGGACGGAAGTCGTTGTCACGATGCTACTTCCGGCAGGTAAGTGAGGCACTGCTGCTTTGACAATGCCAAACATCGCAATAATATTGACATGGAAAGTGTCTATCACTTGTTCCATTGGCAATTCTTCAATAGCGGCACAGGAAATTTGTTGAGCTGCATTTAAAACGAGGGTATCCAAGCCTCCTAATGCTTCATGAGCTTGTGCAACCAATTTTTCAGGTGCCTGTTTATCTCTTAAATCTGCTGGCAAAAGAACGACTTTTCGGCCAGCTTCTCGTATATAGTGCGCCACTTCTTCGGCGTCTTTTTCTTCACCTGGGAAAAAATGTAAGGCGATATCTGCGCCTTCGCGAGCAAAAGCAATCGCCGCCGCTCGTCCAATCCCAGAATCACCGCCTGTAATTAATACCCGACGATTTTCTAATTTGTGATTTCCGACATAGCTGTCTTCCCCACAATCTGGTTTAGGGACCATTTTGTCCTGTAATGCGGGAGTTTCTTGATCTTGTTGCGGAAATCCATCACTATAAAATAACTTTCTTGGGTCTTTTAAGTTTGGTTCTGTCATTAAATCTCCTCCCTTTCTACTATTACCTTAATACAATTTTTTCTTTTTGAAAAATATTTGAGCACATAAAATAAAAAAAATATTTTTAATACTCATTAAGCGAAATTTTTGGCAAAATTATCTAAAAGCTGATTTTATTTTTCAAAATAGCGTTTAATTGACCTTTTTTATCAACATTTGTTATTGACATATGATGTCCAATTCGCTTAAATAAGAAAGAAGCCCAACAGGCAAAAACAAAAATATTTAGAGATAATTGAGGAGTTACCGCCAATGAGAAATGTTTTACAAGACTACTTAGATGAACATTCCTTTCGAGTCGTTGTAAAAAAGAAGAAAAATTATTTAACTTATGAAGGACTGCAAGATCGTTATGCCTATATTTTAAAAAGTGGCATCATCAAAACTAGCGTTATTTCCAAAGACGGTCGTGAATTTAATTTACGTTATATCAACAATTTGGAAATTGTTTCATTGCTACGTGATGAATATTCAGAATTTATTGATGCACCTTTTAATATTCGCATCGAATCTCCACAAGCAGAACTTTACCAAATCGACCGTGTTCAATTTTGGCGGGATATCAATAATAGTAAAGACTTGCAAATGTATGTCAAAGAATACTATCGGGACCGTTTAATGCATTCCATGAAAAAGATGCAGCAAATGTTGATGAATGGCAAATTTGGGGCCGTTTGTACACAAATCTATGAAATGTACGATTCATTTGGCGTAGAAACAGAGGAAGGTATTTTAATTGATTTCGTGGTGACTAATGAAGAAATTGCACATTTTTGTGGGATAACTTCTGCTAGTAGCGTTAACCGGATGATGCAGCAACTAAAAGAGTTAGGGGCAATTGAACTACGTAACCGCAAAATTTTGATTAAAGATTTAGATATGATTAGAGATAACATTATTGTTTAACATCAGCACCCCCCGCAAGTTTGACCTTGCGGGGGGTGCTTTTTATTTTTCAGTGACAATATTCAATGGAAACTGACCTTTTTCTAAATTAAATGTCCGACCAGCCGTCAGCTGAAGCATTTCTTTTTTCATGCCTTCCGCCAAACGTACATCGCCAAAGCTTTCAATCATATCAATAACGGCGATTACTTCTTTATAATATCTCATTTTGCCAGTGTACAGATAATACGTAAGGTTTTTTAAGTAACGTAAGTTAAAATGAATATAGTAGATTTCAGCAGGAATCGTGGTAACACTCATTAGCGCTAAATATTCCCGGGCTTTCGCATAATTTTTCTTATAAAGTTGCGCTGTAATGATATTTAGGTAAAAACCATAGGCGACATTTAATGTTTGGGTATCACGTAATTCAGCATCTTTGACGGGAAACATCTGCTCAAGAATTTGAAGGACTTCGTTTTCAGAAAATAACGCCCCTGTATTAGTCACCATTTGATAATCGTAATATGTATAGTAGCTTTTGTTAGAGATAAGTGCGAGAATTACCATTCGATCAGTTTCATCAAATTCTGGAATTTCCTCCCAATCATTACTGAAAGTTAGCTTAATATCTGTATAAATAGACATCTCTACTGCGTTTTTTTGGGGATTGCGCTCTAATTGATAAAAGTAATGAATCAGGTTCTTTTTTTCACTTGTATTGTTCACTCCCATTTGACAACATTCAATTTGATGCATAATTTTAGATGAAGCCGTACTTCTTGTTTCAGAGACCATATGAAAAAATTCATTAAAGGTAATCCCAAGTGACTGTAATGCTGTCATTAAATCCTCGTAACTTAGCTTGGCTTCACCAATTTCTATTCTTCGATAGGTTTGTTTCCCTTTTTTTGGTAAAACATCTTTCTGAGCAATTTTTTTCTTTTTTCTAAAATACTTTAATGCCTCTAACACATCCATAATATGCTCCTTTCTATTAATAAGTTAATATTAAGTATTATTTTTTTATTAACTAAAATATAACATTTTATAAAAAAATTATTTTTACAAACTTTAACATTACCAAACAATCAAATAATATATTTGTTTGAATTATTTTTTCGCGCGTTATAATTGTTAGGCGTCAACAAATTTAAAAAAAATTTTCTAATTCGTTCTTGAAGAAACTAAGATATCTGTCTTATAATGAAATTCAATATAACTTAGAGCAGGAGGTGTCGCAATGTTTGGTTTCAATATTAGTTTATTTCTTATTACTCGGTTTCGTTAAACCCACTCTTCACTAACCATTGTACAATCAATTTCGTTGAATATCTATTTCATTTTTATTAAATAACATTTTTAATAAAAGTACATATCGTTTATTTTTAGATGTTTTATTTAATTATATGGAATATATTTATTTAAACAAATAAATTACATTTAATTAAATCAGAGGGAAACAGATTGTAGCAAGTGAAGAAAAAAATAGCTCTTGAGAGATATTTTCTCAAGAGCTGTTTTTCTATTTTATTTCAAAAGCGGTTTGCGTTGTGGGGTTATTACTTAATAAGGTGTTTTTATACAATAAATAGTACGCTGCTGCTGACCAACTAAAGTTTTTCGTACTTAGGCCCTTCCCTGTCAGTGGATCATAATTTTCATGAATAGGTCCTTCTCCCATCAATCCTTCGGCATGTAAGAAGAGTTTTTGTGTCATTTCTTTCGCTTCTTTTGTATAGTCATAGTTTTGAAGAGCTTCTACACCAAACAAGGCTTGATCAAGCCAAACTGGTCCCCGCCAATATTTCGTTGCAGCAAATTTTTCATTGTCTTTGGATGCTGTTGGGAATGGCATAAAGGTATTGAACATTTCTTGATTCATCATGTTTTTCTTAACTGCCGCCGCCTGTTCTTTGGTCGCTACTTTTGCCCAGAGCGGCAACCAGCCTTCTGTTCCTTTGCCACGATTGACTAACAATTTTGTTTTCGAGCCGTCTTCATTTATTTGTAAGTCATAGAAGAAGCCTGTTTTTTCATCAAACATATTTTCTTGAATATATTTTTTTAGTTTCTTCGCTTCTTTTTGATAGTTCTTATAGTCCTCTTTTTTGCCTAGTTCTTCTGCTATCGAAGCTAAATAGCCCTTTTCAGCGTAGAGATACGCATTCAAATCCACTGATTCTTGATTAATCGAATACCCCACTACTTTTCCTTTATTTTTATTTTCAAAAACTTTAACTCCCACGTCGCCTTTGCCCACACCTTCTTTGTCAAACCGTGCAGCGTTATCCATGCCACTTTCCCATGCGGCTGCTTCAATAACAGCATCATCGTCCACTTTAGGTTGGCCATTTTTATCTTTAATGATTTGATCCTTGTCGTCTTTTTGCCAGTGAGCATCACTGACCATGCTTCCATATTCTGCTATCCCATTTTTATTGTGGTCTCTGTTGGTATACCACCAATTATGATAAGCCACAAGTTTGGGATACATTTCTTTTAAAAATTCCTTATCTTTGGTTTCTTGATAAATATGCCAAACTGCCCATGCAGCCAATGGTGGTTTAGAATTTCGTTCATTCCAGTTGCCACCTTCACCACCACGCGCACTGTCTTGATTGTAAAAGACAGCATCAATGATCGCTCCTGCATCTTGTGGACGTACGGTATCATCTTTTTGAATTTGATAATCAAACAAGGCCCGCATATTATTTTTAGCTAACTCAGGATTAAAATCAGCCGTTGCTACATCCGCTTTCCACGAATCCCAAGCCCACATACCAATAAACCATTTATAAGACATGGACGGAACAATCCCGTCATGCTTAAAGGCACCTGCCGCACTTCGCCAATTGGTGTTAATCGTTTCAATCGATTTGACTAGCGCATTTTGATATTCAGGAAATTCTGCTGTTTTCTTTTGATCAAACGTTTTATCTAGATATCCTTGCCATCTTTGCTTGTTCTCTTTGAAATAGCGCGCCGCATTTTTGGTATATTCGGGTGCTTGTTGTTGTTCCTTTGCCTCTTCTTCTTTTGTAAAAGTATAGCTTTCTGTCGTATAGGTGTTGTACGTTTGTTTAGGCTTCAATTCAATTGGTTCAGCGGTTGCTGTATAATTCCGATTATCAATTTTTGTTGAAACTTTATCCGCATGATGAATCGTATATTTTGTGTCTTTCGTAGCAAAATAATTCCACGTTTCTCTGACTTCACCAAAATTCACTTGAATGTCATTGTCTTTAGCAGTTAAACGAGTGCCAATATCTAAGGTTTCCGTTCCCTCTTGAATTTTATCAAAGACCGCACCTGTCCAGCTTGCTTCAAGTGACAAGGGCTCTTCACCAGTGTTTTCAAGTGTCGTTTGGATAAGCGCCGTTCGATTGCTGACAAAAATTAAAGCTAAATGAATCGTTAGATCGTCTAATTCATAGATTTGCTCTAGGCGCCCAGGATAATAAGACAGGTCCATGCGATTGCTTTGGCTTAAATCATAGGTTTCTCCCGTTTTTTTATTTTTGACCGTTAATTTGTTTAAACTTGCCGCCAAGTTTACTGGATATTCTTCCGCAATAATCAATGGCCCCGCAAAACCACCCAGTAGCTCTTTATTGCTTTTTTCAGGTAAATAGTAGCCATGCCATGCACCTAAATCAGAAAAATTATTAAAATAATTGGTATCGTATACGCCATTCGTCCGTTCGGTTGGTGATGCACTCACATCTAAAACATTTGCAAATTCATCAACTTTTGTTCTTTCAACACTTGCTTGCACTTCCCCGCTTAACGCAAAACAGCTGACTACGGTGATTCCTAACGCTAACCAAGTAGACACCCGTTTCTTTTTTGATAAACCCTTCATAAAACCCCTCCTATAAAATGATAGCGCTTTATACACTGATTTATTATCAGCAAGGACTATGCCAAATGGAGTGTATCCCTTTTTATTATTGAAAGATTCAACTTTCTCTAGAAAAAAAGCGACCGTATCGAAGTGTATTGATCAAAAAATAACGAGTGTATCGATAGTGTATTTAGTTTATGCTTGATTCTGTTTTATTTTCGTAGCTTCCACAAATTTTTCAGTAATTTTTTGCGGTCGTGTAATAACAGATCCCACCACCACGCTATAAGCACCTAGCTCCAGGACACGTTGGACTTTTGCTGGCGTATCAATCATTCCTTCTGCAATGATTGGTGTAGTAAAATGCTTCTTTGCTTCTCTTAACAGTTCAAAATCATTTTGTTCAATCCGCTGATTTTCACTTTGCGGCGTATAGCCGACTAACGTTGTGCCAATATAATCAAAGCCTAACTCCGCAGCTTCAATCATCTCTTCCAGCGTGGAACAATCCGCCATCCATTCTTGGTTAGGATACTTTTCTTTTATTCTTTTGAAAAATGTGGCTAACGTTTCGCCATTTGGTCGTTTTGAATGGGTTGCATCGAGAGCGATAATTTCTGGCTGAACAGCCATTAATTCATCTACCTCACGCATAGTTGCGGTAATATATACTTCTGCGTCAGGATAATCTCGTTTAATAATCCCAATGATTGGTAAATCAACCTCTTTCCGGATCGCTCGAATGTCTACCACAGAATTTGCTCGAATACCTTTAGCCCCTCCTTGTTTAGCGGCCAAAGCCATCTTGGACATGATAAAAGAACTATGCAACGGTTCGTCTGCCAACGCTTGGCAAGAAACAATTAATGCCCCTTTGATTTCTTTATTCAACATTGATCCCTCCAATTTAAAAGCGATTACAAACACAGTATACCTACAACAGCTGAAATATGCCACTCTTCTAAATAAGAACAAACGTTTCACGTGAAACAAAAGAAAGCAAGCGGTTAAGGCTTGCTTTCTTTTGACTTATTTTTAATTTTTATGACCCTCTAAATAATCATACCCAAAATGTGCATACGCAAATGGCGTTGCAATTCGTCCTCGCGGTGTTCGTTTAATGAAACCTTTTTGAATAAGATAGGGTTCATACATATCTTCCACCGTTTCGGTTTCTTCACCGATGTTTACAGACAAGGTACTTAAACCAACCGGACCGCCACCGTATAAATCAATCATTGTTTTCAACAATTTTTGATCGACATAATCCAAGCCTTGATGGTCCACTTGCAGTAAGGTTAACGCTTTGTCTGCAATCGCTCGGTCGATTTTGCCATCTGATTGGACTTGGGCAAAATCACGGACACGTTTTAACAAACGGTTAGCAATTCGGGGGGTTCCTCTTGAGCGGCGCGCAATTTCAAAGGCACCTTCCTCAAAAATCTCCGTTTGAAAAATATCCGCGGAACGAAGAACGATTTCTTTTAAATCCTGCTCTTGATAATACTCCATGTGAGAAATAATCCCAAAACGATCTCGTAATGGCGCTGAAAGCATCCCTGCCCGTGTGGTAGCGCCCACTAAAGTAAAAGGCGGTAATGGAAAATGAACGGGATGTGCCGTGGTTCCTTGACCGACCATGATATCAATGTAAAAATCTTCCATTGCGGAATACAGCATTTCTTCCACAACTCGCGGCAAACGATGAATTTCATCGATAAATAACACATCACCAGGCTCTAATTCGTTCAAAATAGCGACTAAATCTCCCGCCCGTTCGATGGCTGGTCCACTTGTGGTACGAATGTTCACATTCATTTCATTGGCGATGACCATCGCCATTGTCGTTTTCCCTAAACCTGGCGGACCATAAAGAAGGGTATGATCCAACGCTTCATTCCGATTTTTCGCCGCTTCAATATAAATCGTTAGTTCTTGTTTTACTTTATCTTGACCAATATATTGTGCTAAAAATTGTGGACGTAACGATTTTTCAATTGAAGCTTCTGCTTCTTGACTTGCAGCTGAAAGCAACCGTTCTTCTTCTGTCATCGTTATTCCTCCTTAGCGTTTCATCATGAATTTTAACGCATTGCTCAAATAAACATCTGTCGTTGTCTCACCTAACGCTTCCAATTGCTTAGTGATACGCTTAATCTCTCGGTCACTGTAGCCTAGGGCACTTAATGCTTCTAACGCTTCTGCCAATGCTTGATTGCTTGTTGTCACCGCTTCGGTTGCGGTCATGGCAGCCACCGCTGCTTCGGAAGACTCTAATTCGCCTAGTTTTCCTTTTAAATCTAAAATCATTTGTTGGGCTGTTTTCTTGCCAACACCTGGGAACTTCGTTAAATATGTAACATCTTCCCCTTCAATTGCATTGATTAAACCACCATGATCAGCCACAGAAGCCATGATAGCTAAACCACTTTTAGGGCCAATTCCAGAGACACTGATTAATTTTAAGAACAATTGTTTTTCTTCTAAACTGCCAAAACCAAATAAAAGTTGTGCATCTTCCCGCACGACTTGGTGAAGATATAGTTTAATGTCCGTATCCATTTTTCCTGAATAGCGATACGGGTTATCGACTGAAATCTGATAGCCAATGCCATTTGTTTCAACGACAATATAGTATGGGCTAACAAACGTTACTTTTCCAATAATATATTCGTACATGTTGTCACCTTTCCAATTGCTGATTGCGTACATATGTTCCATTTTAACACAAAGCATCAAAAAGCCATAGCGAAGAATTTTTTATCATCGATCTTGGCTACATCTATTTGTTACTTTTCGCTCACTAGGGAATTAAAAAGTGCGTACTGTTTTTTTTGACATGCTTGCGTAATAATAGCGGTAGCTTCAAAAAAATAACCAAGAAGGAGACTACATACATGAAATTAAGTATCTTAGATCAATTAACGGTTCCTAAAAATCAATCAGCAAGCGACACATTACAAGAAGCCAAAGAGCTCGCTCAATTAGCGGAAAAACTTGGCTACACAAGAATTTGGTATGCCGAACATCACGGTTCAGATGCCTTTGCCAGTGCAACGCCAGAAATTTTAGTTGCACATATTGCTAGCGCCACCGAAAAAATTCGTGTTGGCGCGGGTGGCATCATGACCATGCATTATGCGCCATTTAAAGTCGCAGAAACGTTTAAAACGTTAGCAGCTTTATATCCTGATCGAATCGATTTAGGCATGGGCCGCTCGCCTGGTGGCAGCCCTTTAACTACGTTGGCGTTAAATAATGGTCAGCCACCACAGCTAGACCAATTTGATAAATTACCTGAAATTTTACTCTTTTTAAGAGAGGAATTTCCTGAAGATCATTTATATTCTAAAATTTCAGCTGTTCCGCGGGAAGTTCTATTACCACAACCTTGGTTACTAGGTGCTAGTAAAGAAAGCGCACGTTCAGCTGGTGAATATGGCATTAATTTTTCCTTTGCGCAGTTTATTCATGGACATTTGCCCAAAGAAGTATTGTCAGCATATTACAAGCATTTCCGACCAGTAACTGAACAACAAGAGCCGCAAGTGAGCGCTGCGTATTTCACTTTTGCCGCCGACACTAAAGAAGAAGCAGAATACCATGCGGCTAGTTTCGAGCATTATATCTTTGCCACCGAACATGGGCTTTCAAATAAATTTTTATCGCCAGAAGAAGCACTAGCTTTCCCTTACAGTGAAATGGACAAACTTGTTTTAGAACAAAATAAACAACGCTTTGTCATTGGCAGTAGCCAAGAAGTTGCGGAGTTTTTCCACCAACAAGAAGAACTAGGGTTGACAGAAGCAATGCTAATCACCCCAGGTTATGACAAACAAACGCGCTTTCAATCGTTTGAACGCCTAGCAAAAGAATTATTATAGAAAGGAAATGAGAAATGTTAGAGGTTTTAAAAAGAATTAATACGCTTGCACAAAAAGAGCGTGAACAAGGTTTAACATCTGAAGAACAAGCTCTTCGTGTCGATTTGCGACAAGAATATTTGCGGACCATTCGTGAACAATTCAATAAAACATTAATGGGCGTCACTATTTATGATCCTACTGGTGAAGATGTAACCCCAGAAAAATTAAAAGAAGAACAGCAGAAATATTTTGATTAAAAGAGACACAGAACAGTCGATTTGACTATTCTGTGTCTCTTTTTAACTACTCTTCTGTCACATATGTCCACTTATAATCATATTGTGCGCCAGCACCATGGGCAACGACGCCTTTCACTTCTTTACTGCGTAGATGGGCAGTCGCCTTTTGATAAAGTGGTGCTAAAGCGGTCTCTTCACCAATCAATAACTTCTCAGCCTTAACCATGTCTTCCCAACGTTTTTCAGGATCTGAAGCATCTCTTGTAGCTGAAGCCTCAATCAACTCATCGTAGGCTTTACTTGAAAAACGCCCGCGATTATAGTTATTACCAGTAACAAAAAGATCTAAGAAACTACTGGGATCTGCGTAATCCGCAGCCCAACCACCTAAGATTGTCTCAAAATCGCCGCGACTACCTCGATCAATTCGAACTGAAAACGGCACTGGGCTCACTGTTACATCAATGCCCTCTAAAGTATCCTTTAACGTACCTTGAATATATTCCGCTAACTTTTTCGTAGAATCGACATCATCGGCAACAATATCCATTTTGAGTGTTGTTATGCCCAATTCTTTCTTCGCTTTTGCCCAATATTCTTTTGCTTTTTCTGGGCTATATTCAACAATTTTTTTATTTTCATCAGCAAAATCTGTGTCATCTGTCGGCGAATACGACATCCCTTCTGGAATTAAGCCGGTAGCGACTACTGAGCCGTCGCCTAAAATTTTATCTACTAATGCGTTGCGATCAATCGCTGCTGAAATTGCTTTGCGTAAATTCACATTATTATACGGTGAATTTTTATCTCGCTGATTAAATTCCAAATAGCTGGTTCGTGCTTCTTTTTCGATAACCAATTCTGGATCCTTCGCCATTTGCTGGGCCAATTCGCCACTTAAAATAACATCGTCTGCTTGACCATCTTGGAATAAGTTCAAGGCAGTTGGTGCCTCCTTGACGACATCAAAATTGATTTTATCTAATTTGACATTGTCTTTATCCCAATAGTTTTCATTTTTTTCCAAAGTCCAATTGGTATCTGAGCCAGCCCCTTCAAAGTTAGCTAAGACAAACGGACCATTATAGACTGCTTTTTCACTGGAAGCAGCGTAATCTTTGCCATATTTCTCTACGGTTGCTTGATGTTGCGGGAAAAATAGTGGAAAGGCCAGTAAATAATCAAAATATGGTGTTGGTTTTGCCAGTTTAATTTCTAGCTCATAATCCCCGTTTGCTTTAATGCCTAATTCAGAAACTGGTTTCTTACCAGCTACAATATCTGCGCCGTTTTCAATCATTTCTAGAAAATAAGCATACTCAGCGCCAGTCTGAGGATCTGCTGTACGTTGCCAACTAAAAACATAATCGGCAGCTGTGACAGGATCACCATTGGACCATTTTGCTTCTTCTCTTAGTTTCACTGTGTACGTCAGACCATCATCACTGACTTGCACTTTTTCTTTAGCCCCTGCTGGTTGCGGCTTGCTTTTATCATCTAAACGATAAATTCCTTCATACGCATTATTCAGTGCCGTAAAACTAATTGTATCTGTTCCTAAAGATAAATCTGCAGAAGGCATTTCTTGTTGAACTACTACTTTAAATTCTTGTTTAGCGGCAGTTTTCTCTGATCCGCCCTTTGCTTTTTCGGCGCCAGCTCCCCCATCACCACCACAAGCAGCTAAAACTAACAGCGTTGTTAAACTTAACCCGATAAGTCCTTTTATACGTTTACTTTTCATGCCTTTCTCCCTTCACAGAAAAAACTCTTCATTTTTTAATTTTTAGAATATTCTTATAATACTAAAATTAAAAACAAATGGCAAGCATTAAAATAAAAAAAGAACCAATCCCGAAGGACGGTTCTTAAAAAATGACTAACTAGCTTTGTTACGTCGTTTATAAATATACCAGCCAGAAGAAGAAAGTCCAACGAACAGTAAACCATATAATGCAAGCGTTTCTGTTTCTGTACCCGTTTTAGGTAAAAAGCCGCCATACTTTTTCTTCTCTGTTACGGATGGATTGCTCTGTCTTGCTCCCGCTTGGTTTTGTTTATTGGTTGCTACTGGTGTTTCTGGTGTTGGTTTCGGGTCTGGTTTTGGATCTGGTTTTGGATCTGGTTTTGGATCTGGTTTTGGATCTGGTTTTGGATCTGGTTTTGGATCTGGTTTTGGATCTGGTTTCGGGTCTGGTTTTGGATCTGGTTTTGGATCTGGTTTTGGATCTGGTTTTGGATCTGGTTTTGGATCTGGTTTTGGATCTGGTTTTGGATCTGGTTTTGGATCTGGTTTTGGATCTGGTTTTGGATCTGGTTTTGGATCTGGTTTTGGATCTGGTTTTGGATCTGGTTTTGGATCTGGTTTTGGATCTGGTTTTGGCGTCTCTCCTCCACCGATTAACTCTTTGTAAGCTTCTTCCGAAATAGAAACAATTCGTTCGCCTGGGAATGGTTCTTTATATTGTGCTAAATCAATCGTCGTTGCTGCACGATACAACCGCAAGCTGGTTGCACTTTTCAAGTATTCAATTAAGACAGAATCTAGTGAAATCCCTTCTTCTCGTTCACCACCTAGCATATCGTAACCATCACCACCAGCAGCTAAGAAATCATTGGTAGCCATCCGGTATTGTTTCTTCTCATCCAATGGTTCAAACTTTTGTGTTTGCCGATTTTTAATTTCTATTCCTAATACGCGACTACCGACAATCGTTTGTCCTGTTTCATTGCCTTCGTCACTAGCCAAGCGAGTACCTGGTTTTGTGGAATCATAGTGGATACGAATGGAGCTTGAAACATGTAGGAAACCACCATTTGCGCCAAGTTTTGGTTGGCCAGCATCATCTAGTAAAATTGTGCCATTCTCATCTTTTTGTGGAATCGAACGAACAGACATTTCAAACATTTCTTTAACTTGGGCGCCGGTTACTTGAATTTGCGCAATGCTATTGCCAAAAGGTAACACAGCAATGACATCCCCAACTTTAATTGGCCCTTGTTTAATATCAGCGCGAATGCCGCCACCATTAGTTACTGCAAAATCAGCAGGTTGGCTAAACGCGTCTTGGCCATATGACATAATCGCATCACCAATCAAATTCCCTAAGTTGGTCTCTCGTGTGCGCACATTTTCTCGTTGTCCATCCAATGTGAATGGAATATAATCGACAATTACTTTTTCATTTTCAGCGTTAAAATTCGTACGTGCTTCATCAACGATGGCTTTAACTGCCGGGTTTTCTGGCAATTCTAGCAGCTCTGCTGCTGAAATCAATTTTGTTGTTTTCTTAGTTGGTTCACTCTCTGGTGCTGTGACGATCCCAACATTATTTAAATAATTACCTGTTTGAGCATAGATCACTTTGCCATAACGTTTGCCACTTTCGACGGCTGTATGCGAATGTCCATCAATCACAGTGATATCTAACTCAGGATATGTTTGACTAAGGGTTTCTGCTAGCGTATCACCACGCCAGATATGCGGCGTCGTTTCATCTACGCCTAAATGCCCAGTAACCACGAAAGCTTGAATATCCGCGTACTTCTCTTTAATTTCCTTAATCACTGCTTCTACTTCTGGAATCGGGTCTTTAAATGTCACCTTCTCTACGTTTTTCGGGTGTGTTTTCGTTGCTGTTTCTGGGGTCGTCACACCTACAATGGCAAACTTTTTCCCGGATTTTTCTACGATTGTATACGGATCAAAAACCCGTCCACTGCCATCTTTGTAATACGTATTACTAGATAAAATCGGAAAATTCAGTTGGTCTTTATAACCTAGTGCAATCTCTAAACCAAAATCAAACTCGTGATTTCCCACCGCCATGGCATCATAACCAACTTCATTCATTGCTTTGGCCATATCCGCGCCTTTGGAGAAATTGGAGATTGGTAATCCTTGGAAAACATCCCCTGCATCCACCATCAAGGTTGGGTTTTCTTGGTCTTTAAAGGTTTTTAGACGCGCCATACCTAATTCGCCTTTCCCTGCTTCTAGTCGGCCATGAACGTCATTTGTGTGCATAATGGTATATGCATTATCTAAATCAAAGCCCGCATTACGGACATCTTGTTTCGTAATAGCGGCGGCGTTTGGTGTACGTCCATCAGGAGAAGTCGGAATTTGAAGAGTGCCGTCATTCACTAATTCGATTGCTTTGGCACGCCATTTTTCATCAAAATTTGTCCCACTAATTGACCAATTTCGTTCGATTTCTTGTTCTGGATCAAGAGTTCCTTTTTTCTTAATATAATCAACAATCATTCCTCGTAAGGTTTCTGGATCAGAATTTTTAATAGGTTCCCCTACTTGAATCCCTTGGCTAGCTAAACCGCCGTAACGATAATTATTCATAGCAATCGTATATTCTTTGGCAGGATCCAGCGGTTGGCCGTCAATTTTCGCATCTACAATTCGTTCACCCACTGGTTTTGAAATGTCAATCTTGTAGTCCACTCCAGAAATCATGTCATAGTTATATACACGAATGTTTGGATTAAAACTAATGGTCAAATCATCTGGCTGTGTTTGGTTATAGTACGCCCCTTGTTTTTCTAAATACTTCAGTAAGTTTTCACCGTTAATGGGAACACTCACTAAGGTATTCGGGTATTTGTAGATATCAAAAATCGTGGCATAGGAAATCTTCCCCGCAGGTAATTTACTGTCGTATTTAAACAGCGCTGCCGCACTTAATTGTGCGCCCGTTACTTCTTTTTGAACGTTATTAATTAAAGAAATCATCGCTGTTGGTTGTAATTGTGCTTCGGGAATTCCTTTAATTTCTTGTTTTGGTAAAAAATCAGCTGTTGCTGTGCCGATCTCCTCCTGAATAAACGCTCGCGTTTTTTCATGGTATTCTTTTGTCGCTGCCTTAACTGCTTCATCTGCTGGAACATTCGTTGTTGGTACAATCGTTGCTGTACCTTCTTGCACTTCCCACTTATCGGCATTTTTAGCAACTGAAAGATCAATTTTGACAACTTCTGTCCCCGTATCTTTCGGTCCCCCTACCGGTACAGTTTTTCCATTCGGCGCTGCTCCTTGCTTGGTAAAAGAAAGGTGGTCATGACCCAGAATATACGCATCAATCCCCGCGACATTTTCAATTACTTGGTCGGCACTGGCAGCCGGATCACTATTTTGTTGTCCCGCATGAATCGAGGCAACAATAATGTCAGCCTGATCGTTAGCTTTCAACTCAGTAACTGCTTTTTCTGCTTCTTCTTTCAAAGGTAAAAAATTAAGCGAAGTAACACGAGGGCCATCCCACAAAGGAATGTGCGGAATTGTTAAGCCGATAATCCCAACTTTTAAATCTGGCTGCCCATCTTGATTAAAATCAAGTTCCTTCGTGGTAGTCCCTTCAACAAAACGAAGACCATCTTCCTTATTGTAGGTATTCGCAGACAAGATTGGAAAAGTGGCTTCTTGTTGAATTTTTTTGATTAACGGTAAACCAAAATTAAACTCATGATTTCCCAAAACCATTGCATCATACTTCATCACATTCATGGCGGTGATCATTGGATGGGTCTTTTCATTCACTAAAGGCGCTTTATTATACAAGTCATCTGTTAAAATAGTGCCTTGAATATTGTCGCCATTATCAATTAAAACGGTGCCTGCTGGGTTTTGTGCCCGGACTTGGTTGACGACTGTACTTACTTGGGACAAACCAACTGGTAATTCTTTATCATCTTCATAAGACCAATTCCATAATTGACCATGAACATCTGACGTACCTAAAATTGTTATTTTTTGCGGCGTGCTCGTTTCTTCTTTTTCAGCGGTTGACGTTTCTAAATTCGTCGTCTCTGTTGGTGCCGTGGTTTCTTGTGACTGCTTGACACTGTCACTCGTAGCCTGATTTGGTGCTTCTTGTTTGATGTCTGTTGTTTCCTGTGTGATGACTGGTTCTTGTTTTCTACTTGAATCGGTGGTACTTGTTACTGCTTCTGAACTTTGTTGACTCGTTGTTTCTACTGCATATGCCGTACTAGTAACGCTTGGCGCTATCAACGCAACAGCCATTAAAAAATGCATGCCCCACTTCACTTTTTTAAAGCTCAACTTTTTCACAAATTTCCTCCTTGTGTTTCAACCCATTTGCAACAAACAATTGTCAAAGTAACAAACAACAAAAAGAGCCTTCCCCCATCACGCTGCTCTTCTTTTCCTATCATAATATATCCGTTAAATAAAAAACAGTAAATTCCGTTAAAATAAGATGTTTTTCCTGTAAATTGTTTTTATTTTTGGACAATATAGCGGATTTGTTTGTGAAAAAAATAGTAATTTTGACCAAAACACGAACTTTATAAAAAAGAAAGTCTTTTTATATTGGAAAAGCGGAACAAAAACTATTTTTTTGAAAAAAATAACTAAAAATACCGAATAAACAGCATTGGTCTAGTCCTTGAATACCTCTAAACAAATATTAGCAGCAATTGGTCTAGTCTTTAAGGAGGAAAAAGAACGCTCTTTTGCTTAAGCAAAAGAGCGTTCTTTTTTATTTGAGGTTAATCCTTCATGTAAGGTAACTTTTTAGCATAGCCTTCTTTATTCACTTGACGTGCCCGGGCAATCGCCAAATCTTCTGAAGGGACATCTTCTGTGATGGTTGAACCAGCAGCAGTCACCGCATGATCACCAATCGTGACTGGCGCAACAATGTTCGTTGCAGAGCCAATAAACGCGTGATCACCCACGATTGTTTGGTGTTTATTTTTGCCATCATAATTAACAAAAACAACGCCGCAACCGACATTAATATCTTTGCCTAATGTTGCATCACCAACGTATGTTAAATGGCCCACTTTTGTGCCTTCATCGATTGTTGCATTTTTTACTTCCACGAAGTTACCAATGTGTACGTTTGCCCCCACATCTGCTTTAGGACGTAAATGTGCATACGGACCCACATCGGCCCCCTCGCGAACCACACTTTCTTCAATCACAGACTGTTTAACAACCACTTGATTGCCGATGTGACTATCAACGATTTCTGAATGTGCGCCAATCAAGCAATCTTCGCCAATCACTGTTTTTCCTTTGATAGTGACTCCCGCTTCAATGACTGTGTCTGAACCAATTACCACGCCTTCATCAATATACGTTGTGTCTGAATCAATAAATGTAACACCATTTCGCATATGCATCTCATTTAACCGACGATGCATAATTTTATTAGCAGTGGATAAAGCAACACGATCATTTACACCCATTGCTTCGTCAAAGTCTGCCATTTGGTAAGCTGCGACAGCTTTGCCTTCTTTTTTCAAAATTTCAATGATATCTGTTAAATAGTATTCCCCTTGTGTATTGTTTGTATCTGTTTTCGCTAACGCTTCAAACAATGATTCATTATCAAAACAGAAGGTTCCTGTATTAATTTCTTGAACACGTGCTTCTTCTTCACTGGCATCTTTTTGTTCCACGATTCGTTCAACAATGCCCACATGGTCACGAATAATTCGACCATAGCCTGTTGGGTCTTCCGCATGCGCTGTTAAAATAGTCGCACTTGCATTCTTACCTTGATGGTAATCGAATAAGTTTTTCAAGGTTTCCGCAGTTAATAACGGCGTATCCCCTGTAATAACTAATGTTGTTCCTTGTTTACCACCTAATAACTCTTGTGCTTGCATGACTGCATGCCCAGTTCCCAATTGTTCAGCTTGTAAGGCATATTGACTACGTTCGCCTAAATGGCTTTTAATCATTTCCGCCCCGTGTCCAACGATCGTCACGATTTCTGTTGGTTCTGTTTGTTCTACTTGATCTAAAATATGTTCGACCATTGGTTTACCAGCAACTGGATGCAATACTTTATAAAGTTTAGATTTCATGCGTGTTCCTTTACCAGCTGCTAAAATAATTGCGTATCTATTTTCCACGTTTGCCACCTCAAATTAACTAAATTGTTTGATTTTCTTCTAAATCGTCCTCATTATACCTTTTCTAGTTTATCTTACTCTTTTGTCTTTTTCAACAAAATAAGGCATTTAAAAGGTAGACCAATTTATTTTCTCATCTTTTTTTAAAGGAATAAAACAGAAAAAAAGAACCTGAAAATGGAATGGACCATTTTCAGGTTCTTTTTCAAATTATTTCTCTGTGAAATAGTTTCCTGGGACTACGCTAATCGTTTTTGTTTGTGTATCCACATCTTCCACGTACAATAGCGAAGTATAGTCATCGATTGCACGACGGCCATTGAATTTTGACTCAGCAAAAACGGTAATGCCCACAAGTTCTGCTTCAAATTCTTCAATCATACTCTTCATACCATTGACGGTGCCGCCGCCTTTCATGAAGTCATCCACGACTAAAACTTTTGATCCGCGTTTTAAGCTGCGTTTTGAAAGTTCCATTTTTTCGATACGTTCTGAAGACCCTGATACATAGTTCACGCTCACCGTTGAACCTTCAGTAATCTTAGAATCGCGACGAACAATCACAAACGGAACATTTAAGTAATAAGACACAGCTTGCGCAATTGGCACTCCTTTGGTCGCAACGGTCATTACCGCATCAATTTGTTTGCCTAAATATTTAGAAGCAATAATCCGGCCCACTTGTCTTAATAAATTCGGTTCCCCAAGTAAATCTGAAAGATAAACATAGCCCCCAGGTAATAAGCGATCTTGTTCTGACAAACGATCACATAAATCCATAATCAACTGCTCCGCTTCCTCATAAGGAATTTCAGGGATAAAGCGGACACCGCCTGCAGCGCCTGGAATCGTTTCTAAAATACCTGTTCCACGTTCTTTAAATGTTTTTTTAACAATTGCTAAATCTTCACTAATGGAAGACTTGGCAGATTGGTATCGGTCAGCAAAATATGTCAAAGAAACCAATGTATGGGGATGATCTAAAAGATATTGGGTCATATCGATTAATCGTTCACTTCTCCGAATTTTCAAATTCGTCACTCCTTTTCATTCTATCGTTCCTTATTATAAGGGGTTTAACCGAAAAATTCGAGGATTTTTTTCAAATAACTGAAAATAGTTCGCCATTTCTTAAAAAAAAAGAAATAAAGGAGAAAAACTTTCGTTTTTCTCCTTAGTTTCTTTGCATTTTTTGTTTTCGTTGGACCATGACAACCACTCGGCGATAAATATTGACTAATAAGAATAAACCAATAAAAATTAGGGTAATGCTTGCACTCGGTGGTGTTTCCAAATAATACGAGCTAGTCAACCCTGTTAGCATGCCAATCAAGCCCATAAACACACTGATGATAATCACCGTGTTGAAGCCTTTACCAATTCGCATACCTATCGCAGCTGGTAAGACCATAATTGCTGAAATTAACAAGGCTCCCGCGATCGGAATCATCACAGCAATCGCCACACCAGTAATTACATTAAAAAGCATCGACATCCAATGAATAGGTAGCCCATCAACATGAGCAGTATCTTCATCAAATGTTAAAACATACATTGGGCGTTTAAATAACATAAACAATAGAACTAAAACTACGAATAAAATTGCCAACATAACCACTTGATCCCACGTAATCGTGACGATGGAACCAAATAAATACGATTGAATACTAGCAGCTGAATTGCCTCCTGTTAAATTCATTAAAACTAACGCCAAAGCCAAACCGCCTGACATTAAAATAGCAATCGAAATTTCTGAATAGGTGCTATAAATCATTCGTAAATATTCTAGAATGATTGCAGCCACAATCACGACAATTAAGGTCATTAAATTAGGATTCCAATTAAAAAAGAAGCCTAGTGCCACACCGGCTAATGACACATGTGAAAGGGTATCTGCCATTAAAGATTGTCGGCGAATAACTAGAAAGACGCCGAGCATTGGGGCAATCACTGAGATAAACAGTGCTGCTAAAAAGGCCTTTTGCATAAATGCATAAGAAAGCATTTCTGCCATACGATTCACTCCTTACCGCTAAAATGAACACTACCATTGTAGCGACGTTTAAGCGAATTAAATTTTTTAATTCCTGCTTATTTTTTAAATTTTTCCAACATTTCTTTAAGCCGTTCCTTGGCTTTCGTTATTATCGAGCCAGATAACGTTTTATTGGAAAATTTACGTATACGATTCTTCACTCATATGGAAGCAACGCCATTTCGAATCTTCTTTGCGGACAAGACGAATTTGACGATCCACATAGGTTTTGATATCTTCATGATCATGCGTAATCATCAAAATAGCTTTTCCATGTTCATGCGCACTGTGTTGCAACAATTGATAAAATTCGTTTCGCGATTGTTCATCCATACCTGTTGTTGGCTCATCTAAAATAAATAAATCTGGATCGGTCGCAAACACTCGTGCTAAACTAATTCGTTGCTTTTGCCCGCCAGAAAGCTCGCCAATTCGTTTGTGGCGCATTTCCCACATGTCCACTGATTTCAAAGCTTTTTCCACATGAAGATGATCTTTTTTCGTCAACGGTTTGAACCAACGATTTCTGGGAAAACGACCTGAACGTACTAATTCAATGACGGTGCTAGGAAAGCCCGCATTGAAAGAAGCGACTTGTTGTGGAATGTAGCCAATGCTGATTTTTTCACCAGCACTATTTTTTTTAGCGACCGTAATTTTGCCACTTGTTGGTTTTAATAACCCTAAGGTACTTTTGATCAGCGTTGACTTGGCAGCGCCATTTTCTCCTGTTAAAATAACGAATTCCCCTGGATCAACATAATAAGAAACATCTTCTAAAACAGGTTCATCATCATAATAGAAGGTTAAATTTTCGACTTCAATATAATGCATAAGTTGGCTCCTTTCTGTTGCCAGATTAATGAATGCTTTTTTGTAAAGCAGCGAGGTTTTCTTTCATGACAGACACGTAGTTCTCGCCTGCTTCTTGTTCTTTTTGAGTTAAACTCTCTAAAGGATTCAATACGGCTAATTCGACGCCTGTCTCGTCTGCCAATGTTTTGGCTACTTTTGTAGAAGCCGATGCTTCAAAATAGATCACAGAAACATTGTTTGTTTTAATATATTTTTTTAATTCGGCTAAACGACTTGGCGAAGGTTCTTGGTCTGGAGAAATCCCAGCAATCGGTTCTTGGGTCAAGCCATATTGTTTCGCCAAATAGCCAAATGCAGCATGTTGCGTCACAAAGGTCCGATTTTTAGCGTCTGCAAATGCAGCTTGGTATTCCTTATCTAGCGCAGTCAATTTTTCCAAATAAGCAGCGGTATTTTTTTCAAATACGGCTTTTTTCTCAGGATATTTTTTGATAAGCGCATCCCGAATCGCTGTTACTTCTTTTTGCGCTAACACGGGATCTAACCAGACATGCGGATCCAGTTCGTGGGAATGGTTATGGCCTTCATGACCTTCTTCGCCAGATTCTTCCTCTTCTGTTCCTTGCATCAATTGAATGGATTGACTGGCTTCCACGATTGAAACTTTTTTCGTGTCCAAGTTTTCAATAACATTCGGAACCCAAGTTTCTAGCTCTTTACTATTATAAACAAAGACATCCGCATCAGTAATTTTCGCTAAGTCTTTTGCGCTTGGTTCATAATCGTGTGGTTCCGTTCCAGCTGGAATCAACAGCTCAACCTCTCCCTCATCACCAACGACTTGTTTTGCGAAGTCGTACATCGGATAAAAAGTAGTCATTACCGTGAGCTCTTTCTTCTCTTTTGGCGATTGTGTGGTTTGCCCACAGCTAGCTAAAAGAAAAGCACTGATTGCTAAAGTAACGCCGATTATCAAACGGCGGTAGATTTTCGTCATGTTCTGTCCTCTTTTCGATTTACCTATTATAAACCGTAATATTTACGATTTGCCAGGAATAATGTACCAAATGGATCACGGGACGTCAAGGAATAAATTTAAAAAAACAACAGAGCGTGGGACAAAAATCACTTTGGGTTTTTGCTCCACGCTCTGTTGTTTTTATTTATTTCAATGTCCGAACCAAATAAACTTCTTCGCAAAAGCCTTTAAGTCCATTATAAATCCGTTGTGCTCGTGTTTTCTTTTCACATAAAGCAAAGACTGTCGGTCCACTGCCGCTCATCAACGCTGCATCAGCGCCGTACTTCAGCATGCGATCCTTGATTTGTTGCACGATCGGATGTCTGGCAATCGTGACACTTTCCAACGCATTGCCGACCGTTTGGGTCATCCCAGTATAATCACCATTTTCAATAGCTATTCTTAGTCCAGCAATATCTGGATGGTGCAATTCATCTACCGCTAAATCATTAAAAACGGTACTAGTGGATACACTAATTCTTGGTTTAACTAACACAATCCAACATTGAGGCATGGTCGGTAATGCTTCAATTTTCTCCCCACGTCCGTTTGCAAAGGCTGTTCCGCCCCTTAAACAATAAGGAACATCCATACCAATTTGGCTGCCAATTTCACAGAGTTCGTCCATCGTCAACCCCAGATTCCACAGTTTGTTCAAGCCTCGTAATGCTGCGGCACAGTCACTGCTCCCCCCTGCTAAACCAGCTGCCACGGGGATACGTTTTTCAATATATATTTTAATTCCTTTATGAATATTATAGGTACGCTTTAATAAGTCAACTGCTTGATAGACATGATTCCGTCGATCCACGGGTAAAAAAGAGCTGTCCGTTTCAATACGAATGATGTCTTCTTCTAGATTTTCAAAAGTTAAATGATCGGCTAAATCTACACTTGCAAAAATAGATTCAACTTCATGATAGCCATCCACACGTTTATGCAGAACATCTAACCCAAGATTAATTTTCGCAGGAGCTCGTTCGATTATTTCCATCGGTTCCCTGATTCACCTTCCTTAATCTTTTGTCTACCAACATTTTAATCTTTTAGATTCTATCATATGTCCATGAAGAAGTACACCGAAGATTGCTCTTTCTCTGACAACAGATGGGTGAAATTAAAAAGAGCTTAGGAACGAAGGGCTCTTCCTTCACTCCTAAGCGGACTTTCTAAATTATACGGCTTGACCGATGAATTCGATTTCAACGGTGCGTGTTAAAACATCTGAATAGCTATAAGATACACGTTCAAATGAGTTCTCGTCTGGATCCAAGTCAACAACAAAAACAGATGGATAAGTCTCCGTTAAGATTCCTTTACGTTCTGTTTGGCGCTTTCTTCCAGTCTGAGCAACTAACATAATTTCACTGCCGATACGGCCTTCCAAATCTTTCTTAATTGACGATAACGTTGTTGGCATTGCATTCACCTCGAGAAACATTATATCACTTTTTTTAAAAAATTTCAAGTTTATCATACTAGAAGTCTGTTTGCAACTACTTTTGCTCGACAAACCGGCTGTTTTGTCGAATTTTTATTCATTTTCTAATGTATATTTCATTTTTGCTTTGGCACGATCATAGGCACTTCGGACAGCTGAAAAAGTTCCCCCACGTACTTTAGCGATTTCTTCTAACGTGTAGCCTTTTAAGTATGCGTTTAAAATTTGTTGTTCCAACGAGGAAAGACGTGTCGGAAAAGCTGCCAATTTTTCTTGAATCATTAATTGACCTAATGGGTCGGTAGCCGCTGTCCCTAAATAGTCCACTAACTCTTCACCAGCGCTTTCTAATCGTTGTTCCAGAGAAATAGACAAGGTATCTGTTCGCCGCTTATAGGCGCATTGATGGCGAATTAAGCTATGTACGTGATTTTCAAAATTTCGTTTAAAAAACTTTCCTAATGATGCTTGTTTTTCTGAATCAAATCGTTCTAACGTCCGAAAGAAGACAATTCGTCCTTCTTGAAGCCAGTCCTCAGTATCATAATCTTTTAAATAGTATTTTTTCATGCACTTATAAATCACTGGCTGATATTGCCCATATAAGGCTTGAAATTGTTCTTGGTCTCCTGCTAATGCTTGTTGAATCTGTTCTAACATAAAAAGCCCTCCTTTTCGATAAACGTATCGAATGATTTAGGAGAGCATAGCATGTTAGAAATTTATGACTTAAGCGAACATTTGTTTAATCTTTTTTTTGAGACAATTCTTCTAGCTTCTCAGAAAGTTTTGATAACTGCTCCACGTTCCATGGAGAATTTCGACGAAATTGCTGGAAATGGATATCCGTTGCATGAATGGCAATCGTCTTTTCTGTTTTCTGGACAGCTTTGTAAAGTTCATTGGCCGAAGTCCGCAATGCACCTTGTGAAAAGACCACCCATTGTTCAGCCAAATCACTCGTTGCGACTGTTACTTGCGTTAAACGATCATTTTTTTCACCAGCTAGACGTTCAATATAACTATCTGCTGTTTCATCTTCTTTGGTGAAAACCACGGTCAAAAGGTACTTTTTGTACGTTTGCTGAATACCTGGGACTAATTGGGCATCAAAGACCACAATGATTTCCAACCCTTCATATTTGGCATAATTGGACAGACGACTAAGAAGCAGTTCACGCGCATCCTCTAAACGCTCTTGCTTTTTCAACTGGACCAATTCTGGCCAAGCACCAATCATATTATAGCCATCAACGATTAACAATTGTTTTTTCATACAATCGCCTTCTTCTATAATGGGTTGCGGCCACGATAGACTTCATACATTAGCAAGCCTGCAGCCACACCAGCGTTTAAGCTTTGAACGTGTCCAGTCATTGGAATCGTTAATAATTCATCCACTTCTTTATGAAGACCTTGACTCATGCCACGACCTTCATTTCCGATGATTAAGGCAATTGCGCCTTGTGTATTCCAGCGACGATAATCCGTCCCAGACATATCTGTACCAAAAATCCAAAATTGATTCTCTTTTAGCGTTGCAATACTTTGCGCTAGATTCGTTACACGAGCCACTGGAATATGTTCCACGGCCCCTGTTGACGCTTTGGTTACGGTTGGTGTAATTCCCACTGCACGATGTTTCGGAATGATAATACCGTCCACGCCTGTCGCATCAGCTGTTCGCAAAATTGAGCCAAAGTTATGTGGGTCCTCTAGACTGTCTAAAATTAGGAAAAATGGTGTTGCTGTCTTTTCTTTTGTTTGTTCCAATAATTCTTCTAAAGTTAAATATTGATACGCCGTGATTGCTAAAACCATGCCTTGATGCACGCCGTGATCACTCATCGTATCTAACTTTGCTTTAGGCACCCATTTAACTGGAACAGCCTGTTCTTTCGCTGCTTGTTTTAATTGCTCAATTTTCTCGCCACGAGCATCTTCTTGTAAAAACAATTTATTCCCGCGTCCTTGCTGCAACGCCTCAACAGTGGCATGGAAACCAAAGACAAAGTTATCTGCTAGCTCTTCTGAGGTTCCATCAGCACCTGCTGTCGCTGGTCGTGGGTTCCGTTCTTTTGAACGCTTATCTGAACGTTCTGGACGTTTCTTACCTTTTTTAAAAGGACGAGATTTTTCATTTTTCATTGGTTTCACCTACTTTCTTGATACACCAGTTAATTAATTCTTCTAAACGTTCTTTTTGTTGTGTTAAATGTAAATAACCCATCAAGGATTCGAAACCGGTCGCTACCCGATAGGTCGTCACATCAGCATTTTTGGCAAAGGTGTGACTTTTAGCATTCCGACCGCGTTTGTACATCACTTCTTCTTCCTCCGTTAGCATTTCTCCCGCTAACATCGCTTGCATTAAGCTTGCTTGGGCTTTTGCTGACACGTAATGTGTCGCCATGCGATGCAAAACATTCGGTTTCGTTTGTCCCAAGGAAACTAAATAATCACGAATGTAAATTTCATAAATCGCATCGCCAACATAGGCCAAAGCTAAACCGTTTAATTGTTTGTAATCTCTCATTCACTTCTTCTCCATCTCGTTCCTTGCGGAGTATCTTCTAAAACAATGCCTTGTTCTTTTAATAAATCGCGGATTTCATCACTTCGGGCAAAATCACGGTCTTTCCGTGCTTGGTTCCGTTCTTCAATTAACGCATCGACTTGTGCGTCCACTAATTCTTCGTTTTTAAAGAATAAACCAAAAATAGCTAACCAGCCACTGAAAAGCTTATCCATTGCCACTAGAACTGGTTCCGAAACTGTCGCTTGTTCACTGTACTGATTCATCATCTTCGCTAATTCATAAACGACCGTAATCCCGTTAGCTGCATTGAAATCATCGTCCATTTCCGTAATAAAACGTTGTTCTAATTCGTTTAATTGAGCCAAATAGTGTTCATCCTCTGGCAAACTTGCGACCGCATCTGCTTGTCTAAAACGTAAATTTTCAAACGCATTTTTCAATTTTTGATAATTGGCTGCTGCCTCTTTTAGAGTGCTTTCGCTATAACGAATCGGGCGACGGTACTGGGTGGTGGACATAAAGAAACGTAAAATTTGCGGATCCACTTTTTGAATCATTTCATGAACAGTAATGAAGTTACCTAGGGATTTGCTCATTTTTTCATCGTCTTCACCAATTGTGACATAGCCGTTATGCATCCAGTAATTGGCAAAGGTATGGCCTGTTTTGGCTTCGCTCTGTGCAATTTCATTCTCATGATGTGGAAATTCTAAATCTTGTCCACCGCCATGAATATCAATCGTCTCTCCCAAGTGTTTTGTCGCCATGACAGAGCATTCAATATGCCAGCCGGGACGTCCTTTACCCCAAGGAGAATCCCAAGAAATTTCATCTTCTTTGGCACTTTTCCAAAGAGCAAAATCCAATGGGTCTTCTTTTAATTGTTGTTCAACGCCAGTTCGTTGACTTGCCCCCACTTCTAATTCATCAATCGATTGATGGCTTAATTTACCATAATTAGGGAATTTACGGGTGCGATAATACACATCACCTGCGACCTCATAAGCAAAACCTTTTTCAATTAAAACTTCGATGAAAGCTAAGATATCAGGCATGTGGTCCATCACCCGAGGATGTAACGTTGCTGGTTGGACATTCAATGCTTGCGTGTCTTCTTCAAAGGCTTTGATAAAACGCTCCGCCACTTCCGGCGCAGTAATTTTCAATTCTTTAGCTGCCTTGATAATTTTATCATCGACATCTGTAAAGTTCGAGACATAATTCACTTCATACCCACGATATTCAAAATAACGACGAATCGTATCAAAGGCGATCGCACTGCGCGCATTACCGATATGGATATAGTTATACACGGTTGGTCCGCAGACATACATCCGAACTTTATGCGCCTCAATTGGCGTAAATACTTCTTTTTCTCTGGTCAATGTATTATAAATTTTAATCATGCCCTTTTTCCACCTTTCTTCCATTTAGACGAACGACTTTCGCAGGAACACCCACAGCTGTGGCATCTGCTGGGATGTCTGAAATAACAACAGCACCCGCACCAATTTTTGAACGTTCACCAATCACAACTGGCCCTAAAATTTGAGCTCGTGCCGAAATCATCGCTCCTTTTTTCACTGTTGGATGGCGTTTACCCGTATCACGACCGGTCCCACCTAACGTCACTCCGTGAAACAAAACAACATCTTCTTCTATTTCCGCGGTTTCCCCAATCACAATGCCCATGCCGTGATCGATAAAAACTCCCGCTCCAATTGTGGCTCCGGGATGAATTTCTACGCCCGTTATGAAACGCCAAAATTGTGCATGAATCTTCGCCAACAAAAACAACTGATGCCTATATAAGAAATGAGACAAGCGATGCCAAAACAGGGCGTGCAAGCCAGGATACGTTAAAAGAACTTCTAGTGTGGTCCGCGCTGCAGGATCGTTTCTTTTAACAGCTGCGACGCTACGTTTCAACCAACTCATAGGGTGAACTCCTTTCTACTATACAAAAATAAAAAACGTCTTTTAAGCAACAAAAAAACGTTGCTTAAAAGACGCCCATGCGTGGTTCCACTTTTCTTCACAAGAACTAGCTCTTGCCTCGATACAGTTAACGCCTGCCGACGTCTTCGGTTACTTTTTTCACCAAAGCCACTCATAGATGCATTTCGACAAAAGATGCTCGCTGTTCTCACCACCCACAGCGTCTCTGAAATCCATCTGATTGTCTACTTCTTCTATTCTTTGTGTTTTTATAACACTTTATTTAAATGATCTAATGCTTTTTCTTTGCCTAATAACTCGATGGTTTCACCTAATTCAGGGCCATGCATTTGTCCAGAAACAGCAATTCGAATTGGCATAAACAAGTTTTTGCCTTTAACGCCGGTTTCTTTTTGGACGGCTTTAATCGCTGCTTTAATACTTGGCACATCGAAAACGTCCAAGGCTTCTAATTGTTCTTTAAACGCATGTAACACAGTTGGCACTGTTTCTCCTTGCAAGAATTCTTTCGCAGCATCATCTAAAACTGGATGTTCATTAAAGAACAAGTTTGATAGTTCCACAATTTCAGCTGCATAACTCATTTGTGGTTGATACAAGCTAACTAATTGTTTTAACCATTCGATTTTTTCAGGAGATGGATTTTCTTCAACACGACCGTCAGCGACTAAATAAGGAATACACATATCTGTTAGTTCACCTAAGTCCATTTGTTTCATGTATTGATTGTTAATCCATTCTAATTTTTTCGCATCAAAGGCCGCTGGTGACTTGCTTAAGCGTTGTTCATCAAACAATTTAATCAAGTCTTCTTGTGAGAAGATTTCTTCTTCGCCAACAGGAGACCATCCTAGTAAAGCAATAAAGTTGAACATGGCTTCTGGTAAGTAACCTAATTCACGGTATTGTTCAATAAATTGTAAAATTGTTTCATCACGTTTGCTCAATTTTTTGCCAGTTTCTGAATTAATGATTAAGGTCATATGGCCAAAGACAGGTGGTGTCCATTCAAACGCTTCGTAAATCATTAATTGTTTTGGTGTGTTCGCAATGTGATCATCGCCACGTAAAACGTGAGAAATTTTCATTAAGTGATCATCTACTGCAACGGCAAAGTTATACGTTGGCATCCCATCGCGTTTTTGGATGACAAAATCGCCACCAATGTTATCTGACTCAAAAGTAATTTCACCTTTCACGATGTCATCAAATTTGTATTCTGTATTACGTGGCACACGGAAACGAATCACTGGTTCTAGACCAGCCGCTTCTTTGGCTGCTTGTTCAGAAGGTGTTAAATTCGCACAAGTGCCTGCGTAGTGAGGCATTTCCCCACGAGCTTGTTGTGCTTCACGTTCTGCTTCTAATTCTTCTGGCGTACAATAACACTTATACGCACGATTGCTACTTAATAATTGATCAATCAATGGTTGGTAAATTTCTTTACGTTCTGATTGACGATATGGACCATATTCTCCCGGATGAGCAGGTGATTCATCCCATTCCATCCCTAACCATGCTAAGTTTTCCAACTGACTTTTCTCGCCGTCTTCGATGTTCCGTTTTTGGTCGGTATCCTCGATACGAATGATAAATTCTCCGTCATTGTGGCGGGCAAATAAGTAGTTAAATAATGCTGTTCTTGCATTCCCAATGTGCAAGTGTCCAGTTGGACTTGGTGCGTAACGCACACGAACTTTCGTCATGTTCATTCCTCTTTCCATTTTTTAAAAACAGACGGTTTAACGTCGTTTTCAGTTATTTTTCCAATAAAGCAACGGCAATTGCGCCGATTCCTTCTTTTTTACCAACAAAGCCCATCGTTTCCATGGTCGTTGCCTTAATGTTCACTTGTGTGACCGCTAAGTGGCAACTCGCGGCTAGATTCTTTTTCATCTCTGCCAAGTATGGGCTCATCTTTGGCTCTTCCGCTAAAATTGTACAATCAATATTGCCAATAGTAAAGCCCGACCGCCCAACTTTTTCATTTACTTTTGTTAATAAGTTTACAGAATTCGCATTTTTGAACTGCGGATCGGTTTCGGGAAACAGTTGCCCAATATCACCCAGACCAGCGGCACCAAGGATTGCATCAATAATTGCATGTGTTAAAACATCGGCATCTGAGTGACCTAACAGACCTTTTTCATAAGGAAGAGTAACCCCACCAATAATTAAAGGTCGTTGCGGAACTAATTGATGAACATCAAAACCTTGACCGATTCGAATCATACTAAGTCCTCACTTTGCTTAATTTTTATCGTTTTTAGGATGGTTATCCTTGCGATCATTAATCCCGCGACCCGCGTGTGCCGGTTTGGCAAAAATCATACGCCCAGCTGCGGTTTGTAAAGCACTTGTGACGACCACTTCGATTTGCTCATTCATGTAATGCTGGCCATCTTCTACCACAACCATTGTGCCATCATCTAAGTAAGCGACCCCTTGTTGACGCTCTGTTCCGGCTTTTACAACCATCACATTCATCGTTTCACCTGGAATCACCACTGGTTTCACAGCATTAGCTAAAGCATTAATGTTTAAAACAGGCACATTTTGAAATTCAGAGACTTTATTTAAGTTGTAGTCATTGGTCACAACCACGCCATCTAATAATTTTGCTAATTTGATTAATTTACTGTCTACTTCAGAGATATCCTCGAAATCTCCGTCATACATCTCAACGGAGATACCTTCTTCTTTTTGTAAAGCATTTAAAATATCTAAGCCACGACGACCTCTCACCCGTTTTAAACTGTCTCCAGAATCAGCAATGTATTGTAATTCATATAAAACAAAGTTAGGGATGAGCAAAACACCTTCTAAAAAGCCTGTTTTAGCGATATCGTAGATTCTGCCATCAATGATGACACTGGTGTCTAAAATTTTGTATTTATGGAAGTTGTCTTCCACTTTACGTTCCAACATTTGTCCTTCGGTGTCTTCCGTATTTGCTTTCTTTTGGCGAGGTGTGAAAACTTTTTTCCACTCCTCAATCCGTGTTGTTCCCATTCGGAAACCTAAGTAACCCAGAATAATCATAACTAGAATTGGTAGTAAACTATTCACGACAGGAATTTGTAAGTTGTACATTGGAATGGAGATAATGACGCCAATTGTTAAACCAATGATGGCACCAATACTTCCAAATAATAAATAGGTTAAACTCATTTCATTTAAAGCTGCTTCGATTTTTTTGACAGCGGAAACAATATACTTTGCTAACCCTAAAGATAAAATAAAGAAAATAATTGCACCAATTAATCCGTTCGTAAAGTTATTGTTTAACCAACTGTTATTGCCTTGCTTAGCCATTTCCCAAGCCATTGGGAAAAGAGAAATTCCTAAACTTGCACCAGCAATGATCATCAGCAACGTGATGATTCGTTTTTGCATATAGCCATCCTCCTCGTTTATTTAATAAAGACGTCTAGTGTTGTGGGGCGTACAAAAATCATACGCCACCAAAAACCTAAACGGATTATTTCTACTTTCATTATTTAAAAACTTTTCTTAACGTTTCACCAATTGTTGAAACGCCAATAATTTCAATACCTTCAGGCGCTTCCCAGCCACCAAGGTTATTTTTAGGGACATAGACTTTTGTAAAGCCTAGTTTTTGCGCTTCACGCACTCGTTGTTCAATACTATTCACGCGGCGAATTTCACCAGTTAAACCAATCTCACCAATGAAACATTCCGAAGATGAGGTTCCTTTTTCTTTATAGCTAGAAGCAATACTGATTGCTAACGCTAAATCAATAGCTGGTTCATTAATTTTGACTCCACCAGCCGCTTTTAGATACGCATCCTGGTTTTGTAACAAAAGGCCTGCCCGTTTTTCTAAAACCGCCATGATTAAAGAAACGCGATTAAAGTCCAACCCGGTGGTCGTTCGCTTGGCATTGCCAAACATCGTTGGGGTAACTAACGCTTGGATTTCCACCAAAATAGGGCGTGAACCTTCCATTGCTACCACAATTGAAGATCCGGTGGCTCCTTCTAAACGTTCTTCTAAAAAGACCTGAGAAGGATTCATAACTTCAACCAATCCATGTGTCTGCATTTCAAAAATACCAATCTCATTCGTTGAGCCAAACCGATTTTTGACAGCCCGTAAAATTCTAAAGGTGTGATGCTTATCTCCTTCAAAATAAAGAACCGTATCTACCATATGTTCCAACATCCGTGGCCCTGCGATAGACCCTTCCTTCGTTACGTGTCCGACAATAAAAATGGCAATCCCATTCGTTTTTGCCAGTTTCAATAATTCGGCAGTTGTTTCTCGGACTTGACTGACACTACCAGCAACGCTGGTAACATCTGGCTGCGTCATTGTTTGAATCGAGTCAATAATGACATAGTCTGGTTCTAATTTTTCAATGGCTCGTGATATTTCGTGCATATCTGTTTCTGCGTATAAGTAAAATGTCTCGTTGACGGTGCCTAGACGCTCCGCTCGTAATTTAATTTGCTCAGCACTTTCTTCACCAGAAACATATAAAACCGTGCCACCTGTGGCTGCTAATTGTTGCGATACTTGTAAGAGCAATGTTGACTTACCTATTCCGGGATCGCCACCGATTAAAACTAACGAACCTGGAACAACGCCACCACCTAAAACCCGATTCAGCTCCACTAATTCAGTTTTTACACGAGGCTCTTTTTTAGGTATGACTTCAGATAGCCGTTGTGGTTGTGTCTTTTTACCAGTCAAACTTACTCTAGCACGACGATCAGAAGTATCTTGAATAACCTCTTCCACCATCGAATTCCATTGTCCGCAATTAGGACAGCGGCCGAGATATTTTGGAGACACATACCCACAGCTTTGACATTCAAATTGAACTTTTGCTTTTTTTGCCATGTAGAATCTCCTTATCTGTTGTTTATTTTAACATTTATTAAATGGTTTGAATAACGTTGCCTACTGAAAAAATGGGCTTTATTTTTGTCCAGACGAACCAAAACCGCCCGTTCTTTCTGCCTCGACTTGGTCATCATCCGCTAATAAAAACGGCTTAAAAATCCCTTGGCCAATTCGTTCACCTTTTTCAATGACAACATCTTCATATCCAAAGTTTAAAAATTGGAACATGATATGTCCTTCGTTATTCTCGTTATTATAATAATCACTGTCAATGACTCCGACACCATTCGCTAAAAGTAGGAATCGTTTTAGCGGGTTCGAAGAACGACTTACCAATTCTAAATATTCAGAATCAGGCATATACGCCTTAATTCCTGTTTTAACTAAAATTGGTTTGGGATTTTCTCCAGCTTGTTGTAACTTCCAAAGACTTGGTACAACGACCGTTTCGGCTGCTTGAAAATCATACCCCGCGGCACCTTTTGTTGCTCGTTGTGGGACACTCAAGCCCTCTTCTTGATACTTAGAAATAATCTCAAAACCACGTTGTTTCATATTCATTCTCCCCTACTGTCTAAACTACTCCTATTTTACCATAATCTCTGATACTCTGGTTGTTTTTAGTAAGTTTCTCATTTCTAAAAGCCCAGTTAATCTAGACTACGCAAAAAAGAGGAGAATTTTTGTTTATTTTCCTTCTTTTAGTCTATCATCTTCTCTTAAAATAAACAGACCAAATCCCAAAAAGTCCCAAGATTCCCTCAAAAAGTTCACACTTTCATTAAACTTTCTTTACTATTCATTATTTAGCACTTTCTAGTAGCCGCTGATTTTGTTATAATGAGTGTCAAATTTTACTGTAAAAAGAAACGAGGCACTTATGAGAAACAAACTCCAACAGGCCAAACGAATTGTGATCAAAGTCGGAACCAGTTCTCTGATTTATCCCAATGGCAATATTAACTTAAAAGCAATTGATCAATTAGCCTTTACTTTGAGTGATTTAAGCAACCAAGGCAAAGAAATTATTTTAGTTTCTTCTGGTGCAATTGGTGTCGGACTGAATAAATTAAATCTATCTGTACGCCCAACGACAATTCCCGAACAACAGGCAGTCGCTGCAGTCGGCCAAGCAGAATTAATGAACATTTATAATCAGCGGTTTTCAACCTATAGCCAACAAATGGCACAAGTTTTATTAACTCGTGATGTTATTGAATATCCTGAAAGTCGCAATAATGTTACCAATACTTTTGAACAACTGTTAAAAATGAATATTATTCCTATCGTCAATGAAAATGATACTGTCGCAATTGAAGAATTGGATCACTTAACCAAGTTCGGGGATAACGATCAATTGTCTGCCATTGTCTGCCAAATTGTTCAAGCTGACTTGTTAGTTATGTTATCAGATATTGATGGTTTCTTTTCAGACAACCCTACTGTCAACAAAGAAGCCACGTTATTTTCTGAAATCAATGAAATTAATGAAGACTTGTTCCAATTAGCCGGTGGTAAGGGAAGCCGCTTTGGCACTGGTGGGATGTCTAGTAAATTAAAAGCTGCTGAACGTGTGTTAGCTAATCAACAGGCGATGATTTTAGCAAACGGAAAGCAGCCAAAAATCATTTTTGAAATTTTAGAAGGAAAAGATATCGGTACGTTATTTATTAAAGGAGGGCATGAAAGTGACTGATTTAAAGCAACTAGGGCAACAAGCTAAAGAAGCCTCTTATACGCTAGGCTTGATGGATACTCGTCAAAAAAATACTTTGTTAAACAAAATGGCCGCAGCCATTGAAGCCAATGCACCCCGCATTTTACAAGCAAATGCATTAGATTTAGAGCAAGCCGCTACCCACGGAATTTCTGAAACAATGCAAGACCGCTTACGTTTAACAGAAGAACGGATCACAGCGATGGCTGAGGGCATACGCCAAGTCGCTACTTTACCCGATCCAATTGGGGAAGTAGATAAAATGTGGCGCAATGAAGCGGGACTGTTAATTGGGCAACAACGCGTGCCTTTAGGTGTTATTGGAATCATTTATGAATCGCGGCCAAACGTGACAACAGATGCCGCTAGCCTTTGTTTCAAATCGGGAAATGCTGTTATTCTTCGAGGCGGAAAAGAAGCGTTTCACTCCAATCAGATATTGGTGACAATTTTACAAGAAGCGCTAATACAAGAAGCCATTTCTCCCCATCTCATTCAATTTGTTGATGATACTTCTAGAGAAACAGCCCAACAACTTATGCGCTTAAATGACTACTTGGATGTCCTCATTCCACGTGGCGGCGCCAACTTAATCAAAACTGTTTTGACAACAGCCACTGTTCCTGTTATTGAAACAGGCACAGGCAATTGTCATATTTACGTGGACAAAGACGCCCAGTTAACAATGGCAACTGAAATTATTGTCAATGCTAAATGTCAACGTCCTTCTGTCTGTAACGCCGCCGAAACGTTATTAATTCATCAAGAGGTGGCTGAATCCTTTTTACCAACAATTGAAAAAGCCTTGAAGGAGTTTCACGTGGAACTTCGGGCAGATGAACGTGCGTTAGCAATTTTTGAAGAAGCCATTCCAGCGACTGAACAAGATTGGGAAACGGAATTTCTCGACTTTATCTTAGCAGTGAAAGTCGTTGATTCTTTAGACGAAGCCATCCAGCATATTAATCGCTACAATACAAAACATTCTGAAAGTATTATTAGTGATAATTACTTTGCCACACAACAATTTTTACAACAAGTGGATGCAGCCGCTGTTTATGCGAATGCTTCAACTCGTTTCACGGACGGTTTTGAATTTGGATTTGGCGCCGAAATCGGCATTAGTACGCAAAAATTACATGCCCGTGGACCTATGGGCTTAGCAGAGCTTACTTCGACAAAATATGTTATTTATGGAAATGGGCAAGCACGTTCTTAGAAAGAAAAACCCTTGATTTAAAAATCAAGGGTTTTTCTTTCTCCTCTCCAATGTGCATTTTTACACATGAGATTGTTCACAGTTCCACAATCTATTCTTGATATTTTTTTTGAATCCTCATTATACTTTCTACATACGCTTGTTTCACTTGAACTGGCTCTAAAATTGTCACTTCTTCACCAAAGCCCATAAAATAGTTGGCTAAAAATTGTGTTTCTGTTGGATGAATCTGTCCAACTAAAAAACACTGCGTGGGCGTTTCTTCCAACTGAATATTGTCAAAGCGATGTTTATAAAAAAATTCTTTGCCTTTTTCTGTAATGATTGCTTTAAATGGAATCGTACGTGCTGTCGTTTGTTGATGGCGATACGATTCTTTCAGTTCTTCAGTCGTAAAATCCAGTGTTTGGTTTAACTGCTGAATAGCCTCCATAAAATCACAGCGGTAAGTACGCCAAGCCTTTTTAGTCACATCATAGCCTGAACAATACCAATACCCTTCTAAAATAGTTAACCGGGTTGGTAAGATTTTTTTCGTTGTTTCTTCATATCTGGTATAGTTAAACTGAATTACTTGTTGCGCCAAAATACAATGAAACAGCTGCTCTAAATTGCCTGGTGCTTCTACTTGTTCAATTCCTTCGTAATAGACGACTTTACTCATTTGACTGATTTTAAATTGGGTTGGTTCATCTAAAGAATGCAATAATTTTTGCTTAATTTGCTGATAGGAATGACCAAACGGTGACTCTGCGACTAATTTCAGTAATTGTAACGAAAAAAAGATTGCTAACACTTCATTTTCGTTAAAATAAATCGGCGGCAACAACGGTTTGTTTAAAACTCGATAGCCACCATAACGACCATTCTCCACATATAGCGGCACGCCTAAATGTTCCAAAGCTTCAATATCCCGCAAAGCTGTGCTTTTAGAAATCCCAAAAGTTTTCATTAACTGATTTAAATTAAACTGAGGATGGGTTCTCAAGAAAAAAAGTTCCTGATTTAAACGTTCTGATTTTTTCATTTTCCCCTCCATCGGTGTCACTTTTTGACACCTTTTATTGTTATGCTTATCTTATCAATCTTAGGAGGTTCAAACAATGAAAAACACACAATTTGCCCTTTTTATGGTCTTAAACGGACGAGCAACGGAAGCCTTGACGTTTTACCAAGAAGCCTTTGCTGGTGATATTCTTTTTAAAATTACTAATCAAGAATTTAAAGAGCGCTTAAATCCTTCTTTGACCATTCCCGCTGGCGAAGAACACTGGCTTTCTCACTCGATTTTACAAATGGACACTTTTCAATTACAACTAGCTGATAATCCTTTGTTTGCAGGAATGAATACCACGCCCACAGAACAATTGACCCTCAGCTTAACCGTCAATAGCCGTCACTCTGCCAAAACAATTTTTGAAAAACTCACGCGCCATCCCGAATCCTGTATTATCCAAGAACCAATTGAAAATGAATTTGCAGCATTTTATGCGATTGTGAAAGATCCTTTTGGTTTAGTCACTCAAATTACTCAAGAAAAACAAGCAGATCCTACCAAGAAAGGAAGTTAGCCGAAGAATGCGAACCTATGAATCAAAAGAAGCCTTGATTGAGGCCATTCAAATAGCTTCACAAAAATATTTAGCTGAATTTGCAGAAATTCCTGAAACACTTAAAGATCACCGAATTGAAACAGTAGCTAAAACACCTTCAGAGAACTTAGCCTATCAATTAGGCTGGCTCAACTTGCTGCTTTCTTGGGAAGAACAAGAACAACGTGGTCTGACCGTTCAAACGCCAGCTGAAGGTTATAAATGGAATCAACTGGGTGCTCTCTATCAATCATTTTATCAAACCTATGGACAAATGAGTTTAGAAAGTCAGCTGATTGCGTTGCAAGACATCTTAGAAAAATTACTTCATTGGATTGACTCGCTTTCCGAAGACGAATTATTTTTACCTCAACAACGGGCTTGGGCGACTACCAAAGCACAATGGCCTCTTTGGAAATGGATTCACATTAATAGCGTTGCCCCTTTTACTAGTTTCCGAACGCAAATTCGCAAATGGAAAAAAGCGTGTCTTTAAAAAGTTATCCACATTTTTTCAAAAAAAGCTTGACAAGCATTTTTAAATTCTCCACAGAAAACTTTGTGGATGAAATTTCTTGTTTTTTCCAAAAAACTTTTCCACAATGCTTATTTGTTCGACATTAAATCTTTGTAAATTCTAGAAAAAAGAAGATGAAAACGTTGTTTTAATAACGTTTTCATCTTCTTTCAACTTTAGGGATTCCTTTATTTTTAGCAAGCAGGCCTTCTGAACTTGCGTCTATTTTTTTTAGCAACTCGAAAACTTATCCTTGTGGATAAACGGAGATAAAAAGCTTTTTTGTGGTTTTCAACAGAGTTATGCACAAAGTTATCCACAGGGCGTTTTCAGCAATTTTTCGGAGAATATTCGTTGTTTTAATCTGGTGATTTAGCATTTGAATGTCAATCTCTTACTACTAATTCTTCTTCACTCCACCCTTAGGATCCTAATAAAATTTTAAAGTTTTTCTTCTATTGGTACATCAAATAAAGAGTATGATAAACTATAGGTACTTTCGAAAAATCAGGTGAGGTTATTTATGAAAAATAAAAGTAGGCAGTTTTTAAAAAACAACTGGCCTTATATGTTAGCCAGTTTCTTCATTCCGTTTTTAATTATGGCAATTATCTATTTGAGTATTGGGATTTATCCAGGAAGTAGTCGCAGTGTTTTAGCCAGCGATGCCTTTTCTCAATTTTCAAATTTTCACGCAAGCTTTAACAATGTTCTTCATGGAAAACAAAGTCTTTTCTATACGTGGAATGCTTCTTTGGGACTAAACTACTTGTCCTTAATTTCCTATTATCTTGGTGGCTTATTTACGCCGCTCGTCTTTTTCTTTAACAATCAAAACATGCCTGATGCGCTCTATTTCCTAACGTTGTTGAAAATTGGGAGTGCTGGCTTGAGTTTTTGGTTCTTGGCAAAACAAACCTTTAAGATTCCTAAATGGTCCCATGTGACTTTAAGTGTGTCTTATGCGCTAATGTCCTTCATTGTGGCCCATTCAGAATTAATTATGTGGCTGGATGCCTTTATTTATCTGCCACTCGTAATTTTAGGAATTCATCGTTTAATGGACCAACGAAAACCGACATTATTGTTTGTCAGTTATTTCTTGCTTTTCATTACAAATTATTATTTTGGCTTTATGATTGGGTTGTTTTCCTTCCTGTACTATTTTGCACGAACGTTTACAGACTGGCAACGATATAAATCTCGAATCGTTGCGTATTTTACTACTTCTCTTTTAGCTGGTGGAGCATCTATGATTATGGTCTTACCTGCTGTCTTAGATTTACGAACCAATGGTGAAACTCTTTCTGAAATTACAACCTTTAAAACAGAAGCGACTGCCTTTTTAGATATTATTATGAAAAATATGATTGGCGTTTACGATACAACCAAATATGGGTCCATTCCTTTTATTTACATTGGGTTGTTGCCTTTGATTTTTTGTCTCTTCTATTTCGTTACGAAAGAAATTCCATTGAAAAACAAACTACTTTTTGGCAGTTTGTTTGTCCTATTGATTGCTAGCTTTTACATCACGCCCTTAAATTTATTCTGGCACGGTATGCATGCGCCGAACATGTTTCTTTTCCGCTATAGTTTCCTCTTTTCATTCCTAGTTATTTTGCTTGCTGGTTATGGTTGGGAAAAATTTGAAAAGGATGATCTCGGCGTCTTAAGCGGCTTGATTTTGATTCTTTTAGCAATTTTTGCTCTTGCAATGGGCACAAAAGGTGCTACTAGTTATACGTATGTGACTTTAACCTCTTTCGTATTAACGGCAACTTTTTTGCTATTATACTTTTTCGGGATTGCTTTTTATCAATTGAAAAAAGCGCCTATGCAATACTTAGTGATTTTGTTATTGCTGCTCGTTTCTGGTGAAGCAATCATTAACACACGGGCGATGGTCACTGGTATTTTAGATGATTGGAACTACGCATCACGTAGTTTGTATTCTGAACCTTATCCTGACTTAAAAAATCTAGTCGATCAAACAAAAAAAGAAAATGATACTTTTTATCGCTTGGAAAATTTAAATGGTGTTTCGGCCAATGACGGCATTAACTATGGCTACAGTGGCATTAGCATGTTTTCTTCCGTACGGAACCGACATTCTTCAACATACCTAAACGCCTTAGGTTTCCGCTCGCGAGGCACGAATTTAAATATTCGTTACCAAAATAATACCTTGTTAATGGATGCTTTGATGGGCATTAAATACAATATTGCTGAAAATAATCCAATGAAATTCGGCTTTGAACGACAAGCAGCTGCTGGTAAATATCAGCTTTATCGCAACGAAAATGCTTTGCCGTTAGGATTTTTAGCAGACAAAGAGATTTACAATGTCCGGCAACCTCTCAATGATAATTTAGGTAGTCAAACAAATTTACTAAATGCTTTAGCCAATACCAATGAACGGTATTTTACCTTTTATCAACCAACGATGACGCTTCAAAATAACGTGACAATTACGCAAAATACAGCTGGCGTAACTTTTACGGAGAAACAACATAACGTAGCCAAAGAGATTTCTTATACAGTCAATGTGCCCGCCAATACGCAAGCTTATTTGAGTTTATTCCCAACGGATTTTGCTCAATTGGAAAGTTCCACTGCGACGGTCACCGTGAACGGCTCGAGTCAGCAATCACAAATTGGCATTACTGGCCAATATTATAATTTAGGCTACTATCCAAAAGATACAACCGTTAACTTCAAAGTAAGTTTTTATGGAACCAAAGCAGTAAGTTTTGTTCAGCCGCAAGTAGTTGGCTTAAATACCAATGCATTTGAAAAAGCCATTTCCGCCGTGCAAGAAAAAGGCGTTGATTTAACCACTGGCAAACGCTCTGCTTCAGGTACCTTTACCGCCGACAAAGATCAAGTACTCGTCACTACAATTCCTTATGACAAAGGTTGGCGTGTCAAAATTGATGGCAAAAAAGTTACCCCAAAAGCCTTTAAAGATGCCTTTCTAAGCGTTCCTGTCAGCGCTGGAACCCATACTATTCAGTTCTCTTATTTACCAGAAGGATTGATTCCTGGCATCGTGTTATTCGTTCTATGTACTGGTGGTTTCGTTGCCTACGTAACCTTGATTCCAGCTAGACGAAACCGTAAAAAAGAAGACAAATAAAAAATCACGCGATGGCTAAGGGAACTGACCCAATAAACTGAGACAAAATAAAAAAGCACCTCTTGTTGAATTCACGTTAAAATGAATTTAACTAGGAGGTGCTTTTTCAATGGGAAATCGAGTGCCTTATCCGATTCACATCAAAGAAATGGCTATACAGATGAAAAAAGAGAATATTCCTGTAAAATAATTATGGAAGAATTAGGAATTAAAAACAAAACACAAATTGAAGCATGGGGGCGTTGGTACCGTAATGGCGAGAATCATCGTCTGGTTCAACCCGTTGGAAAACAATATGCTTATGGAACAGGTCCAGAAAATCTATCAAATGAACAACAGCTTAGAAATGAAAATAACTATTTAAAAATACACATTGAGGTGCTTAAAAAGTACAAAGAATTGGAAAGGACGTGGAGCCAGAAATAATGGTGAAATTATCGCCTATACCATCGGTGATAAGCAAGATACGGCTTTTGTTCTGGATACACTTGATCAATTGCCCCAAACAACGGATTGTCTATTGCATAGTGATCAGGGCTCTGTTTATACTTCCTTTGACTACCAGAACCAAATAAAAACAAAAGGCATTACCATTAGTATGTCCCGCAAAGGGACACCTTCAGATAATGCCTGCATCGAATCGTTTCATGCCTCACTAAAGTCTGAAACGTTCTACTTAGATGGGCTCACAAATGAACCTACATCTATTGTAATAGAAATTGTAAAAAAATACATTAATTATTATAATGAAAGTCGAATTCAACAAAAACTAGACTACCAATCGCCGATAGACTATCGGAAATCAGCAGTCTAGGAAAATGCTTTTTTATTCCTGTCTCACAATCTTAGGTCAGTTCCTAAGTCATCGCGTGATTTTTTTAAATTTCAGTCATTGCTTCTTCCACAAGCGAAACACTTTGATGTCTCCCTTTCGTAATCAACAAAGAAAGTTGCACAAAAGCAAAGAGTACACTGGTCCGCTTAGGATAAGCAAAATAACGTGGTTGCCAACTAGTGACATATTGTTCTTTGCGCTTGCGTGTATCTTGAAACGCATAAATTTGATAACTATACTTGTAAAAAATATTAACAAAGCGTTCTTTTAAGAAAGAGTACTTGCTCTCCCCTACGTTAGCCAACGGCGCCATCCCAATATCAATTAATTGATAGCCCTGCTGTTGATAGGTTTCAATAAAATGAGTGAACAAATATTCTCTAGTAAAAGCAGGTGCTTCTGAACGAATACGTAACAAATCATACGAAATACTTTTGCCTTTTTCCATTTCTTTTCCAGTAATGAAACCGATGACCGTTTGTTTCTGTCTCACCAAGCCCACGCTACTGCATTTCAAGTACTCGGGATCCAACCGTCCACCAATAAAGTAGCGCTCTTTTTGATTCCGTGACCAGTCCGCAGAAACTCGTTCTAACTCTTGATATAAGGCATCACTAATCGTTTCAGGATAAAATTCAAACTGAAAATCCGCTGCTTCCGCTGCTATTTTTTCAGTCACTGTTTCCGTCCAGGCTGTTTGATTCACTGTTGACGGCTCATCAAATTGAATCAAGCCTTCTTCCCCAACTTTCATAAATTCAAAACCGCAATCGTGAAGATTCATAACATATTCTTCCGAAATACGATAAAAAACTAATTGATAGCCTAACAAATCGGCTTGATCCATAAACGCCAGTGTCGCCGCTGTCCATTTCTCTCGTTGCCCAATTGGATCCGCCAAGACAAAGCATTTATTAAACTTCATTTGAAACCCAAAAAGTACTTGATCTTCGCCTTCTTCTTGGTAATAAAAATGACCATAATCCTTTAAATATAAAAATTGACTGCCTTCGTTGCCACCAAATTTTTCCAAAAAGCGTGTCAACCGCGCTTCCTCAAACCCCTCACCTAAAGTAACAGTTGTTTCGGCTAAATATTGATACAAAAAGAATAAACCAATCAAGGAAATACTTAATCCAATCAATCCGTTAAACCAAACATCATCTGACGGAAACAACAAAAAGTGATTGATAACTTGATTGCCACCAGCTGGTCGTGCGGCGTAATAGCCAGCAACCGCATAACCGATAAACAAGCAGCCAAACAAAATACTATCTACCGTTAAAGCGCCCCATGAATAAACAAACTTTTCACGATAAAATTCTTTACGAGCCAAAATAACCGCCAATAAAATAACAGCATAAACAGCAATTAACTGCCACGAAGTCGTTCGTGCCACCGTATTTACAATACAAAATCCTAGTAAAATAATTGTAGGCCAATAAGCTTTTTTCACTTTCATAGAAATGCCTCGAGCTAAACCTAATAACAAGAATCCTACAAATAAATTCAATGTTTGATCTAAAAAATTAAAAGAAAAGGGAAGTAACACTTGGAATAAACGACTGACATTCGACAAATTCGTCACAGTCGACAATAGAACCATCATAATTCCTGCAAAATATAACGCCGCCACCAAAATAAAATGCGCCACTTTTTGTGAAAATAACCGAGGTAAATTATCAAAAAATTGATTGACTTTCATGCCTGCTTGTTGCAAGAACAAAATAACTCCTGTCATAAAAGGCGTCACATAATAAAACAAACGATAATACAACAACCAGACGACCGCTTGTGATCGATCAATCCCTAATTGTGATAAGCCCAAAATCATTAAGACATCAAACGTTCCCATACCACCAGGAACCATGGTTAACATACCGATTAACGTAGCGATAACAAACATTGGGTAAACAGAAACCATCGAAACTGGCACCTGCATCAAGCGACCTATCATCAAGAAAGCAAACATCCCACCTAGCCATTGACCTAATGAAGCGCCGAATAATAGGAGCACCGCTTTTGGAAAAAATGTTTTAAACAATGTTCGCCGTTTTAAATACGTGAAAAACCAGAGCGCTGGCGCAATCAGGCTGCCCAGTAATAACCAAACCCAATATTCACGAAAAACATTTTGGGTTCGAATAAAAAATAAATCAACAAACGCCACAAAAGATAAAATAGATAACCCTGAAATCAAGAACAGAGCAACTTTTGAGACCGTTGCTACAACCTTGCCCCGCGGTACATCTTTTCCGTAAAAATTAATCCGTAGCGTTGCACCAACCACGCCGCCAAAACCCGCTAAGTTATTAATGGTATTGGTGACCCAAGCCGAAGTTAACCAATCCATTCGTTTCATTGGTGGCTTACCTTCTTTTTCCAATAACTTAACGACTACATAGTCATAAAGGAGCATTGGAATAACCCCTAATAGTCCTGCCAAGACCATACCAATTAAACGCCCCGTACTTTGTTGTTCCATCGTGGAAAAAATATCCGCCCAGGTCATGCCTTGAGCGATATGTGTCACTTGGTTAGCCACGAAAACTAATACAGAACCAAGAAAAATTAGTTTCAATAATAAACTGTGTTCTTTCAACCACTGCGTTAGTTGGCTAATATTTTTTTTCATCTTATAGCCTCTTTCATATCTCTTTTCTATTCATTTAACTTTCGTTTTATCGATTTTCTTCCATGGTAGCCTATTTGCTGAAAATTTTCCAGCACGGCTAGACATTTTGGCTGAATCGTATTGTTTTATTGAAAAAAAAAGAGTGAGAAAAAAATCTAAGACGATTTTTTTCTCACTCTTTTAACTGTATTTTTTACGCCACTACTTCTGCGATAATCTCAATCTCCACCAACACATCCATCGGTAATTTAGAGATTTCAATCGTTGTGCGTGCAGGATATTCCGCACTAAAATACTCAGCATAGACTTCATTGAATGCCGTGAAATCCGCCATATTTTGTAAATAGCATGTCGTTTTGACTACATGAGCAAAATCACTACCAGCTTCTGTTAAAATCCCTTGAATATTTTTCAGTACTTGATTGGTTTGTTCTTTAATCGTTGTACCAACCACCTTGCCTGTTTCAGGATCCAGTGGAATCTGACCAGAAGTAATCAATAAACCATTCACAATTTTTGCTTGTGAATATGGCCCAATTGCTTGTGGTGCTTGCTTTGTTTTAATTGTTTTCATTTCTTTTCCCCCAGTAAATGACAAGTTGTTACTTTTTGTTATTTTATTTGTTTCTATTTTTCCATTGTACTGCAACCATTTTCGGAATGCTATCTTTTCTCAATTATTCCCAAGCGCTGATGCTGTGCCATCCTTTTGTAAAACAACTTCAAAACCTTGGCGCATCCTTTCAAGTCCCTCGTGTAGTTTTGCTTGCGAACAGCCAATATTTAACCGTAAAAATCGTTGTCCATTACCGCCATAAATCGAGCCGTCCATAATGGCGACTTTCCCCACAGAAACTAAAGCCTCTTGTAAGCGGGCCACATCTGGAACTGCCGCTGATACATCCAACCACATTAAGTAAGTGGCTTCCAGCTCCGTCACTTTAATTTTTGGCAAATATGTCTGTAAAAAATCTTTCACGTAACGTTGGTTCTCCGCTAAATAATCATTCAACTCGTCAACCCAAGTACCACATTTTTGATAGGCCGTCATGGTTGCTAGCATTCCCAAAATACTTGTTGATGATAAACCATCGGCGTTTTTTAATTTGAGCTGAAAAGCGTCACGTAATTCGTTATCTGGAATTAGGGCGTAAGCAAAAATCAGCCCTGGAAAATTAAAGGTTTTCGTGCCACTGGTAATAATGGCAGATTTTTTATAATCAAATTGCGTAATTGGTCGATGAACTTGGCCTTTATTAACGATATCCATATGAATTTCATCAGAAAGTAAAAACACATCATACTGTTGGCACAATGAAACCATTCGCTCTAATTCCCATTGCTCCCAAACACGTCCTGTTGGATTATGCGGGGAACATAAAAGCAAACAGCGATTTTCTGGTTGCGCTAGTTTTTTTTCTAAATCAATAAAATCAATGCTGTAGCGCTTCTCTTGATAAAGCAGTTCATTTGCCACTACTTGCCGCTTATTTTCCTGAATAACTTTAAAAAATGCATCATAGGCAGGTGTTTGTAAAATAATGCCCTCCCCTTCGTTAGTTAATAATTGAATCAAAGCAGAAATCCCGTAGATAACGGTCGGGGTATACATAATCCAGTGTTCTTCAATCTTCGTCTGGAATCTTGTCTGGTACCACGTTTGAATTGCTTCTTTTAATTGCGGATGGTTCCACCTCGTATAGCCAAATACTGGATGGTTCAAACGCTCCTGTAATGTTGCCAGAACTGCCTCTGGCACAGCAAAATCCGTATCGGAAATAGTGAAGGGAAGCAAGTCCGCTTCCCCAAATCGGTCTTCTACAAAATCCCACTGTGTACAATACGTTCCTCGTCGATCAATTGCTTTATCAAACGACACACTCTTCACCTTCTGTCTTTTTTCTAACCTAAAATCATCTCTAATTGATTACGGACCGTTGTCACTTTGGTTCCGATAATCACTTGTACATTCTGCGCATCTAAATGTACAACGCCTAAAGCCCCTAATTGCTTTAATTTGTCATCATCTACTTTATTAGCATCTGCTAACACTAAACGTAAACGCGTAATGCAATTATCAATAGCTTGAATATTCTCTTGCCCACCCAAAGCCGCTAAAATCCCAGGCGCATCATAGCCACCCGTTTTCTTATATTGAACTTCTTGATCGGTATATTCAGTCTCATCTAAGACCTTGTCTCGTCCAGGTGTTTTTAAATCAAAGGTTACAATGACTGTTTTAAAGACGAAATAATAAACAACAAACCAGATAGCGCCGACAATGAGAACCCACCACCATTTTGTATAAGTTCCTTGTAACAAGCCAAAAATAACAAAGTCCAGTAGCCCGCCATCAGTGTTCCCAATCACAACACCTAATAAAGCCATTACCATGAAACCTAGACCAGTCATAATGACATGAAACAGCCATAATAATGGACTAATAAATAAGAATAAAAATTCAATTGGTTCTGTAATGCCAGTGATAGCCGTAGCAATTACACCCGAAAGGAGTAAGCCTTTAATCTTATGTCGATTCGCCGGAGCTGCAGTATGATACATCGCAAGTGCCGCCGCTGGTAAGCCAAAAATAAAGGTCGGCATTTTCCCTTGTGACAAGAAAGCTGTTGCGCTTGGTGAAATCGGTAAATTATTTTGCAATTCTGCATAGAAAATATTTAACGCACCAAACACTTCTTTGCCAGCCACCACCGCTGAACCCCCTGCTTCAGTAAAACGAATCATGGAAACCAAAATATGATGCAACCCAAACGGTAACAGTAGACGTTCCCCTGAACCAAACAGAAAAGGCCCAAAAATACCAGAACGTTGGATAAGTTGGCCAATCGCCATAATCATTAGCGCAAAAAGTGGCCAAACTAACGGAATTACTAAGCCCACGAAGGCCATCACTAATGAAGTAATAATTGGTACAAACCGTGCGCCAGAAAAGAAGGCAAAACTATCTGGTAGTTGCACCGTATAAAATCGATTATGCAACTTATAGACAATAAGCCCAGCGATAATTCCACCAAGAACGCCCATTTCAATCGTTTGAATCCCAAAAACCATTCCTTGGCCGGCTTCCCGCAACTGCTCAGGATCCACGAGGCGATTCGTCTGCACTAAATAGAAATTAATCGCTAAATTCATCACCGTATAGCCTACGAAACCTGAAAACGCAGCAATTCCTTTTTCTTTCCGAACTAACCCCAACGGAATGGCCATTGCAAACATGACAGGTAAATAGGCAAACGCAAAACCACCAATTGTCGACATAAATTGGAAAATAATTTTCACTGCGGGCTTTCCTAAAAACGGGATCGTTTCAATCATGGATTCACTGGAAAAAGAACTTCCTAATCCCAACAAAATCCCCATAAAAGCTAATAAAGCCACTGGCAACATAAACGTTTTACCTAATCCTTGGAAAAACTCCCAGAAAGTCGCTTTCTTTTTCTTTACTGCCATTTCTTAACTCCTCCATTCATTCTTTACAAAACTAAAAATGATTGCGTTTACATTCATTGCCCTCATTATAACTAGCCCAAAACAAAGAAAAAAGAGGCTACACTCTTTCTGTATCCCCTTACATCATTTAGTATGGTGTTGCATAAAATTACCGCGGCTGCTTTGCCTCTGCATACATTAATAAAACCGTATCGAACAAACAAATGACAGCAATTCTTGAACTTAAATCCACGCGCTGATGATAACGTGTCGTCCCTTTGGCAAATAACGTCGTCGTCGACAATTTTTCCAAGGTGCTTCCTTTAGTCGAAATCAAACTAATCATCGGCACTTGCTGTTCCTGCGCTACACGTGCATACGCTAAAATCCCCTTAGTTTCTCCTGTATAACTGACAAAAATGGCTAAATCCTGTCCGTCCAGATTCTTAACTGCTGCCGCTTGTTCATCCCAATCAGATCGTGCATAGGCTTTTTTTCCTAAAAATGTTAGCTTTCGTGCAAAATCAGTACAAATAGGAAAACTGCCACCAACACCGAACACTTCAATCGTATTCGCACGCTCAATCATTTTAAGCATTTCCGCGACTTTGGCTTCATCCATTTGTTGAAAACTGTCTTGCACATTGGCGATCAACTGTTGCGTAATAGCTTGAAAACTACGACTATCGCTTTCTGTGCTCTCGCTCTGCACCGATTGGACGATTGCGTATTTTAATTCTTGGAAGCCTCGATAACCTAAGTGTTTTGCCGTTCGAGAAATAGTGGCTGTTGAGACAAACAACGCCTGCGCCACCTCATAAATGGTTTGTGAACTAATTTCCGTCATATGCGTCAAAATATAATCCAGTACTTGATTTTCAATTTTACTTAAATGATTTCGTTTCTTTTCTAACAAAGCGATTAATCCCTCAGTCGACATCCAATCCCTCACTTTAAATCCTTTTTTATAATTATACACCAGAATATTCTGATTATTTCAATAAGAAAGTCCAAAATAACCAACAGCGGCTCCATCATTCGCCAGAGAAAAAAATCAGCCTTCCGATGGAGGTGTTTGTTGCGCTTTCTTGCTATACTCTGTATATAGAAAACAGGAAAAATTTGGAGGTAGTACGTATGAATAATCAACGACCAATGTTTATAAATATTCTTTTAGTGGTCCTTTTATTTTTAGTTGTCGGTTCACTCTTTAGTGCCGTTGTCGGTATCGTGGGAAGCTTATTGTGGCTAGCAGTAAAAATTTTAGTTCCCGTAGCGATTATCGTGTGGCTTGTTCGAACAATTTCGGGAAATAATGGCAACTGCCGCCGTCGTTATTAAAAAAAACAGGTTTTCCTTTTCGGAAAACCTGTTTTTTTTACTTCTTTTATCTAAAAGCATATACAATATTGCTAATACCAAACATCATAAAGTAGAAGCCAACTAAGAAGCTTAGAGTTAATGCTGAAGACAATGGATTAAATAATAACATTACACCTAAGATAATCCCTAAAACGTCAACAATTAATGTGAACCAGAAGTAACCTGTGCTTACTCGTTTAGCAAAATCTAAAGTAAATAAGCCGAAAATTGAGTCGAATAAAAACCAAATTGCAAAAACAAATGGTAACACAGCGACACCAATATTTAAGTTAAACAATAAGTAAACACCAATTAGGATATCAATAATCCCTAAGATGATTGGTGCATAAGCTTTGTAGCCTAGCAATTCTTTCATACGATTACGTACAAAAATTTCGAAAATCCCTTTAATAATAGCAAAAATCGCAAAAACCATCACAATGGCAATTAAATTACCGGCAGGATTTTGGAAAGAAATTAATGCAGTCAGAACAAATAGAATTCCTAATACTAATGAACCCCAGTCCATTCCATGATGTTGTCGTTGTTCCATGACACTCACTCCTCTATAAAATAATTTATTACACTTATTATGTTACTACTATTTTACAAGGTGTCAAATATTTTCATCGTGCTTTCTGAAAACCATTTCAATGATAACTCCATTAAAAACAACGTATCACTTGATTGTCTCTTTTTTGGTGCACAATTGTGCCTTTTTTGTATAAATAAGTCCCTCGTTTTCCCACAAAAAAACCGCTACTTTTTCATCTAGTTTATAAAAAAGTAACAGTTATAAATTATTTTTTCTTTTTCCCAATCGAGAGAATCCCTCTTTTTATGACATCAAAGAAACTCAAAGATTGGACCATATGATCTGGGTCAACATATTCACGAATAGCTCGTAACACTCGCTTCGGCTCTTTTGAAGCAAACGTATACGTCCCATTTTTCTTGGTTTGAATCGCATAACGAGGAATCCATTTTCCTTTGAACATTACTGAAGCCAACACGTAATCGACTTCTTCCCACGGAATTTGGATAAACTTACGTGGATCTTTGGCATGGTAAAATTCAAACCCGCGGTCACCTATCATAATTTGTCCATAATCTGTTAATCCTGTAAATGCCGTCGCATCTATAACTAAATCAACTTTTGTGTTTAATGATTGTACCATGTTATCTGCTCCATTTCATTCGACTAATTCCTCTTTATTATACGTTTCTTTCCTGATCGAAACAAACAAAATTACATCTTTGTTTAAAAAAGCGGAAGAAAAGTTTCTCGACTTCTCTTCCGCTTTTTTTGTTCCAGGATCAAAACCTGATAAACGGCGGAAACAGAACCAGCTCCTTCGGAAATAAGCCGAAATTCTCCAAAAATTAAAGAGCAATTTTCGAAAATTTCTTCTTATTTCTCGGAGCTAAACGGTGCTGTCCCGACCTCGTCATTCTTATAATAAGCCGATTAAGTGGCCGACTACGCCGACTACGAATAAACCAAGAATGATAACGATTGGGCTAACTTTTTTCTTCAATAACCACATACATAAGAATGTAAGTAGTAATGGTGCTAGACCTGGAATCAATTGATCTAAGTTATCTTGTAAAGTAGTAACTTTCGTTGGTGAAAGCGCCAAGCCTTGGTTCACTTGTTCAAAGGCTTTATGCATTCCTTCACCGCCAGCAGGAAGTTTATCCCACTCGATATAAGCACCTTTGTCTAACTTAACTTGTGAAACAATTGGTAAGAACTTAATCGATACCCAACGTTGAACCAATGCGGCCAGTACGAACATCCCTAAAATAGAAGCACCTTTTGTAATATCTTGTAGTAAACCACCTGAAAGGTCATCAGTAATTTTAGAACCTGCTTTGTAACCAAACTCTTGTGTATACCACATGAATGACCAACGAATTAAGTTCCAAGCAACGAAGAATAAGATTGGGCCTAAGATATTACCACCCATTGCTAAGGAAGCACCTAAAGCTCCTAACATTGGACGAACAGTAAACCAGAAAACTGGGTCACCGACACCGGCTAAAGGACCCATCATCCCAACTTTAACCCCTTGAATCGCTACGTCATCAACTGGTGCGCCATTGGCACGTTCTTCTTCCAAAGCTAATGTTACACCAAGGATTGGTGAGGCAATGTATGGGTGTGTATTAAAGAACTCTAAGTGACGTTTTAACGCCGCTGAACGTTCTTCTTTCGTTTTATATAATTTTTTGATTGCTGGAATCATTGAGAATGCCCAGCCGCCGTTTTGCATACGTTCATAGTTCCAAGAACCTTGGATAAATGTTGAACGCCAAGCTACAGCTAAACGATCTTTTTTAGTTAATTGAATTTTTTCTGCCATTTTCTTTGCTCCTCCTTCAGAATTAGTAGTCGTTTAAAATATCGCCTAATGGGTCGCCAGAGTTGCCTCCGCCATTTGAGTTAGAAGAACCGCCCATTTTAGATAAGTTCAAGTAAATAAGAGCTAAAGCGACACCTAAAGCACCTAATGCGATTAATGTTAATTGAGAAATCGCTGCGACTACGAAACCGATAATGAAGAATGGCCATACTTCTTTTGTTGCCATCATGTTGATTACTAATGCATAACCTACGGCAACGACCATACCACCACCGATAGCCATACCATCAGTTAACCAAGCTGGCATTGATTCTAAGAAATTACGAACAGTGTCTGCAGGAATGAATAGTAACGCACCTGCTGGAATCGCAATACGAATACCTTGTAAACATACAGCGAAAATGTGTAACATTTCAACTTGTTTAATGTTGCCTTTTTCAGCAGCCGCATCCATCATGTGAACGATTGGAACCGCAACTGTCCGAACGATCATTGTTAAGAACAAACCTGCAACCGCTAAAGGAACTGCGATGGCAATCGCTGAAGGAACACCTTTAACACCTTGGCCACCTAAAACTAAAATAATTGCTGAGGCAACAGATGCTAAAGCGGCATCCGGTGCAACGGCAGCCCCGATGTTCGCCCAACCTAACGCGATCATTTGTAAAGTACCACCTAAAACAATTCCGGCTTCTAAATTACCAGTAACTAATCCGATTAATGTACATGCTACTAACGGTTGGTGGAATTGGAACTCATCCAAAATCCCTTCCATACCAGCTAGAAAGGCAACGAGTAAAACTAAAATAATTGATATAACAGACATGATAAGCCTCCTATTTTGATTTGTATTTGGCGAGTTACGCGTTTGCTAACTCATTTTTTGCTTTTTTCAAAATTTCGTCCATATTCGCTTTTGAATCATTTGGCACTTTACGCACATCAAATTTGATGCCTTTGGCTTTTAATTCATCAAACGTATCAACGTCTTCTTGACCCATTGATAATACTTTGCTTACAACGACTTTTCCAACAGAGTGAGCCATTGAACCAACGTTTACTTCTGGGATTTCTACGCCGCCTTCAACCACTTTTAAGACGTCTTCAGGATTTTCAAATAATAATAATGCTTTTGTATTGCCAAAACGTGGATCTTTCGCTACTTCAATCATTTTACTGATTGGAATAACATTGGCTTTTACTCCTGGAGGAGCTGCTTGTTCGATTAATTTCTTACGTAAGTCATCTTTTGCAACGGCATCAGAAACAACAATAATTCTGTTTGGTTGTGTTGCTTTTGTCCAAGCTGTTGCTACTTGACCATGTAATAAACGTGAATCAATACGTGCTAGCACAAATTTAATTTTGCCATCGCCAACAACTGTACCTGGTGGTAACGAACCTTTTGGCTGTGCATCTTCTGTCGCAGCAGCTTTTGGTGCTTCTGCTGGTTGTAACTCTTCTGGTTTAACTTTGACACCATCTTTTGCTGTTTCAAGAATATGTGTCGCAATTTCTTGTGCTGATTCCATAGAGAAACGAGAAGCATATGCTTCAATAACCATTGGTAAATTCATACCTGCAACGATTGCCCATTTGTCTTTATGATCTTCTAACAATGAGTTCGCTTGGTTAAATGGTGTTCCTCCCCATAGGTCAACTAAAAATAGTACTTCGTCTTGATTGTCAAACGATGCAATGGCTTCTTGCATTTTTGCTTTTACATCATCGGGACCTTCGCTAGGCATTAACGTAACTGCTTTTACATTTTCTTGTTCGCCAAAGATCATTGCACCAGATTGCAAGATCCCTTCAGCAAATTCACCGTGACTTGCTAGGATAATTCCTACCATTTTTATACCTCCTGTATAATTGATGTTTTTTTTCATGGTTGTACTGCTAAACGCTTTCACTTTTTGAAAAAAATCAGATAAATCAGATTCTGACAAAAATAAATGAAAAAATTTCAATAGTTCTTGATTTTTTTCAACATCAGCACTTGCCTTTATCAATACAGTTCATGAAGCAATGATGTTGGTCCTAGGCCACCACATCCTTTCAATGTCTTTCGTCTGTAAAAATGAACGTCAGCTGGCGTTATTTTCTTTGCTACGCTCTTTTTTCAGTAAATCCATCAAATTCACTTGGCTGTCTGCTGCGACTTTTCGAATTTCCAATTCAATACCTTGTTCATTTAAAAACAGAAATGCTTTTAAATCGTTGGCATCCACTGCGACTGCATTCGTAATCATTCGCTTGCCTGTACTGAAACTCATTCCGCCAATATTCACAGAAGTTAGTTGTACACCGCCTTCGACCACTCGTTTCACGTCCAAAGGATTAGTGAATAACAACATGGCTCGAAACGAATCAAAACGAGGATCAGGGTAAACATCAATCATTTTTTGAACAGTGATGACATTTACTTTGACACCAGGTGGAGCAGCTTGAACCAACAAGGCTTTTCTCAAATTGTCATGAGCAACGGAATCACTAACCACTAAAATGCGATTAATGTTCGTCAATTTTGCCCAAACAGTTGCTACTTGGCCATGAATTAATCGATCATCAATTCGAGCTAAACGAATATCCATTACCATCGGGAATGCTCCTTTAAATTCATTTTTAAAGGTTAGGACCTTTGTCTTTTTACCTAAAAATTTTAGGTAAAAAGGGACACCTTATTATAAGCAAGTTTCGTGCCAACTTTAGTGTATCGGTTCGAAACCTAGAAAATTATAGGTTTTTTTAAGAAAATCAAAAAAACGATACACTAATAAATAGTGTATCGTTTTTTCTGTATTAATCTAGTGTATCAATTTCGGTGATTTTATCTTCGATACACTGAGCATTTTTGACTAACTGTGCGATAAAATAAACTTCTTCTGCTGGAACATCCATATTAAGAGCTTCTTCCATAGTCTCAATTGAGGCCACAATCACTGGATAAATTGGCTCTTGAACCAATCGACCAAGTTCCTTTTCTGAAACCGTCAGTGTATCATTCCGTAAAATACGCTCCAACATGCCCGATGTGTGCATAATCAAATTGATATAAAATGTGTACTCTTCTGGCATCGCTAATTGGGTTTGGATATTTTTAGCGAATGACCACAACAGATCAATGATTTTTTTTCCATTAATGAAAGTGAAACTTTGCTCCATATATTTTAGACAAATTTCTTTTGCTGCCGCTTCGTCCAACGGCTTATTCATTACTTCTTCTTTCCGCTCTGCTAGTAATTGCTGAATAATTTTTTCTGCTTCACCGGAAAAGAAATTTTCCATGGAAATATAAGGAACTCCAATTTTGGGATTGGTAATCCCAGTTGTCGCAATAATTTCATAGTCTTCTTGAATTTTAGGCAAGACTTCTTTCATATTTACAATGGACAAAGGAATCACTTCTAAATGCCAGTCTATTTGTGGCAAGACAGCTTCCTCAATAAGCTCTTTCATTCGGCGCGCAGTTCCTTCTCCAGAAGCGCAGATAGCAATAATTGCTCTTGTTTTCCAATTTTCAATGATTTGTTTCGTTTCACTTTGGCGAATATCGGCATAGCCATGAAAGTTTTTTAAAGACTCGTGAAGTGTTTCCAATTGCGTATCAATTAATGCGGTTTTGCGGGCCGCTTCAAGAACAATTGGCGTGGTCACCATGTCTACTGTCCGCACATCAATGCCTGTCTGGCGTACAATTTCTTCTGAAAACGTACTTAATGAACCCATATCCACCAATAATAGTACGCCATTCTCTTCATTCACTTCACCAACTGCTTCAACGATTTTACGCAAAGCTTCTTTCGGTGGCATATCTAAAGGCATATCCACAGCCTTCAAATTATCAACATTTAACAATTGAGAAACCACTTGTACCATACTGCTAGCGGTACTATTTCCGTGCGCAGCCACGACAATGCCAATCCGGCCAGCCTCAGGATTTTCTCTTAAAGAAATGAGCAAAACAGCTAAATAGTAACTTTCAGATTCAGGAATCTCCATCTGATAACTACTTTCAATAATATTTTTAATTTCTTTTGCTGTTTCAAACTCTGTTGGATAATCTAAAACCATATTTCGAATACTTTCATTTAAAGGATGCTTAGGATCTTTACCTAATTGGATGCGTTTCAAGAAAGAACTAATGTGTAAACTCATTGCATAAATAAAATTGGGTTGAAACGAATACGATAACCGCTTCGCTGCAAAATTATAAATTTTCTTAGTGACATCAATAATTCGTTGGTCAACAATTTCAGCCAATTTATTTTCTGTATCAAAGGTGAATCCATAATCTTTGTAGAAAGATTTTAAATGAACATTGATATCCGTTGTAATAAAATTATTAATTAGTTCTTGGTCCAAGCCGTCTGCTTTTAAGAGAGCCGCTTTATCTCCAATAATCTCATATAGATTGTAAGGCAATTCATAGGCATCTGACTGAATAGCTACTAAAGATTCATTTGGTGATACCACTAATTGCGGTTCCAGATATTTCGATAACTCCGACAATACTTCTCGATTACTGGCAAGTTGCATAATGCCTTCTTTAATATTGTCCGTTAATTCGTCCATCGTAATCATTAATTCCTCTTGTTCCATCTGATTAAGGAACCCTCGCGCAGTCACAAGTTGCACATTCGATTTTAGCTGACCGACATTTCCATAAGAAACACTTCCAATTAACGCTTTGACCACATCTTCTGACAAAGAGATTCGCCGTTGAATCCGCGCTGCTTCCATTGAAACCATCACTTTTAGGAGGTCAATTTTTTCTTTCGCAGGACGGTCACTAAAGTTCGGTAATTGAATGATAATCGGAATGCGTCGCACAAAAGTATTCAATAAAGAAGAAGTAGGATTCTCCGTCGTAGCACAAATAATCCGAACATCCGCATGATGTGATTTCACTGTTTCACCTAAACGCGCGTACACGCCGTGATCCATAAAATAAAAAATCATTTCTTGTCCTTCGGGTGGTAACCGATGTACTTCATCTAAAAACAGAATGCTGCCATCTGCTTCATCAATAATCCCTTCTTTCGCTTTCGTAGCGCCTGTGAAGGCCCCTTCCACATACCCAAATAAATGCGACATCAAAAGTTCTGGATTATGCGCATAGTCTGCACAGTTAAACACCACAAACTCTTTTTCTTTGGCCACAATTTGGTTCAGCTTCGCAAATTGAAACATGGCATGAGCAAAATAAGTTTTCCCAGAACCTGTTGGTCCAGTAATTAAACAATTCAAGCCTTTTGGCGGATATAAAATCGCTGCTTTGGCTTGTTCAACCGGCGTTTTCATGCTTCCAGCTGAACCGATAATTTTTTTGAAAATATCTTCAACTTCTGGGGTTTTACTTGTCGTGACTACTGGTTCAACCAATGGTTCGATAAAAGTTTTTGTGGAGTGATCCATTGATTTTTCCCGATAACTTTTAACTGGCTTGGTTAATGGTCGATGCTGAAACGCCACCTGCGCGACATATTTTACTGGTCGACCAGATAATTTTTTCAAGCGCCCTTCACGAACCAGTTGATTCAAATCTTTACTAGCATTGGTCCGCTGAATGTTTAAACGTTCTGAAATTTCTTGTGTCGTGACTCCCGCATCACTTGTTAAGGTCATTGGCGTTAAATTCTTCGTTTGCTCTTTAACATATTGATAGATTTTTTCAATCCGCTTCATTTTTGATGGCTCCTTTAATCGATACACTAATTAATTTACATGATACAGTGTATCATTAAAAAAATACACTAAAAACCCTTTCATGAAAAAAATTTCTGTTTCACATGAAACATTTTAAAAAAGCGCCTTTTTTCTATAAAAAACCCACCTTTTTATTCGTTTCTGTAAAAAGATTGAAACTCCTTGAAAAAAGGTTCTGTAGCCGATATAATGCAGAGAGGTTCAAGAATATATTAAAAGCGAGGAAAACAATTGATTACTGTTAATGATGTAAGTTTACAATTTCCAGATCGTAAACTTTTTGAAGAAGTGAATATTAAATTTACTCCTGGCAACTGTTACGGCTTAATCGGCGCAAACGGTGCAGGAAAATCAACGTTTCTTAAAATTTTATCAGGTGAGATTCAACCGACAACTGGCGTGGTTTCAATGGGTCCTAATGAGCGACTAGCGACGCTGAAACAAAATCACTTTGACTACGAAGACTACACTGTTTTAGAAACTGTAATTATGGGACATAAACGTCTTTACGAAGTAATGAAAGAAAAAGATGCTATCTATATGAAAGAAGATTTTTCAGATGAAGATGGGATTCGTGCCGCAGAACTAGAAGGCGAATTTGCTGAACTTGACGGTTGGGAAGCAGAACCTGAAGCAGCTGTTTTACTCCAAGGGCTAAACATTCCAGAAGAATTACATGATCAAAAAATGAGCGAATTAACAGCTGGTCAAAAAGTCAAAGTATTATTAGCTCAATCTCTTTTTGGCAAACCAGATGTCTTACTATTAGACGAGCCGACAAATGGTTTAGACACTCGCTCAATCAATTGGTTAGAAGAATTTTTAATCAACTTTGAAAATACCGTTATCGTGGTTTCCCATGACCGTCATTTCCTAAACAAAGTCTGCACTCACATGGCAGATTTAGACTTTAGTAAAATCAAACTTTACGTTGGTAACTATGATTTCTGGTTGGAATCAAGCCAACTAGCGACAAAATTGCAAGCACAATCTAATGCCAAAAAAGAAGAACAAATCAAAGAATTACAAGACTTTATCGCTCGTTTTAGTGCCAATGCCTCAAAATCAAAACAAGCAACGTCTCGTAAAAAAATGTTAGATAAAATTACCTTAGATGACATTCAACCTTCCTCTCGTCGTTATCCATTCGTTGGTTTTACACCAGAACGTGAAATCGGCAATGACTTATTACAAGTTGAAAATGTCTCTGTAACGATTGATGGCAAAAAAATCTTAGATAATATCTCGTTCAACTTAACAAAAGATGATAAAGTGGCATTCATCGCTGACTCAGATATTACAACGACTACGTTATTCAAAGTGATTATGGGCGAAATTACTCCCGATACAGGTTCTGTTCGTTGGGGCGTTACAACTAGCCAAGCTTATTTACCAAAAGACAACAGCAAAGACTTTGAAGAGCCATTAACCATTTTAGATTGGTTACGTCAATTTGCTGGTAAAGAAGAAGATGACAATACGTTCTTACGTAGTTTCTTAGGTCGGATGTTATTCTCTGGTGAAGAGGTACTAAAACCAGTCAATGTTCTTTCCGGAGGCGAAAAAGTGCGTGTCATGCTTTCAAAATTGATGCTTTCCAAAGCCAATGTCTTAGTTTTAGATGATCCAACGAACCACTTAGACTTAGAATCAATCACTGCATTAAATGATGGGTTGATGGCTTTCACTGGTTCAATTCTTTTTGCTTCACATGACCACCAATTTATCCAAACATTAGCGAACCGAATTATTGCTGTTTCTGATAAAGGGGTCATTGATCGGGCAGAAACAACCTATGATGAATTCTTGGAAAACCCAGAAATTCAAAAACAAATGGACATTTTATTCAGTTCAGATTATTAAAAAATGAGGTCGGGACAGAAGCGTTTAACTCCGAGAACCAAGTAGGTACTGTTCAACATCTATTTACTTTGCAAATAGTGTTTCTCAGCAATAAGAAGGAATTTCCGAAAATTGTCATAAAACACAACGAGGAACGAGTTGATGTTGCATGATACCTACCCGGTGTTCTATAATTTTTGGAGACCAAGTAGGTATTGTTCATCATCGAATCACTACGTTCTTCGTGATTCTCAACAATTTCGGCTTATTTCCGAAGGACCTTCAACTCTTAGAGCTTTAGCTCTTAGAAGTTGTTGAGATCGGAGCAACGCGTAGTGTTGCTTCTGTTCCCGCCGTTTATCAATTTTTAAGCCTGGGACAAAAATCCAAAGTGATTTTTGTCCCAGGCTCATTTTTTATTTTCTTTTTTCACCAAAAGAAAACACAGCAATACAACCTATTCCAGTATGACTAGTAATGGTGGGGCCTAGAGGATAAATCAGTATCTCATTAACCTCTATTTCTTTTTCAATTAATTCTTTGACTTTTTCCGCGTCATCTTTCGTTCCCGCATATGCAATCAACAGTGTTTGTTTCATTGGCTCTACAATGCCTTGAATCGTTTCTTGCGCAATCTTTTGCAAGGACTTGTTTCGTCCACGAGTTTTACCAACGGATGCTAGTTTGCCTGCCGCATCCACGCGAATAATTGGTTTAATGTTCATTAAGCCACCAAGTGCTGCCGCTGTTTTAGAAATCCGTCCGCCACGTTCTAAATGTTTTAAATCATCTACCGTTACCCACGAGTGAAGTTTCATTTTTTGCTCTTCAAGATAGGCAACAACTTCTCCTAATGAATGACCATCTGTTTGTAATCGAATGGCTTCTCGGACTAACATCCCTTGACCTAAGCTAGCTGCTTTTGTATCAATAATATGAATTTCTACATTATCGTACTCTTCTTTTAACATCTCTACTGATTGCAACGCACTTTGATAAGAGCCACTTAACCCAGATGAAAAAGCTAAATAAATCACCGGTAACCCTTGCTCCACAAAAGGACGGAAAAATTCATTGTAGCGTCCTACATTAACTTGAGAGGTAGTGGGCATACTTCCATTTTTAATAGCCGTTAAGAAGTTCTGATAATCAAACGTTTCGCCTAAATCATCGCGATATTCTTTCCCGTCAATTTGAATATTCATGCTAATAAAAGGTACTTGGTTTTCTTTTAAGTATGTATACGGCAAGTCACAACAAGAATCTGTCACTAATTGATAATTCACGGACAATTGCCCCCTTCATGTTTTCTTTTATTTTACCATAGTTTTTAATTTTTATATAAAAATTAAAAAAGAACGTAAAGGCTGAACTGGCATAAGCCATCCTTTACGTTCCCTTAAAAATCTGCTTAAATTTGTGCCCAAACGCTTTCTAAAACGTTCGTTTGGTTACGGTCTGGACCTACAGAGAATGTTGAAATGCGCACACCAACTAATTCTGAAATCCGATGCACATAGTTACGAGCATTAGCTGGTAAATCGGCTAAAGTTTTGCAACCAGTGATATCTTCAGACCAACCTGGTAATTCTTCATAAACTGGTTTACAGCGGCTTAATTCTTTCAAGCTTGCTGGATAATGATAAATTAATTCACCATCAAGTTCATAAGCTGTACAAATTTTCACCGTTTCTAAACCACTTAACACGTCAATCGAGTTTAATGACAAGTTTGTAATCCCTGATACACGTTTTGAATGACGCATGACTACTGAATCAAACCAACCGACACGACGCGGACGTCCTGTTGTTGTTCCGTATTCTTTACCGACACGACGAATGGTTTCTCCTGTTTCATCAAATAATTCTGTTGGGAATGGGCCGTCACCGACACGTGAAGTGTACGCTTTGCAGACACCAACCACTTTATTAATTTTTGATGGACCAACGCCACTACCGATAGTTACGCCACCAGCTACTGGATTAGAGGAAGTAACAAATGGATAGGTTCCTTGATCGATATCCAACATGACACCTTGTGCCCCTTCAAATAAAACCCGTTTTCCAGCATCTAATGCATCGTTTAAAATAACCGAAGTATCTGTAACATATTGTTTAATTTGTTGTCCGTATTCATAGTATTCTTCAAAAATATCATCAAATTCAATGGCTTCGCTATCAAACATTTTAACGAATTGACGATTTTTTTCTTCTAAGTTAATTTGCAAACGTTCCGCAAAAATTTCTTTATCCAATAAATCAGCGATACGGATTCCCACCCGTGCTGCTTTATCCATGTAGGCTGGGCCAATTCCTTTAATCGTTGTCCCAATCTTGTTTTCACCTTTCGCATCTTCTTGCAATTGATCCAATTTAATATGATACGGCAAGATGACATGGGCACGATCTGAAATACGTAAATTATCAGTGGCAACATTATTTTCTTTTAAATAAGCTAATTCTTTTACTAAAGATTTTGGATTCACAACTACGCCGTTACCAATTACACTAATTTTTTCTTTATAGAAAATCCCTGAAGGAATTAAATGTAATTTATACGTTACGCCGTCGAATTTAATGGTATGTCCGGCGTTATCTCCGCCTTGGTAACGAGCGATCACTTCTGCGTTTTCACTTAGAAAGTCTGTAATTTTTCCTTTACCTTCGTCGCCCCATTGCGTTCCAACAACTACTACTGATGACATTCGAACACCTCGTTCATAATTTTTTTGTCCTGAATCATTGTACCAGTAAAACCAGTCCCTTTCAAGGGTAAAAATCGAATATTCTTTCACAATCAAAAGCGTTTCTGTCAGAAATACGAACATTTTTAGTTATGTTTTTGTAAAATAATAAAATATACGAATATTGTTCGTGTTTTACTCTCTGATTTTAATCCCTTAATAAGCAAAAAAACGAACTCAAAAAATGAGTTCGTTTTTTAAAATTCTGTCCTCGGCGAAAGCGAAGAAAATTTATTATATTCTTTAATGAAAAGTAATTCGACCGTTCCACGCGCACCACTACGGTTTTTCTCAATGATGACTTCTACAACATTGTCAACTTCTGGTGGCTCATGATCGCCGTCTTCTCCTTCACCACGATCGTAGTAATCATCACGATAAAGAAAGGCAACGATATCGGCATCTTGCTCAATGGAACCTGATTCACGAATATCACTTAACACAGGACGTTTATCTTGACGTTGTTCCACGCCACGAGAAAGCTGTGACAAAGCGATAACCGGGACTTTTAATTCTTTCGCTAATTTTTTTAATTGACGTGAAATATCAGAAACCTCCTGTTGGCGGTTCTCTTTTCCAGTTCCTTCAATCAATTGTAGGTAGTCGATCAAAATTAGACCTAAGTTGCCTTTTTCTTGTGCTAATTTACGACATTTCGCACGAATTTCGGTAATTTTAATCCCTGGTGTGTCATCAATATAGATATTCGCACGGGACAAACTACCCATCGCAATAATTAAGTTTTGCCATTCTTCTTCAGATAATTGCCCTGTTCTTAAATGGCTGGCCTCAATGGATCCTTCTGCACAAAGCATCCGGTTCACTAATGATTCTGCCCCCATTTCTAAACTAAAAATAGCGACAGCTTTATCTGTTTTGGTGCCGACATTTTGGGCAATATTTAATGCAAAAGCGGTTTTCCCTACCGCTGGACGGGCCGCTAAAATAATTAGCTCTTCCGCTTGCAAGCCGGCAGTCATTTTATCCAATGCTTGATAGCCTGTAGGTAAACCAGTAATCTCTTCATCATTTTGGTATAATTGGTCAATATTCGCAATAGTTGTATTTAGAACATCTGAAATTGATAAAAAGCCACTACGATTCCGCTTTTCGGAGACTTCTAAAATGCTTCGTTCTGCATCATCCAAAATAGATTCAACATCTTCACCTTGCTCAAAGCCTTTAGTTACAATCTCTGTAGCGGTTTGGATTAAGTTGCGCAGCAACGATTTTTGTTCAACAATTTTTGCATAATAAATGACATTGGCAGCTGTTGGCACAGCTAAAGCTAAATCTGACAGATAACTTAGTCCACCAACATCTTCTAACAAATTCTCTTGTTCTAGGCGATCTTTGATTGTTACCACATCAATCGCTTCATTTCGGTCGCTTAAGGTCATCATCGTTTGGAAAATCAACTGATGACTACGACGATAGAAATCTTTAGGTTCCACATATTCCATCGCTTCTATTAGCACATCTGCATCTAAGAAAATAGAACCTAAAACGGCTTGTTCCGCTTCAATATTTTGCGGTGGTACCCTATCTTGCAATAATTCATTCATTTTGTTCTCTCCCACGATGTCTTACTTTCTGGTTCATTTAGTCTATCCATTTTAACACAATTTCATTAAAAAAAGTACATTTTTTCTCTGCTGATTTCTCTATTTTTAGTTCACTTTCCAATTCTAAAAAATATACAAATAATAAAAATATAATACTTTTGTTAATTTAAAGTGTTGTTTATTTGATTTTTAAATATTATAAAAATAATTCGAGTAATTTATTTTGCATAAAAAAGAAGCCGGAGAAATCGGCTTCTTTTTTATCGATTGTATTATTCCGCTACGACATGAACCTTAATTTTCGCTGTAACTTCATGATGTAGTTTGACTGGTACGTTAGTGTAACCTAAAGAACGAATTGGGTTGGCTAATTCGATTTTGCGTTTATCCAATTTTACATTGTATTGTTTGTTTAAGGCTTCTGCAATTTGTTTTGAAGGAATTGAGCCAAATAAACGGCTGTCTTCTCCAGCTTTTGCCTTGATCTCTACGACAGTCTTTTCATCTTCTAAAAAGGCTTGCATTTCTTTTGCTTGTGCTAAAACTTCTGCTTCATGTTTTTCTTGGGCTTTCTTTTGACCCGCTAACGCACTCATGCTCCCTTTATTGGCTTCTTTCGCATAACCATTTTTAATTAAAAAGTTTTGGGCGTAACCAGTTGGCACTTCTTTTACGTCCCCTTTTTTTCCTTTTCCTTTAACGTCTTGTAAAAAAATGACTTTCATTTCCTTCACTCCTGTTCATACATTTCATTAATATTTTGACGAATTACATCAAGTAGTTGCTCTTTTACTTCTGCTACTGTTACGTTTGATAATTGTACTGCCGCATTAGTAAAGTGACCGCCACCACCTAAATTTTCCATAATAATTTGGACATTAATTGAACCATTACTCCGAGCACTAATGCCAATCTGTTGATCCTTCCGCTTGGTAATGACAAATGCTGCATTAATCCCTGCCATAGAAAGTAATGTGTCCGCTGTTTTGGCAGCTGTGACACTATCATATTCTTTGTCTTCACTCCCGGCAACAACGACGGTATCTTTTGTGACATATTCGCTTTTAGAGATTAAGTTGTTCATTTCCAGATAGCTTGTAAGATCAGAACTTAATAGATATTGTACTAAAGATGAGTCTGCTCCACAAGTTCGTAAATAACTAGCCACATCAAATGTTCGCGCCGTCGTTCGTGTATTGAAACTTTTCGTATCAACCACAATTCCCGCCAACATCATGGTTGCTTCAAAGGCCTGCAGTTTATTTGCGCTATTACTTTGGTATTCGATCAATTCTGTGACTAATTCTGAAGCAGAAGAGGCAGAAGATTCAATATAAGAAAGCAAGGGTTTTGCTGGAAATTCGTCTCCTCGTCGATGGTGATCAATGATTACTACTTTATCAAAACGCTCATAGAGCTCTTGTGAGATCGATAGAGACGGTTTATGGTAATCTACCATAACTAATAAGCTACTTTCTTTCTTGCGCTTCATGGCCTCTTTAGGACTAATAATGCGCTCTTCTAATTCTGGGTACTCTTTAATCGCCTCTAACACTCTTTTGACATCGGGAATGATTTCATTTTCATCTAAAACAATCCACGCTTTTCGATTATTAAACGAAGCTAAACGAGCAACACCAAATGCTGAACCTAACGCATCCATATCTGGATAACGATGGCCCATAATATAGATATCAGCTGATTCCGCAATAATTCCCTTAATTGCCATGCTCATTGCGCGAGAACGTACTTGGGAACGTTTCGTCGTTACTGCCGTTTTTCCACCAAAAAATAACGGCTTCGCTTCATCTTTGGCTTCTTTTACAACCACTTGATCGCCGCCACGTACTAAAGCTGTATCTAGGTTTGTTTGAGCTGTTGTCCCGGTTTGATCTAAGGTTGGCCCCCCATAAGCAATCCCCATGCTTAACGTAATGGCTACTTCATGGTTAGCTGATTCCTTACGGATCGTATCCAAAATAGAAAATTTTTCGTCCATCATTTTTTGAATATCTTCCCATTGGGCAATGAAAAAATAACGTTCTGCGTTGATTCGCTTATAAAAAACTTTGTATTGGTCCATCCAATCAGAAACCATCGTCGTAATGAAACTATTCAAATAAGAAATTTCTTTCTCATCCATTGTATCGGTGACATCATCATAATTATCGACAGACACAATGCCAATAGCCGTTTGCATTTCGACTTTTTCTTGATACAAATTACTTTCTTTAGTGATATCTTCAAAAGTAATTGTATGTTGTTCTTTATTGACGCTAAAGCGATAGGTATTTTCGTCAATTGTAAAAATATCTTGGTTTCGTTCTGCTAATTCTAAATAAGACGTAACTTGGCTAGCGGTTAACGTTAGCTGATTGTCTTTATTAAAAATAGAAGCAGCATAAGGATTAAGCCATTCTACCGCGCGTGTTTCCCCGTTATACGTAATAATTCCTACAGGTACTTCATTCACAACATAATCCAACGATTGTTCAGCAATGGAACTTGCTTCTTGAATCTTTTCTACGTTCGTAATTTCTACATCTCTAATCAACAGCCGAATAACCACTAAGAGAAAGATATCTAATGCGATAATTACCGCCAATAGCAGCCATTTATTTGTTAGTAAGAAATAGAGGAGAAATTCTACTAAGAGAAGACCCACAACAATTAAGAAACCGTTTTTTTGAATTCTCTTCTTTTGCATTTTTTTTTGCCTCCAATCTTTCTGCAGACCTTTGAGGCGACTTGTTCCAACGAGCATATTGCTCTGGTGATTCACTAGTTATTTCATCCCTTATTTTATCACAAAACACTTCATTCTGCGAACCTTGTTATGTTTCACGTGAAACACTAGTCAAGATAAAAAAGAACCAAAGAGCAAGCTCTTTGGTTCTGGAAATTGTCATAAAATTATTGTTCGTCACTAACGAATGGTAATAATCCCATGATACGTGCGCGTTTAATAGCAATCGTTAATTTACGTTGGTTTTTAGCGCCAGTACCTGTAACACGACGTGGTAAAATTTTGCCACGTTCTGAAATGAATCGTTTTAACAATTCAGTATCTTTATAGTCGATGTATTCGATGTGGTTTGCTGCGATGTAGTCGACTTTCCGACGTTTACGTCCGCCTCTTCTTTGTTGTGCCATTCTTGTTCCCTCCTATCAAATTCGTTTAGAATGGTAAATCATCATCTGAAATGTCGATAGATGAACCTGAGCCACCAAATGGATCAGAATCTTTATCGAAATCAGGCATACCGTTATTGTTTTGCGACTGAGAAGATGATGGATTGAAACTATTGTTGTTGTTATTAAATCCAGAACCGGCATTGTTATTACCAAAGCTACGATTTTGTGATTGATAACCATTTTCGTTGTTATTAAAGCTACCGCCGCCAGTTCCTCTTTGTTCTGAAGCAGAACGAGATTCTAACAATTGGAAGTTTTCACAAACCACTTCAGTTACGTAGACACGTTGACCTTGTTGGTTCTCGTAGTTACGAGTTTGAATTCTTCCGACAACACCTAATAATGTACCTTTACGGGCATAATTAGCCATTGTTTCTGCGGGTTTACGCCAAATCACACAGTTGATAAAGTCTGCTTCACGGTCACCATTTTGATTCGTAAAGTTACGGTTTACAGCAAGTGTAAAGGTCGCAACAGCTGAACCACTAGCGGTGTAACGTAAGTCAGGATCTTTTGTCAATCTTCCGACTAATACAACGTTATTAATCATTCAAAACATCTCCTTTCGTCAATAAATGTTTCATGTGAAACAAATTATGCTTCTACCTTCACGATCATATGACGGATAATATCGTCATTGATTTTTGCTAAACGATCAAACTCGTTGATTGCGCCAGCTGTTGATGGAGAAGTAACATTAACGATATGATAGATGCCTTCACGGAATCCGTTCATTTCATATGCTAAGCGGCGTTTTTCCCAATCTTTAGATTCGATAACTTCTGCTCCGTTATCTTTTAAGATTGTGTCGAAACGTTCTACTAAAGCAGTTTTTGCTTCTTCATCAATGTTCGGACGAATAATGTACATGATTTCGTACTTCGTATCTTGACTCATTGATTTTCACCTCCCTATGGACTTCAAGGCTCTTAGTTGGCTAAGAGCAAGGAGAACATACCTAAAAAGGTAGTTCACAATCTCTAATTATATGCTAATTGATGGACAAAAGCAAGAAATAGTTTTGAAAAGCCCCAATAAAAAAGTTTCGCCAACTGGCGAAACTTTTTTATGTTATTCTTCTGTTTCTGATGTTGTTTCGTTTTCTGTTGTTTCTACAACTTCAACGATTTCTTCTTCCACTTCTTCTGGTTCTACAACAGCCATTGTTACCACTTTGGCACCATCTTCCATTCTCATTAAACGAACCCCTAATGTTGCGCGTCCTGTTTGAGAAACAGAATCAACGTTAAAGCGGATAATGACGCCTTTGTTCGTAATCAATAAGATATCTTCATCCCCATTGACCGTGGTTAAACCAGCTAATGGACCATTTTTCTCAGTGATATTTGCTGTCTTAATCCCTTTACCGCCACGTCCTTTAACTGGATATTCAGAAGCTTTTGTACGCTTACCATAACCATTTTCAGTAATGACTAGGACTTCTTTGTTTTCATCCAGAATCGCTGCACCGACCACATAATCATTTTCGCGGAGACGGATTCCCCGAACACCTGATGCTGTCCGGCCCATATCACGTACAGTATTTTCATCAAATGTGACAGAGTATCCTGCATGTGTTCCGATAATCATCTTCTGATTGCCATTAGTCGTTACCACGTTAACTAACTCATCATCTTCTTTTAAGCTAATGGCGATTAATCCATTACTACGGATATTAGAAAAGGCTGTTACGGCTGTCCGTTTGACGGTTCCTTTTAAGGTTGTGAAGAACAAGTATTTACCTGCTTCCGCTTTGCCCTCAACAGAAATAATCGCTTGAATTTTTTCTGCAGAATCAATTCCCAGTAAGTTAATTACTGGAATTCCTTTTGCTGTTCTACCGTATTCAGGGATTTCGTAACCTTTTGCTCGGTAAACTTTCCCAGTGTTCGTAAAGAATAATAACGTGTCGTGTGTTGAACAAGAAACTAGGTTTTTCACGAAATCATCATCATGAACGCCCATGCCTTGGACACCACGTCCGCCACGGCGTTGCGCCCGGAATTCGGAGTTTGCCATCCGCTTAATGTAGCCGTTATTGGTTAACGTAATCACGACTTCTTCTTCTTCGATTAAATCTTCATCTTCAAGACTTAGGACTTCACCTACTAATAATTCTGTGCGTCGTGCATCACCAAATTTTGTGCGAACGTCATTTAACTCTGTTTTAATGATTTCAATGACGCGTTCTGGGCGGGCTAAAATGTCCTCTAAGTCCGCAATGAATTTCAATAGCTCTTGATATTCATTTTCAATTTTGTCGCGTTCTAAGCCTGTTAAACGGCGTAAACGCATATCTAAAATCGCTTGCGCTTGACGATCTGAAAATTCAAAGCGTTCAATTAACGTTGCTTTTGCTTCGTCATCTGATTGTGATCCACGGATAATGGCAATGATTTCATCGATATGATCTAAGGCAATTCGTAGACCTTCTAAAATATGCGCCCGTGCTTCTGCTTTGTTTTTGTCAAAAATCGTCCGGCGAGTAATGACTTCTTTTTGGTGCTCGACGTAATTTTCTAAAATACGTTTCAAGCTTAAAATTTTCGGTACGCCTTTTTCAATGGCTAACATGTTAAAACCAAAAGATGTTTGTAAGGCAGTCATTTTGTACAAGTTGTTTAACACAACAGAGGCACTCACATCTCGACGAACATCGATGACGATCCGCATGCCTTCACGAGAAGATTCATCCCGCAAATCAGTAATTCCTTCAATTCGTTTATCTCTGTGTAATTCAGAAATTCGTTCGATTAATTTGGCTTTATTCACCATATAAGGCAATTCAGTTACTAAAATACGTTCTTTTCCATTCGGCATTTCAGTCAATTCAACTTTTGCACGAACAGTAATCGAACCTTTCCCTGTTTCATATGCTCGGCGAATCCCTGATTTCCCCATCACTAAACCGCCTGTTGGAAAATCTGGTCCAGGTAACACTTCCATCAATTCATTCGTCGTTACATCAGGATTGTCCATCAATAAACTTGTTGCATCAATCACTTCACTTAAATTGTGTGGTGGAATATTTGTTGCCATCCCCACCGCAATCCCCGTTGTTCCGTTAACTAGTAAGTTTGGAAAACGAGCAGGTAAAACTACTGGTTCTTGTTCTGAATCATCATAGTTTCCTTGGAAATCGACTGTATTTTTGTTAATATCTCGTAGCATTTCTAAAGCAATTTTACTCATACGTGCTTCGGTATAACGCATAGCGGCAGCGCCGTCACCATCGACAGAACCGAAGTTTCCGTGGCCGTCAACTAACATAGCCCGATAACTAAAAGGTTGTGCCATCCGCACCATTGATTCGTAAATCGCACTGTCCCCATGGGGGTGATATTTACCCATAACATCCCCAACAATCCGGGCTGATTTTTTGTGTGGTTTATCAGGGGTTACCCCTAATTCGTTCATTCCATATAAGATTCGGCGATGAACAGGTTTTAAACCGTCACGAACGTCAGGTAACGCGCGGGCTACGATAACACTCATTGCGTAGTCAATGAAAGATTCTTTCATTTCGCTGGTCAGATTGACGTCTTGAATGTTTTCTTTAATTTCTTCACTCATGAATTTTTTCCCCTCTAAATATATGTTCTAGCGTCTCTTACAACGTTGCGACACATTAAATATCCAAGTTTTTCACGTAATGGGCATTTTCTTCGATAAACGCACGACGTGGTTCCACACGATCGCCCATTAGCATTTCAAAAATTTGGTCAGCTTCAATGGCATCATCGACACTCACTCGCGCCATTAATCGTTTTTCTGGGTCCATTGTTGTTTCCCAAAGTTGGTGATCATCCATTTCACCCAACCCTTTGTAACGTTGAACACTTGGTTTTGGTGAAGCAGGTAATTCTTCTAACACTTTTGCTAGTTCCTCTTCAGCATGTTTGCCCGGTTGAACGTAGGTGATGTTTTTCCCTTGTTTCACACCATATAGTGGTGGTTGGGCAATATACACATAACCAGCTTCAACAATTGGCCGCATGAAGCGATAGAACAAGGTTAATAACAACGTTCGAATATGCGCACCATCGACATCGGCATCGGTCATAATCACTAGTTTGTGATAACGTGCTTTAGAAACATCGAAATCTTCGCCGAAGCCTGTTCCCATAGCTGTAAATAATGACCGAATTTCTTCATTGGCTAAAATTTTATCCATGCTGGCTTTCTCGACATTCAAGATTTTCCCACGAATTGGTAAAATGGCTTGGAATTCACGGCTACGGCCTTGTTTTGCTGAACCGCCGGCCGAGTCTCCTTCGACGATAAATAATTCGCATTTTTCCGGATCTTTACTTGAGCAATCAGCCAGCTTCCCTGGCAAGTTGCTAATTTCTAACGCGCCTTTACGACGGGTGACTTCACGGGCTCTTTTAGCGGCTAAACGAGCTTTTGAGGCCAACATGCCTTTTTCGACAATTTGTTTGCCGACTGTTGGATTTTCCATCAAGAATTTTGTAAAGTATTCTGAGAATAAACGATCCGTGACGGTCCGTACTTCTGAGTTTCCTAATTTCGTTTTGGTTTGTCCTTCAAATTGAGGATCTGGATGTTTGATGGAAACCACTGCGGTTAAGCCTTCACGAACATCTTCCCCAGTTAATTTTTCATCGTTTTCTTTCATCAATTTTTGTTTACGTGCATAGTCATTAATCACACGTGTTAAAGAAGTTTTAAAACCAGATTCATGCGTTCCGCCTTCATAAGTATGAATATTGTTGGCAAAACTTAAAATATTTGAGTGGTAGCCATCTGTATACTGCATTGACACTTCCACTGTAATATCTTGTTGCTCTCCTTCAATGAAGATTGGCTCTGGGAAAATAACGTCTTTATTGGCATTTAAATGCTCAACATAACTCTTAATCCCGCCTTCATAGTGATACTCTTTTTTATCTTCTTGTCCTTCACGACGGTCTTCAATTGAAATGTGTAAGCCTCGATTTAAAAAGGCTAATTCACGAACCCGTGTTGCTAATTTATCAAAATCATAAACGGTTGTTTCTGTAAAAATTTCAGGATCTGGAATAAAGTGAACAGTGGTTCCGTGACGATCCGTTTCTTCGATAACTTTTAGGTCATCAACAACCGCACCACGACGATATTCTTGGTAGTACACTTTGCCATCTTTATAAACACGAACATCTAAACTGGTCGATAAAGCATTAACAACAGAGGAACCAACACCGTGCAAGCCACCTGATACTTTATAGCCGCCACCGCCAAATTTCCCGCCGGCATGTAGCACTGTAAACACTGTTTCCACAGCTGGGCGACCTGTTTTGGCTTGAATCCCGACTGGAATTCCACGACCATCATCGATAACAGTAATACTATCGTCTGGTTCGATAATTACTTGAATTGATTTAGCAAATCCTGCTAAGGCTTCGTCGATAGAGTTGTCAACGATTTCCCATACTAAGTGGTGTAACCCTTCGCCACTAGTAGAACCTATGTACATACCAGGACGTTTCCGGACAGCTTCTAAGCCCTCCAAAACTTGAATCTGACTAGCGTCATATTCTTGCGCACGTTCTCTCATGTTTTTTTCTTCTTCTGTCATGTCGCTGAATTCCTTTCTATCTTGCCTTGTTGAACATAGAAAATATCTGGTTCAACTGTTAGCTTGTCTTTTATGTGATCTAAACTAGTTGTCGTTAAGAACGTTTGAACTTTGCCTTCAATCGTTTCTAACAAGTGAATTTGACGTTCATTATCTAATTCACTCATGACATCATCTAGTAATAACACAGGATATTCTCCTGTTTCTGAATGCATCAAATCAATCTCTGCCAATTTAATACTTAAAGCTGTCGTTCGTTGTTGGCCTTGTGAGCCATACGTTTGAACATTTTGACCATTGACAATAAATAGCAAATCGTCACGATGAGGGCCTAAAAAAGTATTCGCTTTAAACAATTCACGCTTACGATTGTTCATTAATTGTTGGAGCAATTGATTTTGAAGTGCTTCTAAGGAAAGATCCGTGTTGTCAATTGGGATGCTTGATGCGTAGTCAATGGTGAGCGTTTCGCGTCCATGACTAATTTTTTGATGGAGTAAGTTTGCCCAGTGTTCTAATTTTTTAAGAAAACCTAACCGAGCGTATAGAACTTTCCCGCCAAATTCAGCTAGCTGCTCTGTCAAAATATCCAGATAAACAGTATCTGTTTGTTTCTTTTCAGCTAGTTGTTTTAGGTATTGGTTCCGTTGCTTTAAAACAGACTGATATTGGACAAGATCATAAAGATAAATAGGACTCACTTGTCCGAGTTCCATGTCAATAAATTTCCGGCGGACTTGAGGTGAGCCTTTCACCAAAGATAAATCTTCTGGGGCAAATAAAATAACATTCAGTTGCCCAATGTACGCACTGAGCCTTTTTTGCTCAATGTGGTTAACCTTGGTTTTACGTCCTTTGTTGGAAATTAAAATTTCCAACGGCACGGTGCCTGTCTTTTTTTCAACCACACCGCTAATTTTAGCTGCTGCTTGTTCCCAGCCAATTAATTCTTTTTCATTGCTGGTTCGATGACTTCGTGTCATTGCTAGAACATAAATGCTTTCTAACAAGTTGGTTTTTCCTTGGGCGTTTTCGCCTAAAAAAAGATTTAACGTTTTTGGAAAATCTAAGCTGACTGTTTCATAATTACGATAATGCTGAAGTGTCAGCTCATTCAGCCGCATCGTCGGACTCGTTTCCGTTTTTCACCATAAAAAAAGTACCTTCTTCAGGTATCTCAATCATCATGCCCGCATAAAGTTTCCGTCCGCGACGATTTTCCAACTCGCCATCAACAAACACGCTATTGTCTGCCAAATACCATTTGGCTTGGCCGCCACTACCAATGACGTTGATTTCTTTAAGAAACTGACCAAGCGTTATATACTCAGTTGCTAAAACAAACGTTTTTTTCAATGTGCATCCCTCTTTTTTCTAATACGTTCTCATATATATTATACCCTTTTTCATAAGAGAAAACAAATTTATCTGTCTAATTTTCATTCTAAGCAATTTTAATTCTAAATGACCGAAAATATTATTAGGATAAAAAAACTCTTAAAAAGCATTTTAAAACGGTAATTGATATTTTCTTGAGAAAAAAGGGACCTGATTTGGCAGAAATGACGAGTAGCGTTTAACTAAAAAACAATTAGGGGTAACTCAAAGACAAACGAAGAGGGCGCGCAATGAAGAAAAGTAGCTTGTAGAGGTCTGAGCGTCGTTTTAAGCAACGTAAACTTCTTTCACTAGGAAATGTTCATAAAAAAATGAACAGCTCTTAAACGAAAAATTAAAGGGCTTTTTTCTTTATCCACTAAAAAAAAAGGCAGAATTTATTCGTCAAACGATAGTTCAAACATTCACAATCATATTAGCGTAAAAGCTATTTCAGTTTTAAAAAGCTTATCTAGTAGCGTTTATCGACTTTAAATAGACGACAAAAAAGAACCTTCGGCGATCATAGTGATTTTCCGAAGGTCTTTTTTAAACATGATTAATTTGTACGAACCGGTGTAATTAGTTGAATGAAATCTAGTTCTGTTTCGGTTGGCTCCAATGTAAACGGACGAATTGGAGAAAGGAATTTCACGGTAATATTCATATCGCCAAACGCTCGCAACGCATCTTTCATATAATCTGGATTGAAAGAAATATCCAACGCTTCACCAGAAACATTTTCATAGTTTAAAGCTTCTTCGACTTTTCCAATTTCAGGTGAATTTCCATATAAAACAACAGAATCTGGTGAAATTGAAAGGCGAACAATATTGTTACGTCCTTCATGAGAAAGTAAAGAGGCACGTTCGATTGCTGAAAGCAATTCTGGTACATAAAATTCAATTTGCGTGTTATGGCTAGTTGGAATTAAACGGTTGGTATCAGGATAATTTCCTTCTAACAAACGAGAATAGAAGTACATTGTTTCTGTTTTAAATAGCACTTGGTTTTCCATAATGCTGATTTCAACCATTTCTTCTTCATTGGTTAATGAACGAGAAAGTTCAGTTAAACTTTTTCCTGGAATTACAATGTTAAAGTCTTCTACTGCTTGTTCTGTCGGGATCACACGTTGACTTAAACGATGTGAATCTGTCGCAACGGCAAGTAATTTTTGATTTTCTAAAATAAAGTGAACCCCAGTTAAAATTGGACGACTTTCGTGCATCGATACAGCAAAACCTGTTTCACTAATAATTTTTGTCAATAAATGAACAGGTAATTTCATTTGGTTTTGAGTATCAATTACTGGTAAGTGCGGATAATTATCAGCATCTAATCCATTGACCGTAAAATCAGCTTTTCCTGAAGTAATTGCAACTTGATTGTTATCTAGAACTTCCATTGTGAACATATCTTCTGGTAATTTACGAATAATTTCGCCAAAGAAACGAGATTGTAAAACGATGCTACCTGTGCGTTCAATGGTCATTTGAGCTTTTTCATCGTCTTTACTTAAAAAACTTTCAATTGAAATATCCGCGTTACTCCCAGTAAGTGATAAGCCATCTTCTGATAACACAATTTTAACACCTGTTAAGATTGGAATCGTTGTTTTAGAAGAAATTGCTCGTTGAACAGTTTGTAATTCTTGTAAAAAGACACTTCGTTTGACCGTTAATTTCATAATGTAAACTCCTTTTTAAGTATTTTCAATACGTTCTAATTTTGTACGCCACTGTTTTGTATATTATATATAAATAAATAATAAAAGTAATAGGGCATGTTGATTCTGTGGAAAAGTCAAAAGAGCATTGATTTTACTAAGTTATCCACTTGTGTATAAGTTGTGGATAACTTTGTTCTTTTTTGTTTAGTTTTCCACATCCTAAGAGTTCAATAAATTTTTAATTTCACTGACTTCTTTTTGAATCGCTGGATCTTTTTCCAATAATTGCTGAATCTTTTCGTGCGCATGAATCACCGTTGTATGATCTTTGCCGCCAAATTCGGCACCAATTTTTGGCAAGGAATTGTCGGTCATTTCTCTAGCAAGATACATTGAGATTTGACGAGGAACCACAATTGTTTTCACCCGTTTTTTCCCTTTTAAATCCTTAAGAGGCACATGATAATATTTGGATACTTCTTCTTGAATTTGTAAAATGGACAATTGATTTTTACTACCAACTGATTTTAGAGATTTCAAGGCGTCCGCCGCTAAACTAGTGGTAATATCTTCTCCATTAATAGTTGCAAAGGCTTGAACGCGGACCAAAGCACCCTCTAATTCACGGATGTTGGAATCAATTTGACCAGCGATATAACTTAGTGTATCATCCGGAATTTCTAAACGCTCGGCATCTGCTTTTTTGCGCAAAATTGCAATCCGTGTTTCTAAATCAGGCGGGGTGATATCGACAGACAAACCCCAAGCAAAGCGAGAAACTAATCGTTCAGGTAATTTTGGAATATCATTCGGCGGGCGATCACTTGTTAAAACAATTTGTTTATTTTCATTGTAAAGATCGTTGAAGGTATGGAAAAATTCTTCCAATGTTGCTTCTTTTTCCGCCAAAAATTGAATATCATCGACTAATAATAAGTCAACATTGCGATATTCTTTCCGAAATTGTTCGGATGTCTTTGTTTGAATTGAGTTGATAAATTCATTCGTAAACGTTTCGCTACTAACATATTTGACTTTGGCATCTGGTTGATTCACTAACATTTGATGACCAATAGCATGCATCAAATGGGTTTTCCCTAACCCTACACCACCATAGAAGAAAAGGGGATTGTAAATCGAACCAGGATCCTCGGCAACAACAAGCGCTGCAGCGTGCGCCATTTGGTTTCCTTTACCAATAACGAAGGTGTCGAAAGTGTACTTAGGATTAAGCATCGCTTTTTTACTTTGTTCACTAAAAACAACTTCTTCTTCGGCAGGTTCTTCGAGTTCTTGTGCCAGTGCTGCGTCTTTTTCATCGGCAACAACAAAATGGGGCATCACTTCTGCACCGGTCAATTTAAATCCAGTTTCGACAATTTTTGCCGAAAGATTTTTTTCCCAGTAATCACGATGAACTGCAGAAGGGACTTCTAGCCACAATTGATTGTTGTCTAATTTCAAAGGGCGTGTGGTTTTAATCCAAGCATCAAAACTTGGCGCCGACAAAATCGCTTGATAGGCTTCTTCAAGGCTATGCCAAAAACTTTCCACGTCGGGCAT